>JBJMVW010000212.1:0-18546 GCA_045810465.1 Massilia sp. | reverse complement strand
CCGCGCCGCCCGATCCCGAAGCGCCCGGCCCATTCTCGTTCGGCGACCGGGGGCGCGTGGCACGCATCCTGACGGCGGCCGGCTTCACCGATATCGCTATCGCGCCCTTCGATGCTTCCATCCCGTTCGGCGAGGGCGGGACGCGGGACGCGGCGATCGACGACGCGGTGAAGATGGCGTTCGAGGTCGGCCCGCTGTCGCGTGCGCTCGCTGATCAGCCCGACGACATCCGCGCCCGCGCCTTGGCCGCGGTTCGTGCCGCCTTCGCGGGCCTCCCCGGCGAGCGGTCGGTGATGATCGACGGCGCGGCGTGGATCGTCATGGCACGCAATCCGGCAAGCTGACAGGGATTAACAGGGGAGACGGTCAGATTGATGCGCCATTAGCGAGCTAGAGGCTTTGATGGCGGGGTACAGCGTTTGCACGACACTCGAAAACGTTGGTGCACGTGCTTAGCGTACATAAAAATCCTTTTCTTGAGGGCACCCCGACATGGCGGCTGGTGATGGAAGTGTCGGGCGGCACTGGCACTGCAAACGGCTTAGCGTGCTTTATTTTCCGTTTTCTGAGACGACCCCTGGTTGGATTACCTCGATTGTGTCCTTAATTCAACGACGGTGCGCCGGGCCGCGGCAGCCGTGAGTGTTCACGAGAACACGAGTTTTCGCTGGCGCCATCGCTTCTTGACGGTTACCAAAAACGACAGGCCGCAGCGATTGCACGGGATCGTCGAAGCGGACGAGCTTTACCTGCTCGAATCAGACAAGGGCGCGCGCAAGCTGGACCGACCGCCCGGCAAACGAGGCGGTGCGGCGTCCAAACGCGGCATTTCCGACGAGCAGGTATGCGTGCTGGTCGCACGCGACCGGACGAGGCAGACGCTCGATTTCGTCACCGGCAAGGGGCCCGTCACGAAACGCCAGCTACGCCAGTGCTTGCCGCCGGTCCTGGATAACGACGTGCTGCTCGTCAGCGACTCGAATGCGGCCTACCGTTACTTCGCCCTCGAGGCCGGCATTACTCATGAAGCGGTTAATCTGCGCGCCGGCGTGCGGGTCAGGGGCGCCATCCACATGCAGAACGTGAATTCCTACCACAGCCGGTTTCGGGAATGGCTGGCCCACTTCCACGGGGTGGCCACCCGCTACCTTCCGAACTACCTGGGCTGGCGCTGGGCACTGGACGCCCAGCGCATCAATTCATCGGAGATGCTGCTAAGAGATGCGATTGGAGTTTTCCACACTTGGCGAGGACAGCGCCATGAAAAATCGCCACCGGCTTGCACCGGTGGCGATGTGGTGGGACCGGCGGCAGGCCGCCGGTGTGGCTGCGATCAGAAGCGGTAGGTCATGTTGGCGTAGACGAAACGACCGTACGAGTCGTAGATCTGCGGGTAGGTGTTGCCGTTACCCGAACTGCCGCCGATCGAGCTCGACGAACCCAGCGGCGGATCCTTGTCCAGCAGGTTGTTGATGCCGACACTCAGCGCCAGTTTCTTGTTGAAGCGGTAGACGCCGCTCAGGTCGAGATAGCTGCGCGACGCCAGGTAGGTGTCGCGTTTGGTGTCGAGCGTGAGTGGATCGGCCGGGTCGCCGGACAGCAGCTGGTTCGGGTCGAGAATGTCGTTCTTGACACGCTCGAAGTAGCGCCAGGTGACCGACACGTCGAAGTTCCACGGGCTCGACCAGGTCGTACGGAACTTGTGGCGCCATTTCGGCGTCGGCGTGCCGCAGGTCGGGCCATACAGGCCGGCGCAATCGTACGAACCGGCGCCGGGCAGGTTCTCGACTTCATAGGTTTTCACGAAGGTGCCGTTCAGCGTGAAGTCGAGGCCGCCCAGGCCAGCAAGCCTGGCGCGGTAGCTGGCGCCGAGGTCGATGCCCGAGGTCCCTTGCGAGCCGATGTTGGTGGTGCCGGCTTCGACGTAACCGGTTGGCAGCAGCCACAGCGAGCCGAGGCTGTCGCGGTGCACCATGTTGCAATACAACGGGTTGCCGGTGTTCAAGCACTGGGTGAAGGTGGCCTGCGAGTTGGCGCTCTGGATCGCGTCCTTGATCTTCAGCTTGAACGCGTCGACCGTCAGGGTCAGGTTCTTCATCGGCTCGAGCACGAAGCCGAAGGTCACCGTGTCCGCGGTCTCCGGCTGTACCTTCGGGTTACCGCCGGTGCGGCCGTTGTACTGGTTGGTCGAGTTGGCGTCGACCTTGCCGTACAGGTTGGCCGGCAGGCCGGTGTTGGCGCACTGTGCCTGGGTAGCTTTCGGTTTGTCGCCCTGGCATGGGTCGTCGTTCGGGCCGGCCAGTACCACCGCTTGCGGGGTGTACAGTTCGAAGATGTTCGGTGCGCGCACCGAACGCTGCAGCGAGCCGCGCAGGCGCAGCGCATCGACCGGTTGCCAGTCGAGGCCGGCGCCGAAGGTGTTGGTGTTGGCGCCGGTGCTGTACTTCGAGCGGCGATACGAACCGGACAGGTCGAGGTGCTTGGCGAAGGCGGCGTTGTCCATCAGCGGGATCTTGATCTCGCCAAACGCTTCCTTGACATTGTAGGCGCCCGAGACTGGCGGCGACTCGCCGCCCGCGCCCGACAGGTCGCCGGTCTGGTTTTCGTAGTCAGGCTGGAACGAGAGCTTCTCGACGCGCTGTTCGTAGCCGAACGACACGCCGACGCCGCTGGTGGCGGTCGGGAGCTTGATCCCGTAGTCGCCGAGGTCGCTGCCAAAGTTCAGGCCGAACATGCTTTGCTGGGTGTAGCCGCCATTCGAGCCGACCGCCTGCAGGTAGTCCAGCGCCGCCTGGGTGACGCCGCCCTGCTTGTACAGGTTGTACGGCACGCACTTGTCGTCGGTGCCATTGAGCGCCGAGCGGCACACCGCCTTGCCGTTCGCGTCCGGCACGACGTCGAGTGCGCGGCCGATCAGGCGGGTCGAGAAGTAGCCGGTGGAACGGTCCTGGTGGTTGACGCGCGCGAACTGGGCGAACACGTCGTAACTCCACTTGCCGAGATTGCCCTTGACGCCCAGCACTTCACGGAACGACGAGTCGGTGATGTTGTTGCTGCGCGGGCCGCCTTCGACGTTGCGCTTGCCGACCGACAAGGTGGTGGTGTCGCCCGGCTTCTTAAGGCCCAGCGCGGTGCGCCAGGCGTCGTTCAGCAGCGGGTTCTCGTAGGCGATCGTGGCCTGCTCGCCGTAGAAGATGCCGCCCGGAGCGATCTGCGCGTCGGTGGTGTAGTTGTGGAAGTTGAACTCGCTGTACAGGCGCGCGTTCTCGTTGAGGTCGTAGTGCAGCGTCGAGTTGACGTTGTACTCGTCGGACGGACGCTGGAAGAAGTTCAGCGGGCCGAAGTTGTAGGCATCGGTGGCCGACACGTAGCGGCGCGGGTTGCCGTTGGCGTCCGGCGTGAAGCCGCCGACGCGCGCGATCGAGGTGTTCGAGCCGGAGCAGGCGAAGCCTGGGTCCGATGCGCCGAGCGAGCAGGACGAGAAGTCGCGCGCGGACTGGAGCAGGGCGTCGGCGTGGCGGTGCGAAATGAAGAAGGTGGCGTTACCCTTGTTGTCGGCGAAGTTGGCGCCGGCCAGGATGCTGAAGTCGTGCTTCTTCGCATCGAAATTCTTGTTGCCCGGCAGCGGATAACCTTTCTTGGTGACCACGGCCTGCGCTTCGTCGCTGTGCTGCTGGTGGTTGGCGCCGGACACATTGGCCTCGACCTCAACGCCTTCGAAGTTGTCCTTCATGATGAAGTTGACCACGCCCGCGACCGCGCCCGAGCCGTACACGGCGCCGGCGCCGCCGGTCAGGATGTCGACCCGCTTGATCAGCTGGGAGGGAATCTGGTTCAGGTCGGCCGCGGTGGTGAGCGCGCTACCGGCCGGCAGCCGTTTCCCGTTCATCAGCACCAGGGTGCGCTGCGTACCCATGCCGCGCAGGTCGACCGTTGCGGTGCCGGTGGCGCCGTTCGAGATCGCCGCGCCTTGCGAGGCGAACACTTGCGGCATGTTGTTCATCAGGTCTTCGACGTTGCGCACGCCGTCGATCTTGATGTCTTTCGCCCCCAGCACGGTGACCGGGCTGGCCCCCTCTGTATTGAGCGACGGGATGCGCGAGCCGGTCACCTCGACGCGCTGCATCGGTTGCGCCTCTTGGGCGTAGGCAGCCGACACAGCCATCGCCATGCCGCCGGCGAACATTAAACGGACTGAACGAGATAAAACAGTTTCCACCATCATGATTGTGATTTCCCGGTTAGCTCTGTGCCCCCGCCCGCGATGCCGGCTGGGTGCCAGTTGTTATTAAAGTGTGATGCCACAAGAAAAATAAAAAATGGCAATGTTTTACAGCGTGACAATCAAATCATTCGTGATAATTAATGTCAATTTGAAATAGGCAGAGAGTCAAAAAAACAACTTTTTGTGGCACTTGTAGAAAATTCGTATTTACAAAAGTCCGGTTTGGGGTTAGGACGATCCCCCCGGCGCCGCACGCAGGCGACGAATGAAAAAAGGGCGGTGATCTCTCACCGCCCTTTTGGCTCGTTTCCAGTGACCGGATCAGAACTGGTAGCGCGCACCGAGCTTCAGGTAGCGGCCGATGGCGCCGCTCGCATCCATCGGGTTGTAGCTCATGCCGCCGTAGGTCAGCGGGTCAAGCGGCGCGATCTTGTCGAACAGGTTCGAGATCGAGCCGAACAGTTGCAGCTGTTTGGTCACGTTGTAGCGCGCCGACAGGTCGACGCTGGTGAACGAGGCCAGCTTGCAGCCGCCCGGCGCCGGCGAACCGTTGGCGAAGCTCGACGCGCACAGGTCGCCCGCGAACGCCACGTTCTTCATGTCGGCGCGGTAGTTGGCGGTCGCGGTGACGTTCCAGGCATCCTTGTCCCAGCTGGCGACCAGGCTGATCTTGTCCTTCGGCGTGCCCGCGCAGTTCGACGTATCGCAGTTGCCGTGGGTGCCGGCGTACTGGTACTTGACGGTGGCCGATTCGGCCCGCATCCACGAGGCGATGTGGGTCCAGGTCAGGCCTGCGGTCAGGCGGCCGTACTCGCCGAGCGGCAAGCGCTGCTTGACATCCAGGTCGACGCCCTTGATCTCCGTGTAGCTCGAGTTGCGGTACGGGGCCTTGGAGATGAGCAGGGTGCCCGAGTTCGGGATTACCTGGCCGTTGGCGCCGATCAGGTTGTTATCCGAGCGCACCGCGGTCGGCAGCGCGGCTGCCTCGTTGTACGGCAACGGATTGATTTCGTCGGTGCGCTTGATCTTCCACAGGTCGAGCGACAGGCTGGTGTTGTTCAGCGGATCCCAGACCATGCCGAGGGTCGTGCCTTTCGACTTTTCCGGGCTCAGGCTCGGATTGCCGACCTTGACCGCGGCCACCGAGGCGGCGCAATCGCTGGCGTTGGCGCCCGCCGCCGGCGTGCCGCCCGGGCAACGGATCGGATCGCGCGCCGTGGCGGTACCGGTCGACTGCGATTCAACACCCGACTCGGCCGGGCCCGGGGCGCGGAAGCCTTCCGAGTACGTGCCGCGCAGCGCGAAGGTCTTCAGCGGGGTCCACTTGGCGCCGAATTTGGGCGTGGTCGAGGAGAAGTTGGTGTACTTGTCGTAACGCAGCGCGGCGTTCAGCTCGACCGTCTTGATGACCGGCGCCGCCACCTCGACGAAGACCGCCGACACCTTCTCGTCGCCCTTGGCCGCGACGTAGGAGGCATTGATGGTGCCGTCCTGGGTGCCCGACAGCGACGGGTTGTCCAATTTTTCGCGGCGGTGTTCGGCCCCGACCGCCACGCCCAACGCGCCGCCCGGCAGCTCGAACAGTTCGCGCGAGGCCTTGAAGTCGACGATGTCGAGCTTGGTCGTCGAGTGCGAAGTCGCGTTC
This sequence comes from Massilia sp., assembly GCA_045810465.1. GTDB lineage: Bacteria > Pseudomonadota > Gammaproteobacteria > Burkholderiales > Burkholderiaceae_D > Telluria. The sequence goes on along the minus strand of JBJMVW010000212.1, from coordinate 12,676 downwards.
GTCACCATCGCCGCGTACAGCGAGGCCGGGTTCTTGCTGGCCTGGGTGCCGATGTAGTACGGGAAGTACGGGCTGGCCGCATTGCCGAGCGCATCCCTGACCACGTTCATGTTCAGCATGTTGCTGTAGTTCAGGTCCAGTTTCGACTCCGAATGCACGTAGGCGGTATCGAAATCCCAGCCCATCGCCGCGCCCTTGACGCCCACCACGAAACGGTTGAACTCGTTGTCGACCGAACGCGTGCTCGGACCGACGTCGAACGCCGCGTAACGCACGCGCACCGGCACGCCGTACGGGTTCTGCGGGTGGTTCGGGGCCAGCGTGATGGTGGTGTTGGTGCCGGAGCCGAAGTTGATCACGCCGGTCGGGTTTTTCGCGTTCGGCGGGAAGGCAATGGTCGGGGTGATCGACGCCGGGGTCAGCGTGAACGAGGTGTCGCGCTTCGAGTAGCCGGCTTCGGCGTAGACCTGGAGCTCGCTGTTGATGTTTTTGGTGCCGCGGGCGTACAGGTTGACGCCGTCGATCTGCGGTTGCATCGAGCGGAACTGGTCCTGGTGCCATACGCAGCCGTTGGCCGGTACCGGCTGGACCGAGTTCGAGAACTGGCTGCAGCCCGGCAGGTATTCGTACGCCAGCGTGGTCGGGTTGCGGATCGCGCCGGTCGGAGTGGCGCCGGCCACGCCGCCGCGCACGTCGCCGGCGGCGAACTGGGTCGCCAGCGGGTAGCCCCATGGGCGGATGTCGCCGTGGCCGATCCAGGCGCGGCCGGCGCGGTCGCTGTTCATCAGTTCGCGGTTCGAGTACATCTCGGCGTTGACCAGGATGTTGTAGCCGTCGGCGTCAAGATTGCCCTTGCCCCAGGTCAGCGAGCCCTTGGCCATTTCGCCGTCGCGGTAGCGCGATTCGCCCAGCGTCAGCTTGGCCACCAGGCCGGTGAAATCCTTGCGCAGGATGATGTTGACCACGCCCGCGATCGCATCCGCGCCGTAGGTCGAGGAGGCGCCGTCCTTCAGGATCTCGATGCGCTCGACCGCTTCCATCGGTACGGTCGACAGGTCGGTAAAGCTCTTCTGGCCGTCGTCGGCGCGCGCGAACGGCGCCATGCGGCGGCCGTTGAGCAGCACCAGGGTCGAGGTCGCGCCGAGGCCGCGCAGCGAGATCGCGGTCGAGCCGGCGGCGAAGCCGTTGCCGAAGCCGGTCGGCAGCGAGCCGGCGCCGTCGGCGGTCAGGGTTTGCAGGTATTCGGCGACCGTGCCCTTGCCCGACTTGGCCAGGTCTTCGCGGGTGACCACCTGGACCGGCGACGCGGTCTCCGCGGTGGCGCGCTTGATGCTGGATCCGGTGATCTCGACCCGCTGCATGGCGCCGCTGGGAGCTTCTTGCGCCAGGGCTGGCTGGACACCGAGCGCCGTCACGGCGAGGGCGAAGGAAACGGCTTGTGCTATTGCTGTTTTTTTGTGCATACCTACTCCAAGGATATGTTGCGGTAAGGCGGACGCGGGGTTTTCCAGGCATATGCATATTCCCTTTTCCGTAGGCAACCAGAACAGGATGTCTGCATATTTATGTAAAAGCTTGTCGTCCATCGCGCTTTGCATAAAAACGTAGTCAAATTGTTTTTTATGCAAAACTGGCACATCAGAACATCGGTGTATGAAGCGTGTCAATACGGTTCGGTTCGCCGCTGCTGTATATACAACACATTTCCGAGAGGCAACCCGTCCTCGTGCCGACAGAGTCCGGGAGCCGGGCTGATGGCGGCGCGCCGCCACGGCGGGCCGGGGATGTCGTATTGCCGCGTTCAGAAAAAAGTAGGCTGCCAAGCGGCATCAATATGCGCTATCGTTACGGCTTTTCAGGCCCAGCCATGGCGCTGAGCCCCGTGCCAAAACGCTTCATCGCGCAAGAGGTTCCATGTTTGCTTATATCGTCCGGCGGCTGTGGCAGATGCTGCCGACCATGGCCGGCGTCGTCGTGCTGGTGTTCGTGCTGTTCAACTGGGTGGGCGGCGACCCGGCCTATCTGCTGGCCGGCAAGATGGCGAATGCGGAAGCGATCGCCAACATCCGGCGCCAGCTCGGCATGGACGAGCCGTACTACGTGCAGCTGTGGATCTTCGTCAAGCAGATCCTCACGGTCGACTTCGGCAACGCCTGGAGCACCGGCGAGCCGGTCTCGCACATCATCGCCAGCCGGCTGGGCCCGTCGCTCACCGTGCTGGTGCCGCTGACCATCCTTGAAACCTTCTTCGGCATCGCGCTGGCGCTGGCGATCGCCTTCGTGCGCGGTTCGCTCACCGACCGCCTGGTGATGGTCGCCTGCACCGTCGGCATGTCGATCTCGATCCTGGTCTACATCATCGTGTTCCAGTACGTGCTGGCCTACAAGCTGGGACTGTTCCCGGTGCAGGGCTGGGGCGAGGGCCTGCCCGAGAATCTGCTGCGCTACGCCACGCTGCCGATCCTGATCGGCCTCGCGGTGTCGATCGCGCCGACCTTGCGTTTGTACCGCAGCTTCGTGCTCGACGAAGTCAACCAGGACTACGTGCGCACCGCGCGCGCCAAGGGCCTGCCCGAGCGCCGCATCGTCTGGGTGCACGTGCTGCGCAACGCCGCGATCCCGATCATCACCCATGTCATGGCCAACCTGCCGGCGCTGCTGATCGGCGCCTTCCTGCTCGAACGCTTCTTCGGCATTCCCGGCATCGGGCGCGAAGTGATCCTGGCGGTCGAGCGCAGCGACTTCCCGGTCATCAAGGCGGTCACCGTCTACGTGGCGGCCGCCACCATGGTGTTCAACCTGCTGGCCGACCTGATGTACCAGGCGGTCGACCCACGGGTGGAGCTGAAATGACGCGCGGCGCTCCATTCATGCCGGCCCACGCGGTGTCCCCGGGGCTGTGGACGCTGGCCTGGCGGCGCCTGCGCGCCGACCGCGTCGCGATGGCCGCGCTGGCCGTGGTCGGCCTGTTCCTGGCGCTGCTGGCGCTGTCGGCGGCCGGGCTGGTCGCCGCCGACTGGGAGGACGAAGTGGCGGTCAACTACGCGCCGCCGGCCTTCCTCGGCCCCGACGCCGGCGCGCTGGCGCTGCAGGCGCAGGCAGCACGCCCGGCGCCCCCCAACGCTTTCGATCCGCTGGCACGCGAGATAAGCGAGGCGCAACGCGAACTGGCGCTGCACCCCGGGCGCGTGCACGCGGCCAAACGGGCGACCCTGCCGTTCGGCGCCGACAAATGGGGCCACGACATCATCAAGAAGACCATCAAGGGCGCCGAAACCTCGATCGTGGTCGGGCTGGTGGCGGCGCTGGTCGCGGTCGCGCTGGGCACCCTGTTCGGCGCCGTATCGGGCTTTTATGGCGGGCGCGTGGACGACCTGTTCAACTGGTTCTACAGCATCTTCACCTCGATCCCGTCGATCCTGATGATCCTGACGGTGGCGGCGGTGCTGCAGCAGAAGGGCGTGCTGACGATCGTGCTGATCCTCGGCCTGACCGGCTGGACCGGGCCGTACCGCCTGATGCGCGCCGAGTACATCAAGCACAAGGCGCGCGAATACGTGATGGCGGCCGACGCCATCGGCGCATCGAGCTGGCGCAAGATGTTCTCGCACATTTTCCCGAACGTCTCGCACGTGGCGCTGGTGCAGCTGTCGATCCTGGTGGTCGGCTTCATCAAGGCCGAGGTGATCCTGTCCTTCCTCGGCTTCGGCGTGCCGGTCGGCGTGGTCTCGTGGGGCAGCATGCTCAACGAGGCGCAGAACGAACTGATCCTCGGCAAGTGGTGGCAGCTGGCCGCGGCCGCCAGCGCGATGGCGCTGCTGGTCACGGCGTTCTCGCTGTTTACCGATGCGCTGCGCGACGCGCTCGACCCCAAACTCAAATGAGGCCGGCCGCAATGACCCAGCAATCGAACCTGCTCGAGGTGCGCGACCTGCGCATTGCGTTCCGTGTCGACAAAAAGAACAGCGTCGAGGCGGTCAAGGGCATCTCGTTCAGCCTGCCCAGCAACGCGACCGTGGCGCTGGTCGGCGAATCCGGCAGCGGCAAATCGGTCAGTTCGCTGGCCGTGATGGGCCTGCTGCCGCCGGAGACCACCATCATCGAGCCCGGCTCGTCGGTCCGCTTCGAAGGACGCGAGCTGCTGGCGCTATCGCGTGCCGAGCGGCGCAAGCTTGCTGGCCGCGACATCGCGATGATTTTCCAGGAGCCGATGTCCTCGCTGAACCCGGTGTTCACGGTCGGCTTCCAGATCGGCGAAGTGCTGCGCCTGCACATGGGCATGAACGCCAGCCAGGCCCGCGCGCGCACGCTCGAACTGCTGGACGAGGTCGGCATTCCCGACCCGGCCGCCAGAATCGACGCCTACCCGAGCCAGATGTCGGGCGGCCAGCAGCAGCGCGTGATGATCGCGATGGCGATTGCCTGCGCGCCCAAGCTGCTGATCGCCGACGAGCCCACCACCGCGCTCGACGTCACGATCCAGAAGCAGATCATCGAACTGATTGCGCGGCTGCAGAAGAAGCACCAGATGGCGGTGCTGTTCATCACCCACGACCTGGGCCTGGTGGGCGAGATCGCCGACCGCGTGATCGTGATGCGCCACGGCGAGGTGCGCGAGGAGGGCGCCGCCGCCCAGGTGTTCGGCGCGCCGCGCGACGCCTACACCCGCGCGCTGCTGCACTGCCGCCCGAAGCTCGACGAGCGGCCGATCCGGCTGCCGGTGATCGACGACTACATGAATGGCAGCGCCAGTCCCGGCCTCGCCTTGCCGCAGCGCGCGCGCGGCTATGCCCCTGGCGACGAGCCGGTGCTGGTGGTGAAGAACCTGGCCAAAAGCTTCTGGCTGCGCGAAGGCCTGTTCGGCAAGCGCGAATTCAAGGCGGTCAAGGACGTCTCGTTCACGCTGCCGCGCGGCAAGACGCTGGGCGTGGTCGGCGAATCGGGCTCCGGCAAGACCACGGTCGGGCTGACGCTGCTGCGCCTGCACAAGGCGACCGGCGGCAGCGCGCTGTTCGAAGGGCGCGACCTGGTGGCCATGCCGGACCGCGAGTACAAGGCCTACAAGCGGCGCATCCAGATCATTTTCCAGAACCCGTACGCGTCGCTCAATCCGCGCTTCACGGTGGGCCAGATCCTGCTCGAGCCGATGCGCATCCATTCGATCGGCGCCAACGACACCGAGCGTACCGCGATGGCGCACTACCTGCTCGAGCGGGTAGGGCTGCCCGCGCAGGCGTTCCACCGCTACCCGCACGAGTTCTCGGGCGGCCAGCGGCAGCGCATCGCGATCGCACGCTGCCTGACCATGAAGCCCGAGATCCTGGTGTGCGACGAATCGGTGTCGGCGCTCGACGTGTCGGTGCAGGCGCAGGTGCTGAACCTGTTGCAGGACCTGCAGGACGAGTTCGGGATGAGCTACATCTTCATCTCGCACGACCTGTCGGTGGTCAAGTACATCTCGGACCAGGTGATGGTGATGCATCACGGCAGCGTGGTGGAGATCGCCAACGCGGACGAGCTGTACCGCAATCCGCAGCACCCGTACACGAAGGCCTTGCTGGCCGCGATTCCAAGGGGCGCGTCAGGTTAGGGGCGGCTGTCACCACAGGGGGGCAACCCGTGCCCACGCGAAAGTATGCGCAGTGCTGGCTTGCGCGTGGGCAGGGGCTGCCCACCCTACGAAAATCGGGTCCCTCCGGCCTGTCCACCCATTTTTCCGCTACCATGTCCGAATGTCCCAACTCGTTCACCTGATCCAGACTTACGGCGTACTGATCGTGTTCGGCAGCGTGCTGCTCGAACAGGCCGGCTTGCCGATTCCCGCCTTTCCGATCCTGATCGTGGCCGGCGCGCTGGCCGTCGAGCGTGACCTCAACTGGGCGCTGTGCCTCGGCGCCAGCCTGCTGGCCTGCCTGGCGGCCGACTATTTCTGGTTCCGCGCCGGCCGCTACTACGGCAAGCGCGTGCTGCGCTTGCTGTGCAAGATCTCGCTGTCGCCCGATTCCTGCGTCAGCCAGACCGAGGATACCTTCAGTCGCTACGGCCCCAAATCGCTGCTGGTGGCCAAGTTCATCCCCGGCTTCAACACGATCGCACCGCCGCTGGCGGGCGCCACCGGCACCGCCACAGCGCGCTTCGTCTGGCTGTCGCTGGCCGGCGGCCTGCTCTGGAGCGGCGCTGGCATCGGCATCGGCGCCTGGTTCCACAGCAGTATCGACGAGGTGCTCGACGCCTTCGAAACGATGGGCGGCGCGGCGTTGACGGTCGTGCTCGGCCTGCTGGCGCTGTTTGTGCTGCTCAAGTTCGTCGAGCGGCGCCGCCTGCGCCAGGCGCTGGGCGTGCCGCGCATCAGCATCGAGGAGCTGAAGGCCCTGATCGATGGCGGCCACGATCCGGTCATCATCGACGCCCGCAGCGTCACCGCGCAACAGCTCGAAAGCGCGATTCCCGGTGCGCTGATCTACAGCCAGTCCGCGCCCGACCGGCTGATGGCCACGCTCGACCGCGATCGCCATATCGTGGTCTATTGCAGCTGCCCCAACGACGTCACGGCCGCCCACGTCGCCAAGCAGTTCCTCGCCAACGGCTTCCACCGGGCGCGCCCGCTGCACGGTGGCCTCGACGCCTGGAACGCCGCGCACCCCGAGGCGGTCCCAGCCGCAGGGTGCGCGGCGAAGGCCTGAGCGCTGGCCAGCGAAGTGCCCGAACCGGCCTCGCTCGGAGTGGTCGCGCTGGGCGCCGCCGCGCTGCCCGGTACGCGCCGCCGTCGACCGGCATGGCGGGGGCGCGGGGCAGCAAGGTAGCAGGACTACTGGGGTGTTCCTGCCCTGGGTCGGGTGTACGGACGCGGCTTGTACCTAAACTACAAAAATACTTGCGTGCAAGCCAAGAAATCCTTTAAGCTTGGGTCTCAATCGGATATTTGGACCCATGACCGTTACGCCCGCCTTTTCGCCATCCCCCGCATCCAGTTTTGTTGACGGTCCGCGCCTCCTGGCCGACATCGGCGGCACCAATGCGCGCTTTGCGCTGGAGCTTTCCCCTGGACGGATCGAACTGATCGACGTGCTGGCCTGCGGCGGCCATCCGACGCTGGCGGCGGCGCTGCGGGCCTACCTGGCGTCGCCGGCGGTGCTGGCCGCAGGGGTGGGCGGCATCCGCCACGCGGCGATCGCGATCGCCAATCCCGTGGTCGGCGACCAGGTGCGAATGACCAACCACCATTGGGAATTTTCGATCGAGGCGATGCGCCGCGAGTGCGGGTTCGACACGCTGCTGGTGGTGAACGACTTTTCGGCGCTAGCCAGTTCCCTGCCGCACCTGGCAAGCGCTGACAAGCGCCAGGTCGGCGGCGGCGCGGCGCGCGCCGACAGCCCACTGGGGCTGATCGGCGCCGGCACCGGGCTGGGCGTCTCTGGCCTGGTCCCGTGCGGCAATAGCTGGACCGCGCTGCGCAGCGAAGGCGGCCACGCCACGTTTGCGCCAGCCAACGAACTGGAGGTCGCGATCCTGCAGTACGCGTGGCGCGAGTTCGACCATGTGTCGGCCGAGCGCTTCCTGTCCGGCGCCGGCGTCGAACTGGTCTACCGTGCGCTGGCCCATCGCGCCGGCAAGAACGACAGCCTGCCGGCGCCCGAGATCTCGCGCCGCGCGCTGGCCGGCGAATGCGCGCTGTGCGACCAGGTGGTGGAAGTGTTCTGCGGCATGCTCGGCACGGTCGCCGGCAACCTCGCCATCACGCTCGGCGCGCAAGGCGGTATTTATATTGGCGGCGGCATCGTGCCGCGCCTGGGCGAACGCTTCGACCGTTCGTCGTTCCGCGCGCGCTTCGAGCAGAAGGGGCGCTTCGCGCACTACCTGGCGCAGGTGCCGACCTGGGTCATCACGGCCGAGTACCCGGCCTTTCTCGGCGTGTCGGCGATTTTGTCGGAAAAAGTGTCAGACTGATGCAAAGCGCTGGGCGCGCGCGCCGCCGCTTGTCCTTTTGTGTGTTTTATCGGGTACAATGGCCGCCAGTTGGAAGAAACGATGGCGTGGCACGCGCTGAGCGGCCCGCGCCAACCGCGCCGCGGCCGGTCCTTCCCGGTACCCCAGGAAGCTCGCGTTTCGCTTGAAAATCAACGGCTTGCAGCCCGCCTGGCACGCGGGCAGCCATGTGGCCGGGACCAGCTCCCGCCACCAATAACGTTCCGCCCGGCGCACGTAGGCCCGGGCCACGGATTCCAGTTTCAACGTGCAGCAAGCAGACCACGTGCCCCTCAAGGCGGACGGCGGCATTCGTTGAACCGTTTTTGTTTGATATTTTCTTTGCATTCGAGCCTGACGACATCGTTATGAATACTGATGAGGCCAAGCGGGTCCTCGAGACCGCCTTGCTGTGTGCGCGCGAGCCGATGTCGATCCACGGCATGAAAAAGCTGTTTGCCGACGCCGATGCCAACGGGCGCCAGGCCGGCGCCGGGGTCGGTTCCGACACCATCAAGATCCTGCTCGAGGAGTTGCGCCAGGACTGGCAGGGGCGCGGCATCGAAATCGTCAGCCTGGCCTCCGGCTGGCGCTTCCAGAGCCGGCCGGAAATGAAGATGTACCTCGACCGCCTGACGCCCGAAAAGGCGCCGAAATATTCGCGCGCGACGCTCGAGACGCTGGCGATCATCGCTTACCGCCAGCCGGTCACGCGCGGCGACATCGAGGAAATCCGCGGGGTCGCGGTCAATTCGCAGACCATCAAGATGCTGGAGGACCGCGGCTGGATCGACGTGGTCGGCCACCGCGAAGTGCTGGGCCGGCCGGCCTTGCTCGGCACCACCAGGCAGTTCCTCGACGACCTTGGCCTGGCGTCGCTGTCGCAGCTGCCGCCGTTGCAGCAGCTGTCCGACGGGCCCGACGGCCGCAGCATGGAAGCGCTGGAAGCGGCGCTGCAGCAAAACTTTGACAAGGCGGCCGCCCCGGCAGGCCTGGAAGACACCGATACTTCACCCGTTGAAGTCCCGACTCACGACCACGCGCCCGCGGCGGCATACGACACCGCGCCAGGTCTGCAAAACGAAGAAACGAATGATGAATCCAACTGAGAATACCGAGACAAGCCCGGCCGGGACCGCCGACCAGGACGAGGCCGCCGCGCCGAAGCGCCGCACCCGGGCGCGCGCCGCCGACGGCGCCGAGACCGGCACCGCCAAACCGAAACGCGCAGCCAGCAAGAAGGCTGCCGCCGACGGCGCCGACGCCACCCAGCCGGCCGCCGCACCGCGCAAGCCGCGCGCGCCAAAGGCCAAGCCCGCCGACATCGAAGCGCAGCCGGCGCCGCAAGCCGACGCTGGCGCACCGGCGCCCGAGTCCGCGCCGCGCCAGGAAGCTGGCCAGCGCAAGGGCCGCGGTCCGCGCCAGATGCGCGAACAGCGTAACCAGCGCCAGCAGCAGGCACGCGTTGGCGAACCCGGCGCCGACGTCGCTGCCGTCCAGCCGGCGGGCGACGAAGCGCGTCGCGAACCGCGCGCGGCCAAAGGCAAGAACGGCCACAAGCGGGGCCAGCAGAATGGCGCGCAAAACGCGCAGCAACGCGCCCCCCAGCAGGGCAAGCAACACCATGGCAAGGGCAAAGGCCCGGGCAAGGCGAACGACGCCGACGCGGTGTTCTCGTTCGTCACCAGCGACGCGTTCGACGCCAACGAGGGCGCCCGCAGCCAGCAGGGCAAGCCGGCGCCGCGCCGCGACCTGACCGCCGACGACGATGCGCCAAAGCTGCACAAGGTGCTGGCCGAAGCCGGCCTCGGCTCGCGCCGCGACATGGAAGAGCTGATCGTCGCCGGCCGCGTGTCGGTGAACGGCGAGCCGGCCCACATCGGCCAGCGCATCCTGCCGACCGACGCCGTGCGCATCAACGGCAAGCTGATCCAGCGACGTGTCAATAACAACAAGCCGCCGCGCGTGCTGGTGTACCACAAGCCGGCCGGCGAAATCGTCAGCCACGACGATCCGGAAGGCCGGCCGTCGGTGTTCGACCGCCTGCCGAGCATGAAGACCGGCAAATGGCTGGCCGTCGGCCGCCTCGACTTCAACACCGAAGGCCTGCTGCTGTTCACCACCTCGGGCGACCTGGCCAACCGGCTGATGCACCCGCGCTACAACATCGACCGCGAATACGCGGTGCGCACGCTGGGCGAACTGGAAGAGGGCATGCGCCAGAAGCTGCTGGCGGGCGTCGAGCTCGACGACGGCGTGGCCGCGTTCAGCAAGATCATGGACGGCGGCGGCGAAGGCATCAACAAGTGGTACCGCGTGGTGATCGGCGAAGGCCGCAACCGCGAGGTGCGCCGCATGTTCGAGGCGGTCGGCCTGACCGTCTCGCGCCTGATCCGCACCCGCTACGGCGCGATGACGCTGCCTTCGGGCCTCAAGCGCGGCCGCTGGGAAGAGCTGGAAGAGAACGACGTGCGTGCGCTGATGTCCGCGTTCGGCATCGAGAAGAAGGGTGGCAACGGCGTCGACAAGGGCAAGAACGGCAAGGGCGGCAAGCCGGATAACCTGCGCTCGGACGGCAACCGGATCGACCGCGCCGACGCCAACCGTAACGTCGACCCGTACGGGCCGCCGGTGGTGCGCGTCGGTTCGCAGGCCGAGCAGCTTGGCGGACGCGGCGGACCGAATGCGCCGGCGGCCAAGGGACGCGGCGCCAAGCCGTTCGCCGGGCCGGGCCGGCCTGGGCAGGGGCGCCCTGGCGGCGCTGGTGGCGGTGGCGGTGGTGGTGGTGGCGGTGGCGGGCGACCGCGTCAGCCGGATCCGCTGCAGACCACGTTCGGCTTTGCCGGCACCGGTGGCGGCCGCCGCGGCGGCCAGGGTCCGCGCGGTTCCGAGCACGGCCTGCCGCGCCGCGGCCGGCGCGGGTAAGCCCCAACGTTTCCGGTAGGGTGGGCGGGTTGGCCGCCCACGCGTTCAAACCATGCGGCCCGGCCCGCGTCGCGTTCAAACCATGCGGCCCGGCCCGCGTCGCGTTCAAACCATGCGGCCCGGCCCGCGTCGCTTTCAAATCATGCGGCCCCGGCCCGCGTCGCGTTTGAATTTGCGGGCGTTGAACGCGTGGGCGGGAAACCCGCCCACCCTACGATCAGGGTACATGTAGCCACTAGCTCAACTGTTGTTTGGTTGCTCATTTTGCCCGTGCTGCGATTGCGGGCAGGGCGCCGATGCGTTATAATCCGCAGCCTAATCAAAGTTCTTCCCAGCGTGGTCTTGGTGCAAGTGCTTTCATCTGGTTGGGTAGTGAATACAAAAAGATGGGCAGATGCCCATTTTTTTTTTGGTAAATCGTTTTAAAGCCCTGGAGAAGTGCCGTGCAGCAGTTTGAATTGATCGCCAAAACAGTCAGTGGCCTCGGCTACGAACTCGTTGATGTCGAGCGAGGCGAGCGCGGGGTCCTGCGTGTGTACATCGATTTCCCCGCTGCCGTCGCCGACGAGAAGGGGCCGATCACGGTCGAGGACTGCGCCACGGTAAGCCACCAGTTGTCGCACGTGTTGACGGTCGAAAACGTCGATTACGAGCGGCTCGAGATTTCGTCGCCCGGGCTCGATCGCCCGGTGCGCACCCTGGCCGACTTCGAGCGCTTCGCCGGCCACGAATGCACGGTCAAGCTGCGCGTGGCGATGCCCGGCAGCGCGAACCGGAAGACGTTTACCGGCATCCTGCGGGCCCCGGAAGGCGACAAGATCGGCTTGGAATTTGAAAGTAAGGATGGACCGGCGTTGTTGGAATTTACGTTGGCAGAATTGGACAAGGCACGTTTGGTGCCACAGGTGGATTTTAGGAGTCGCAAAGCATGAGTCGCGAAATTTTGTTACTGGTTGATGCGCTCGCGCGCGAAAAGAACGTCGACAAGGAAGTCGTGTTCGGGGCGCTCGAGTTCGCCCTGGCGCAAGCCACGAAAAAGCGCTACGAGGGCGATGTCGACATTCGCGTGGCCATCGACCGCGACACCGGCGAGTTCGAGACTTTCCGCCGCTGGCACGTCGTTCCCGACGAGGCCGGCCTGCAGCTGCCGGACCAGGAAATTTTGCACTTCGAAGCGAAAGAGCAGATCCCCGACATCGAAGTCGACGAATACATCGAAGAGCCGATCGAGTCGGTCGAGTTCGGCCGCCGCTTTGCCCAGGACACCAAGCAAGTGGTGCTGCAGCGCGTGCGCGACGCCGAGCGCGAGCAGATCCTGCAAGACTTCCTCGAGCGCGGCGACGCGCTGGTGACCGGCACCATCAAGCGCATGGAGCGCGGCGATGCGATCGTCGAGTCGGGCAAGATCGAAGCGCGCCTGCCGCGCGACCAGATGATCCCGAAGGAAAACCTGCGCATCGGCGACCGCGTCCGTGCCTACATCCTGCGCGTCGACCGCAACATGCGCGGCCCGCAGGTGATCCTGTCGCGCACCGCGCCGGAATTCATCATGAAGCTGTTCGAACTCGAAGTACCCGAGATCGAGCAGGGCCTGCTGCAGATTAAATCCGCAGCCCGCGACCCGGGCGTGCGCGCCAAGATCGCCGTGTTCACGGCCGACAAGCGCATCGACCCGATCGGCACCTGCGTCGGCATGCGCGGTTCGCGCGTGCAGGCCGTGACCGGCGAGCTGGGCGGCGAGCGCGTGGACATCGTGCTGTGGTCGGAAGATCCGGCCCAGTTCGTG
>JBJMVW010000211.1:0-5545 GCA_045810465.1 Massilia sp. | reverse complement strand
GCATCCGTACTACACGGTGCACGACCTGTTCGGCGTCTCGGTGTTCCTGCTGATCTTCTCGGCGGTCGTGTTCTTCGCGCCCGAGATGGGCGGCTACTTCCTCGAGTACAACAACTTCCTGCCGGCCGACTCGCTGAAGACCCCGCCGCACATCGCGCCGACCTGGTACTTCACCCCGTTCTACTCGGTGCTGCGCGCCACCACCGCCGACTTCATGTGGATCGTGATGGCCGGCCTCGCCGCGTACGTCGTGTTCATCTGGCTCAGGTCGCGCCTGTCGTTCAAGACCAAGGCCGCGATTGCCCTGGTGGCGATCCTGGCCGAGATCGGCATGCTGCCGCAGGTGCTCGACGCCAAGTTCTGGGGTGTGGTGCTGTTCGGTTCGTCGGTGGTGATCCTGGCCACGCTGCCATGGCTCGACCACTCGCCGGCCAAGTCGATCCGGTATCGCCCAAGCTGGCACAAGTACGTGTACATCCTGTTCGGCCTGTCGTTCGTGGCGCTCGGCTACCTTGGCACCCAGCCGCCGACCCCGTCCTACACCGTGATCTCGCAGGTCTGCACGCTGCTGTACTTTAGCTTCTTCCTCCTGATGCCGTGGTGGAGCACGATGGGCAGCTTCAAGCCCGTGCCCAAGCGCGTGACTTTCCATCCGCACTAACCACGAACAAGAGCTAAAGGACACTCCATGAACTTTTCGAAGAAACTGATCGCGGTCCTGGCCTTGCTGCCAGGGCTGGCTTGCGCCAACGAAGGCACTTACCCGCTGGACAAGGCGCCCGAGCGTGGCAGCCTGGCCTCGCTGCAGAACGGCGCCAAGATGTTCGTCAACTACTGCCTGAACTGTCATTCGGCCTCATCGATGCGGTACAATCGCCTGCGCGACCTTGGGCTGTCGGAAGACCAGATCAAGGACAACCTGTTGTTCTCGCGGGACAAGGTCGGCGACCTGATGACGGTGGCGATGAAGCCGGACGACGCCAAGGCCTGGTTCGGCGCGGTGCCGCCCGACCTGTCGGTGATCGCGCGCGCCAAGTCGTCCAGTGCGGGCAGCGGGGCGGACTACCTGTACACCTACCTGCGCACCTTCTACAAGGACGATACCCGCCCGACCGGCTGGAACAACATGGTGCTGCCGAACGTGGCGATGCCGCACGTGCTGTGGCAGCTGCAAGGCGTGCGTACCGCCAAGTTCGTCGACGAAGCCGATCCGCATGAGGAAGGCAAGAAGGTGCACACCTTCGCCGGCTTCCAGCAGGTCAGCCCGGGCACGCTGAGCCAGGTCGACTACGATTCGGCGGTGGCCGACCTGGTCGCCTACCTCGAGTGGATGGCGGAACCGGCGCAGGAAACGCGCAAGAAACTGGGCGTCGTGGTGCTGCTGTTCCTGTCCGTGTTTGCGTTCATGGCCTGGCGTTTGAACGCATCGTACTGGAAAGACGTTAAGTAATTCAGTTTCACTGCCCGGTTGGTTATAATGTGGGCAATCATTTTTCGGGGTGAGACGCTTTGCGCTTCACCCCTTTGTTTCTTAAGGAACTATAAACCATGATGGTTCTCTACTCCGGCACCACGTGCCCGTTCTCCCAACGCTGCCGCCTGGTCCTTTTTGAAAAGGGCATGGACTTCGAAGTGCGCGATGTCGACTTGTTCAACAAGCCGGAAGACATCTCGACGATGAATCCGTACGGGCAGGTACCGATCCTGGTGGAACGCGAACTGATCCTGTACGAATCGAACATCATCAACGAGTACATCGACGAGCGCTTCCCCCATCCGCAACTGATGCCGGCCGACCCGCTGATGCGTGCGCGCGCGCGCCTGATGCTGTTCAACTTCGAAAAAGAACTGTTCGTCCACGTGCACACGCTCGAGAGCGAGCGCAACAAGACCAACGACAAGAACCACGACAAGGCGCGCGCGGAGATCCGCGACCGCCTGACCACGCTGGCGCCGCTGTTCCTGAAGAACAAGTACATGCTCGGCGACGAGTTCTCGATGCTGGACGTGGCGATCGCGCCGCTGCTCTGGCGCCTCGACCACTACGGCATCGAGCTGTCGAAGACCGCTGCGCCGCTGATGAAGTACGCCGAACGCATCTTCTCGCGCCCGGCCTACATCGAAGCGCTGACGCCGTCGGAAAAGGTGATGCGCCGCTAAGCGGCATGGTTGTGGCTGGCGTTGCCCCCGGGCGCGCCAGCCGCGTCGGCGCCTGCCGTTCGTTACGCCTCGGAATCCGGCATCCGGCCGCGATTCGAAGTACACTGACGTGTAACAGTTTGTTTCACTCAACGTAAGCACATGCCTGAAATTTCCACCAAGCCCTATCTGTTGCGTGCCATTTACGAATGGTGCACCGACAGCGGCTTCACGCCCTATCTTGCGGTCAAGGTCGACGCGGCCACCACCGTGCCGATGGAGTACGTGAAGAAGGGCGAAATCATTTTGAACATCAGCTACGGCGCGACGTCGGGGCTGAAGATGGACAACGACGCGATCCACTTCCGGGCCCGTTTCAACGGCGTGTCGCGCGAGATCTACGTGCCGGTGCACAACGTGCTGGCGATATACGCCAACGAAAACGGCCAGGGGATGGCGTTCGAAGTGGCGAGCACGGCGGCCGAGATGCCTGCGCCGACACCGGCCCCAGCCGAGCCGCCGGCCGCCGGCGCCCCGGCGCTGTCGGCGATCCCTGGCCGCAATGCGGAAGCCCCTTCCGCCCAGCTGTCGCATTTTCCTGACGGCGACAATGAGCCGCCCAAAAAAGGCGGGCGCCCAACGCTGACCCGGATTAAATAGCGGTATAATCCGGGCCGTACGATTTACGCCGGCTTAGCTCATTTGGTAGAGCAGTTGATTTGTAATCATCAGGTGGCCAGTTCGAAACCGGCAGCCGGCACCAAAATTCAGCTTTGAAAACAGTGCCTTAGACCTCACTCGTCTAAGGCATTTGTCTTTGTGAATCCCGATTAGGTACACTTTAGGTACAGTCACAGATCACAGAGACCTCATGGCGAGATTCGTTAAGACCTATTCCGGCACCTGGTCCCTTTCGACGGCCGCCAAATTCGCACTGAAAGCGGCTCTCGAAAATCCGTTGCGTCCCAAGCATAACGACTCGGTGTTCTTTGGTGAACCAGGTAGAGACGGCCCGCGCCGCCCTTATCAGTTCGCGAAGATTTGGGCCGGCGTCAAGGGATCCCTCGGCTTCACTGATTTGCATTTCCATGACCTCCGCAAGCCGCCTAGTCGAAGGCAGCTTGAGCGACCAAGAAGTCGCCTCCATCAGCGGGCACAAGTACATGCAGATGCTGCGGCGTTACACGCACCTGCGGGCCGAAGACCTTGTGACAAAGCTAGACAATATGCAGCGCCGAAGCTGAGTGCTGAGCAAGAACACCACGAATAGGAGACGAAATGGCCAAGCATTGGAAAGAGTATCAGGAAGAGACGGCAGAATTCTTCCGGTCCCTCGGCCTGGATGCCCAAACCGATGTTCGGATCAAGGGCGTCAGAACAGAACATGCTGTCGATGTCCTCGTCAAATCTACGCACGCGGGATTCGAGGTCACATGGGTGGTCGAGTGCAAATTGTGGAATTCGCGCGTCACAAAGAATCATGTACTCGCGTTGCGAGAAATTGTCTCCGACACAGGAGCAGATAGAGGGATTCTTATGGCGGAGAATGGATTCCAACGGGGAGCAGCCGAAGCCGCGAAGCTCACCAACGTGCATCTCACTTCGCTTGCCGATACACACCGCGAAGCCAAGGACGAAATCCTTGGCATGCGCCTGAGTGACCTACACGACCGAGTTGAAGCCGCGCGAGAGAGATACTGGTCGATTCCAAAATCCGTTCGCATTGCCCACGGCGTGCGACCCGATGTATCCGAAGTCGGCTTTTCAGGGGATCTCGTAATAAAGTTGGCAGAAGACCTGCTCCGCAAAGGGTTTCGCGGCTCGTACCCATTCGAGCCAGACTATATGTGGCGAAGCGCCCTTACAGGCTTTCCCGAAACCGTCAGCAATGCCGAGCAACTGTGTGACTTGCTGGATTCCATGATTGGGGAGCTTGAACGACGGCTCCAGACGTGCCCATCACGACCCGAATGAACGTCCCTACCATACAAGAACCGATGGCGCCCTCGGATCGTTGGAAATTCACTCTCGGATCATTTGTCTATGACTTTGCGCAGCTAGAGGCTTATGTCGTGCTGTTTTGCGCATCGTTTGTTGGGATTGAGCAGACCAAAAATCTGACCTTTGGAAAGCGCCTTGACCGCATCAAGGAACATGTACCTCTATACTTTGCCGAGCGTGCTGAGGCACTACTTACTTTGCTGGACGACGCACGCGCAATCTCAAATTTTCGTAACACCATCCTCCATAATCCCGTTTTCTACTGGGCGGGCATGCATATCCCTGAGCATGGGCACCCCGGAGAAATCTGGGCAATGAAGTCTGGCCGCGTAATCAAAATCGAAGAGGTCGAGGGAAAATTGGATTCTCTGAAAGCACTTATGAGCTCATGGCGCGAACAGGATCATTCGTTAGGCATGTATAAATTTGAATCGCCGACTAAAGCCTAGACGCGAAGAGTGCTGCCGGCCATTCGCGTTTTAGTTGCGAGTCAATGGGCAAAGTGAGCCAACATCGCGAGGGTTCGTCGAAAGCACGCGCGCCAAGTAAGCGGTGGAGGCGCGGATGACAATATCGCCGGTAGGCGGAATTTGTCGAGCAATCGCATGTGCCGACAGCCTCATGACGAACCTTTATGAGGAATCGCTACAACAGTTTTGTGTGCGCTGCACGCGTATAGGCCGCCCGCCATTCATCCCGGTTATATCACGTTTTCGTCGCCGCTAGCATTCAGACTCGCCGAAAATCCGCCCGAGGTTTGCAAGTGATTGAACGCGGCGAGTTTATTTTTCGAACGCAGAATAGTCCGGCAACTCTTCCAGAAAAGTATGCCAAGTTTGCGCGGGAAAACCACCGAAGTTTTCCAGCACAATTCTTTATCTTAGTAACCAAGCCATACCAAGATGGTCGCCAAACTGAGTGATTTCGCCTTTTCAATCAAGTAGTTATCAGATCATTTCATTGGCCTGCAAGACTCGCCTTCGTTACTCTCACCTCGGTTCAATTACTCTTGGAATGAGTCATGAAGGCAGAAAACGCGGGCGCGCTTTACGCTCCGAAAGACCATAGCCGCACTACCGAAGATCTTCTGATCCAGAGCCACGGCGTCCTGCTCAATCTTCAGCAATGCGCGGCACTGCTGAACAGGACGAGTGCGGAAAGCTTGAGGGTCGCGATCAGCAGCAATACCGAACTCGCACGCTTGCTTGCTCCCGAAGATCAAAGATCGGCCGCCGTATGCTTTTCAAAGCAAGCGTGTTGGCGCGCATCCTCGATGACGCTTCTTCGGTGCGGTGACGAATGGGACGACAGCGAACCATTAACGACGCCGAGTTTTGGTGCGCACTGCGCATCGCGGATCGAGCCCAAGAAGATAAAGCCACAGTGCTGTATCTGTTGACTCCTC
>JBJMVW010000210.1:0-4216 GCA_045810465.1 Massilia sp. | reverse complement strand
AGACCACCCAGGGCGTGGTCACTGCCAAGATCAGCGGCGGCTTCTTCATCCAGGACCTGAACGGCGACGGCGACCCGGGCACTTCGGACGGCCTGTTCGTGTTCGGCGCCTCGACCGAATGGCACAACAACGCCGACGAGCCGGACGCGCTCGACTACAACCTCGGCGACACGCCGCAGGACCCGTACGTCAAGGACCCGTTCCGAGCCTCCGACCACGATCCGGTGGTGGTCAGCCTGAACCTCACGCCGACCTTCGTCGACGTCGGCGCCAGCGTGAAGATCGCGCAGTCGGGCCTGACGGTGAACCGCCTGACCGGCAAGTACACGGGCACGGTGTCGTTCACCAACACCAGCGGCGCCGCGATCAACGGCCCGCTGCAGTTCGTGCTGCAGGGACTGACTGCCGGCGTCACGCTCGACAACAAGAGCGGCGACCAGAACGGCTCGCCGTACATCACCTTGCCGAGTGCGTCGATCGGTGCGGGCGCGACCGTCAGCGTGACCACCACTTTCACCAATCCGTCCAAGGCCAGCATCGGTTATACGCCGACGCTGTTCTCGGGTACCTTCTAAGGAACCAAGCATGAAAGCATTATTCAACCGCGTCCTGCTGGCGCTCACCCTGGCGCTCGGCGGCGGCGCCGCGTTTGCCGGCCCGACCTACCACGTCAGCCTCGACACGGCCGCCTTCGCCGGGACCACCGGCTACCTCGACTTCAGCTTCATCAGCCTGGCCACGGCGGCGCCGGCCACCGCGACCCTGACCCAATTCCTGGGTGACTTTGGCGCCAGCGCCACGCCGTCCGGGCAGGTCAGCGGCGGCGTCGGCGGCAGCGTGGTGATGGCCAATGGCGGCGACAGCGATTTGCTGCAGGCGGTCAACTTCGGTGGCTTGTTCAGCTTCGACATCAGCTTCGATGCAGCCAACGCCGGCATGGCCGGGACCACCTTCGGGCTGGCGATGATCAACCAGGCCTTCGACGCCTACCTGGGCCTGGACGGCAACATCGTCGAGATCGGGCTGCAGCCGGGCATGGCCGACAGCGTGTTCGCCGCCGCCGGCTTCGCCAACGTCGCGCTCGCGCCGGTGGCCGACGTGCCGGAGCCGGGCAGCTGGCTGCTGCTGGCCAGCGGCCTGGCCCTGATGACGCTGGCCGCGCGCCGCCGCAACCGGCGCTGAAGTTGCAAGTGCGGGCCCGTGGTCCGCTCCCCCCAGACACACCTGTCCGCAAGGCCAGGTGTGTCTTTTTTTATCCACGTGCTAGTGCCTGCCGGCGGCGCGGACTCGGCCCAGCGGCAGAGTGAACGCGGCGATTTATACGCGAAACCTCTCAATCACGAAGCTAAATCATATTGTTCTCGGAACCACCCTCGGGCATAGTGACAATCGTTGTCTCCAAGACATTGAAAGTGTTACTCGCTGCAAGCTAGTTGCCTTGAAGGAAGAGTTCCCATGTCAGCACAAGTCCTCGTGGTCGAGCCTGGCCAAGCCGTCCAGCAACTGATCGAGCTGAACCTCAGCCAGGCCGGGCATGCGGTGAGTTGTTGCGAGGATGCGGAGTCGGCGCTGGTGATGCTCGACGAGCACTTGCCGGACATGCTGCTGCTCGAATGGGACCTGGCCGGCCAGTCGGGCGAGGCGCTGGTGCGGCGCCTGCGCTCGCAGCCGCGCACGCGCGAGCTGCCGGTCATCATGGTGTGTGCGCGCACTGGCGAGCACGACAAGATCCTGGCGCTCGAATCCGGCGCCGACGATTACCTGACCAAGCCGTTCAATCCGCGCGAGCTGATCGCGCGCATCCACGCGGTGCTGCGCCGCCGCGCGCCGCAGGTGGCGGCCGATACGGTCCAGATGGCCGGGCTGCGGCTCGATCCGGGCACGCAGCGCGTCACGGCCGGCACCCGCCAGCTGGCGCTCGGCCCGGTCGAGTTCCGCCTGCTGAACTTCCTGATGCACCACCCCGAACGCGTGCACACCCGCTCCCAGCTGCTCGACAAGGTTTGGGGCAACCATGCGATCCTCGACGAACGCACCGTCGACGCCCACGTCGGCCGCCTGCGCAGCGCGCTGCAGCCGAGCGGACATGGCGCGCACATCCAGACCGTGCGCGGCAGCGGCTACCGTTTCGTCGCCTGGGAGCTGCGCGGCCGCCGGGCGTGGCACGCCGCGGCCTAGGTCCCGTGCAAGCGGCCGTCATCCTCAGCAAGCTCGAACAGGAATACCTGCTGCGGGCAATTGAAGCAGGCGTGCGCGTGCGTGCCCTTGGGCAGCTGTTCCTGTGGACGCAGGGGCAGGTGCAGGCGCTGCTGCCGCACCAGCTGATGGCATGCCTGCAGTTCGGCGAGGGCGGCGTGCTGCGCCGGCTCGACTGCCTGCATGGCGCCGTGCTCGAAGCGGGCGTACGCGCGATGCTGGCCGACCCGGCCGATGGCCTGGCGCTGGCGCTCGCGCGGCGCTGGCAGGGCAGCCCGGCGGCGCCGCTGGTGGCCGATGCCGCCGACCCGGGGCTGGGCCTGCTTGCCGGGCGCCTGCGCGCGGCCGGTTTCGACAACGCGCTGGTCCATGGCAGCGCCGGCGAGGGAGGCGCGACCGTGTTCGCCTTGTTCGGGCTGCCGATGCGGCCGGGGCTGCGCCAGGGCTACTTCCTCGAGCTGCTGTTGCCCTACCTGCACATGGCGCTGGCGCGGCTGCCGGCGGGCGCCGGCCAGGACGAACGCGGCGGCTTGCCGGCGCGTGCGCTGTCGGCGCGCGAAGCGGAGATCGTGGATTGGCTACGGGAGGGCAAGAGCAACGGCGAGATCGGGTGCCTGCTGGGCATCAGCGGCCTGACCGTGAAGAATCACTTGCAGCGCATTTACCGGGCGCTTGGGGTCGCCAACCGGGCGCATGCGCTGGCGCGCTGCATGGAACTGCGACTGCTCGATGGTCGCCCGGCACGCCGCTGACGGCCGGGCGCGCCGGCTTTACAGCTGGGTCGGCTCGCCGTTGTCGGCGGCCGCGCGGCGCTGGGCTTCGAGGCGCCAGGCTTCGGCATTGGCGTCGATGATGCGCAGGCCGTTGCAGCCTTCCGGTGCGCAGTCCGGCTGCGGTGCATTGATGCCGGCCGCCGGCGCGGCTGCGGCCGAGGTCTGTACCAGCGCGGCGGTCTGGATCGGTGCCGGCTGCTGCTCGGCATTGCCGCCGCAGGCCGCGAGCAGGGCGGTGATGGACAGGACCAGCAGGGAGCGGATGTGGAGTGAAGTCATGGGTTCGAATCGGTGCGAGCTCAACAGTGATAGGGTATTGTAGGCAGTAAATTTTCCCCGCTTCAACTTTTATTTTGTTAATTTCGCGCTAATATTGAACATCCGAAATTTATTTGAACGCAGTTAGCGGCACTTGGGCGATGTTTCGGAGAAATGTCCGAGCGGAAATAAATAATTTCTTATAGCAACGTGGCGTCTGTGCGACGAGTGCGCCCGGTTCAGGCGGAAAGCTGTTGACGGACCATAAAAATCCCCGGTCCAAATTCATGCACTTTGGGTAAGGACCGCACCGTGCACGGCGCAACCTGTCGAATCGCTCTTGACCGTTGGCGCCGCCAGGACGATGATGGCCCCATGCGACGACTTGCCATCCTTATATTGATCAGTTGCGCCGCCTGCACCAGCCAGGCTGGCCGCACCCCGCCCGCCGATTCGCCTGTGGCAACTGCGCCGCAGGGCGCGGCGCGCACGCCGGCAGCCGGCGCGCTGGCCCAGATCCGCGCGCTGGTCGGCACCGCCGCCTGCACCAGTCTTGAGCAGTGCAATACCGTGGCGGTCGGCGCGCGCGCCTGCGGCGGGCCGGAAACCTACTTCGCCTGGTCCTCGGCCACCACCGACGGCGCGGCGCTGCAAGCGCTGGTCGAGCGCTACAACGCCGACCGCAAGGCGCAGGTCGCGGCCAGCGGCGAAATCTCCGATTGCCGTTTCCGCCCCGACCCGGGCACGGTATGCCGGGCCGGCACCTGCCAGCTGGGCACCAGCGGCCCGGAAGCCCGCTAGGCAAAAAGAGGTTCATCACGGATTCCCGGGATGAACCTTCTGTAAACCCAAAACTTTTTAAAAAGCAAAGCCCCCACAATTGGCGGAGCCTCTTTATCAAGGAGTACGCCGGCGCTATGCAGCAATCTTGTTTGCTGCCAGGTCCCAGCCGCCGGACGTGTTACCCCTGGCGCCGCCGGCGATGTTCT
>JBJMVW010000209.1:0-7618 GCA_045810465.1 Massilia sp. | reverse complement strand
GGTGGTGTAGCCGTACAGCGCGCGGTAGCAGGCGAAGGCCGGCATGCCGATGCTGATCACGTGCAAGAAGGTCGATGCGCGGTCGGCGACCGCCGCGTCGAGGCCGATGTGGTCGAACAGCAGCGTGCACAGGTTGGCTGCGGCACACGCGGCGATACCGACGCCAGCGCCCATCCACAGCGACTCGCGCACCGAGTGCGATATCTTGTCGTAACGGGCGGCGCCCATCTCGTGCGCGACCACGCTGTTAATCGCCATCATGATGCCCATCACGGTGACGAGCACGATCGACCACACCGAGGTGCCCAGCGACACCGCCGCCAGTTCGGCCGCGCTGACATGGCCCGTCATCGCCACGTCGGCCACCCCCATTCCCACGGTGGCCAGCTGGCCGACCAGCATCGGCCACGACAGGCGCCATAGCGTCGCGATTTCGGTCCGGATCGGTGTCTGCGGGCGGGTCAGGGTTACGGTCGAGGACATAGTCGGCGGGTGGAACGAAACCGAGGATTCTACTGGCTTATTGCTAAGACCGCGAGGCCAGCACCTTTCCCTTGTTTAACGCTTGCCCGCCTCGCGCGCCGGCACCGTCTGCAGGTACGCATGCAGCGCGCGCAAATCGACATCGTTCATCTGCCCAAGCGAGCCGAACGGCATCACCGGGCTGATCGGGCTGCCGTCCGGGCGGTGGCCGCTGCGCATCATTGCGAGGAAGATTTCGGGCGTCGGATAGCGGACCATCGCGCTTCCCTTGCCCGGCGTCAGGTTCGACGCGGCGGGCCAGGTCGGCGGCGCGCCACCGATTTTCCCGCCGGCGAGGTGCGTGCCGTGGCATCCGATGCAGGCGTTTGCAACGTAGGCGCCGTGCGCCGCCGTGATGGCGGGCTCGACCGGGTTGGCCGGGGGCAGGGTATGGTCGATCTTCTCCGCCGCGTCCTTGATCACGCCAAACGCATAGAGCACCTTGATCGGCACCGGCACCCGGATCAGCGTGCGCTGGCCCGCTACCGCCGGCATCTGCTGCAGGTAGGCCACCAGCGACGCGGTATCGTCGTCCGTCAGGCGGTTATATTCCTCGCTTGGCATCATCATCACCGGGTTGCCGTTCGGCTTGACGCCATGGCGCAGCGTGCGGACCCAGTCGATTGTCCTGTAGCCGGTGGTAACGCTGTTTGCACCACGGGTGATGTTGGGCGTTACGACATACATGCCGCCATCCCGGATCACGGCCTTGCCTGCCCCGCTCGAGCCGTGGCAGGCCACGCAGCCGCGTGTGCTGTACAGGTAACGCCCGCGCTCGATGTGGGCCGCGTCGGCCGTGACCTCGACCGGCCACACCGACAACGGGATATTGCGCTCCATCTTGCGCTCGCCCAGTGCCTTACCGACAACGGTGGTCACAATCCCCAGAACGGCCAGGGTGGCGAGCGCAATACTGGTCCGTTTCACCCAAGTGCTCATATTGTTTTCCTTCGGTAAAGAGTATCGTTAGAAATTTATCATCACTCTGTAGTAGATTGATACAGAAAGTCGATGGAATCCGATTTTTGGTAGCTGGGCCGCAACATCGTGTGCAGGACAGAACCGTGCGCTATCTGGCGCGGCAGCGAGTTACGATGATGAAAACCGTTCCGGGAGGACGCGCGTGGAATACAAGGACTATTACCAGGCACTTGGGGTCGACAAAAAGGCGTCCGCGGACGACATCAAGAAGGCGTACCGCAAGCTGGTGCGCAAATACCATCCTGATGTCAGCAAGCACAAGGACGCGGACGAGAAAACCAAGGAAATCAACGAAGCCTACGGCGTGCTGGGCGATGCCGAAAAGCGCGCGGCCTATGACGAACTGGGGCAGGGCTACCAGGCCGGGCAGGAGTTCCGTCCGCCGCCGGAATGGGCCTCGCAGTACGACTTTGGCGGCGCCGGCTCCGAGGACTTCTTGTCCGACCTGTTCGCCAACCTGGGCCGCGCCCGCTCGCGCCGTGGCGCCGGGGGTGGCGGCTACCAGATGCGCGGCGAGGACATCCACGCGGCGATTTCGATCGACCTGCGCGACGCCTACACCGGCTCGTCGCGCACCCTCAGCCTGCGCGTGCCCCAGCACGACGCCCAGGGGCGGGTGACGATGCGAGAAAAAACGCTGAGCGTGAATATTCCGAAAGGCGTCGCGCCCGGGCAGCAATTGCGGTTGGCGGGGCAGGGGCATCCGGGCATGGGCGGCGGTCCGCCCGGCGACCTGTACCTGGAAATCGAATTCAACCCCGACCCGCGTTACCGGGTCGAAGGCGCGCACGTGTACCAGAACGTGCCGGTAGCGCCGTGGGAAGCGGCGCTGGGCGGGAAGATCGCGGTGGAAACGCCGTCGGGCCAGGTGGAAGTGTCGGTGCCGGCCGGTTCACAGAGCGGGCGCAAGCTGCGGCTGAAGGGGCGCGGCATCCCGGCAGCGCAGCCGGGAGACCTGTACCTGATCCTCGACGTGGTGCTGCCGCCCGCCAATAACGACCGTGCGCGCGAGCTGTACGAAACGATGGCGCGGGACCTTGCCTTCAACCCGCGCGAGCGGATGGGAGCCTGAGCGATGCAACAACGAGAAACTTTGAGCGGCGTCCTGCTTGACGACGCCGCCCTGAGCCTGGAGGAACTGGCGCGCGCCTGCAATGTCGAGCCGGACTGGGTGGTGCGCCATGTTCAGGCCGGCGTGCTGGGCGGCGAACCGACGGTACAGGTGACCAGCTGGCGTTTCCGCAGCGGCGACCTGGACCGGGCCCGGCGCCTGCTGTCGATCGAGCGTAACTTCGATGCCAACGAACAGCTGGCGGCGTTGGTGATTGACCTTGCCGATGAGACCCGGCGCCTGCGCGGACGGATGCGCGCGCTGGGCATCGAATAAGCGCAGCTGCGGTCTGGTGTCTCCATCGGGTCTGTTGGCCCTTTCCATGCGCGCGCCACACGCCCGCGCACGCTCCTAAAATCGGTGCTCAATCCAGTCAACTTAACACCGAGCACCGAGGAGGTCGCATGGAACAAAGCAATGGTCAAGCCTTGCAGGGCAAACGCGTCGCGGTCCTGATGACGGACGGGGTAGAGCAGGTCGAGTACACGGGCCCGCGCAGTTTTCTGGAACAGCAGGGCGCCAAGGTAACGCTCATCTCGCCCAAAGGCGCCGACGAGGAAATCCAGGGATTCAACCATCTTTCGCCGGCCGACAAGTTCAAGGTCGAGATGGACGTGCACGACGCACGGCCGGCCGACTTTGACGCGCTGGTGCTGCCCGGTGGCGTCGCCAACCCGGACATGCTGCGGCTGAGCATGGAAGCGATCACCTTCATTCGCGAATTTGGTCGCGAAAACAAACCGATTGCTGCCATCTGCCATGGTCCGTGGACACTGATCGATGCCGACCTGGTGGCCGGCAAACGCGTGACCAGCTGGCCGACGCTACAGATGGACCTGAGGAATGCCGGCGCGCAGTGGACCGATGAGCAGGTGGTCGTCGACGGCAAGCTGGTGACCAGCCGCAAACCGGATGATATTCCCGCATTTAACCAGGCCCTGCTCCGGGAGCTGCAGACCACACAGGGCACGACTGCAACGACTGCATAATTCCACCTGATGGGCGGCCTTCGCTGGCCGCCCCTGCAGCCTGCTACTTCACCTTATCCAACGACAATTAAACCGAGGAAGTTACATGGAACCGAACGCTGGAAAGCCCCTCGAGGGAAAACGTGTCGCCATATTGATGACCGACGGCGTTGAGCAGGTTGAGTACACGGGTCCGCGGTCCTTTCTGGAAGAGAATGGGGCGTCGGTGACGCTGCTGTCGCCAAAAGCTGCGGGCGACGAGATCCAGGGATTTAATCATCTCGCACTGGGTGACCGTTTCAAGGTCGAGATGAATGTCAGCGACGCGAAAGTGATCGACTTCGACGCGTTGGTGTTGCCCGGTGGCGTGGCGAACCCGGATCAGCTGCGACTGAGCAAAGAGGCCATCGGCTTCATCCGCGACTTCGGTGAGGAAGACAAGCCTATCGCCGCCATCTGCCACGGGCCGTGGACCTTGATCGATGCAGGCGTCGCCGAGTCGAAGCACCTGACCAGTTGGCCGACGCTGCAGACGGATCTGCGCAATGCGGGGGCCGAATGGACCGACGAACCGGTCGTGGTGGATGACAAGCTGATCACCAGCCGCAAGCCGGACGATATTCCAGCCTTTAATGAAGCGTTGCTGAAAGAACTACTGGTGGCACCTGGGACGGATCCGGGGCCGACGTCCTGACTACCGGGCAGGACGTCAGATCCGCCAAAAAACCGAGGTTCTTCTCGGATTAGCGTGAAATTCGTCGTTCCCGCGCAGGTCTCGGCGGCCCCGCGAAACCCCAGTTCACGCGTATGGGCGCAAGCAAATGGGATTCCCGCGGGGCCGCCGAGGATTCGCGGGAATGATGTTTCCCACCGGTTTGGCCCTACTAAATACCCCCAAACATACCCCTGCCAGCGCGCGGTCGTCGGGCGCGCCTGCTGAGTGCACTCCATCTTCGGGCACAGATCGGCTTCGCCTTGCCCGGCGAGGCTGGCCGACCTGCTGCGTCAGCGCGCCTGCCTGCATTGCAGTTGTGTTCCAACAGCCAAAGATTCCCTGCTGCCGTTCGCACACCCTGGGCTTGCCCGTCCCGTCTACCTGGGCGGCCGCTTTCACTCTTACTCTTTGTCAGTACAAGCAGCAGCAACTATCGATATTAAGCAACTATCAAAATTATAAAAATTGCAACAATCAATTAAACCCAACTGGAACCTGAGATACCAGCAGGAAATGAGGGGGAGCCGGGGTAAGAAAAAGTTAATCCAGCAAAACTAACAGGAGATCCAGTTATGGCCGTCACGCGTACCGTCTTCATCGATACCGCCTTGTCTAACTTCGCATCGCTTGCTGCGCAATACGATGCCGACATTTTCAAAGTCGTTCTGTTAAACGGCGCGTCGCCCGGCGCCGAGCAGATCCAGAACTGGCTGAAAAGCAACAAGGTCAGCTCCGCCGACATCAACGTCGTTTCGCCCAGCGATAGCCTGATCGGTTTCTTCACGCCGCGCATCGTGTTTATCGATCCCAGCGTGGCGAATTTTGAAACCGTCATCTCCGGCGTGCCGGCCGACGTCACCGTGGTCGTGCTCGACGCCAGCCGAGATGGCGTGAAGCAAATTCATGATTATCTGTCCGCCAACGCCGGCTTGGTGGCCGTAATCGACATCATCACCGACATCGCCAGCATCGACGTAATATCTCACGGTTCGCCCGGCGTGGTCGTGCTCGGCTCGACTGTCCTGAGCGCCGCCAACCTGGCCGACTACAGCAGCCAGCTCGCCGACATTGGCAGCCACTTGACCGCCGGCGCCGACCTCCTTTTGTATGGCTGCGATGTGGCCAGCGGCGCCATAGGTCAGCAATTCATCGCCGCCCTGGCCGCGGCCACCGGCGCGGACGTGGCCGCATCGACCGACCTGACTGGCAGCGCTGCCGCGGGCGGCGACTGGATGCTCGAGGCGAGCACGGGAAACATCGAAGCAGCCGCCCTGAACATCGCAGCCTACAAAGGCGTGCTGGATGCAGCAACCGCGATAACCTCCGTCACGCTGTCGTCGGACACCGGTATCTCGTCCAGCGACTTCATCACCAAGACGGCCACCCAAACGATCACCGGCAGCTTCACTGCCTCGACCAATGGCAGTTCGACGCCCACGGTCTATGTGTCTACCGACGGCAACGGCGCAACCAGAACCCAGGCCACCGTTAGCTATGTCGACAATGCGGCCAGCGGCACCTTCTCGGCGACAGTGAATTTGGTAACGGGTGGGAGCAAGTCGATCCAATTCTGGAGCGCGGCGAACGGCAACAACCCGCTTACCGGCACCAAGGGATATACGCTGGACACCACGGCCCCGACCACAACGATAAGCACGATTGCGTTTAGTAACGATAGCGGGTCCAGCGCAACCGATTTCATCACCAGTGCCGCAGTCCAGACCATCACCGGCACATTAAGTGCCAATACGGTTGCGGGTGAAGTGGTGCGGGTGTCGATGGACGATGGCGCAGTTTGGCAAACGGCCAGCAATATCGTGGGACAAAACACGTTCAGCCTGTCTGGCGTCAGTCTGGGGGGCAGTAACATCCTGAAGGTGCAGGTCGAGGACGCCGCTGGCAACGCGGGAGTGCCCCGCGCCCAGCCTTTCGTACTGGACAATGTCGCGCCGACGCCAGGTGCGCTGAGTTTCAGCGGTCTGGTCGATTCGGGCACCGCAGGCGATGGCATGACGAACGACAGGACGTTTGCCTTGTCGCTGGTCGGCAACGAAGCCGCTTCAAACGTTATCTATGAAGTCTCGATCAATGGCGGCGCCTTTAGCAGCACGCCTGTCTCCCAAACCAATTTGGTCGATGGCAACTATCAGTTTCGTGCACGCGTGACCGATGTCGCCGGCAATACGACCACGACGAACACGGTAGGTGTCACGATCGACGCCACCGCGCCGAACGCACCAACCATTACCGAATTCACTGAGAATAGCGGATCGAAACTTGATACGACGACCGATGACCAGACTCCAACACTAACTATAACGGCTGAAGCCGATTCGACAGTCGGCGTCTTCAGGGCTGGCGTTTCGGTTGGCACCGCGACGCAAACTGCACTGCACAGTGGAGTCTACAAATTTACTTCGTCAACGTTGCCTGACGGTGGCTACAGTTTTACGGCGAGCGCCACCGATGCAGCCGGGAATATCAGTTCTGCATCGTCTGCGCAGAATGTCATTGTCGACACCACGCTGACTGCGCCGACCGTGACCCTGGCGACCGACAGCGGCCAGGCCGGCGACGGCCTGACCAACCAGGCCAGCCTGAGCTTCAACACTGCCGACAGCGATGCGGTCCGTGTCATCAAGGTCGACGGCGCCGTGGTGGACAGCTACGATGCCAGCACCCTGGGCGATGGCAGCCATACCGTCAGCGTGGTCGATACCGATGGCGCAGGCAACAGCAAGAGCGCCTCGCTCACCTTCAAGCTCGATACCACGCTGACCGCGCCGACCGTTGCCCTGGCGACCGACAGCGGCCAGGCCGGCGACGGCCTGACCAACCAGGCCAGCCTGAACTTCAACACGGCCGACAGCGATGCGGTCCGTGTCATCAAGGTCGACGGCGCCGTGGTGGACAGCTACGATGCCAGCACCCTGGCCGATGGCAGCCATACCGTCAGCGTGGTCGATACCGACGGCGCAGGCAACAGCAAGAGCGCATCGCTCACCTTCAAGCTCGATACCACGCTGACCGCGCCGACCGTGACCCTGGCGACCGACAGCGGCCAGGCCGGCGACGGCCTGACCAACCAGGCCAGCCTGAGCTTCAATACGGCCGACAGCGACGCGGTCCGTGTCATCAAGGTCGACGGCGCCGTGGTGGGCAGCTACGATGCCAGCACCCTGGCCGATGGCAGCCATACCGTCGGCGTGGTCGATACCGACGGCGCAGGCAACAGCAAGAGCGCATCGCTCACCTTCAAGCTCGATACCACGCTGACCGCGCCGACCGTGACCCTGGCGACCGACAGCGGCCAGGCCGGCG
>JBJMVW010000208.1:0-6819 GCA_045810465.1 Massilia sp. | reverse complement strand
CGCATGCTGGACACCACCGTGGCGCTGATGAACGCCAAGTAATCCGCGATATGCGGCAACAAAAAACGCACCCGCGGGTGCGTTTTTTGTTGCCGCATATCGCGGATTACTTGGCGTTCATCAGCGCCACGGTGGTGTCCAGCATGCGGTTGCTGAAGCCCCACTCGTTGTCGTACCAGGACGAGACCTTCACCAGGCGGCCCGAGACCTTGGTCAGGGTCGAATCGAAGTTCGACGAGGCCGGGTTGTGGTTGAAGTCGACCGACACCAGCGGCTCGGTCTGGTAGGTCAGGATGCCCTTCAGCGCGCCTTCCGACGCACCCTTCATGATCTGGTTGATTTCGTCGACGGTGGTGTCGCGCTTGGCGATGAACGACAGGTCGACGATCGACACATTGATGGTCGGCACGCGGATTGCGTAGCCGTCCAGCTTGCCGTTCAGCTCGGGCAGCACCAGGCCGACCGCGGCGGCGGCACCGGTCTTGGTCGGGATCATCGAGTGGGTGGCCGAACGGGCGCGGCGCAGGTCTTCGTGCATCACGTCGGTCAGCACCTGGTCGTTGGTGTAGGCGTGCACGGTGGTCATCAGGCCGTTCTCGAGGCCGATCGCGTCGTTCAGCGGCTTGACCAGCGGGGCCAGGCAGTTGGTGGTGCACGAGGCGTTCGAGATCACCGTGTCCGATGCCTTGAGCACGTTGTGGTTGACGCCGTACACGATGGTAGCGTCGACATCCTTGCCGCCCGGCGCCGAGATGATCACCTTCTTGGCGCCGCCCTTCAGGTGGGCCGACGCTTTTTCCTTGGTGGTGAAGAAGCCGGTGCACTCGAGGACCACGTCCACGCCCAGTTCGCCCCACGGGATTTCGGCCGGGTTGCGCTGGGCGAACACGCGGATCGGGTCGCCATTCACGATCATCTTGTCGCCTTCGACGCTGACGGTGCCCGGGAACTTGCCGTGGGTCGTGTCGTAGCGGGTCAGGTGGGCGTTCGATTCGGCGTTGCCGAGGTCGTTGATCGCCACGATCTGGATGTCTTGTTGTTTGCCGCCTTCGTAGAATGCGCGCAGGATGTTGCGGCCGATGCGGCCGTAGCCGTTGATGGCAACTTTGATCGTCATACTATCTCCTGATTAAAAAAAACCGTTTGTACGCAGTGCGGCCGTGCACAGGTCCGCGTGGGCACCGGGTGCCCACCCTACGAGCGGCCGCTTCCCATCATCCGCCGACGACCGACTTGACCTTCGCGACGACGTTCTCGACGGTGAAGCCGAAGTGCTTGAACAGCACGCCCGCCGGGGCCGATTCGCCGAAGGTATCGATGCCGACCACCGCGCCTTCGAGGCCCACATACTTGTACCAGAAATCGGACACGCCGGCCTCGATCGCCACACGTGGAATGCCACGCGTCAAAACGCTGGCCTTGTAGGCGGCGTCCTGGCGGTCGAACACATCGGTCGACGGCATCGACACCACGCGCACCGCGATGCCCTCGCCCGCCAGCGCGTCGGCCGCCTTCACCGCCAGTTCGACTTCGGAACCGGTCGCGATCAGGATGGCCTTCGGCTCCAGCACGTCGCGCAGCACGTAGCCGCCCGTCGCGACGCGCGCCACTTGCGCCTCGTCGCGCTCCATGTACGGCAGGTTCTGGCGCGAGAAGATCAGGGTCGACGGGCCGTCCTTGCGCTTGACCGCTTCGCCCCACGCGACCATCGATTCGACGGTGTCGCACGGACGCCAGTTGTCGAGCTGCGGGATCAGGCGCAGCGACGACACGTGCTCGACCGACTGGTGGGTCGGGCCGTCTTCGCCCAGGCCGATCGAGTCGTGGGTGAACACGAAGATCGAACGGATCTTCATCAGCGCCGCCATGCGCAGCGCGTTGCGGCTGTAGTCCGAGAACGTCAGGAAGGTCGCGCCGAACGGGATGAAGCCGCCGTGCAGGGCGACGCCGTTCATGATGGCGGCCATGCCGAATTCGCGCACGCCGTAGTTGATGTGGTTGCCCGGCACGCCCGAGCGGACCGCGACCGATTCCTTCCAGTTGGTCAGGTTCGAGCCGGTCAGGTCGGCGCTGCCGCCCAGGAACTCCGGCAGCACCGGCGCCAGCGCCTGGATCGCATTCTGGCTGGCCTTGCGGGTGGCGATGGTTTCCTTCTTGTCGATGCAGGCAGCGACGGCGGCCTGCAGGACCTGCTCGAAGTTGCCCGGCAGTTCGCCCCGCATGCGGCGCTCGAATTCGGCCGCCAGCTGCGGGTGCTGCGCGCGGTAGCCGGCGAACAGTTCATCCCACTTGGCCTGGAACTCGGCGCCGCGCGCCTTGGCGTCCCATGCGGCGTAGATGTCGGCCGGGATGTCGAACGGGACCGGATCCCACAGCAGGTGCTGGCGCGCCGCCGCGATTTCCTTGTCGCCGAGCGCCGCGCCGTGCACCTTGTCGCCGCCCTGCAGGTTGGGCGAGCCCTTGCCGATAATGGTCTTGCAGCAGATGATGGTCGGCTTGTCCGAGGTCTTCGCCTGTGCCAGCGCGGCGTCGACCGCGGCCACGTCGTGGCCGTCGACGTTGCGGATCACGTTCCAGCCGTACGCTTCGAAGCGCTTCGGGGTGTCGTCGGTGAACCAGCCTTCGACCTTGCCGTCGATCGAGATGCCGTTGTCGTCGTACAGGAATACCAGTTTCTTCAGGCCCAGGGTGCCGGCCAGCGAGCACACTTCATGCGAGATGCCTTCCATCAGGCAGCCGTCGCCCAGGAAGGCGTAGGTGTAATGGTCGACCACGTCGAAGCCGGGGCGGTTGAATTCGGACGCCAGCAGCCACTCCGACAGCGCCATGCCGACCGCGTTCGCGATGCCCTGTCCCAGCGGGCCGGTGGTCGTTTCGACGCCCGGCGTGATGCCCACTTCCGGGTGGCCCGGGGTCTTCGAGTGCAGCTGGCGGAAGTTCTTCAGGTCGTCGATCGAGACGTCGTAGCCCGCCAGGTGCAGCAGCGAATAGTGCAGCATCGAACCGTGGCCGTTCGACAACAGGAAGCGGTCGCGGTTCATCCAGCCCGGATTGGCCGGGTTGTGCCGATAGTGCCGGTCCCACAGCGCCACGGCGATCTCGGCCATGCCCATCGGCATGCCGGGGTGGCCCGAGTTGGCTTTCTGGACAGCGTCCATCGCCAGCGCGCGGATCGCGTTGGCCATCAGGGTAGTGGTTTGGGTAGGTTTCATGATTGGTAAGTCTGGGATTGGAATGCGGTGGCCGAGCGGCTGGGCCGTAACCAACTATTTTACCAGAGCGGGGTGCCGCGGCTTTAAAATGCGCGTTTCCTCGTCTCCATATTATCGGACCTGCATGCCCCGTTTCTACTGTCCCCAGCCGCTCGCCGAAGGCGCCACCGTCGACCTGCCGGAAGCGGTCGCCCACCACCTGTATGTGGTGCGCCAGCAGGCCGGCGACGAGCTGGTGCTGTTCAACGGCGCAGGCGGGCAATACCTGGCGCGCCTGGTGGACGTCGGCAAGAAGCGCGCCAGCGCCGAACTGCTCGCCTTCGAACCGGTCGAGGCCGAGCTGCCGTATGCCGTCACGCTGGCGCAGGCGCTGCCCGAGGGCAGCAAGATGGACTGGATCATCGAAAAGGCGGTCGAACTGGGCGTGGCGGCGGTGCAGCCGCTGGCGGCGCAGCGTTCGGTGGTGCGGCTGTCGGGCGAGCGCGCCGAAAAGCGCCAGGCGCACTGGGAAGGCGTGGTGGTGTCCGCATCCGAGCAGTGCGGGCGCAACCGGCTGGCACGGGTCGAACCGCTGGCCGAGTTCGGCCGCTGGATCGGGCAGCCGGCGGCGCAAGCGCGCATCCTGCTGACCCCGCGCGCGACGCAATCGCTGGCCGGCTGGGCGCGCGCCACCGCGGCCCGCGACGTCACGCTGCTGGTCGGGCCCGAGGGCGGCCTGACCGGGCAGGAGGAGGACGCGGCGCTTGCCCACGGCGCGCTTGCGCTGGCAATGGGCCCGCGCGTGCTGCGCACCGAAACCGCCGGCCTGGCGGCGCTGGCGATCCTGGCCGCGGCCTGGGACGGCATCTGACATAAAAAAACCGCAGCCGAAGCTGCGGTTTTGACAAAGGCGCCAGCCGGGCTGGCGCGTTGGCGCGTTACGGTCAGAACTTGTGGTTGTACTCCACCGTGAACTTCGCATAGCGCGGCGTCTGGCGGTCGCTCCAGAGCGTCTGGCGGTAGGTCGGCGAGACCACCGTATCGGCCCCGACGTCATAGGTGGAATCCTCGGCCAGCGCGGTCTGCGAGTTGAACACGTTGAACACATCGACCTTCAGCGCCAGCCCTTTCACCAGCGCCGGCGTGTAGGTCAGGTTCATGTCCAGGCGTTTTTCCCACGGCAGGCGGCCCAGCGAGCCACGCGGCGACGGTTTGCCGTTGCACCAGTAGTACTCGGTGGTATAGCCCGGACCGCCGTACTCGATGCCCATCGGGTAGGCCGGATCGGTGCCGCCATCGGCCGCATCGTTGGTGCCCAGGCACAGGCGCGGGCGGCCCGACTGGATCAGCGCGTTGGCGCCGACCGACCACTCCGGCGTCAGCTGGTAGAAGCCGAACAACTTCAGCTGGTGCGTGCGGTCGTTCGGCAGCAGGCCGTTGCTACCCGGCGCGAACTCCGGGAAGTCCCAGGCGGCCGAGGTGCCAACGTCGGTCTGGCCGGTATCGGAACGGGTCTGGCCTTCCATGTTGCCCCGGCTGCGCGACAGGGTGTAGTTGATGCGGCCATACCAGCCCTTGCGCAGCGGGTGCTCGAGGAACAGGTCCAGTGCGGTGTAGGTACGCTCGGCCTGCGGTTCGCCGATTTCGGCGGCCGTGAAGTGCGCCATCTGGCCTTTGCCGGTGACCACCGGGTTGCCGGCAGCGTCGTTGCCGTCGATCCACACCGTCACGTCGCGGCCCGGGTTGTAGATGAAGCAGTTGAGGGCGTACGGGTTTTGCACGTCGATGCCGTGCTTCAGGGCAAAGTCGTACAACGGACGGATGTCGCAGCTGTCATCAATACCGGCGCCAAGCTTGCGATAGGTAACCTTCGCGCCGAAGTTCAGGTCGGCGTTGTAGGCCTTTTCAAAGCCCAGCGTCAGTTCATCCTGGTAGTTCGGCTTCAGCCCTTCGGCCACCACCGAGCGCACGTTCTTCTGCTGGCCGTATTCGCCGTCGGCCGACTGCGCCGTGTTGATCGGCACCAGGCCGAGCGGAACGCCGGTGTTCGGATCGATGCCGGTGTAGGTGAAGTCCTGCTGCGTGTAGGTCGAGCGGCTGGCGGCACGGGCGGCCACCTGGTTCGGCAACTGCAGGTAGTAACGGCCGGCGCTACCGAAGATCTTCAGCGAGGCGTCGCCGTTCACGTCCCACGATGCGGACAGGCGCGGCGCGATCTGGTGCTTCATCTCGATGAACTTCTCGCCATCGCCATTGGTGTTGCTGTACGAATCATTGCGCACGCCAATGGTCACGAGCAGGTTTTTGGCAACCTGGAAACGGTCTTCGAGGTATTGCGCGGACTGCTCGGACGAGGCCGAGGTGACCGAGCTGAAGATCGTCTGGCGCGCATAGTAGCCGTCGGCGCCCGAGCCGCCGTAATTGGCGACGATGGCCGGACGGCTGAACGTCAGCGGCACCGGCTGGTTCGCCTTGCCGCTGCCGACGAAGCGGTAATTCCACGAGCTGCGGCCGCTGGTCTGGTAGCCAGCGGTCGAGCTTTCCAGCTTGCTCGAATCGAAACCGGCGCGCAGCGTGTGCTGGCCGAGCTTGTATTCGATGTCGAGGCGGCCGGATTTGACCTCGTCCTCGCCGGGATCGCTGCGTGAACCGGAGAACACGTTGTGGTTACGGTACAGGCCCGGGTCGAGCGCCGCCCAATGCTGGTTGTTGACCGCGGACGACAGGCTGATGGTCGGCGGCAGCGCGCCGCCGCCGTTCGCGCCCAGTGCCTCGTAGGTGGTGCCACGCTCGGTCTTCATCACGCCGTACAGCGCGGTGACCACCAGATCGTCGGTCATCTGGCCGGTGTACTTGAGCATGTTCAGCTTGGCACCAGGCGTGCCCGGATAGGCCGGGTCGGTCGGGCCGAGGTTGTGCGCCAGCGCCGAATGGTACAGGTTGCCGGTCGGGTTGCCGTCCAGCGTACGCGCCGCGTTCGGATTATTCGGGTTCAGCGTATAGCCGTAGCGCTGGTACCGGGTCTTGTTGTCGTCGCCGGCGGACGTGAACTCGAGCCGGTGGTCGTCGGTGATATTGAAGTCCAGCTTGCCGAGCCAGCGGTTTTCCCACGAATGGTTCGAGTACCAGCCTTGCTCGGCGATGGTGGCCGGATTGGTCAGCGTGCTGGCGCCGACATAGCTGGTGCCGGTGGTGGTCTGGTCGGCCGCGAAGAACATGAACAGCTTGTCCTTGATGATCGGGCCGCCGAAATAGCCACCATACTGGCGGCTGATCAGCGAACGGTTGTCGCGGCGGTAATCCATGGTGCCGTCGGTTTCGGCGTTGTCGACATACCCGGTGTTCGGGTAGTACGCGTTCTGCTGCCTGGCGCGGGTGCTGTTCGGCTCGATGCTGTACATCGCGCCCGCTTCCCAGGTATTGGTACCGCTCTTCGAGTTGATGCTCAACACGCCGCCGATCGACCGGCCGAACTCGGCGCCGAAGCCGCCGGTCAGCACGTTGGCCGACTGGATCGCGCCGAACGGCAGTTCCATCCCGCCCAACTGGCTCAGCGGGTTGGTGATCGGGAAGCCGTTCAGGTAGAACGAGTTCTCGGACACGCCGCTGCCGCCGAACGAGGAGGTGT
>JBJMVW010000207.1:0-2852 GCA_045810465.1 Massilia sp. | reverse complement strand
TTAAATTGCATATGTGGACGAAGTAGTTAGCTGGGGAAAGACGCTCTCCCGGATATCCCAACATATCATCATGCCTTGGAGCATGCAAGCTCTGCGAGCAACATCTACGGCTGAGACTGGGTGACTGGGGGTGGGATCTGGGGCGAATCGTAGCTTTTTGCCTGCCTTTTGGTGTTATTTCGCCACGATCATCGGGCAAAAAGCGAGGCTAGCACACGTCGCCCCCACGGAGGCGGGAACCCATGCCGAAGTGGCTTTTGACACTCAGCATGGATTCCCGCCTGCGCGGGAATGACGGATCAGGCAACGTGGCCGTCAGTGACGGCCGGGACTTGCTTACGACTTGCTTACTTATCCAGCAAAATGCGCAGCATGCGGCGCAGCGGCTCGGCGGCGCCCCACAGCAGCTGGTCGCCGACCGTGAACGCCGACAGGTATTCCGGACCCATCGACATCTTGCGCAGGCGCCCCACCGGGATCGTCAGGCTGCCGGTCACCGCCGCCGGCGACAGGTCGCGCATCGACGCTTCACGCGTGTTCGGCACCACTTTGACCCACTGGTTGTTGGAGGCGATGATGTCGTTGATTTCGTCGAGCGGCACGTCGCGCTTGAGCTTGATGGTCAGCGCCTGCGAGTGGCAGCGCATCGCGCCGATCCGCACGCACAGGCCGTCCACCGGAATCTCGCTCGAGCCGAACGCCTGGCCGCGGCCCAAGATCTTGTTGGTCTCGGCGCCAGCCTTCCACTCTTCTTTGGACTGGCCGTTGCCCAGGTCCTTGTCGATCCACGGGATCAGGTTGCCGGCCAGCGGCACGCCGAATTGTTTGGTCTCGTCTGCCGACAAGCCATGCTGGGTCGCCAGCACGGTGCGGTCGATCTCGAGGATCGCCGACGCCGGGTCGTCCAGCAACGGCTTGACCGCGCCGTTGATGGTGCCGAACTGGGTCAGCAGCTCGCGCATGTGCTGGGCGCCGCCGCCCGACGCGGCCTGGTAGGTCATCGAGCTCATCCAGTCGACCAGGTTGTGCTGGAACAGGCCGCCCAGGCCCATCAGCATGCACGACACGGTGCAGTTACCGCCAATGTAGTTGCGCACGCCGCGCCCAAGCGCGCTCTTGATGACGTCGAGGTTGACCGGGTCGAGCACGATCACGGCGTCGTCCTTCATGCGCAGCGTCGACGCGGCGTCGATCCAATAGCCGTTCCAGCCGGCCGCGCGCAGTTTCGGGAACACTTCGGTGGTGTAGTCGCCGCCCTGGCAGGAGATGATGATGTCGCACTTGGACAGCTCGGCGACGTCATGCGCGCTTTTCAGCGTGGTCTCGTTCTTCGCCATCTTCGGAGCCGCGCCGCCCGGGTTCGAGGTCGTGAAGAACACTGGCTCGATGTGGGCGAAATCGCCCTCGTCCTGCATGCGCTGCATCAGGACCGAACCCACCATGCCGCGCCAACCTACCAGCCCTACTAATTTCATCATCTTCTCTCAGTTTAATTAAAAATTCTTACGCGAGCGCCTTGAGCACCGCCTCGCCCATTTCTTCGGTACCGACGCGCTTCGTGCCCTCTTCGAAAATGTCGGGCGTGCGCAGGCCTTGCGCCAGCACCTTCTTGACCGCGGCCTCGATGCGGTCGGCCTGCTCGGCGCGGTCCAGCGAATAGCGCAGCATCATCGCGCTCGACAAGATGGTGGCCAGCGGGTTGGCGACACCCTTGCCGGCGATGTCGGGCGCCGAGCCGTGCGACGGTTCGTACAGGCCCTTGTTGTTCGCGTCCAGCGAGGCCGACGGCAGCATGCCGATCGAACCGGTCAGCATCGCGGCGGCATCGGACAGGATATCGCCGAACATATTCCCGGTCACGATGACGTCGAACTTCTTCGGCGCGCGCACCAGCTGCATCGCCGCGTTATCGACATACATGTGCTCGAGCTCGACGTCCGGGTACTCCTTGTGCACATCGGTGACGATATCGCGCCAGAACTGGAAAGTCTCGAGCACGTTGGCCTTGTCGACGCTGGTGACGCGGCGGCCGCGCTTTTGCGCCGCCTGGAACGCCACGTGCGCGATGCGCCGGATTTCGCCCTCGGCGTAGCGCATCGTGTCGAAGCCTTCGCGCTGGCCCTTGAACGGGCCGTCGGGGCATTCGCGCACGCCGCGCGGCTTGCCGAAATAGATATCGCCGGTCAGTTCGCGGATGATCAGGATGTCGAGGCCCGATACCACTTCGGGCTTGAGCGTCGAGGCGCCCGCCAGTTCCGGGTACAGGATCGCGGGACGCAGGTTGGCGAACAGGCCGAGTTCCTTGCGCAATCCGAGGATCGCCTGCTCGGGGCGCAATGCGCGCTCGAGGGTGTCGTACTTGAAGTCGCCGACGGCGCCGAACAGCACCGCGTCGGCGTCCTTGGCCAGTGCCAGCGTAGCCGGCGGCAGCGGGTGGCCGTGCGCGGCATAGCCGGCGCCGCCGACGTCCGCGCTCTCCATCTCGAATGGTTCGCCCAGCGCATTGAGCACCTTGACGGCTTGCGCCGTGATTTCGGGACCGATGCCGTCGCCCGGCAGGATTGCGATCTTCATGTGTTCAGTCTCAGATAACGTTGGCGAGCCACGGCTGGTTGCGCAGGTGGCGCTCTTCGAAGGCGCGGATTTCGTCGGCGTGGCGCAAGGTCAGGCCGATGTCGTCCAGGCCGTTGAGCAGGCAGTACTTGCGGAAGTCGTCGATCGCGAACTCGAACGCGAGGCTGCCGTCCGGCGTGCGGATGACCTGGCGCTCGAGGTCCACCACCAGTTTGTAGCCGGGGAATGCCCTGACTTCGTTGAACAGGTGGTCGACCTGGCCTTCGCTCAGCACGATC
>JBJMVW010000206.1:0-4024 GCA_045810465.1 Massilia sp. | reverse complement strand
TGTACGGCGGCCACCGGCGCGTTCGAAAAGGCTTGTCCGGCGAGGCAGGCGCCGAGCAGCATCCCCTGGCGCGCGGAAAGGTTCGCGCCGTTCTGGCAGGCACGGACCAGGTTCGTCGACAGTAGCCCAAGCGCCTGCCGGGCCAGCATGTCGGACATGGGGTTCTTCTTGTGCTTGCTGGTGAACGCTTCGATCGCATGCACCATTGCGTCGATGCCGGTCGCGGCAGTGACTGCCGGCGGCAGGCCCAGCGTCAGTGTCGCATCGAGGACGGCCAGGTCGGCGTACAGCTGTGGCGCAACCACGCCCATCTTGGTTGTCGCGCCGGTGGTCACGATCGCAATGTTCGTTACTTCCGAACCGGTACCGGCCGTGGTTGGTACCTGGACCAGCGGCAGCCGCGCACCGCGCACGTTCCCGATTCCGTACATCTCGGGCAAGCGCTGTTCGCTGCCTGCAAGCACTGCAACGAGCTTGGCGACATCCATCGAGCTGCCGCCGCCGAGGCCGACCACCAGGTCGATGTCGTGCTGGCGTGCAAAGCCGACGGCGGCCTCGACCACCGACTCGGGGGGATCGGCGACCACATCGGAGAAGACCTGCACCGCGATGCCGTGCTTTTCAAGATCCTGCCGGGGGCCTTCGGCCAGGCCGGTGCGCAGGAACCCTTTGTCGGTCACGAGCAAGGCACGGCGGACGGAGGGGAAGCGTTCGGCGAGCAATTGGCCCAGGCGGCCGGCGGCGCCGGGATCGGAAACGATGTGTGCGACGGTATTGAAATTAAACGCCTGCGTCATGGTTGTCCTTTTTATTGAGGGCGCGACAACAACCAGCTTACACCAATCCAAGGCAAGCGTCGGGCTGGGCATCCTCCGGTCCACCGTTTCTTCCCGTACAATCTTTCTTTTGTTCTGTTTTGTTCCAGGTCGTAGATGATTGATTTTGTTTTGCTCGGTGCTGCAGCCTTCCTCGCCGGGCTGGTCGACGCAGTGGTCGGCGGTGGTGGACTGATCCAGATCCCGGCCCTCTTTTCTTTTTTCCCCAAGGAGAATCCGGCAACCCTGATCGGCACGAACAAGCTGGCGGCCATCTTCGGCACCAGCGCTGCCGCGGTCAATTATGCGCGCCGTGTGCGGGTGGCGTGGAGCACGGCGGCGCCGGCCGCGATGGCCGCGTTCGCACTCGCGTTCGCCGGCGCCTGGACCGTGACGAAAGTGCCTGCCGATTTCGTGCGCGGCCTGCTGCCGGCCATCCTGCTTGCGGTGGCGGTCTACACGTTTCGGAAGAAGGACTTCGGGTCGGTGCACGCGCCGATCCACAGCGGGCTGACCGAGAAGCTGCTGGCAACTGGAATGGGCGCGGCAATTGGCTTTTACGATGGCCTGTTTGGGCCGGGCACCGGGAGCTTCCTGATTTTCCTGTTCGTGCGGTTCTTTGGCTTCGACTTCCTGAGCGCCTCG
Organism: Massilia sp.; assembly: GCA_045810465.1. Lineage (GTDB taxonomy): Bacteria > Pseudomonadota > Gammaproteobacteria > Burkholderiales > Burkholderiaceae_D > Telluria. Next base: position 2,564 of record JBJMVW010000206.1, on the reverse strand, counting down.
GCGGCCGCGAAGGTCGTCAACGTGGCCTGCAATTTTTCGGCCCTGATGTGGTTCGGCTACAGCGGCCACCTGATCTGGCAGCTCGGAATGTTGATGGCGGCTTGCCAGATCTGCGGTTCGCTGGTTGGCACCAGGCTGGCCCTCAAACACGGCAGCGCCTTCGTGCGCAAGCTCTTCCTCGTTGTCGTTGCAGTGCTGATCGTCAAGACGGCGGTGGATGCCTTTCTGAAGTGGCAGCACTGAGGACTGTTTCACGTGGAACAACCGAGGCCTTAGATTCGCCGAGCACACCATGTTTCACGTGGAACATTCCGAAAAGCCTGTTGCCTCCATACCCCTAAATGTTCCACGTGAAACAAAATACTGGGCGATTTCTCGCCTAAAGGAAGTCCCGCGAGGAAAAAGAATCTATAATCCGATCTCAATACACCTCGCTTCACACTTCCATCATGCTATTTCCTACTGAATTCGACGTGATCGTCGTCGGTGGCGGTCACGCCGGCACCGAGGCTGCGCTTGCGTCCGCCCGCATGGGGCAGAAGACGCTCCTGCTCACGCACAACATCGAGACGCTCGGCGCGATGTCCTGCAACCCGTCGATTGGCGGTATCGGCAAGGGCCACCTGGTCAAGGAAGTCGACGCCCTGGGCGGCGCGATGGCCATCGCCACCGACGAGGCCGGCATCCAGTTCCGTATCCTGAACTCCTCCAAGGGCCCGGCCGTGCGCGCCACCCGCGCGCAAGCCGACCGCATGCTGTACAAGCAGGCCATCCGCTCGCGCATCGAAAACCAGCCGAACCTGTGGCTGTTCCAGCAGGCGGTCGACGACCTGATGGTGGAAGGGGATCGCGTCGTGGGCGCGGTGACGCAAGTCGGATTGACGTTCCGCTCGCGCGCCGTCGTGCTGACTGCGGGCACTTTTCTGGACGGCAAGATCCACGTTGGCCTGCAAAACTACTCGGCCGGCCGTGCCGGCGACCCGCCCGCGCTGTCGCTGTCGGCGCGCCTGAAGGAGCTGAAGCTGCCGCAAGGGCGCCTCAAGACCGGGACGCCGCCGCGCATCGACGGCCGCAGCATCGACTTTTCGGTGCTCGCTGAGCAGCCGGGCGACCTCGATCCGGTCCCGGTGTTCTCGGTCATGGGCAGCGCTGCCATGCACCCGCGCCAGGTGCCGTGCTGGGTGACGCATACCAACGCCCAGACCCACGACATCATCCGCGCCGGCCTCGATCGCAGCCCGATGTACACCGGCGTGATCGAAGGCGTCGGCCCGCGTTACTGCCCGTCGATCGAGGACAAGATCCATCGTTTCGCGTCCAAGGAATCGCACCAGATCTTCCTCGAACCGGAAGGCCTGACGACCAACGAGTTTTACCCGAACGGGATCTCGACCAGCCTGCCATTCGACGTGCAGCTGGCGCTGGTGCGCTCGATGAAAGGCATGGAAAACGCCTTCATCCTGCGCCCGGGCTACGCGATCGAGTACGACTACTTCGACCCGCGCGGCCTCAAGGCCTCGCTCGAAACCAGGGCGGTCAAAGGCCTGTTCTTTGCAGGGCAGATCAACGGCACCACCGGTTACGAGGAAGCGGCGGCCCAGGGCCTGCTGGCAGGCGTCAACGCGGCGCTGCAAACCCAGGGCCGCGACGCCTGGACGCCGGGCCGTTCCGAGGCCTACCTCGGCGTGCTGGTCGACGACCTGACCACGCAGGGCGTGGCCGAGCCGTACCGGATGTTCACCAGCCGCGCCGAGTACCGGCTGTCGCTGCGCGAGGACAATGCCGACATGCGCCTGACCGAAATCGGCCGCAAGCTTGGCGTGGTCGGCGACGCGCAGTGGGCCGCGTTCGAAGCCAAGCGCGAGGCGGTGGCCCGTGAACTGGAGCGCCTGCGCGCGACCTGGGTCAATCCACGCATCCTGGCCGCTGCGGAGTCCGAGCGGGTAGTGGGGCAGGCGATCGAGCGCGAGTACAACCTGGCCGACCTGCTGCGCCGTCCGGGCGTCGAGTACGACAAGCTGATGACGCTGCAGGGCGCCGAGGGCCAGCCGCTGGCAGGTCCGGGCGTTGAAGACCCGGCGGTCAAGGAGCAGGTCGAGATCCAGCTGAAGTATGCCGGCTACATCGACCGCCAGGCGCGCGAAGTCGAGCGCCACGACCACTACGAGAACCTCAAGCTGCCCGCGGACCTGAACTACCTCGACATCGGGGCGCTGTCGTTCGAAGTGCGCCAGAAGCTCGACAAGCAGCGTCCCGAGACGCTGGGACAGGCTTCGCGCATCTCGGGCGTCACGCCGGCCGCGATCTCGCTGCTGCTCGTGCACCTGAAAAAACGCGGCGCCAAGGGCTTTGCCCAGGCCGGCGAGGAGGCGGCTTGATGAAGGCTTTCGACCGCGCCGCGCTGGCGCAAGTCCTGGCTGAAGGCGTCAAGGAGATGGAGCTCACGCTGTCCGATGCCCAGCAGGGACAGCTGATGGATTACCTGGCACTGCTCGCGAAGTGGAACGGGGTCTACAACCTGACTTCGCTGCGCGACCCGATGCAGATGGTCACGCACCACCTGC
>JBJMVW010000205.1:0-61153 GCA_045810465.1 Massilia sp. | reverse complement strand
TCGATCGATATCGCGGCAGTCAAACGCGCGCCCGGCGTGATCGCGGTGGTCACCCACGAAAATGCCGGCAAGATCGGCAAGGGCGATTTCAACACCGCACGGCTGCTGGCAGGGCCCGAGGTCCAGCACTACCATCAGGCCGTGGCCTTGGTAGTGGCCGAGACCTTCGAGCAGGCACGCGCTGCGTCCGGCCTGCTGAAGGTCGAATATGCCAAGGTCCAGGGCGTGTACGACCTGGAGGCCGCGAAGAACGCCGCGGTCAAGCCCAAGGAAAAGGACAAGCCGGACACTGCGGCCGGCAACTTCGACAATGGCTACGCCCACGCCCCGGTCAAGCTCGACGCGACCTATACGACACCCGACCAGTCGCACGCGATGATGGAGCCGCATTCATCAATCGCGGTGTGGGAAGGGGAGAAGCTGACCCTGTACACCTCCAACCAGATGATCATCTGGGGCAAGAAGGACATGGCCAAGACCCTCGGCATTCCAGAGGAGAACGTCCGCTTCGTGTCGCCCTACATTGGTGGCGGCTTCGGCGGCAAGCTGTTCCTGCGCTCCGAAGCCGTGCTGGCGGCGCTGGGCGCGAAGGCGGCGGGCCGGCCGGTCAAGGTCCAGCTGCAACGCGCATTAATGTTCAATAACACCACGCACCGTCCGGCCACGATCCAGCGTATCCGCATCGGTGCCACGCGCGAAGGCCGCATCACGGCGATCGCCCACGAGAGCTGGTCGGGAGACCTCCCTGGAGGCCAGCCGGAAACCGCGGTCAACCAGACCCGCCTGTTGTACTCGGGTGCCGACCGCATCACACGCATGCGCCTGGCCACGCTCGATCTCCCTGAAGGCAACGCGATGCGGGCCCCGGGCGAGGCGCCAGGCCTGATGGCGCTGGAAATCGCGATGGATGAGTTGGCGGAGAAGCTGAAGATGGATCCGATCACCTTCCGCATCGTCAACGACACCACGGTCGACCCGGAAAAGCGCGAGCGCAAGTTCTCCCAGCGCCGCTTCGTGGAATGCCTGCGCCAGGGGGCCGCGCGCTTTGGCTGGAACAAGCGCAACCCGCAGCCGGGCAAGGTGCGCGACGGCCGCTGGCTGGTGGGCATGGGCATGGCATCGGCCTTCCGCAACAACCTGAACATGCAGTCGGCGGCGCGGGTGCGCCTGGAGCGCGACGGCAGGGTGACGGTGGAAACGGACATGACCGACATCGGCACCGGCACCTACACCATCATCGCCCAGACCGCGGCGGAGATGATGGGCCTGCCGCTCGACCAGGTCGTTGTGCGCCTGGGCGACTCAAATTACCCGGTGTCGGCCGGCTCGGGCGGGCAGTGGGGCGCCAACAGCTCGACCGCCGGTGTGTACGCCGCCTGCGTCAAGCTGCGTGAACAGATCGCCGCGAAAGCGGGCCTGGATCCGGCGCAGGCGGAGTTCACGGACGGGGTGGTGCGCGCCGGCGGGCGTTCGGTTCCGTTGCGCGAGGTAGCCGCGGACGGCGACATCACTGCCGAGGACAAGATGGAATACGGCGACCTGGACAAGAAGTTCCAGCAGTCTACCTTCGGCGCGCACTTCGTCGAAGTGGGCGTCGACATGGCCACGGCCGAGATTCGCGTGCGGCGCATGCTGGCCGTGTGCGCGGCCGGGCGCATCCTGAATCCAAAATCGGCGCGCAGCCAGGTGATCGGCGCCATGACGATGGGTGTCGGCGGCGCCCTGATGGAAGACCTGGTGGTCGACAAGCGCATCGGCTTTTTTGTGAACCATGACCTGGCCGGCTACGAGGTGCCGGTCCATGCCGACATCCCGCACCAGGAAGTCGTTTTCCTGGATGAGACCGATCCCATGACTTCGCCGATGAAGGCCAAGGGCGTGGGCGAGCTGGGCATTTGCGGCGTCGGCGCTGCGGTGGCGAACGCCATCTACAACGCCACCGGCGTGCGCGTGCGCGATTACCCGGTCACGCTCGACAAGCTTCTGAGGCACATGCCGGCTGTCGTCTAGGCCTTGTGCCTGATGGCGTCGATCACCAGGGCGAGTGCGCGGGAGGAGTGCCGGCGGCTTGGGTAGTAAGCATGCAGGCCAGGGAATTTCGGACACCAGTCCGGCATCACGCTGACCAGGCGGCCTTCGCGCACATGTGGCCCGGCCAGTTCTTCCGGGACGAAGGCCAGGCCGCAGCCGCTGAGTGCAGCGTTCAGCATGTGGTAGGCGCTGGTGAATACGGCCTGGCCGCGGACCCGCACCTCAAGGTCGCGCCCCTCGTGCTGCAGTTCCCATGCATAGATGCCGCCGCTGCTGATCAACCGCAGGGTGATGCAGTTGTGCTTCATCAGTTCTTGGGGCGAGGTCGGGACGGTGTGCCATTCGAAATAGCCTGGAGACCCGACAATCATCATCGGCACGTCCGGCGTCAGGCGTACGGCGATCATGTCCTTCTCGACCTGATCGCCGTAGCGCACGCCGATATCGTAGCGATCGGCCGCCACGTCCACCATTCGGTAGTCTGAATTGATTTCCACGTGCAGGTCCGGGTACTGGGGCAGGATAGGCGCCAGCCGCGGCCACAGCACGGTGTCGATTACATGATCGATTGCCGTAATCCGGACGGTACCCGCCGGCTTGTCGCCGAGATCGCTGACTGCCGCGATCTCCGCTTCGATTTCCTCCAGTCGCGGCGCCACGTTCTGCAACAAGCGCTCACCCGCTTCGGTTGGCGAGACGCTGCGGGTTGTGCGCGTCAGCAGGCGCACCCCGAGACGGGTTTCGAGCGCGCGGACGATGTGGCTGAGCGCTGACTGGGTCATGCCGAGCTTGGCGGCCGCGCGCGTAAAGCTGCGCTCTCGTGCCACGGCGAAAAATACGAGGATGTCGTTGATGTTGTCTCGGGCCATGGTAGCTAGGTCCTGTAAGCGGTGTACCCAGTATACCTGGCTTTGATGACATGCAGTCCGGAAAAGCTAGTTTGATTCATGAGCTTTCATCATATAGCCAATCAAAATCCGGGCCGTTTTCGCGTCGAACTTGCCCCTATCATGCTGGCTTGCCAGGTTACCCAAAACACGTAAAGGAATTCCCATGACCGTAAAAGCCTATGGCGCCCATGCCGCCGACAAGCCACTCGAATCGCTCGACATCGTCCGGCGCGCACCGGGCCACCATGACGTGCAGATCGACATCGCGTATTGCGGCGTCTGCCACTCCGACCTGCACCAGGTGCGCGCCGAGTGGGCGGGCACGCTCTTCCCCTGCGTACCAGGTCACGAGATCGTCGGGCGCGTATCCGCGGTCGGCGAGCACGTCTCCGGCTTCCATGTCGGCGACCTGGTCGGCGTGGGCTGCATGGTCGACAGCTGCCAGCATTGCGCGGATTGCGAGGAAGGTCTGGAGCAGTACTGCGACGGTATGGTCGGCACCTACAATGGCCCGGCCGCTGACGCACCGGGCCATACCCTGGGAGGCTATTCGCAGCAGATCGTCGTGAACGAGCGCTTCGTGCTGCGCGTGCGCCACGATGCCGAGCAACTGGCGTCAGTTGCACCGCTGCTGTGCGCCGGCATCACCACCTACTCGCCGCTGCGCCATTGGAACGCGGGCCCGGGCAAGACGGTCGGCATCGTCGGCATCGGCGGCCTTGGCCACATGGGCATCAAGCTGGCCCGTGCGATGGGCGCCCACGTTGTCGCTTTCACGACCTCCGAATCGAAGCGGCAGGATGCGGAAGCCCTCGGTGCGCATGAAGTCGTGGTGTCGCGCGACCCTCAGGCGATGGCCTCGCGCGCCAAAAGCCTGGATCTGATCGTCAACACCGTGGCCGCGCCGCATGACCTCAACGCATTCCTGACGCTCCTGAAGCGCGACGGCACCATGGTGCTGGTCGGCGCACCGTCCACGCCGCATCCGTCGCCCCAGGTGTTCAACCTGATCATCCAGCGCCGCGCGCTGGCCGGTTCCGCGATCGGCGGCATCGCCGAAACCCAGGAGATGCTCGATTTCTGCGCCGAACACGGCATCGTCGCCGACATCGAGATGATTCGCGCAGATGAAATCAACGAGGCCTACGAACGCATGCTCAAGGGCGACGTCAAGTACCGCTTCGTGATCGACAACGCCACATTGGGAGCTTAAGCGGATGAATCCACAAGCCACTGCCCATAGCGAGACCGCAGTCCGCGGCCCTGCGGCCTGGGGCGGCGTGTTCGCCTTGGCGCTCGGGGCCTTCGCCCTGGTCGCGTCCGAGTTCATGCCGGTCAGCCTGCTGACGCAGGTTGCCACCGATCTGCATGTCACCGAAGGGCAGGCCGGGCAGGCCATTTCGGTATCCGGGGCGTTCGCGCTAGTCACGAGCCTGTCCATCTCTTCGGTGGCGGGAAAGCTCGACCGCAAGGTATTGCTGCTGGCGCTCACGCTGATGATGATCGTCTCCGGCACGGTGTCGGCGTTCGCGCCGAATTACGCGATTTTCATGGTTGGCCGGGCTTTCATCGGCGTCGCCATCGGCGGCTTCTGGTCGATGTCAGCCGCGACGGCGATGCGCCTGGTACCGGTAGACCAGGTGCCCAAGGCGCTGGCGATCGTGAACGGTGGGAATGCGTTGGCGACCGTCGTCGCAGCGCCATTGGGCGCGTTCCTCGGCGCGGTCGTCGGTTGGCGTGGCGCCTTCTTCTGCGTGGTGCCGGTCGCGGCGATCGCCCTTGCGTGGAAGCTGCTCAGCCTGCCGGCCATGCCGCCTGGGCGCAAGCACCGCAGCGGCAATGTCTTCACGCTGTTGAAGCGGCCGCCGGTTGCGCTCGGCATGGCCGGGGTCAGTGTATTGTTCATGGGGCAGTTTGTGCTGTTCACCTATGTGCGCCCCTTCCTCGAGACGGTGACGCATACCGGCGTGACGATGACATCCCTGATGCTGCTCATCATCGGCGTCGCCGGCTTCATCGGCACGACGCTGATCGGCGGCCTGCTGAAGAATAGCCTGTACCGGACCGTGATCGTCATACCCCTGATCATGGCGGCGATTGCCGTGGCGCTGATTGCCTTCGGCAGCGCCGTGTCCGTGACTGCAGTCCTGCTGGGAGCGTGGGGCCTGATTGCCACGTCAGCGCCGGTCGGGTGGTGGACGTGGCTGGCTCGCACGCTGCCTGACGATGCCGAGGCGGGCGGCGGGCTGATGGTGGCCGTCGTCCAGCTTGCGATCGCGTCGGGTGCCGGTATCGGCGGCATCCTGTTCGACCAACACGGCTATCAGGCGACGTTCGGCACGAGCGCCGCGATCCTGGTCGTCGCAGCCATCCTTGCGGTACTGGCCGCGCGCGCTACCCGCCGCGCCAAATAAGGCGCCCCGGGGGATGCGCTGACCCCACATCCGCAAGCTCTGTTCGTGCCGGCGTAGCTGTTAAGCGAGCTCATTCATCCCTGACCGGCCGGCCCGGTTACCGGCGGGCATATTAGTCGACTGTCCGAGGACTCCGAGACGACTGCAAGAATGCGCGCAAGTCGGTGTGAAACAGCGTGGGTCTCAGGTACGCATCGACCACGGTACTCCCGTCGTCAACATCCTCTTCGCCAAAGACGACAATGCTGATGCGCGGGTCGATTTCGTCTATCGCCCTGCGTAATTGTTCCCCATGCGAGCTGCTGAAACTACTCCCGGCGATAACGACATCGATCCGAAAGCCTTCCGCAATTTTCGCGATCGATTCGATTCGCGTCGCCTCGATGACGTTGTAGCCATACGCCCTGAGAATCCCTCCCCAGGTCCGACACCTCAACAGGTCGTTATCAATGATTAGAACGTTCGTCTCCATGTCGTATTCGATACGGTTATGCCCTCCACAATGAGAAGCGGGTTTTTTATGGCTAGATTGTAGGGGCAATTGACGGTGAAACGACCGGCGGGCATTGATTAGCCTTATGAAGAAGCGCCACCAATCCGTGATGAATTTGGCGAATGAATCTCCTGCACGCTGTGACTTACACGTCCACCGCCATTGCTTCTTATTGATGAATCCAACGCATAGACCCTACAACTGACCGGCCGCTCAAGAGCGCGCCACGGCTCCTACAATGAGCATCCACCTTTATCTCGTCATAGGGACAAAAGATGCAATATACAAATCTCGGCCGTACAGGCCTGAAGGTAAGCCGACTGGGTCTCGGCACCATGAACTTTGGCGACGTCAGCGACGAGCAAGCCAGCTTCGAGATCATGGACGCGGCAATCGACAGCGGTATCAATCTTTTCGACACCGCCGATGTGTATGGCGGCCCGCAGAAGCCGGATATGGAGAAAGGCTACGGCATCTCCGAAGAGATCGTCGGTCGCTGGATCAAGCAACGGCAGGCCCGCGACAAGATCGTGCTGGCGACTAAGCTGTATCAGCCGATGGATCTCGGGCCGAACGACAGGAGGCTTTCCGCCTATCACATCCGCAAAGCATGCGAGGATAGCCTGCGGCGCCTGCAGACCGATCGGATCGATTTGTACCAGATGCATCACATCGACCGCTTCACGCCCTGGGAAGAGATCTGGCAGGCATTCGAGATACTGGTCCAGCAAGGCAAGGTCCTGTATGTCGGCAGCAGTAATTTCGCGGCCTGGCACATTGCGTCGGCCCAGGGCGCCGCGGCGCCCCGCAATTTCCTCGGCCTCGTTTCCGAGCAGAGCTTCTACAATTTGACGAACCGCACGATCGAGCTGGAAGTCGCTCCGGCATGCCGTCATCTCGGCCTTGGACTTTTGCCGTGGAGCCCATTGGCGCGTGGCCTGTTGGGCGGGGTGCTTCAGACGGAATTACGAGGCCGTCGCCGCGCCCTCGGCGACAAGGTCGAACGCCTCCGTCCTCAACTCGAATCCTACGAAGCATTTTGCCGGGAGCTCGGCGAACAGCCAGCCGCCGTCGCGCTGGCGTGGCTGCTCCACAACCCGGCGGTCACGGCGCCGATCACAGGCCCAAGGACCAGGCAGCAACTGCTCGACAATCTGCGCGCGCTCGATCTCTCGCTGCCCGCCGACGCGCTAGAGCGCCTGGATCGCATCTGGCCCGGCCCCGGCGGTGAAGCGCCCGAGGCCTACGCATGGTGAGGCACATGGCGCGCCAACTCAAGCTGGCAGGCACTGCCATTGCTGCGACATGCGGCCTGATTCTGGCGGCAGCAGGCGGTATTGCCGCGGATGCGGTACCAACTACACACACAAACGCAAAACAGGAACAGAGAATGCTGAAATTGCGAATCGATGTCGAAGGTACGCCGATCACGGTAACCCTCGACGACAACGCGACATCGCGGGACTTCGTGTCGCTGCTGCCGCTCACGCTGTCATTGGAGGACTACGCTGCGACCGAAAAAGTGAGCGACCTGCCTAGGCGACTATCGATCACTGGAGCGCCTCCGGGTATCACGCCCGCCACCGGAGACCTGACCTACTACGCACCATGGGGCAATCTCGCGATCTTTCACAAGGACTTCAGGTACTCGACGGGCCTGGTCAAGCTCGGGAAAATCGATGCGGGCATGGCGATTCTTCGACGCCCTGGCCCGCTCAAGGCAACGATCAGTCTGGCAGGCGAGTAAGGCTTTTTCGGTGCATCCATACACCACTGATTTGGCAGGTTAATTTCGTAGATCGGCCAATGGAGGAGCAAGGGTTTCGGCGACGTAACGCGCATGCGGAGCACCCTTCTGTTCCTCTATTCAACGTGATCTTGAGCTGTCGGGGTGGAGCGGAAAGTCGTGTACGGTCTTTGATAATCCCTTTGCGCACGATGGAAGCCTAACCCGATCAACATGGCTGGAGATAGGGAGGCTTTAGATTGTACGGCAGCCAGCGTAAATCGACATTATGGGAATTAATGTCCGGTCACTGCACCCTCGTTTTCAGGCAGTGGTCCCTTGGATATTACTTCCTATCTAAAGCACGACTGGCGTGCGCCAGTGGTATGGTTAATAAAATCAAAGATTTCGCTGGCCGCAAATTTCCATTGATCGACAGGGCGGTTCATCACACGCAAGTACACGCACCAGTCGCCGGCCGGCCTTGGATCAGTGAGGCGTGGCCGCGCGACCACTTGAGCGAGCATGGCGGCGCAATCCTCAACTGTGCTTCCACTGGCGGAATCACGGCTACACCAGGGATTCCGTCCTATATCGCTTCCAGGCATGGCGTCGTTGGCCTGATCCGCACGGTGGCAATAGAATATGCCGCCAAGTGCATTCGCGTAAATGCCGTATGCCCGGGTGCGATCGACGCACAGATTGTCCGCGACGTCGTTGCCGGTGAAGAGAAAGCTTCCGACGCACTGTCCAAGGCGGTGTCGATCGGCCGCATCGGCAACCCGGAAGAGATTGCCTCAGCGGTGTTATGGCTTTGCAGCCCACGGCCGAGCTATGTCGTCGGGCATGCGCTGGTGGTCGATGGCGGGCTACCGTACCTTGCGGACGAATCGTATAACGCGAGGGGTGAACGCCGTGCGATTTCACGCGGTGTGCGCTTTTAACGCTTCGAGCGGCACATGTAATGCCTCGTCTTTGCCAAATACATCGAGCAGGTAGTCAACCGTGGCACGTACTCGTGGTGCCACCAAAGCACGGTGCGGGTACTGCAGCACCATCTCGTAGGTGCCTGGATCGTGAAAATCGTTGAGCACAACCTTCAATGTGCCCGCACGCAGATATGACCAAGCGTTATGTACGCCGACCTGGGCGATGCCAATACCCGACAGCGCCGCCTGGACCAAAGCCTCGGGCGCCGATACAGTAATAGCAGCCCTCTCCGGGACGAACGACGTTATCTCGCCGTCGTGCGAGCGAAACGCCCAAGGAGACACTGCGCCTCCAAGGAATCGCCTTGCGACGAGGCTGTGATGCTGCAGATCCGTAGGTGTATGCGGCGCGGCGCGGCGGACGAGGTAGGCCGGTGCTGCCACAAGGACCATATTCAGGCGGCAGATAGATCGGGACACCAGGGCCGAATCCAGAATCTGCCCGCCGCGCAGTCCAAGATCGTAGCCCTCTTGCACCAAGTCGATGCGTCGGTCGTCGAAATCCATCTCGACCGACAAGGCAGGGTAGCGCCCGAGCAGGCCAGGCAGGGCGGGCATGACATGGTCACGGCCGAACGCGCCGCTGGTCGAGATCCTTACCTTGCCAGTTGGCTCCAGCCGATGGGCCGCGACGGTATCAACTGCCGTATCGAGCGCGTCAAGGGCAATGCGTGCTTGCTTCAGGAAAGCTGCTCCCTCCGCAGTCAGAGACAAGGTGCGTGTTGTCCGATTCATCAAGCGTACGCCCAGCGCACTCTCGAGGCCAGCCACGTTTTTGCTGACGGCAGCAGAAGAAACGCCCAACGCCCGCGCCGCTGCTGCAAAGCTGCCAGCACCGGCTGCCTGGACAAAGGAAAGTATGGCGCGGATGCGCTGCGTGGATTCCATCGTGAGTTCCTGTGAGACAAAAACAAGCCGTCGATTATCAACCTCATTCTACGGAATCATCAACTCCACCTAAGGTTCCGGTAGCGAATCAACGAGCCCATAATGGGTTTCATCGATAACCGCTCCGAAGAATGGAAGACCACATGCTGATCTCAATCGTCTATGACAGTGGCTACGGCCACACCGCCCGCCAGGCCCAGGCAGTAGCCGAGGGCGCTCGTCGCGTACCGGGCATGGCAGTCAACCTCGTTCCCGTGGCCGAGGCGCCCATGTCGTGGGAAACCCTGGAAGCGAGCGACGGGATCATCTTTGGCTCGCCCACCTATAACGGCCTCATCAGTGCAAAGCTCAAGCAATTCTTCGAAGACTCGACCAAGTTGGCGTGGAACGACCTGAAATGGCGTAACAAGATTTCCGCCGGCTTTACCAATTCGGGCGCGCAAAGCGGCGACAAGCTCAACACGCTGGTCTCGATGGCTTTGTTTGCCGCCCAGCACGCAATGATTTGGGTCGGTCTCGACTTGAAGCCGGGCCACAGCAGCAGCACCGGTAGCGCAAACGATCTCAACCGCCTGGGCAGCTGGCTGGGCGCGATGGCACAGTCCAACGTCGATGAAGGCCCGGAAGCCGCGCCGACCGACAGCGATCTGCGCACGGCTGCTCACCTCGGGCAACGGGTTGCCGAAACGGTGCGTCAATTCAAGCAGCGATGATCACGCTAGCCGCTTTCGCCATTGACCTCCAGGCGTAGCGCACGGACGTCACGCATCGGGGGCTGGCGGTTGAATTGGCTGGCGCTCTCGTAGCCGACCTCGAAAGCCGCACTGGCGGCGTCGAGGCCGTCCATGAGCATGCGCCGCCTTGCCTCATGCAGGCGCAGCTGCTTCTGGTACTGCAGCGGACGCATGGAGGTGAGCGCGCGGAAATGATGGTGCAGGGTCGACACACCCATGCACGCGAGCTGGGCCAGTTCCTCGACACGCAGCGGTTCCGCGTAGTGATCCCTAATCCACTCTACGACTCTGGCGGTGCGCTGGCTATTGTCACCCAAGGTTGCGATTGCACGCAGGCGCAGCCCTTCGGCGCTCTGGAGAATGCGGTAAATGATTTCGCGCTGGATCAGACCGCCCATGAAAGCCATGTCTCGTGGGGCGTGCTGTAGATCGATGAGCCGGCTGAACGCGTCGAGGAATTCGACGGTCGTCTCGGCAGTTGTCATCGCCGGGGCGCTCGCATGCGGCCATACAGGCAAATCTGGTTCGCGGCTGAGCAGTTACCGAACGACGGGAATGTCGCCGTCGGATAATCACCCTTGGTTTGCTGTACACGTTGCCGGAGACCTTGCCGGTACAACGGCGCGGTAACGAGCCGCTGTCCGGCCGGCGAGCGATCGCAATGGTGCGTTGGCTGAGGTTAACGGTCACGCAGATACGGCGGATACCGTTCCGCCCGGGCCGTGTGATCTAGGCGAGCCGGGGCATGGTCAACCGTATCGAAACGCGACCGCGCCTGCCGGCTATGCCGCTGCATTGCATTGATGAGTCCTGCTCATGAGCCTTACCGTTTTTTAGGGGTTCTGTTGCGCCGAACTGCGCCCTACAATCAACCTTCAACCAAACCATCGGATGCGAACATGACCAAGACAGGATGGCGTGCTGATTGACCGTGGCAGGATTGCGCCGTTCGCCGAGCGCCTGCGGCCACGCACCATTTCCGAGGTGATCGGACAGCGTCACCTGCTGGCGCCGGGGAAGCCTCTTCATCACATGCTGGCGTCGGGCCGGCCCCATTCGATGATTCTTTGGGGACCGCCGGGCGTCGGCAAGACAACGCTCGCGCGCCTTCTGGCCGGTGCGCTCGGTTGCGAGTTTGTGGCGCTGTCTGCAGTACAGGCGGGCATCAAGGAAATTCGTGCGGTTCTCGTGCAAGTGGAGCGTGCGGCGGCGCGTGGTCGTCGAATCATCCTGTTCATCGACGAGATACACCGCTTCATCAACGCGCAGCAGGAAGCCTTGCTGCCGATGCTGAAGTCCGGCGTCCTCACCCTGGTGGGTGCGACCACCGAAAACCCGTCCTTCACGGTCAACCGTGCGGTGCTGCAGTGTGTCCGGGTGCATGTCCTGCGCAGCTTGAGCGACGGCGAACTGCGTGTGGTCCTGTTCCGCGCCATCGGGACTTTGCTCCCGCACCTGCGTTTCGAAGATGCGGCGATCGCCACCCTGGTTGTCTGGGCCGACGGCGATGCCCGACGTTGCCTGGGCCTGCTCGAACAAGCGGCGAACGCCGCACAAGGCGCAGGTATCGATGTCGTCGGCGACGGCTTCGTCGAACATGCGCTGACTTTGCACACGCGCCGCTTCGACAAAGGTGGAGACCAGTTCTACGACCAGATATCGGCGCTGCACAAGTCCATCCGGGGCTCGCATCCGGACGCCGCGCTGTACTGGTTGACGCGCATGCTCGACGGCGGCGTCGATCCGCGTTACCTGGTGCGGAGAATGACCGCGATGGCGTGGGACGACATCGGCCTGGCCGACCCGCGCGCGATCCAGGTCGTCAACGATGCCGCCGAAGCCTGCGAGCGGCTCGGTGCGCTGGAAGGACATCTGGCGCTGGCCCATGCAGCCATCTACCTTGCGACGGCCGCGAAGAGCAATGCCGGCGCCGTCGCCTTCATGCAGGCGATGGCGTTCGTGCGAAGCGATAGGCCGCGTGCGGTGCCTCGGCACCTGATGTCTACGCGGGGGCGGGCCCCCGGACAGGACGAGGCAGAGGTGTCTTGTCTGCCGCCCGGCATGCCCGACCCCGGGTGGTATGTGCCGGTGCCGCGGGGCCTTGAACTCGAGATCGCGGATCGCATGGCGCGGCTGCGCGACGTCAAGCTTGCAAGGAACACCTGATGCCAATGCGTGGGGCGGCGACCATGAAGCGCCGAGTATTCGCGATTCTTTTCTCAGGGCTTATCGCCACAATGACCTATTTTTCTTTTGCCCCCTCCTTGCCGCCTTTTCCGCACTCACCGCAATTCCGCGGCGCGAAGTTCAGGAATCCAGTCCCCATGCACCAGCATTCGTTCGGTGAGACCGCGAGGCTGTGGTGGATCTTCCTCTTCGATAAACCGCCGGGCACGATGCCACGGTCGCCGGTACCGGTCAGGGCACTGAGCCGGGAGATGCTGCTGCAGGCGCCCGACAATACCCTGTACCGCCTGGGGCATTCGACGATGCTGATGAAGCTGGCAGGCGAGTTCTACCTTACCGATCCGGTGTTTTCCGAGCGGGCCTCGCCCGTCCAGTGGGCTGGACCGGCGCGTTTCCATGCGCCTCCGATCGCCATCGCAGACCTCCCGCCCATCAAGGCGGTCATCCTATCGCACGACCATTACGACCATCTCGACCGTGCGGCCATCATGGCGCTGGCGCCGAAGACCGGGCTGTTCCTCACACCGCTGGGCGTTGGCAACCACCTGATCGGATGGGGTGTCGAGCAGGCCAAGGTGCGCCAGTTCGACTGGTGGCAGGGCACGGAGGTCGGCGGGGTCCGTTTCGTGGCCACGCCGGCCCAGCACTTCTCCGGACGCGGCCTTAACGACGGGAATGCCACTCTATGGGCTTCGTGGGTGATCCTGCACGACGGTCTGCGGCTGTTCTTCAGCGGCGACACCGGCTACTTCAGCGGCTTCAAGGAGATCGGCGCCAGATACGGCCCCTTCGACGTGGCGCTGATCGAGACCGGCGCCTACGACAAGCGCTGGCCGGACGTTCACATGCAGCCGGAACAGACGCTGCAGGCCTTCCTCGACCTGGGCGGGAAGTGGCTGCTGCCGGTACATAACGGCACCTTCGATCTGGGCCTGCACCGCTGGAAAGATCCGTTCGACCGGATCACGGGGCTGGCGCAGGCGCGCGAGGTGGCGGTAGCGACGCCCGAAATGGGCGAGCCGTTAGACCTCAAGCGGCCGCACGCCGGCCAGGCATGGTGGCGCGACCTGGAGTGAAGAGCGTTGACGCGCAAGGCGAAGATGCGCTTTGTGATCATCCCTCACGCCGACATGGGGCAGGGCACTGGCGTCGCGATCGTCTTCGCCGCGACTCCCAGCCCGAGCGATGGCAGGCACGCAGTCCCGCTTTGATCATCTGCCGCTGCGGCACCTATCCCCGCATCCGCGCAGCGATCAAACGTGCAGCCGGGCTGCAGGCGGAGAAGGTCTGATGGCAAAAGCAAGCAATGAAACCACGACGCTCGCCCGGTCGTCGAAGGGCACCGTATCGCGCCAAAGTTCCTAACCGGGAAGCGTCACCCCGGAAGGTGTCGCCCGCGCGCGCAAGGAAGAGGCGGGAGTTTGCCACCGGCCGGGAGTGCGAGCCGTGCCGGCAACGGCCCTTCGTTGGACCGCTGCCGGTTCGTCGAAATCTGATCGGCCGTAATGGCGACGTGGTCGGCCGTTTCGCATCCGATATCACTACCCATGATCCGCGGCCGGCAGCTGCAATCGACGCCGAGCTCGCAAAGGCTCAAGGGCGACAAGCGCGGCTACTTGGTTGCTGACGTTCTGACTGCAACCGGCCAACAGCCGTCCTACTTCAAACTTCAGCCGCCCGGCGAGGCCTATTCGTGCAAGGAGCCGCGCCGCGCCGCGTGCCCCTCTGCAGGCCCTGTGCTGGTATTCTCCCACCCGCCACCCAACGCGAGAAACAGCTGTACCTGATCCGCCGCCAGCTGCGCATCAGACGCTGCCAGCGAGGTCTCGGAGGTCGCCAGGGTCCGATCGGCATCCAGCACGGTCAGGAAGTCGGTGCGGCCGAACTGGTACAGCCTGGCCGCCTGCTTGGCCGCCAGTCCGCTCTGGTCGCGTGCAGCCCGCAGCGCTGCGTTGCGATCGAGCTCGCGGGCATAGACGGTCAGCGCGCTTTCGGTCTCGCGCAGCGCGTTCAGCACCACCGAGTCAAAACGCGCCAGGGAGCCTGCAGTGCTGGCCTCGGACTGGGCGATGTGCGCGCGTGCCGAGCTGGTCGACGGCAGGTTCCACGAAATCAGCGGCCCGACCGAGAAGCTCCAGGTTTCCGCATTGCCGAACTGGCTCATCGCGCCGACCCCACCGAACGAGGCGCCCAGGCTGATGTTCGGGTACAGCTCGGCTGTTGCCACGCCAATGCGGGCAGTGGCACCTGCCAGCTGGCGCTCTGCCTGGCGAACGTCCGGACGGCGGCGCAGCAGTGCCGCGCCGTCACCAACGGGGATAGCGCTGGCAACGCGTGGCGGAGTGGCGCATTGCGCGACGTCGGCCGGGAACTGGCTGGGAACCTCGCCAGTCAGCACCCCGAGGCGGTACAGTGCCGTGCGGCGGTGTGCTTCCAGCGGCGGCAGGCTGGCGCGCAACTGCTCGAGCTGGGCCCGGGCTCGGCTGTTGTCGATGGCGATGCCGCGTCCGCGCTGGCCCCGTTCGTCAGTGAACTTGACGAATTTCTTCTGCAGGTCGACGGACTGCTGTGCCACCTGCAGCTGGTAGCCGGCCGAGCAGGCTTCCGCATAGGCGCGCGTGGTGTCGGCCGCGACCATCACGTGCGCCAGATCGCTGGCCGCCTGCGCTGCCTCCTGGTCGGCTTGCGCGGCCTCGATGGCACGGCGGATGCGGCCCCACATGTCAACCTGGTAGGCAACCTTGATGTCGCCCTCGTACAAGCCGGTGCGCGGCAGTTGTTCGGGCAGGCCTAACGAGGCGCCGGCAATGCGTCCGTACTGCGGGGCGATGCCCATCTCGATTTCGGGGCGCTTCTTTTCCTCGACTTCCTCCAGCACCGCATGCGCGCGCTGCAGGTTGGCGGCGGCAACCCGCAGGTCGGCGTTGGCGCTGAAGGCTTTTGCCACCAGCTTGTCCAGTACCGGGTCCCGATACATACGCCACCAGTCGGCCGGCAGCGGATCGGACTTGAAAGCTTGTTCGCCGGCGCTGGCAAAGCGCGCGTTGGCCGCCTCGCGCTGGACCACGGCGTCCTTTGGCACATGGTAGTCGGGTCCGACCGTGGTGCAGGCGGCGAGGGCCGTTGCCATGACGGACAGCGTGAGCGCTTTCCCGGCAGTCGTGCGGTATCGGTGCATGCGCGCTCCTTAATGGGCTTTGGCAGGTGCAGCGGCAGGCGCTGAAGCAACGACGGCCAGCGGCTTTGCGGCCGGGGCGCCGACAGCGCCCGGCGCAGGTGCGGAAGCGCGTTTTGGTGCTCCCGGCAGGACCTTGACGGTCGCGGTCTGACCAGCGACCAGGCGCACGCCGGCTGGAGCCGGATCGAGCGCGATGCGCACAGGGATGCGCTGGGCCAGGCGCACCCAGTTGAAGGTCGGGTTCACATTGGGCAGCATGTTGGCGCCGGTGCTGCGGTCGCGGTCGGCGATGCCTTCGGCGAAGCTCTCGACGTAGCCTGGAAGCGCCTGGCGCGCACCCATAAGCGTCACCTCGACCTTGTCGCCGACCTGGATGCCGGGCAGCTTGGTCTCTTCGAAATAGCCCTCGACATAGAAGGACTTGCTGTCCACCACCGCCATCACCGGATGCGCGGCGGTCGCGTAGGCCCCTTCGCGCAGGTCGAGGTTGGTGACGATGCCGTCCACTGCCGACACAACGTGCGCACGCTCCAGGTTCAGCTTCGCGGCATCGCGGTTGACGATCGCCTGGGCCACGGCGGCACGTGCCTGGTCGGTGCGGGTCTGGCCTTGCTCCCGGGTCTCCTGGGACACCAGGTCGTCCAGCTGGGTGTTGCGCTTGTTCTCGCGCAGCGCCTGGCTCAGGGCCGCTTCGGCGCCGGTCAGCTGCGCTTCGCTCTGCCGCAGCGCCAGCTCGAAGCGTGCGCGGTCGATCTCGAACAGGGGCGCACCTGGAGCAACGTGCTGGTTGTCGTGCACGTAGACCTTGGTGACTTGGCCCGTCACATCCGGCGCAACCTGCACCACATAAGCTTTCACGCGGCCGTCGCGCGTCCACGGCTCGACCTCGTAGTGGCGCCACATCTGCCAGCCCGCGTATGCCGCGGCTGCAGCCGCCAGCAGAGTAATACCCATCCGGCCGGTCGCCGCCAAAATTCTTTTCATGGTCATGTCAGGACAAGTTGCGTGTGAAATACGTCATTGCGCCGAGCACGATGACGAACAGGGAAAAATCGAATAGTGCCGGGTGCCAGACCAGGCGGTAGAACCCCGTCCTGGCCAGCGCGACATTGAACAGCCTCGATACGACCAGCGCTGCCAGTGTGAGCAACAGGAGCGGAGGAAGGTAAAGGCCATGGATGTTGACTTCGCCGATCATGGCGTCTCCTTCGTTCAAGCAGTGGCGAGCACGGACGGCTGGTAGGCTGCCGCGTTTGGGAACAGGTCGCGCCGCATGCCGGTCAGCGCCGCCAGAGCTTCGCGCTGGGCCGCCGCTTGCGTCCCGTCGCAAATGGCGCGCAGAGCGTTGTCGAGCGTGTCCAGCAGTTGCGTTACGCGGCTTGCGTCGATCGCCGGACGCCGCGCGAAATGGTCCGACAGCTGTGTCATCAGTGGAGCAATCGCCGCTTCGCCACGACCCAGCTCGGCACGCACGTTTTGCAGTTGGGTCATGTTCAGACCGACCCGCAGGTCGCGCAGGGCGTCGACCGCTTCGAGGTCCTGGTGCTGGTCCTTTTGCGAAGCAACCAGCGCCAGGCGCGGCGCGAGCAGGCCGACGCGGTCGACCATGCGGGCAGAGAATTCCGGCAGCGTAACCCGCTCGCCGCGGCCCAGGCGCGACAACTCGCCCCAGCCAGCCTTGAGCACGCGGCGCGCTGCCCAGCCGGTGCCGACGCGGCGGAGCATGCCTGTCGTAACCACGGCCACGGTCAGGCCGACGATCTGCGACAGCATGCCATTCGTGAACGACACCATGTCTGCAGTATTGGTGTCCATCATGGCCAGCGTGCCGCAGATGCCGAACAGGAAGGGCATGGCGCGCATGAACGTGGACGGACGGGCCACCAGCACGCCCACGGCGAGGAATACCGGCGCACATACCAATGCCAGCGTCTCGAAGCTGTGGACGGCCGGCAGCAGCACCAGCAGGTAGAGCGCGGAAACGGGGATGGAATAGATCGTGTAGGCCTGGAAGCTCTTGATGAAGGGAACCGGGTCGTCCTGGGTCGCGAAGAAGGAGCACAGCACGGCGCACATCAGGGGCGCGGCCGCGCCGGCCGGCCAGCCAGTCAGGATCCAGAACGCGCAACAGGCCAGAACGGCGGCTACCGCAGCAAAAGCTGACAGCATGGCCATGCCGCGGTCCCGGTGCAGTGCGCTCGGCGACACGCCCGGCAGGTCGCGCACGGCGAGCGGCAGCTTGCCGTGCACGCCGGCGTCGATGTGCTGGCGCAGGATGCGCGTTTGCACGCACATGTCGACCAGCCGGTGAAGGCGCGTCGCCAGGTTCAGCTCGATCATGCCGGTCCAGTCCAGCGCATGGCTGACGATCGGCGCAAGCTCGTCGATGCGCGTATGCAGGACGCTGCCGCGCGCATCCAGCAACACTTCCTTTGGTGTTTCGGTTAGTGCCACGACATCCTTCAGCAGCGAACTCCACTTTGCCAGCACCCCGGTCGCGCCCAGTTCGCGCAGCGCGGCCAGGCGGTCTTCGATGCCGGAGACGAGAGGAACGAACTGCGCCAGGCGTTCCTGCAGGGCAGTGACTGCTTTTTCGGTCCAGCGCAACTGCGACGTGTCGAAGGGCAGGTGGGTGCTCATCAAGCGCAGCTCGGTAATGTCGGCCGCCAGCTTTCGGCGTTCGCCTGCGCTGCGCGTGTCACCGGCCGCGTTGACGGCATCCCGGATCCAGTCATGTGCGTCGCGCACCGCGCGGTCAAGGCGCTCGAGAAGCACTGGGCCAAAGGGCTGAGGCAGCACCAGGCTGTGGACCAGCGTAGTGCAGACGATGCCCAGCACGATCTCCTCGACCCGGGCGAGTGCAATGTCGAAGATGGCGCCAGGATCATTTACGGCCGGAAAAGCGATCACCGCGGCGGTGTAGCCAGCGAGCATGAGGACATAGGAGCGTGGCGTGCGGTCCAGCAGCGAGATGTACAGGCAGCCGCCAACCCAGAGCGCCAGCGCCAGCGACAGCAGCTCGGGCGAGTTGACCAAGTGCGGCACGACGAAGACCATTGCGCCCGCGCCCAGCATGGTGCCGAGTGCGCGGTACACCCCTTTGGAGCGGGTCGGACCCGCGAAGGGCGCGGCAACGACGTAGGAGGTCATCAGCGCCCAGAATGGTCGCGGCAGTCCGATGCGCATCGCGACATAGATCGAGAGCATCGCTGCCGCGAATGACTTGGCAGAGAACAGCATCTCCGCACGGGATGCGAGCTTCATGCGGACTCAGTGCTGGCAACTGCCGCAGGCAGGCCAGCCAGCACGCGCATGCAGGTTTCGACATCGGCCGGATCGAAGGCGCCGAACACATTGCGCCGGAACGGAATCATGAACTGATCCATGCGTGCCGCGATCCTCTGGCCTTCGGCAGTCAGGCGCGGGGTCCTTGCACGACGGTCGTGGGGGTCTCCATGGCGCTCTACCAGGCCGGCGTCGATCAGATGGTCGACAACCGGTACCAGCGAAGGCGGTTCCAGGCTCAGCGTTTCGGCCAGCACGCCTGGACGTACGCCAGTCTTGCCAAAGCGGCTGATGGCCAATACGGGAAGGCCCGTTGACTGCGACAGCCCGTAGTTGGCGGCAACCTTGCCGGCAGCCGCGCGGTAGGCACGCGCGGCGTGGGTAAGGGTGACGGCAAAGTTGCTTAGCGTCTGGTCCGGGAGATGCATATGGATTTCTGAGATCATTCGATGCTTTAGTATTTATATGCAAAACGTTAGCATGCGAAGTACTTTTGGGCAATTGCGCGGGTGTTGATTTTTTTTCATAACGGCAATGAGCAAATTCGGACTACTCTCCCGAAGCGTCTCGGTTTATATTGACCGGTCGCGCTTGCTCAACTGCAGGCTTCAAATGGCGGCCGGAGCTAGGGTTAGCCGAGCGACACCTTCATTGGAAGGCGAAGCGAACCCAGGCCAATTCATGAAATTTCTTATATTGATATTGAGAAGGCATAGGCCAGTGACATAATGCCGCTGAAGCGACGTTGGCATCATTGTCCAGGTCGATGTTGCAATGCCCCGCTTAGGAGCGTCTCATACGCCTTCGCTCGCTCATGCCTCGTTCGCCATTACCATACTGCCGGTGTTGGCGTTCACGCTCATCGCGGTTATGGCGACCGGCACCCGATCATGATGGGCTTGTCGGCTGTGGTCTTGGCGGCGGTGCCGCTGCTCCAGCTTTGCGGCTTTCATGGTTACCTTTGGCGTTATCGGCCTGACCACCTTGCCGGACAGTATTACTACCCATTGGCGGCGATCTTGCTTACGACGAGCAGCGCGGTCGCGTCGTGGGAACCGTCGCCTTGGGTACGCTCAACGGAATCGTGGTGAGTCATGTCGAATCCTCCGTGGTGGTGCATTGGCTTGAGACGCTCAAGGCAAGCGTCGTTCAGGAGAATAATTACCAGGTGTGTGATATTTCGGGAATTCAGGTCTGGTGATCCAGTTCTAATCCCGTTTGCTGCAAGCTTGCAAGCGCATGTTTTAGCTGGTCGAGATTACTTGGGCACCGGCGCTTTGCCGCCGATGCCCTGAGAAAGCCGCCGGGAAGGCAGTCCGTCACGCAGGCGTTGGTACGGTGCCCCCATCCAGGCGGATCGCGGCACCATTGGTAGGTGCGCCCAGCGGGCTGGCAAGGAGCGCGGCCTGGGCGGCGATCTCCTCGGGATCGATCAGGCGCTGGATCAGCGAAAGCGGGCGCATGGCAGTGAAGAATTGGCGCTCTGCCTCGGCCGCATCGGTCGTCTGCGCCGCTGCGCAGAGAGCAGCGATTGCGTTGTCCGAGCGCACGCCCCCTACGATGAGCGAGTTGACGGTGACTGCCGTGCCGCGCGTCAACTCCGCAAGGCCCCGCGCCATGGCGAGCTGGGCGGCTTTACTCGACGCATAGTGGATCATATCGCCCGGTACGACCAGTGCCGCTTCGCTGGAAGTGAAAATGATCCGCCCCCAGCCCTTTGCCAGCATTTTGGGGAAATAATGGCGCGAGAGGCGTGCGCCGCTAACCACATTGACTTCGTAAAAGCGGTGCAGGTCTTCATCCGTGATGTCAGTGAAGTTCTTGAATTCGTAAATTCCCAGATTGTTGACGAGAATATCCACTTCAGGAACGGCTTCGATCAGAATTTTTGCTCCTTCGACCGTACCGGGATTCGCGTGGATCGCTCGGACTTTGCCGAAGGCGGCAATCTTCTCGGCGGCTTGGTCGGGATTGTCCTGTTCACGCCCGCAGACAACCACTTCTGCCCCTTCGGCGGCAAGACGTCTTGCAATGGCAAAGCCGATACCGGCGCACGAACCTGTTACCAACGCAGTTTTTCCGGCAAGTTGTAAATCCATTATCTGTACTTCCTCTCTGGTGTTAAAACATCGAAACGCACGTTCCGGGCGTCTCGCTATGGATGTCGGTTGAAGCTCAAGAATGCGGCAAGCCATGCTGATTGAAAAGCAGGCGAACCCGGATAAGACCCATGCGAGAACCAGATCAATGAGCAACGACGGGAATGGCGTCAACACGAAACCGCGGCCGGATCGGGCACGCTGGGCATATCAGGTTTTGAACCGCCCTAGGAGGACTGAAGCCACCCCGGAGCTGGGTAAGCAGGGGCTTGGTGCCGGAAGATCAGTCAGGCATTTTCATGCGAGAGCTTCGCGGACAAATCGCGATGTGCATCGATCTGGTCGAGCAAGGTACGTGCCTTTTGTTCGGCTGCGGCAAGGACATCCGAGCCTGCAACCCAACGCAGAGGCGGCTCGTCACTATCCGCAAGTTGGACGAGTGCATGAGCAAGCTTTTCCGGGTCGCCAGCCTGCTTGCCGTTCATGGCATTCCAGGCAGACTGCGTTTGTGCCGTCCGCTCGGCATAGTCGGGGATCGACAGTTCTGCGAACGTCGTGGACTCCGGCTGGAGCAGGGCGGTCCGGAAGAAGCCCGGTTCAACGATCATCGTACGGATGCCGAATGGGGCAACCTCTGGCGTGATGGACTCCATCCATCCTTCAAGCCCGAACTTGGCAGCGGCATAAGCCGAAGTGAACTCGCCACCTATCAGGCCCGCAAGCGAGGAAATCGAAATCACCAGGCCGGAACGCTGCTGGCGCATGATCGGCAGCACTGCGCGGGTAACGTTCATCGGCCCGAAAAGGTTGGTTTCGATCTGCGCCCTGACCTGATCCGGCGAGAGCTCTTCGAAGAAGCCGCCGTAAAAATTGCCCGCGTTGTTGATCAGCACATCAATATGCCCAAAGCGATCCACTGCGGCTTGCACGGCCTGGCGCACCTCTTCGGGATTGGTTACGTCAAGGCTGACAGCGAGCAGGCGCTCGTTCGTGCCGACTGCTTTGACGACGGCTTCCGAACGCCGCCCAGCGGCCACTACGTTGTGCCCGGCGGCCAATGCCACCTTGGCGAAATCGACACCCATGCCGCGGCTGGCACCGGTAATGAAATAGGTCTTGCTCATGTTGAGTCTCCAGTTCGCTCCGCACGCCTGCGGAAAGAGTAATCGGTCGTGACGGCGTCCTGAGTGCGAGTCGTCACTTGACCTTGAGTTCGACCCGGTTGCCGGACGCACCACGCAGATTTGACACGTCCTCCTGTATATCGCCGATATAAACGATCTCCCACGGGCGAATACTGCCGCTATCTGCGTAGTAAACCGCGATTGCCTGCAAATGGTCTGCGTAATACACGCCACCCTTGTGCGGATTAGAAGTTACCTGTGCCCTGTCGACAGGTAATCGCGTCGGAATAGGTCCATAGCAATGGTTTCCTCCAGCGACCAATGATGCTTCAAACGGTGCTGATTTTGCGAATGCCTGTGCGGTCCTGCTCTCATTCAGGCTGACTCGGTAAGTCGAGCCGTTCATTTCTATGTTCATAATTTTCGTCATGTGTGACACCGATATCCAGGTTTGAGAATAAGTCCGCCAGGCGGACTTAACGTGTGCTTGTATCGTCGATAACGCCGCGCTGCTCGAACACTGCCTTCACCACCGGAAGCGCCGAGAAGACATTCGGCCAACCGGCATAAAAGGCCAGTTGAGTCATGGCTTCCGACGCCTGGTCCTTTGTCAAGCCGTTGTCCATCGCACGATTCAGATGGAACGTAACCTGGGCAACTTGCCCCGTAGCGACAAGGGCACTGACGGTGACAAGGCTGCGGTCGCGTGGCGCCAGGGCAGGGCGCAGCCAGAGGTCCTGGAACAGTACGTTGGTCGTGAAGTGCAGCACCCCGGGCGCAACCTTGCCGAAGGTCTGTTCGACGAATGCTTGGCGCTGTGTTTCTGCGGCGGCATCGATGGGCAGGAGTTTGTCGTTTGCAGGGGGAAGCTGGTCGGGGCCAATGTCGCGCTTGGCGAACACTTCCTTTGTCGCGGAGATGGCGATCATGGCGTTGCCCCAACCTGAATAAAACGCGAGGTGGGTAATGAGCTCGGAAATTTCTTCGGGCTTGACGCCATTGTCGAGTGCAAGTTCAAGATAGGACGGCAGTTCAGCCGCTTGGCTGCGCGCTACCAGCACGGACAGCGTCACAAGGCTGCGGTCGCGGGGCGACAGACCGGGACGCTGCCACAGGTCTCCCATCAGCCGCTGCTCGGCATACGCTGCCAGCGCAGGCGCGACTGAGTTCATGCCATCGAGCCATACGTGGGTTGATTTTTCCATTCGTTTCTCCAATTGTGCAAAGGATGTCAGGCCATGATCCGGCGATCTTGTAGCGCTCGCGGTCTGCTCGATAGCAAATTATAGGGAGCGACCAGTCACGTCACTAGGTGCTATTATCTGCATGCCGACATGAACAAGGCTCATAAATGTCCCTCATCGATCTCAACAACATTCGCACTCTCATCGTCGTTGCTCGCGAGC
This sequence comes from Massilia sp., assembly GCA_045810465.1. Taxonomy (GTDB): domain Bacteria; phylum Pseudomonadota; class Gammaproteobacteria; order Burkholderiales; family Burkholderiaceae_D; genus Telluria. The sequence goes on along the minus strand of JBJMVW010000205.1, from coordinate 37,709 downwards.
GCAGCTTTACCCGGGCCGCGGCGCAGTTGCGTGTTTCACAGTCGGCAGTAAGCCATACGATTCGCGGGCTTGAGGAAAGGCTCGGATTGCGCCTGCTGACCCGTACTACTCGCGGCGTGTCTCTTACGGACGCAGGAGAGCGGCTGCTGGCCAAGATCGGCCCCTATTACGATGGGATCGACGCAGAACTGGCCGCGTTGGGCGAGCTGCGCGAGAAGCCAGTTGGCACGCTGCGTATAAGTACCCATGACCATGCGGCAAATACGATCATCTGGCCCAAGCTATCGAAGTTGCTGCCGGACTACCCCGAACTGACCGTGGAAGTCCTCATCAATTACGCATTCATCGATATCGTTGCCGAACGCTTTGACGCCGGTGTGCGACTAGGCGATCAGGTGGCGAAGGACATGATTGCCGTGCGCATCGGCCCTGACATGCGGATGGCGGTCGTTGGCAGTCCTGCTTACCTGGCTGGAAAGGCTTTACCCCAATCGCCCCGCGACCTGACTGCGCATAGCTGCATCAACCTGCGTCTGCCAACCCACGGCGGCCTTTACGACTGGGAGTTTGCCAAGGATGGCGAGCATTTGCAGGCGCAGGTCCTTGGACAGGCCGTTTTCAATACGACGCCGCAGGTGATGACGGCGGTACTGGAAGGGTATGGCCTGGCGTACGTGCCGGAAGACCTCGCGCAGCCGCATATAGAGGCAGGGCGCCTGGTGCCAATGCTGCAGGAGTGGTGGCCGACCTTCCCTGGCTATCACCTCTACTATCCGAGCCGGCGCCAGCCTTCGCCTGCGTTCGCGCTCATGGTTGATACTTTGCGCTACCGCTCCGAGGCCTGATATTCCTTGAGGCCCGGCCGTCCCGCGGCCGCGCAGCTTGCGATGTCAGGCAACCGTCATGAATCTCACTCATGTCGGTATGCAAGTTACCTTGTCTATTCATAGCAAACGGCGACCGTTACAGTCATGTCGACAGTACTGTCCTAAATACCGGTCAGGACAAAAGAATGATTCGTACCTATACAACCTGATAGTTGGCCGGGTTGCGCCGGTTTCGATCATTTCCCCTTGGGAGGCAAGCGTGCCAAGGTAGAGGCATGGTTGTTACACATGTAAGTAACACGAAAGGAAGATCATGGATTATCGTAAACTCGGCCGTAGCGGCCTCAAAGTGTCGCCGCTGTGCCTCGGCGCGATGATGTTCGGCGACCAGACCGACGAAAACGAAGCAGGGGAGATCGTTGCCAGCGCCCGGAATGCCGGCGTGAACTTCATTGACACGGCAGACGCGTACGGCGCCGGCAAATCCGAAGAGATTGTTGGCCGTCTGGTAAAGGCCGATCGTGACCGCTGGGTGCTTGCAACTAAACTGGGCTATCCGGCGGGTGCGCCGATTGCGGCCGACCTGTCGCGCAAGTACGTGATGCACGCGGCCGAGCAGAGCTTGAGCCGCCTCGGCACCGACTACATCGACCTGTATTACCTGCACCGCGACGACGCGAGCACGCCTCTGGCCGAGACCGTGCGCGCCATTGCCGACCTGATCCGACAGGGGAAGATCCGCTACTTTGGGGTGTCGAATTTCCGCGCATGGCGACTTGCCGAGGTGGTTCGCCTGTGCGACGAATTCGGTATCGATCGTCCGGTCGCCAGCCAGCCGCAGTACAACGCCATGAACCGCCAGCCGGAGATGGAACACTTGCCGGCCTGCGAGTTCTACGGCATCGGCGTGGTGCCCTACAGCCCGCTGGCGCGCGGTATCCTGACCGGCAAGTACGCCAGCATGGAGCAACTGCCCGAGGGCAGCCGCGCGGCACGCGGCGACCGCCGCATGCTGCAGACGGAACTGCGTCCGGAATCGCTCGCATTGGTGCAAGAAATCCAGGCGCACACGCAGGCACGCGGCATCAGCACGTCCCATTTCGCCGTGAACTGGGTGCTGAACAATGCCGTAGTGAGTTCGGTGATCGCGGGTCCGCGCACGCTCGCCCAATGGGAGGACTACGCTGCGGCCCTGGCCACGCCATTCACCGCCGAGGACGAAGCACTGGTCGACCGCCTGGTCGCGCCGGGACATCCGTCGACGCCGGGCTTTACCGATCCCGCGTACCCGGTGACCGGACGGGTGGCACGTACTTCCGCCCGATAATGGTCAAGGCGGCGCCGCCCGTGTCAGAGGTGCTGCGCCCGCGCACGATCGCCGAGGCGATCGGCCAGCGCCATCTGCTGGGTCCCGGCAAGCCGCTTGGCTTGCGTTCAAGACCGGCAGTCTGTACTCGATGATCTTGTGGACTCGGCCCGGGTTGGCAAGACGACGCTGGCGCGGCTGACTGCCTGGCTTCGCGCGTTTCGGGTGCACGTGCTCGCGCCTTTGCGCGATGGCGACATGCTGCAGCTTCTCGATCGCGCGCGCAGGAGCGGGCCTGGGCCACTTGCACTTCGAAGAGGCCGCGATCGTCGTACCTCGGCCGATCCCCTCGGCGTTACGGGACCAACGCGCGGTTTGATGATGGACGGGCCGCCAGATCACTTCGCCCGCCTGACAGTACCGGGTTCAGTGCAGGATCTCGTGACGCACATCTGCATCGGCCTCCGGATCCAGACGAGGCGGCTATGCATGGGAATTGCGGCACGACGGACGTGACCTGGACAACTCCGATCGCTTCGACGCCAGGGGTCTTGCGTCGTTCCACATCCTGCACGGTGAGCAGATGGCGCCTCGTTCGCGACGGCCGTGACGACGTTCACTCTGCTAATACAGGCACTGCGCTTTCGGGCTTAGGGCAGGGTCGACCGGCACGTTCGCCGACAATCGCACGGCATCATGAACCAGTTTCATTACGGTATGCAATGTAATGCATCTAGTCGCGCCTCGCACCTTCAACTACCTTCTCGTCTTCGAATAGGAAGGAGAAGAATCGATGGAAATCAAGCGTGCTGGCACCCCCCCAAGCGAGGGGCCGGTCGATCGACCCGCTGGGCTGGTCAGGACGAGCCTTACCGTCAACGGTACCATCCACGTTCTTAACGTTCCAGCTGACATGCCACTGCTGTGGGTATTGCGCGATGTTCTGGGGTTGACGGGCACCAAGTATGGCTGCGGCATTGCGCAGTGCGGCGCCTGCACCGTACATCTCGACGGCGAACCGGTCCGCAGCTGTGTGCTTCCCATATCGGGAGTCGCCGGTCGCAGGATCACGACCATTGAGACCGTCGGCGAGACTGCAGAGGGCAAGAAGATCCAGGAAGCGTGGCTGAAAATCGAGGTCGTCCAATGCGGCTATTGCCAGTCTGGGCAGATCATGTCGGCCAGCGCGCTGCTCGCACGCAATCCTAAGCCCGACGACGCCGCAATCGACGCGGCCATGGCCGGCAACATCTGCCGGTGCGGGACCTATCCGCGCATTCGCGCGGCAATCAAGAGCGCAGCCGGGCTGCCAGGGGAGAAGGTTTGATGGCGCAGGCGAAGAATAATGCAACGGCAATTACCGGATCACCAGATGGCGCGGTATCCCGCCGCCGGTTCCTCCGCGGTGCTGCGCTGACGATCGGCTTCGCAATCGTGGCAGGTCCGGCCCGCGTGCTGGCCCAGTCTCAAGGAGAAGACACCGCGCTTCGCAGGCCGCGAGCTGAGATCGGGGATGCCTTCGACGGCTTCGCGCCGGGCGGTTTCATCCGCATTCCGCGCACCGGCAAGATCACGCTGATCATGCCTTATGTCGAGATGGGGCAGGGCATCTATACCGGCGCCGCGATGATGCTCGCTGAAGAGCTGGAAGTGCGTCTCGACCAGGTCGAGCTGGTTGCCGCGCCGCCCAACGCGGAGCTCTACGCCCATCCGTTCTACAAAACGCAGATGACCGGCGGGTCCATGTCGACCCGCGCCGCGTGGGTGCCGTTGCGCCAGGCGGGCGCTGCGGCGCGCGTCATGCTGATAGCGGCGGCAGCCAAGCGCTGGAACGTTCCCGTCGAGAACTGCGAGGCGCGCGAGGGACGCGTCCATTGCCGCTTAAATGGGCAGTCGCTCGACTATGGCGCGCTGGTGCGCGAAGCATCGTCGCAGCCGGTTCCGCAGGACCCGCCGCTGAAACCAGCATCCCAGTTCCGGCTTATCGGCCGGCCTCAGCATCGCTTGGATACGCCTCCCAAGGTGAACGGCACGGCCGTGTTCGGCATTGATGTCCGCGTTCCCGGCATGAAGGTCGCGGTGCTGGAGATCTGTCCGTTCATTGGCGGGCGGCTTGTCGGAATGACCGACAGCGGCGCGCGCCAGACGCCCGGCGTGGCCGACGTGCTGCGGATCGATAACGCCGTGGCTGTCACCGCTGATCATTTCTGGGCCGCGAAAAAGGGGCTGGAGGCGCTGTCGCTCGAGTGGAGCAGGCCGGCCGGCGCGCCCATCTCGACCGACGCCATGATGGCACAGATGCGCGACATTTCCCGCTCCGGCAAACCAGTCCTCGGCCACGCCAAGGGTAATGCCGAAAAGGCGCTGAACGACGCATCGGACAAGCTGGAAGCAGAATATCAGCTGCCCCTTCTCGCGCACGCGGCGATGGAACCCCTGGTGACAACCGTCCACGTGCGCCCTGGCGAATGCGAGATCTGGCTCGGCACGCAAGGACCGGTCGACTGCCAGACGGCCGCCGCCAAGCTGCTCGGGCTACCGCTGGAGAAGGTGATCCTGCACAACCACCTGATTGGTGGCGGCTTCGGCCGGCGGCTGTCGCCCGAGATGGTCGTGCAGGCTGTCGCCCTTGCCCGACAGGTCTCCTATCCGCTCAAGGTGATGTGGACGCGCGAGCAGGACTTGCATCAGGACCGCTTCCGTCCTTTCTATTACGACCGGATCGCCGCCGGTTTCGGTCCGAACGGCTTGCCGACGGTGTTGACCGACCGCATCTGCGGCCCGTCGGTTTTCAATGGCTATCTTCCAAATGGTCTCCCGGCCGGCCAGATCGACAGCGATGCCATCGAAGGCGTGGTCGAGGCGCCCTATGCCATTCCCACCCGGCGCATCGACTGGGTGCGCAGCTATACATCCCTGCAACTGGGCTGGTGGCGCGGTGTGGGAGCGGCGCACAACATTTTCGTGTTGGAGAGCTTCATCGACGAATGCGCGCACAAAGCCGGGCGTGACCCGATCGACTATCGGCGCGCCATGCTGATCGGCAATTCACGTTTGCTGAACGTACTCGAGATTGCCACGCGCAAGGCCGGTTGGGGCAAGGCCCTGCCGCCGCGCACGGGCATGGGCGTCTCGCTCCACCAATGCTTCGATAGCCATGTGGCGCTGGTCTGCGAGGTCGAGGTGTCAGCGGCAGGCGACATCCGGCTCCGGCGCCTGGTCGCTGCGGTCGATGCCGGCCAGCCGACGAACCCAGACAGTATTGTCGCGCAAATCGAGGGCGGTGTTCTGTTCGGACTCTCGGCCGCACTCTTCAACTCGGTCACCGTCACCGATGGCCGCTTCGATCAGAGCAACTTCAACGATTACCGTCAATTGCGCATCAATGAGGTGCCGCCTTTCGAGGTGCATCTGGTGCCGAGCGACAAGAAACCCGGTGGAATTGGCGAGGCCGGCGTCGTGTCCGCGGCGCCGGCGCTCGCGAACGCCATCTTCGCGGCCACCGGCATCCGCGTGCGGCAGCTTCCTTTCGCGTTGACGAACCTCGCGGAAAAGGGCGCTGGGACAAAGGTGATCGGCGGCTCCATTGCCGCCAGCGCAGTTGCAGTGGGCGCAGCCGCGCTCCTGAAGAGTAAAGTGATCGGGGGAGTAGCATGAAGCGACGGTTCCGTGTCCTGTTGTTCTTGGCTGTTGTCGTGCTGATCGCGCTGGCAGCTTTCTTCTTCTATCCGGCACCGCTCACCGCGGTCGCGCCGAGCGCGAGTCTCCCCAGCGGGACGGCCCTGGTCGAGCGAGGGCGCTATCTCGCCACGGCATCGGACTGCATGGCGTGTCATACGGCACAGGGCGGCAAGCCCTATGCTGGCGGATTGCCGTTCAAACTTCCGTTCGGTACCCTCTATTCCTCGAATATCACCCCCGACCCCAAGAACGGGATTGGCAAATGGAGCGATGCAGAATTTGTCCGCGCTGTGCGCCACGGTGTCGCGGCGAACGGAAAGGAGCTCTACCCAGCCATGCCGTATACCGCCTACACGAATATGAGCAACGACGACGTGCTCGCGATTCGGGCGTATCTGCAGACCGTGCCAGCGGTCGCAGAGAATGAGCCGGCCAACCAGCTGGCCTTCCCATTCAACATGCCGTTCCTGATGCGCGGGTGGAAGCTCCTGAACATGCCGCACACGCCATTGCAGCAGGACCCGGCAAAATCGGTGGAATGGAACCGCGGCGCTTATCTCGTTGAAGGTCCGGGGCACTGCGCCGAATGTCACACCCCGCGCAACATGCTGTTTGGGTTGAGTCGCGGGAAGAGCTTGGCCGGCGCGGTGACGCAGGGCTGGAAGGCATACAACATCACCTCCGATCCGGATACCGGAATCGGAAAATGGTCGGCCGACGAGATTGCGCGCTTTCTCAGTACTGGTCACGCTCCAGGTAAGGGTGCAGCTTCAGGCAGCATGGCGGAAGCCGTCAGCCTCAGTCTGAGCCACATGACGCCGTCCGATCTCCATGCCATGGCCGTGTATCTGAAGTCGGTCCCGCCGCGTGCCGGCGATGCCCAGCCGTCCGCCAGCGAGCACGTGTCCGCGCTCGACCGCTCGACGGCGTACCGACCCGATGTGCTCCCCGCAAAAGGTGCAGACACACATGGGCTCCGCGTCTTTGAAGGGGTCTGTGCAAGTTGCCACGCGTGGAACGGCAAGGGTTTGGCGACGGACTATGCCGCGCTTGGGGGAGCAAGGACGGTGAGCGATCCGGATGCCATGAATCTGCTCCAGGTCATCCTGCACGGGTCCAAAATCAAGACCCAGACGGAAGCCGCATCCATGCCTGCGTTCGGCGAGTCGCTTTCTGACGCAGACATCGCGGCGGTCAGCAACTATGTGCTGCAACACTTTGGCGGACAGCAAGCGACAGTGACGCCGGAGCGGGTTGCCCAGGCACGCAAGGAAGGGGGCGGTCACTAACGCCGCGGCGGGATAACCGGTTGTGCACAGTGATGAACCTGGTTCATATCTGTTTGCTGCTTTCGTTAGCTAGTCATGTTGGTGCACAGCCGGTACATTCTCAATAACTTCACATTTGAAAGAGCGTCTCCATGAAGAATAAGTCTTCTTTGATCGCCCGCGCTTCGGGTATTGCCCTCGGAATGGCCGCGCTGCTGATCGTGTCCGTTGCCAGCGCCGAACAGCAAGACACTACACGTGCGCAAGTCGAGATTGCGCGCGCCGGCACCCAGCCGGCGGTTGCCGGTCCGGCAGCTTTTTTCACGGGTCAGGCCAAGGTCGAGCCGCTTTGGCCCAACAATGAGCAGATCAATGCTTCGGGTGCCTACGTGACATTCGATCCAGGCGCCCGCTCGGCCTGGCACGTTCATCCCTCGGGACAGCGTCTGGTCGTCGTGTCGGGAGAGGGGCTGACGCAGGAATGGGGCAAGCCCATCCAGAAACTCCATGCTGGCGATGTGCTCTGGTGCCCCCCCGGCGTCAAGCACTGGCACGGCGCCGCGCCTAACACGAAGATGACTCATCTCGCTGTCACCGGAATGGCGGACGGCAAAGGCGTGAAATGGCTGGAAAAGGTCAGCGATGAACAATACAACGGCCGATAAGCCTGGCAAAAAACTTGCCCTGGTCATTGTCATGGCACTTGGCCTGGTGAGCGCAGCTTGCCAGGGCTCCTCACACACTCAGGAACCACGAAAAATGAACAACACCCGCACTGCATCCGAAACACTATCGCTGCATCAGCAGGCCATCGTACCTATTGCGGCGTTCGCTTCCTTGGGGAACATCGATCGGCTGAGCAAGGCGCTGGAGCAGGGACTGGACGCCGGGCTGACCGTGAGCGAGACCAAGGAAGTGCTGGTTCAGCTCTATGCCTATGCCGGCTTCCCGCGTAGCCTTAACGCACTTGGTGAACTGATGAAGGTAGTGGAAAAGCGGCGCAACCGTGGCGTCCAGGATGCAACGGGCCCTGCGCCGCGCCGCCCGATACCGAAGGGCGATGCGCTGCTCGCTGCAGGTACCGCGAACCAGACCAAATTGAGCGGTGCACCGGTCAAGGGCCCGTTGTTCGACTTCGCGCCTGCCATCGACGAATACCTGAAGACCCATCTGTTCGGCGACATCTTCGAGCGTGATAACCTCGATTGGCAAAGCCGCGAAATAGCCACCGTGAGCATGTTGTCGGCCATGTCGGGCCTCGAATCGCAAGTGCAGTCGCACGTACGCATCAGCATGAATGTGGGAGTGTCTGCCGGCCAGTTGCAACAAGTCGGCCAAGTTCTTGCGGAGCAGGTAAATCCGGAAGCTGGTCAGCGCGTTCGTGATGCTGTGGCAAAGGTTACGGAAGCTGCGAAAGGCCACTAAGCCCGGGTGTCCGTAAAAGCATAGTATTGCGGACTGTCGTGTCCGTAATGCGGTGTCTTTAAACGCTGTGGAGTTCATCATGCTTGCCGCGATCCGACTTGGCAGAGTCAACATGCCATTCATATTCCATGTTTCAACCATGCTTCACAGGAGCCATTCGACCACGACGGTTGTGCTTCAGTTTTCGCTTTGCTATAATGAGTGACTACTCATTATATGCAACTCAACCTCCAATTCCTGGAGCTGCGATGGCTCGTCCAAAGAGCGAAGAGAAAAAAGCACAATTGCTGCGAGCCGCCGCTGAGGCCGTGGCCGAGCACGGCGTGGGTGCGCCTACCGCACTGATCGCGAAGTTGGCTGGCGTTGCCGAGGGGACGCTGTTCAGGTACTTTGCGACGAAGGAAGAACTGCTCAATGCTTTGTACCTGCATGTCTGGAGTGACCTCTGTGCGGCGGTCGGAAAATCTCTGGTGCCATCCGAATCGCTGCAGCGCCGATCATTCGCATTCTGGAATGCCTATATTGACTGGGGCCTTGCCCATCCGGCTTACCAGCGTGCGCGGCACCAGCTTGCTGTCACTGAAATACTGACCGAAGCGACGCGGAAGGCCGAAGCACTGCTTTTCCCTGACGTCGGGATATTTGAGGCTTGTGGCGAGAGTGATGTTTTCGGTGAAAATCCGCCGGAATTCGGTGACGCTATCTTCATTGCCCTTGCAGATGCGACCATCGACTTCGCCAGGAAAGATCCAGCCCGTGCCGAGCAGTACAAGCTGGGCGGCTTCAACGCACAGTGGCGCGTGTTTTTCGCATGATTTTTTTACCTCATTAATGAGTGAGTACTCGCAGTTATTAATCCGTATTATAACTGCATGTTTTTTTGGCTTATAAATGAGTGAGCACTTGCAGTTATTGATCAGCAGTATTGCCACTTTGAAAGAAAATTCCATGAATTACGTCTTGCGTTTGCCTGTCCCGTCGGCAGGTATCCTCGTTGTCGCCTGCGCAGCGGCGCTGACCGCCGGCTGCGGCTCTCATAAGGAAGCGTCCGGCACGGGTGCTGGAACTGCGGGCAAGGTCCCGCCACCCCAGGTGCTCGTGTACACGGTCAAGCCGGAAGCGCTTCCGGTGACCGCCGAACTGCCGGGCCGTACATCCGCCTACCAGATCGCCGAAGTGCGGCCGCAAGTCGCCGGTATCCTACAGAAACGCCTGTTCACCGAAGGCGCGGACGTGAAGGCCGGCACGCAGCTGTATCTGATCGACCCGGCTACCTACCAGGCCGCTTATAAATCCGCCCAGGCAGCGTTGAGGCGCGCCGAGGCGAACCTGCTTACCGCCAGCCCGAAGGTGAAACGCTACAAGGAGCTGGTGGAAATGGAGGGCGTGAGCCGCCAGGACTATGACGATGCCGTCGCCGCCGAGGCGCAGGCGAGGGCGGACGTCGAATCGGCCCGCGCAGCATTGGAAACCGCCAGCATCAATGTTCAGTACACCAAAGTGGATGCGCCGATCTCCGGCCGCATCAGCCGTTCCAACGTGACGCCGGGTGCGCTCGTAACGGCCGGCCAGGCCGCGCCATTGACCGTCGTCCAGCAGCTGGACCCTATCTACGTGGACGTCACGCAGTCCGGCGAAGAGCTACTGCGCCTGCGCAAGGCCATGGAAAACGGTGGCGTGAAGAAAACCGGCGGCAAAGTCACGCTGAAGCTGGCGGACGGTTCCACTTATGGGCAGGAAGGCAAGCTGCAGTTCGCGGATGCGAGTGTGGACCCCGGCACCGGGAATGTCACGCTGCGTGCCCTGTTCCCGAACCCGAAGAACGAGCTGCTGCCGGGCATGTTCGTCCGCGCGGTGGTTGAAAACGGCATCGACGAACAGGCGATCGCTGTGCCGCAACAGGGCGTTACCCGCAACCAGAAGGGCGAAGCAACCACTCTGGTGCTGAACCCCCAGGGCATTGTCGAGCAACGCGTCATCAAGACCGATGGCACGCGGGGTGACAAATGGCTGGTGAGCGCTGGCCTGGCCGCCGGCGACCGTGTGATCGTCGAAGGCCTGCAGAAGGTAAAGCCGGGCGCACCCGCCGTGGTCGCACCGGCAACCGCCGCCGTGGCATCCGCCAAGTCGGCCACCCCGACAGTTCAATAAGCAGGAGCAGCATTCATGGCACGATTTTTCATCGACCGCCCCATCTTCGCCTGGGTGGTCGCCATTGTTATTATGTTTGCGGGCGTGCTGGCAATCCGCAGCCTGCCCGTCTCGCAGTACCCGAGCATTGCGCCGCCGTCGATTTCGATCGTCGGCAACTATCCAGGCGCTTCCGCGAAGACCGTGGAAGATGCCGTGACGCAGGTGATCGAACAGAAAATGAAGGGCATCGACGGCCTGCGCTACATGTCGTCGTCCTCGGATTCCACCGGCCGTATCGAGATCACCCTGACCTTCAGGAACGGTACCAACCCGGACATCGCGCAGGTGCAGGTGCAGAACAAGCTGCAGCTGGCGACACCGCTGCTGCCGCTCGTGGTCACGCAACAGGGCCTGGTGGTGTCGAAAGCGACCAGGAACTTTCTGCTGGTGCTGGGCTTCGTCTCTGAAGACGGCAGTATGAACGAGGCCGACCTGTCCGACTATGTCTCATCCAACCTGCTCGATCCGATCTCGCGCGTCGAAGGCGTCGGTGACGTGATGGCGTTCGGCTCGCCCTATGCAATGCGGATCTGGCTCGATCCAAGCAAGCTGCAAAGCTACCAGCTCACGCCAGCCGACGTGATCAATGCCGTGCAGGCGCAAAATTCCGAGGTCTCCGCCGGTGAACTGGGCGGCGCACCAGCCATGCCGGGCCAGCAGCTGAACGCCACGGTGACGGCGCAGAGCCGCTTGCAGACGGCCGAGCAGTTTGGCGCCGTGCTGCTGAAAACGCAAGCGAACGGCGCGACCGTGCACCTGCGCGACGTGGCGAAGATGGAGCTGGGCCGCGAGATCTACTCGTTCGTGCCACGCTACAACGGCAAGCCGGCGAGCGGCATGGCACTGAAGCTGGCCACCGGCGCGAACGCGCTGGAAACGGCCAAGGCCGTCAAGGCCAGGGTTGACGAGTTGGGCAAGCGGTTCCCGAAAGGATTGAAAGCGGTCGTCGCCTTCGATACCACGCCGTTTGTCGAACTGTCGATCGAAGAAGTGGTCAAGACGCTGGGTGAAGCCATTGTGCTCGTGTTCCTGGTGATGTACCTGTTCCTGCAGAACTTCCGCGCTACGCTGATCCCGACGATGGCGGTGCCGGTTGTGCTGCTGGGTACCTTCTCGATCCTGTCCGCGTTCGGCTACTCGATCAACACCCTGACCATGTTCGCGATGGTGCTCGCCATCGGCCTGCTGGTCGACGACGCGATCGTCGTGGTGGAAAACGTCGAGCGCGTGATGACCGAGGAGGGCCTGTCGCCAAAAGAGGCGACCAGGAAATCGATGGAGCAGATCTCGGGCGCGCTGGTCGGTATTGCCATGGTGCTGTCCGCGGTGTTCGTGCCAATGGCATTCTTTGGCGGCTCCACCGGGGTGATCTACCGCCAGTTCTCGATCACGATCGTGTCGGCGATGGCCCTGTCCGTGGTGGTCGCGATGATCTTCACGCCCGCGCTGTGCGCCACCATCCTGAAACCCGTGGCAAAAGGCCATCACCTGACCAACCGCGGTTTCTTCGGCTGGTTCAACCGCAGCTTCGAAAAGAGCACTGATAAATACCAGGGTGTCGTCGGCAAGCTGCTGCGCCGCCGTGGCCGTTCGATGATCGTCTATGTCGCTCTGCTGGGCGTGCTGTCGGTGATGTTCATGCGCCTGCCGACCTCCTTCCTCCCGGAAGAAGACCAGGGCGTCCTGTTCTCGCAGATCCAGCTGCCGGCGGGGGCAACGCAGGAGCGTACGCTGCAGACGATCAAGAAGGTCGAGGACTATTTCCTGACCCAGGAAAAGGCCAACGTCGCTTCGGTGTTTGCCGTGGCCGGCTTCTCGTTCGGCGGTAATGGACAGAACACCGGTATCGCATTCGTGCGGATGAAGGACTGGTCCGAGCGTCCGGGCCTGCAGAACCGCGTCAGCGCGATTGCCGGCCGGGCGATGGGCGCGCTGCTGCAAATGCGCGACTCGATGGTGTTCTCGTTCTCGCCGCCGGCGGTGATCGAACTGGGTAATGCTTCCGGCTTTGACCTGCAACTGCAGGATGTGGGGGGCGTGGGCCACGCAGCCCTGATGGCTGCGCGTAACCAGTTGCTGGAAATGGCCGCGCACAACAAGGCGCTGGTGGGGGTGCGCCCGAACGGCCAGGAAGATACGCCACAGTACAAGATCAGCACCGATCAGCAAAAGGCCACCGCACTGGGCCTGACGGTCGAGGACGTGAACCGCGTGCTGTCGGTGAGCTGGGGCTCGTCGTATGTGAACGACTTTATCGACCGCGGCCGTGTGAAGAAGGTGTTCCTGCAAGGCCAGCCGGACTCGCGCATGGTGCCCGAGGACCTGAACAAGTGGTTTGTTCGCAATGCGACCGGCGACATGGTGCCATTCTCCGCGTTCACGACGAGCGAATGGGTCAATGCGTCGCCACGCCTCGAGCGCTACAACGGCCTTCCGTCCGTCAACATCCAGGGTAGCCCCGCACCGGGCGTGAGTTCCGGGATGGCGATGGCGGAAGTGGAAAAGATGGTAGCGAAACTCCCGCCGGGCATCGGCTTCGAGTGGACCGGCATGTCGGTCGAGGAGCGCGAATCGGGCTCGCAAACACCTGCGCTGTATTCGATCTCGATCCTGATCGTGTTCCTGTGCCTCGCGGCGCTGTACGAGAGCTGGTCGGTGCCATTCTCGGTGCTGCTGGTGATCCCGCTCGGTATCGTTGGCACCGTGCTCGCGACCTGGGGCTTCCATCTCGCAAATGACGTGTACTTCCAGGTGGGCTTGTTGACCGTGGTCGGCCTGTCGGCAAAGAACGCGATCCTGATCGTGGAATTCGCCAAGGAGCTGCAGGACTCCGGCCGCGAACTGCGGGAAGCGACCTTGGAAGCGGTCAAACTGCGCCTGCGTCCGATCCTGATGACCTCGATCGCCTTCGGCCTCGGCGTGCTGCCGCTCGCAGTGTCGAGCGGCGCAGGTTCCGGCAGCCAGAATGCGATCGGCATAGGCGTGCTGGGCGGGATGCTGACGGCAACCTTCCTCGGCATCTTCTTCGTGCCCGTGTTCTTCGTGCTGGTCCGCAGCCGGTCTTCGAGCAAGGACGAGAAAAAAGGCGTCAGCAATCCACACCCGGACACCGGGATCACCATCAAGGAAGCTCACTGATATGAACAAACCTCTGATAGTCCTGGCAGTGGCGGCACTTCTGGCCGGCTGCAGCCTGGCTCCCGTGTACCAGCGCCCGGCAGCCCCGGTCAGGCAAGCGTGGCCGCAGGGCGAGGCTTACAAACCTGCCGCGCTGTCGCCGGAATCGAAGCAGGCACCGGACATCGCATGGCGCGAGTTCATCGCTGACGCAAAGCTGCGCCATCTGATCGAATTGGCGCTGAACAATAACCGTGATTTGCGGGTGTCGATCCTGAACATCGAGCGCGCCCGCGCACTGTATGGCGTAACGAACGCTGCCCGCATGCCGGGCGTGAACGCCAGCGTGGGCCAGACTGCGCAGCGGATCCCGAGCAACATGGCGCCCAATGGAGAGTCGACAATCACGCGTCAGTACGCCGCGGGCCTGGGTATCCCGGCGTTCGAGCTGGACTTCTTCGGCCGGGTGAAGAATCTCTCCGAAGCCGCGCTGCAGCAGTATCTCGGCACGGAAGAGGCGCGCCGTTCGCAGCAGATCAGTCTGGTGGCGGAAGTGGCTAACGCGTGGCTGACGCTGGCGGCGGACCAGGAGCGCCTGACGCTGGCGCAAGATACGCTGAAAAGCGAGCAGATTTCGTATGAACTGAGTCGCCGCCGGTTCGAGGCGGGCGCCACGTCCGGCCTCGACATGTACGAGGCGCAGACGAGCGTCGAAGCAGCCCGCAACGACATGGCAATCTACACCGCACAAGTGGGCGCCGATCGCAATGCGCTGGAGTTGCTTGCCGGCGCACCAGTCGATCCGGGCCTGCTGCCGGAAGGCTCGCTGCAATCGGTCACGGAACTGGCTGAGCTCCCGGAAGGCGTGCCGTCCACCGTGCTGCAGCGGCGGCCGGACGTGCTGTCGGCCGAGCGCTCGCTACAGGCGGCTAATGCGAACATCGGCGTGGCCCGCGCGGCGTTCTTCCCGAACATTTCGCTGACGGCATCGGCCGGCAGCGCGAGCGGCAACCTGGCGGGCCTGTTCAAGGCTGGCGCCGGCACATGGAGCTTCGTGCCGCAGCTGACGCTGCCGATTTTTGCCGGTGGCGCCAACGTGGCAAACCTGAAAGTCGCCAAGGCCGACCGCGACATCGCCCTCGCCCAATACGAAAAGGCGATCCAGTCCGCATTCCGCGAAGTCGCCGATGCACTGGCCCAGCACGGCACGCTCGACGAACGGGTGGCATCGCAGGCAGCGCTGACGGGAGCGTCGGAAAAGAGCTACCGCATCCATCGGGCGCGCTACCAGAAAGGAACCGAATCGTACCTTGACTCCCTGGTGTCCCAACGCGCGTTGTATACCGCGCAGCAAAACCTGATCAGTGCCCGCCTGGCGAAGGCGAGCAACCGGGTCACGCTGTACAAGGTGCTGGGAGGAGGGGCGCAATAAGCTCGGATAGCGTGGACAGCCGCGGCGCAATGCCCGCCGCGGCAGTATACGACGAGGCGCTACCGGGCCACCGGTGAGAGCCAGCAACGGGATATTACATATGGTGCGGAGAACAAAAGAACAGGCGCTCGAGACGCGCAACAAAATACTTGCTGCGGCAACGGCGATATTCGACAGGCGTAGTTGGAAGGAGGTCAATCTCGAAGACGTGGCCGCCGCAGCCGGGGTGACGCGTGGTGCCATCTATTGGCATTTCGGTGGCAAGGACGAGCTGTTCGATGCCGTTTGCGATGCGACTCCCTTGCCGTCGGAGCTGATCGGGGAGGAACTTGCGCTTGCCCTGGGACCGGATCCGCTGGGGAAATTCAGGGAAGCTTGCCTGTCCGCACTGATGAGCGCGGCCGGGGCGCCAGGGCGGGCTACGCTCTACAGCAAGCCGTCTACCAAGGAAGAACTGCTGGATCCCGGCGGCGTCCTGCTGCTGCGTCACCGCATCCCGGCCGCAAATTGCAAGCGTTCGGTGCAGATGGTCCTGCGATCGGCGATCGAGCAGGGACAGTTGCCGGTCTCCCTGGATATTGAACCCGCGGCGAGATACTTGCACGGGACGTTGACAGGATTGCTCAGCACCTGGCTGCTTGCGCCCTCAAGCTTCGACTTGATATCGGAGGCAGGCAATGCGCTCGATGCTGTCTTCCTCGGGCTTCGATCGGCGCCGTCCCTGCAGAAGGTCCAGGTCAGGTAACTGCATATGCGCAAAAAGATTGCAGCTAAAGTCGTCGTGATCCTTAACGCGACGAGCTTATTTGGCGAAACAATCGCGAAGCACTTGGCGCTTGAGAGGCGATTCTCGCGCTGGGTTCGCCTGACGCGGCGGCTTTGAACGACCAGCAGGTGGTGTATGGCTTCGAATTTGGTGCCTGCTGCTGGGCTGAAACACCGGCGGGACATTACCAACACGATCTGCTTTTTTGCTAAAACATGGATAATCGAATTGCGGGAAAAGTTGTCGTCCTGGGCAGTGCAACCGGTATTCGGGGCGAAGCAGTCTCCAGGTACCTGGCCAGCAAAGACTTGTCGATGAGCTCGTCCGAAATAGGGCAAAAGTATTCGCCACCCGAGCGATCGACACGACGACCTGCACGTTGTTCGCTTGGTAGCTGCGGCTGAACGTGCATTCGGTGGCGTCGAGGTGCTGGTGGATTGTCCTCCCACGAAGACAGTACCGTTTGCCAAATGCAAGCATGGCCTACGGGTAAGCGGTCTTCCCATGCTCGCTGTACTTCATAGCATGCTGGCTGCTATCCCGCAATGCATGGCGACGGACCAGATCGCATCATCAATATCGCCGAGTGCAGAGCACCCGGCGATAGGACGCACGATCTCGCCGAAGCTATTCGAAAACCATGATGGATGCGGTTGAATCGCTGAGTACGGAAATAAGCAAGTTCGGAATCCATAGCACGCTCATCAGGCTGCGCCGGCCGGCTGCGGCATCGCAATACGCATCGTGGACGACTAGCGCCGGTTGCGAGCAAATCGACGCTGATTGGGCAGCGTCTGCAGCCAGTGAGATAGCCTTCGTCATCGAACAAAGTGATGGTACAGGCATAGGTGAGGTCGTGACCGACAACATTGAATCCCAGCCAGGGTGAGCGGAGTGATGCTCGACGGGCTCAAGATCTCAGTAAGGAACATGGGTCATAAGCACATGCGAGATCTTCCGTCTGCTCATGCTTCTTGCCCTGACTAGAAACGTGAAAGTTGTCACCTCGACGTATGACAAGCGCTTGCCGGAAGTGCACTTGAAGCCGGAACAGACCCTGCCGGCTATCTTCGACTTAGGATGAAGATAGCTGCTACCGATGTTGTGTCGAAAAACTCTTGGGCAGCCCAGCCGTAGAGCAGTCCTGATGAAGGAAATGACAGGAGTGGAGGCTGGACGGCGAAGAAGGTTTCGATCTCACTGTGCGCATCGGCAAACCGAACAACGACGCCGACCTACTAGCCCGTCGGTTCGGCACCAGCGCCTGCCGATTTGTGCCGTGCCGTCTTATCTGGAACGCTACGACACACCGAACCCAAGTGGTGAGTTGGCGGAGGGGATTGCATTGTCGATTGACGCACGCAGCGCCACGTGCATGGATCCTGAGGGAAGCCGACGGAAGCATAAGCGAACAGGCAGTCGCGGCGCTGCACGAATTTGGGGACCGCAACGCAATGCTTAACGCGATCTTGGGGGCGCGTGCTTGTGCCAGTTGTCCACTTGGATCGCAGAAGGCGTCGAACCCGAGGAGCAGCTCGACTGCCTTCGGCTGCGCGGCCGCAAAGAAATCCAGGGCCACTACTTCAGCCAAGCGTTGGCGAGCACCGTGGTCGAGCGCATCCTGCGCGAAGGTCGCGGCCTCCAGACGACCGCCGCAGAAGCGGGAACGCGTTGGAGCACTAGTGGCTGGTGAGTTAGCAGGCTTGCCGCTCGCGCCGACGGAACTGCGTCAATTGCTGCTGGGCTGCTCGCATCGTGGCCGGAGATTATGCCGCTGCAGCAGCCGCAGTTGGCCGGCGTTGCACGGACGAGGCTGATAGGGCAACTCTACGGACGCAATTGCTGAAGAATAACAGGTCATAGCGCCAGGTTGGGTGCTATGACCCCACCTGGCGCAGGCCAAAAAAATGCCCGCTGGTGAGCGGGCGGAATCTATCTCTTGCAGAAGAGTAGAGGAGACGAGATTATGATGATGCACCGCACAAGACACGTCAAAGGATCGTTGGTGACGTTCATAATTCAGCGAATCCATGCTCCCGATCCCGATGTTGTAATCGCTGCCTAGCCCGTGGCGGTGCTGATTTATTTTCGGTGGCTCAGCCATGCGATGAATGCAAGTGCAATCAGCGCGGCACCGGCAACCGTTACCGCCAGCCACCCGCCGAACTGCCACAGCACTCCGGCCAAGGCCGATCCGATTGCGCCGCCGATGAAGTTGCCGGTCACGAACGCTGTGTTGAGCCGGCTACGAGCGCCTGGGTCGAGCGCAAACAAGCGTATCTGGTTCAGCACGTTCACGGCTTGGATGGCGGCCTGCAGTAAAACGGTGCCGACAAGGACAACGATAATCGAGGTCGAGCCGAGTCCCGCTATCGCAAGCGATACCAGAGCCAGCACGAGAGCGATTCCTGTCGCGGGCGCACCCAATCCACGGTCGTGCAGTTGCCCGGCGCGCTTTGCAGCTAGAGTGCCAGCGAGCCCGGCGAGGCCGACCAGGCCAATCTGGGTGGCTGAATACGAGAACGGCGCCGAACTGAGCAAGAAGGTGAGCCCTGTCCAGAACATGGTGAACACCGCAAACGCGGCGCTTCCGATCATCAGAATGCCTTGCGCTGCGCTGCGCGGTGCTGGCGTACAACGGCAAAGACGGAGCCCAGCAACTTGCTGTAGCGCACGGCAGGACGCGATGGCAGCTCGGGAACGGCACGCGCCAGTAGGACCGCCAGGAGGGCCGTCAGTACCGCGGCAACGACATAGATTGCCCGCCACCCAAATGCGTCCGCTAACACTCCGCTGATCATGCGCGACACCACGATGCCTGTGAGCGTACCTGAGGCAACTGTACCGACGACGCTACCGCGCTGCTCGTCGCGCGCAAGATCGCCGGCCATCGGCAGCAGCAGCTGCCCGGTAATGGTCGTCATGCCGACAAGGGCTAGCCCGACCAGCATGACGCTGAAGCTGGGAGCAACAGCACTGGCCGCTAATGCGACGGCTGACGCGGCCATGATGGCAGGAATGAGGCGGCGCCGGTTCATCACGTCACCGAGTGGTACGACTAGGAAAATACCGATCGCATATCCGATTTGCGTTACCGTTACGAGCAAGCTCGCGACACTGGTCGAAACGCCAAAAGAGTCGCCGATATACTTGAGCATTGGCTGCGCCCAGTAGAGATTACCGACAGCAGCGCCGGCTGCAAAGGCGAAGAGCAAAGTCAGACGACGGGAGATTCCGGGCTCGGTACGATTGATAGTCAATGTTGTCATAGTAATTGAAAGGGGCGTTGTCGAACCGCGTTGACAGGAAGGTGGCTCATTTACAGCATTGCTTGGAATGCTCGCTAAACACACCGGCGGCACCGCGCGACAACCGCGATCGCTACTCTATCGCCCTGGCGATTGCTTGACTAGATAGGAAGGCCGACATGCTGTTATGAGCAACACTCATAGATCATGACAATCTAAATGAGCGACGACGCATTCCGCGGCGTTGAGCAGGAGCTGGACTGGGTCGAGATGGCGCTCGGCGCGGACGTTCGCCTAGGCTGACCAGCGGTCTGTAGTCGCTTTCACGACCTCCGAATCGAAGCGCCAGGATGCGGAAGCGCTCGGCGCTCATGAAGCCGTGGTGGCGCGCGACCCTCAGGCGATGGCCGCGCGCAAGAAGCCTGGACCTGATCGTCAATACCGTCGCTGCGCCACACGACCTCGACGCCTTTCTCACGCTGCTGAAACGCGACGGCACCATGGTATTGCTCGCCGCGCCGGCATCGCCGCACCCGTTCCCGCAGGTGTTCAACCTGATCACCAAGCGCCGGGCGATCGCCGGCTCGATCGGCGGGATTCCCGAGACCCAGGAAATGCTCGACTTCTGCGCCGAGCACGGCATCGTTGCCGACATCGAGATGATCCGCGCCGACGAGATCAACACCGCCTATGAACGCATGCTCAAGGGCGACGACAAGTACCGGTTCGTGATCGACAACGGCACTCTGGGGGCCTGACCGGATGAATCCACAAGCCACCATCGATAGCGGTGCGGCGGTCCGCGGCCCGGACACCTTGGGGCGGCATGTCCGCGCTGGTCGCGTCTGAGTTCATGCCGGTCAGGCTGCTCACCCAGGTCGCGGCCGATCTCCATGTCGCTGAAGGGCAGACCGGACAAGCCATTTCGGTATCCGGGGCCTTCGCCCTGGTGACCAGCCTGTACATCTCTTCGTTGGCGGGAAGGCTGGACCGCAAGGTCCTGCTGCTAGCGTTGACGCTGATGATGATCGTCTCCGGCACCGTGGCGGCGTTCGCCCCAAACTACGCGATATTCATGGTCGGACGTGCCTTGATCTGCGTCGCCATCGGCGGCTTCTGGTCAATGTGCGCGGCGACCGCCATGCGCCTGGTGCCCGTCGACCAGGTCCCGAAAGCGCTGGCGATCGTGAATGGCGCTAATGCGCTGGCGACGGTCGTTGCGGCGCCGCTGGGCAGCTTCCTCGGTGCGGTCGTCGGCTGGCGCGGCGCCTTCTTTTGCGTGGTGCCGGCGGCTGCGATCGCCCTCGGCTGGAAGCTGCTCAGCCTCCCCACGATGCCTTGGTGGGCGGCAGCAACAGGACGGCAATGTTTTCACGCTCTTGAAGCGGCCGGCGGTAGCGCTCGGCATGGTGGCAGTGAGCGTGTTGTTCATGGGGCAGTTTGCGCTGTTCACCTACCTGCGGCCCTTCCTTGAGGCGGTGACGCACACCGACGTGACGATGACGTCCCTGATGCTGCTCATCATCGGCGTGGCCGGGTTCATAGGCACCACGCTGATCGGCGGCATGCTGAAGGATAGGCTGTACCGAACCGTGATCGCCATCCCGCTGCTTATGGCGGCGATCACCGTAGCGCTCATCGCGTTCGGCGGCTCCGTTACCGTGACGGCTGTCCTGCTGGGCGTCTGGGGCTTGGTCGCCACGTCGGCACCGGTAGGCTGGTGGACGTGGGTGGCGAGGACCGTGCCGGACAATGCCGAGGCCGGCCCAAGCACCTCGGCATCCTGCGCATAAAACATCGTGCGGCGCAGTGCTACAAGTCGGAGTAGATTAAACCAAGCACGTTGATTTAACCGGGCGCGCCATGAAGGTGGCGCATGAGCTGTGGATCAATGTAAATATTTCGTATGTACATGGATGATCACGGCGTTTTGCTTCGCTTTACGAATCATTTTCGACAATTCGGCCCCGGGCGGGGCGCCTTACCCAAAAGCGCGTTGTTTGCATTGACCGCCGGGATCTTCCTGACTGTATTGTTGTCTGCACAGGTATATCGGCTCGAGACGGCCAATGACAATAATGCATTTACCAGGGGCGCCGAGCTCCGATTCAGGATATTTAATCAAGGTGTCCACGATTCGGTTGCCGGACTCAGGTCCGTGAACCGGCTGTTTGCAGTAAACAACACACGCGTCAGTCGAGAACAGTTCCGGGAATTTACACTGCCCCTACTGGAGGAGGATCACTACGTCAGAAGTTTCGTCTTCCTTCGTTATGTCACGGGTCCGGAGCGCCCGGCGTACGAAGCGGCGATGCGCAAACGCGACCCCGGTTTCACAATCACGTATGTGCAGGACGCAAAGATTGTTCCGGCGACCGGCATCGGTCCCTGGCTCGTGGTTGAATATATCGAACCATTCGAACAAAGCGCAACGACATGGGGCCGCGATGCGTTGTCCGATCCGTTGTCAGCGCTTTCCATACAGCGAGGGATGGACAGTGGCCTGCTTACCGCCAGCCCATTGGGGCTGGTCCCGAAGAGTTTACAGAGTGACTTCGAAGGGAAGCGATTTTCGATCCTGTTACCGGTATATCGGCGCGGCGCCCCGCTGCACGACCTGGCTGCACGGCGGCGGGCGTATATCGGCGATACCGCGGCGTCGTTCGATGCGACCGTGTTTGCGCGGCAGATATTTAGCCGCGCGGGGCTGCTCAATGTGCCGGGTACCCAGATTAGCGTCTACGGCGCGGCGTCACCCGATGAGGCGGCGCTGGTCTTTCGGTACGGGGCCGCGCCGCCGCCAGCAACAAACGCCAGTTCACCTGCAGCCTGGCTTTTCGGCGCGGAATCCTTGGTCAGAGTGTCGCAGAGCGTCGATATCGCAGGCATCCCTTGGCACATCGTCGTCTCACGTGTGCCATCGGGCATCGATACGCATTGGAAGTCGCTGCTTGTGCTGGTAGCTTGTTTCCTCCTTAGCTTGCTCAGCACGACCTATCTGAAGGCTGCCGCCTCGCGCTCGCGGCTCATCGAACAAACCGTCACAGAGCGCACGGCGGAGCTTCAGGCGACGACCCGTGAACTTCAGTTGCGCAATCGTGCCATCGAGGCCAGTGCAAACGCCATTTTTATCACCAATGCGCGCGGCCCCGACTATGTGGTCGAGTATGTTAATCCTGCATTCGAACGCATCACCGGCTATCCGGCCGCCGAGATCGTTGGCCAGCCTGTGTGGCTGTTGGCCGGTGCCGAACCGGATCAGCCTGGCTTGGTCGAACTGAGGGCGGCGATGGAAGTTCGAAGGGAAGCTCAGGCGACCCTGCGAAGCTATCGCAAGGACGGCACGATGTACTGGAATGAGACCCATGTAGCACCTGTGCGCGACGAGCAAGGTGAGGTGCACCGTTTTGTTCACGTCAGTTACGATGTGACCGAAACTAAACGCTACCAGGAGCAGCTCGAATATCGGGCCAACTTCGACCCGCTGACTGGGCTGGCCAACCGCAACCTGCTGCAGGACCGCCTGCAGCAGGCCGTTTCCTATGCAGCGCGCTTTAACCGGACGGTCTGGGTCGCATTCATCGATCTCGACCGCTTCAAGTTCGTCAACGACAGTGCTGGACACCGTTATGGCGACACGCTGCTCAAGGTGGTCGCCGAGCGCCTGCAAGCCGGCGTGCGCGCCGGCGACACGGTCGGGCGGATGGGCGGCGACGAGTTTGTCCTCGTGCTGCCGCAATACGAGGCCGGACCGATGTCGGCCGACACCATCGAAAAGCTCATGACGCAGGTCGCCATGCCGATTCCGATCGGCGGAAAGGAATTTTTTGTTAGTTGCAGCATCGGTATCGCGGTCTATCCCGATGACGGCACCAGTGGCGAGACCTTGCTGATGCACGCCGATATCGCCATGTACCGCGCGAAGGAAATGGGGCGCAACAATTACCAGTTTTTCGAACCGGCGCTGAACATGCGCACACAAGCGCGGCTTCGGATTGAAGGGGCGCTGCGCAATGCGCTCCCGCGCGGGGAGTTCCTGTTACATTACCAGCCGCAAGTGGACCTTAAAACGGGCAGGACTGTGGGCGTCGAAACGCTCATCCGTTGGCACCATCCGGAGTTTGGCATGATCTTGCCCGCCGAGTTCATCGCACTGGCGGAAGAAACCGGCCTGATCGTTCCGATCGGCGCCTGGGTGCTGCGTACCGCCTGTGCGCAGAATCGGGCGTGGCAGTCAGCCGGGGTTGACAAGCTGCGGGTGGCCGTCAACCTGTCGGGCATCCAGTTCGCCCAGCCCGATATCGTGGACACAGTGGCCGCGGCCCTGGCTGAATCCGGTCTCGATCCGGCCTGCCTTGAAATCGAGATTACTGAAGGTGCCGCCATGCATGATGTTGAAAGAACCGTGACCACGCTGCACCAGCTCAAGTCCCTCGGCGTGCAGCTCTCGGTCGACGATTTCGGTACTGGTTACTCGAGCCTGGCCTACCTGAAGCGGTTTCCGATCGACGTGCTAAAGATCGACCAGTCCTTCGTGCGCGATATCGCCACCAACCTGGACGATGCCATGATCGTCGTGTCGATCATCGCGCTTGCGCATAACCTGCGCCTCGAGGTAATTGCGGAGGGAGTTGAAACGGTCGAGCAGCTTGCCTTCCTGCGGCAGCATGGCTGCGACCAAATCCAAGGTTACTACTTCGGTAAGCCAGTTGCGGCAACGGCGATCGAGCAGACGCTTCGCGAGCGGAGCCATCAGGACGTTGGGACGGCGCATCGTTGACGGCAAGTGCGTACGCGGTTCGCATGATGGCGATCAGAGCGCGCTTCACCTTCTGTAAGGGCGCCGTGGCTGCTGTCGACACTTGGACATCACAACGAGCGAGCGTTCGCTGAAACCTAACAAAACCTCTCGACGTATCTCCAACCGATGAGAGCGCAGGCAACCGTAAGGAACGCTTGATGAATGTCAGCCCGTCGCTCATGACGGATGCGGAGTCTCCGGAAATGATGAAGCCATCCAAGAGTCCGCTCAACAACCCAACGCCATCGACCGAGCCTTTCGCGTGAGTCCACGCCGTAGCGCGCAATTCGTTCCGAGATGCCCCGCCGGCGCAGCCAAGCCCGATGTGCCCGTCAATCGTACGCTCGATCAGCGTGCAGCTTACCTGGGCGTTTGGGCGCACGGCCTGATAGCGCCTTAACGGCTGGTATTGATTCTACGAGTGGGATGAGCAGAAGCGAATCATGGACCTGCGCGCCCGAGATCTGAGCGACTAGAGGGAGCCCACGTTGATCAACCAGCAGGTGGTGTTTGCAGCCGAGTTTGCCGCGATTGGTTGGATTTCGGCCAGTATGCTCGCCGCACAGCGTGCCCGGGACAAACAGGCCGATGCATATGCCAAGGCACAAATGGAATGGGATGCGGAGAGACCTCTGCTGCTGGCTAAGCTCGCGAAATTGGGCGTGTCTTTGGAAGGGACCAAGGAAACGGCGGAGAAAACAAAGCAAAGGGCGGGGCGTCGCATCCCGCCGAAGAAATAGTCTATCGACCGGGCTTGGCCAACTCTTAGCAATGGCCGGGCAGTTGATCGATGGCTCCGCTAACAAAGGGGCCAACCTTGCAGCTGGCCCCTGTCGGATCTGACCCCTCGAACTACAGAATGTGCTCCCTAGTCAGATACGCTGTGACCGAGCCGCGCTCGAGTAAGAAGTTCAAAATCCGCAGTACCGCTTGCTTCACATGAAGTGTTCGGCGAATCCTTTCGCGGTTACTCAGCACGTAACCGCGAATGAGGTTCTCAAGGTAGTACTCAGTGTTCTTTTCGAGCTTCTCGCCCGATAAGGACGGATTGCGCTCGATGATGCCACTAATCCACAATATGCCGTCGGACACGAACGGCGTACCGACCTCGTTCAAGAACTTTGCGAACGAATAAAACACAGAGGGATGCTGCCCAATGTCCGTCGCCACCCTGGCAAAGAAGGACTTCTCCCTATCCCGTAAAGATCCCCATTGTTTTGCGGTTTTGCTCCAATAGGGCCAGGCAAGCAGGTAGTTGTGGACGATGTTGGACTTATATCCTCCAGGTTGACACAACTTCACAATCTTCGGGTAGAGGAGCTCCCATACGGCCCAAAAGGCATCGTACCGATGGGTGCGATCTTCGATAAGAATGAACTCCTGGAGGAGCATGTCGGCGTCCTCGACATCATCAAACCGTTCCAATACAGGGCGCATATAGTGAGCAATTTCCGGGCCGTCTGCATGCAGTACAAGTTGCGCAAACTTCTCATAAAAGCTAATCCGCTTACTGTAGTCAAACCTCTCCTCCTGTTGCCGCCGCCGTTGCGACCCTTGGATCACAACTGCGGCTGCCTCTATGGCGAACGCTTTATGGTGTGCATTGTTAGTGCCTAGTGGCAGAAGCTCTAATGCGGTTACTACACCTTCTGGTTCGAGTGCCCCTGGCGCAGGCAGTTGGTCGGTTCCGACGCCGCCTTCAAGCGCGATAACGAACTCGTCCTGATGCTCTTGAATGAGGCGCTGTATCAACTCAAAGTGCGAGATGCCGTACCAGTTTCCAGCGTGTCTGTCTTTTACGGCCGCATCGCAAACGCTCTTCCAGATCGTGTAGATATAGAGGTATCCTGAGAATAGAGCGTCGACTACATCAGGATGCGTCTTTGCGATTTCAGCTATTGCAGCGACCGCATAGCTATTGAATCGGTCAGACATGTTAATTGGATTTCCGTCGAGCAGGGTAAGAAGGAGAATTGCCTTAATGTGGTCGACATCATCCGGAAAACTTCTCAGTAGCGCTGGAAGTACCCCGATCGCTGCCTCGACGCCGTCACCGATTTGGTATTGGTAGTCCTGCTGGAAGGGAGTAGACGCATAGTGGAGGACGACCTCCTTGCAAAAGTCCACATCAGCGGGCTCCAGTACGGCCGAGAAATCTCTGAGCAACACAGCACAGGCTGAAGGCGGGATGGCGAGATTTGATAGGAAGAAGCGTCCATCAACGCCATCGTCCGACAAGAGGGTTTCGTAGACCGTTCGAGTTTCGTCAACGGCTTGCTTCGGATTCTCGTCGTATTGTGGATACTGCGAATAGCCGGCTTTGTCACGTTCCCAGCGCTTGCGTGACCACAGATGCAACCCTGTGTAGCGCATCGAGTCCGTCAGCGTGGCTAAAGTAGTCTCGCTGTAGGTCCGCAAATCGTTATCCAGCTCCGGGTTGAACGTAATCTGAATCCCGCCATCGCGCACTTCTGATGAAATTGTCATCTTGCGGCGGTCCATACGCGCGAGACATAGCCGCCAGGTCTTGGTCTCCGGGCTCTCTGTCGTCGATGTATCCAGCTGTGCATAGTGGTCATCCAGTATCTTCCAGAGGATATTCTGCCTAGCCTGCGCTTCTGCTTCACTCTCGGACTCTGAACGGAACATTTGATAGCTGAGAGTGATATGCTCCAGCGACCCCTTCCGATGCTCTTCATCGCAGGTGGCAAAGCGCTCGTTTCGGAAAAAGTCGTCCCAATGGTTGGCTATCGCGTACAAACTTTTGGCCTCGGGCTCAAAAGTCATCCTGTCAATATCGTGCCGAAGGATTTCTCGGCAGCGCAGCACGATGTAAGCGATATTGGCTAGCTTCTTGGGCTCGGCGAAGAGAACGCTGGTTACGATAGCGGTGATTGACGCAGACCTTGAATGCTCGAGCAGGTAGATGCACCAGCGCTCAGCGATGTTGGCTTCGGTCTTCTTGACTAGATGCAGAAGCCACTTCTCCAGTGCCATATGCATCGAACTAAGCAGGCTGGGAGCAGGCATCCCACCGCGATACATCAGCCAAAGGCGTCTCGAAATGAATTGCTTGACCGGAGCGTCTGCTTGTGGGAGCAGAAGTTCTATCTCCTCAACCTCGTTCTTATCGAGGTCCGAGTTGGCATAGTGGGCGACCGCCTCATTAACGAAAGCTAGAATGAAGCTAACTGTTGATTGAGGATCAACTTGCAGGAGTCGGAGTAGAGGAGTTCGAAATGCACTTGCGTAGTAGTCGTGAATCGATTTATGCGGAAGATTGAAGTGCTGCTCCAGGTCATTCCTATAGCCGAATCCGCGATGACTTGGTACGTGCGCGGTCTGACGCCAGAAGACGTTAGCGAGCCCGAGCACTTGCTTTGGCAGGTTAGCCGCAATCAGCGCACTCTTATCGATTGATGACAGCGCAGTTTCAACCAGATCTTTGTACGGACCATCGTAGTCCGGGTCATTCAGGCCGATGACTTCATCGAAAAGTTGTGCCAACTCGGGCTTTATCTCTTCAGAGCTATTACTAACGACCGTTGTGAGTTGGGCGCGCACGGCGCCCGAAGGGCGCCGGTGATTCTCGTCGTCCTGGTCGAGCCCACGCAAGTAGTCCAGTGCCATCAGTCCCGCAGACCGTGGGGCCACTCCAGTCTTATGGTAGCTCGTCCAATCTACTAAAACCGGTAGCACGGCATGGAGGAAGAGAGGGCCAATTTCCGTGGTGTGTTGGTGAGCAAACTCAATCATGGCCGTCCATCCAGGGCCCTTCGGGCGAGTGAAGAAAGCGGACACTCGGCTTCGAAGTGCTTCTTCCGGGAATATTTTCAGCATGTTCTGATCCACCTCCTTGCAGGCGACTCGAAGCAAGAACAGCATTTGGTAAAGAAGCGAGCTGTCAGCAACTTGGGGGCTAGTGCTTAGCTGTCCTTCACGGGACGAGTCTGTTTGCTGCGCTAAGGCCGACACTTGATTGAGCATCTTTCTACCAAAGCGCTGGACCAGTGGACCAGCCTGCTCGGAGAGCAGCGCCGCTACTATCGCTTCGTCTTTCCAATGCCGAGGCGTGTCGCTATCTTCAACGGTGGAGACAATCAGTTGGGAGGCTTCATCAGTAGCCGACAAGAGCTTCTCGCCCAGCCAAGTGCGAAACGCTCGTCGAACTGGAAGGGAATCCCCAATCTCTCGGTAGAAATCTGAACGCTGCGCGAATGCGCGATACGATTGCTCAACCAGCCGTTCCAGCGCCCATTCTTCATAGATGTCGTGGGTGATGAAATAGCCCTGCGCGCTTGAGTCGAACTTAATGATTTCGTCAGCTTCAAGCTGTCCAAGCGCGTCATCATGTCCAGACATTGGTACGTAGAAGAGTCCGGCTGCAGCACGTTTGCGCGCAATTTGGATGAAGCATTCGCCTCGTCGCCGATGGATGTTGTCGCGTCGGATAGACGTATGTTCAATCTCGTTGTTCCATAAGGCTTCACGGAATTTTCTGTACTCGGCAGTGCCACTTCCCTGCGGATAAACGCGCAAGTACTCCTTCAAGTAGAAGAGGTTATGCAGAAGGCTTCGTAACCGTTCGTTATCTGGCAGGAGAAAGCCGTGGTCGGAAGCTAGCTGGGACAGTTGCGCCGGTGTGAGCCCGGGGACATTGAGCGGCTCGAACGGCACGCCGTACCGCTCAACGAGTTGATACTTGAGGTCCTCAAGGTAGCCCAGGCGTGTCGTAAAAATGATCTTCCAGCCATCCCGCCTAAGCGCACTAAGGAATTCCTGAAAAACATCAGGATATTCGACGTCCGCCAGTTTTTCGGCCGAATCGACAACCACATATTTTTCCGTAACGTCGCGGTGTGCACCAATAAACTGCGACAGGGTCAGCGCGCCGTAGTGACTAAAGAGCTCGTTGACGTTCCGAATGTTGAACTCCGAGGCCTTGAAGACGAAGAACGGTGCCTTGTCCTTGAACTGACTGTGAAACTCTTTGACGACTGCTGTCTTACCGACACCGCCGTCGCCACTCAGGATGACGACAGAAGTACGTGTCAACGTCTGCTGGAGCTGCTCGACCACATGTTGGCGGTCAAGTCTCACCGTACGGCTGTCTACCGTGATCTTTGATTGGATCGGCGACAGTAGTGCATCGCCATGCTCGGCAACTTGACGCACCAGGTCGAAGATGCTTGGCTCTAGATTGAAGAAGTGGCTTGAGATTGCAGCATGTGTCTGACACACGAATAGCGACTCGAAAAAGCTGGCCGTTTTCCATGTGACGGTCACATCCCTAGCAGCTGCGTGAGCCTCGATCTCGGTCTTGTAGGTTGGGTCCTTCGCCTTCCGGCCCTGACCGAAGTCCACGTTTATGTAGAAATAGATTTGCGTGAGGGTAGGGTGTTGGGCTTTAGCCTTCGTAATTGAGGCGACGAGTTGGTCTTTATAGCTCGCCAGCTCTCGGTCCGTGAACTTGGCCTGCCATCCAATTACTTCCGAGCCTACACTGATAGGCTCGGCTTCGATACCCGCCTGGTTGAAGTACCTAGACGCACCGAGCGGATGGTTATGCTCTCTGTAGAAGAAGAGTGACGCCATCCACTCAAACGTCTTTTGCTCACGGCCGTTAAATTTTGCTCGGAAATTGCCCCAGTTCGCTTCTACTAACATGATTTGTTATTGCCGCAGCACGTTGGATATGGTTGAGTTGGCAAACATTCTATCAACTCATAGACGTTTATTCGTTGTGACCCCAGCCAATCTGCACCAGCCACCCGTTCAGCAAGTCCCCGAGGCTCGCGCTTTGCTGCCGATAACGCAAAAAGGCGACAAGGGCAAGGAGGATCAGGTTGGCCGCCGCTACGACTGGCATATCGGCACCCACATCCACGCGGGCCTGTGCCTTTCTGGGCGCAAGGAAGTATTGAAAAATTGCACGAATTGACTTGGGACCTGGTGTTCGAGCGGAGCTGGAGGGAGCAACATTGACCACAAAACAAACACGAAACATAAAACGACGCGTTTTAGGCAGTCGATCATCCGTTTTTTGGTCATGTTTTTCCTAAACGTAAAGGCCGGCCAGCGATCCGCCATCCTGAGAAGCACCGCAGCTGCTGTCAACCTGGCCGCAATGGCGACGAGTGCACGCTGAGCCCGAGAGAGATCCTGCTCCTGTCGCCGATGACTCACGCTTCAGGCGCGGGGGTAAAAACGTGGGTAAAACCAAAAACCACGATTTTTTCATAGGAGAGATGGCGGACACCGCCTCCGCCAAGTTAAACAAAAAAGCCGCTGCAAAGCGGCTTTTTTCATTCCAAGGGACGAGAAACGCGGCGCGCGCCGGCAAGCAGTCGTGCCGGCGATCGCTATGCGCGCGTGAGACGCGGCGTCCGCTTACCCAGTGTAGCTGCGGAAACGACCTCAGGACCGGATGTAAGCGTATCCTTCGGCCTGGCGCCGGATCAGGTGCGCGACCCCGGACGGAACATAGGCGATCTGGCTGACCATCTGTGCCTCGGCCAGGTTCTGGCCGCGCATCGTGTTCTGGCAGGCGAGCACATTCACACCGGCCTTGAGGGCCTCGGTCACCCGCGCTGCCACGTCGGACCCGGCCTTGAGCATGCCGATGCCGGGACCGAACGCAACCACCTCGATGCGCAGGCCGTCGGCTCCAAGTTCCGCCTGCGCGTTCCGGACGTTATTCAAGGTGAGGCTCCACTTCGCCGGGTCCGCGTCGCTTACCTGGAACACGACGCTGTATCGTGGCGTTCCGGGTGCGCGCGCGGAGACCTCGGCCGCGGAGCTTGCGCAGACGGTCGCTGCAGCCAGCGCAATTGAATTGACGACGACCGATCGCCGGTCGGGAACCTTCTTCATAGCGAACTCCACAAGGTGGTTTAGCCTGCCGCGCAGGGCTCAGGTATGGCTGGAATATCGCCGCTGAGCAGCGGGGTGTCAAGTCTGTATATTCCCGACGCGGCGGCGACCCGGTGTGGCTGCGCTGCGCCGACTTGCGGTGCGGGCATGCGTCACGAGTACCGAGCGGGTCGAATGGCTCGACCGCCACGCCAGAATAACCAGGGCGCGCTAGCCGCGTTACCGGTGGCGCGCCCAACACGGCTGGTGATGGATGAGTTTGCGGCTCGGCCCCGAACGCTGCAAGTAGTGGCGGCTCAGGTGGACCGGGTTCGAGTGGAGACGATGGTACTCCGGGTGTAAGCCGATACGGGACTGGTGTGAACGCTGGCCCGCCATCTTCAACTCAGCTGCAAGCTTCTGCAGACCAGCTGTACAATAATTTCCAGATTCTAAATAATGCAGCGAGATACGTGTCTTCGCATGGGGACCCGGCCTCAGCAGCCAAGTACTTGCAACCGGCGGTTGATGCCGCTAATGCAATCAAGTCGCGAAAAGTTAAAATTAGGAGAGGTGCAACTGATTCCTCGCCGGACCGCAGGGGATTCCAGTACTTCACGACGGACAATTCACCGTTTTAGCCTGTAGTACCGCCAAGCGGACCCTGTGACGCGCTTGCGCGTCGCCGGACAGGAGGGGATGGACATCATCACGATCGGCCAGGGCCGCGAACAGGTCAGCTACCGCACGCGCGACCTCGGCAGGCTGGCACGCGAGTATGCAGCAGCCTGACCGGCACCCGCCACGGCGGCCTGCGTTGCCTGGAACAGTACGAGTTCACTCATGAATCGGCTTCATAAGCCTATGCCGTTCATTCCGGCTAATCAAAAGTCGGCTAAGCGGCGACAGTAGTGAGCTCTGAGACAACTGCCGCACAAGGCACCAGGAGGTAGGAATGCAGAAACGAAAACTCGGAAACAACGGCCTGGAGGTCTCCGCCATCGGCCTCGGATGCATGGGACTGAGCTATGGCTACGGCCCGGCTACCGATACCAGGGACGCGATCAGGCTGATCCGCGCCGCGGTGGAGCGTGGCGTCACGTTCTTTGACACCGCGGAAGCCTACGGTCCCTTCATCAACGAGGAAGTCGTCGGCGAAGCGCTGGCGCCGTTTCGCGGCCAGGTGGCGATCGCCACCAAGTTCGGTTTCAAGGACGGCGACGTGAAAGCCGGCCTCGACAGCCGGCCGGAACGCATCAGGGCGGTTGCCGATGCGGCCCTGAAGCGCCTGAAGACCGACAGCATCGACCTGTTCTACCAGCACCGTGTCGATCCGAACGTGCCGATCGAGGACGTGGCGGGCGCCGTCAAGGAGCTGATCGAGCAAGGCAAGGTCAGGCACTTCGGCTTGTCGGAAGCCGGCGCACGGACAATCCGCCGCGCGCATGCGGTACAGCCGGTCGCGGCGCTGCAAAGCGAGTATTCGCTGTGGTGGCGCGAGCCCGAAAAGGAGATCCTGCCGACGCTCGAGGAGCTGGGAATCGGCTTTGTGCCGTTCAGCCCGCTGGGCAAGGGTTTCCTGACCGGCGCCATCGACCAGAACACCAAATTCGACAGCACCGATTTCCGCAACACGGTGCCGCGCTTCACGGAGGCCGCGCGCAAGGCGAACCACGCGCTGGTTGACCTGCTGGTGGTAATTGCCCAAGGCAAGCAGGCCACGCCGGCCCAGATCGCGCTCGCCTGGCTGCTGGCCCAGAAGCCCTGGATCGTCCCGATCCCGGGCACGACCAAGCTGCATCGCCTGGAAGAAAATATTGGCGCGGCAAACGTCGAACTGACGGCCGGGGATCTGGACGAGATCAACACGGCGGTCGCCCGGATCCCGGTGCAAGGCGACCGCTACTCGGCAGACCGGCAAAAGCTTGTCGGCCGCTGACCCGCTGTGCCACACGAAAGGAAACATATGGAATATCGCAAACTGGGCCGCAGCGGCCTGAAGGTGTCGCCCCTGTGCCTGGGCGCCATGATGTTCGGCGACCACGCCGACGAGCAAACATCCTTGACGATTGTCGGCAAGGCCCGCGAGGCCGGCGTGAACTTCATCGACACGGCCGACGCCTACTGTGGCGGCAGGTCGGAGGAAATCGTCGGCCGGGCCATCAAGGCCGACCGCGACCGCTGGGTGCTCGCCACCAAGGTTGGCTATCCGGCGGACCCGGTGCTGCGCGCAGACCTGTCGCGCAAGTACGTCATGCGCGCAGTCGACCAGAGCCTGCGGCGGCTCGGCACCGACTATATCGACCTGTATTACCTGCACCGCGACGATCCCACCACGCCGCTCGACGAGACGATCCGTGCGCTGGCCGACCTGGTCCACCAAGGCAAAATTCGCTATTTCGGCGTATCGAACTTCCGCGCGTGGCGGCTGGCCGAGGTGGTGCGCCTCTGTGACGAACTCGGCATCGACCGGCCGGTAGCCAGCCAGCCGCAGTACAACGCGATGAACCGGATGCCGGAGGTCGAGCATCTTCCCGCGTGCGAGTTTTATGGTATCGGCGTGGTCCCGTACAGCCCGCTCGCGCGCGGCGTCTTGACCGGCAAATACGCCAGCATCGAGCAGCTTCCGGAGGGCAGCCGCGCCGCCCGCCAGGACCGGCGTATTTTGCAGACCGAGCTGCGGCCGGAGTCGATCAACCTGGCGCAGCAGATCCAGGCGCATGCCGAGGCGCGCGGCAGCAAGGCCGCGCACTTCGCGCTCAACTGGGTGCTGAACAATGCGCTGGTCACCTCGGTCATCGCGGGGCCGCGCACGGTCGGGCAGTGGGACGACTACGTCGAGGCGCTGAAGACCCCGTTCACAGCCGAAGACGAGGCGCTTGTCGACCACCTGGTGCCGGCCGGGCATCCGTCCACGCCGGGTTTCACGGATCCGCAGTACCCGGTCAGCGGGCGGGTTGCGCGTACTGCCGCTGGCCAGTGACCCGATAAAGGCGACGATCGAACCGGGCTAGCATCCCATGCGGCCTGGCGCCGTCATTCCCGCGGACGCGGGAATCCATGCCGAGCCTCCGGACGTCGCTCGCGACAAACAGTGGGCCGGACATCAGGATTCGACTGGGCGACGTCAGGCGCTCTTGGGCACTCAGCATGGGCCCCCGCTTTCGCGAGGGCGACGATGTCCGCCGTCGGCCTTCGCGGCATCAAGTGTGGTTTTTTCGTCAATACAAATACTTTTGTTGAGAAATTTCCTAACGCGCTCATAATAAATCGACAATCGACGCGCAAATTGCAATCCCGGCGCGCCAGCGGTGCCAGGCATTCGAAATCCAGGAAAGTTGTTGCAGTTGCAAACTTAACCGGTAATTTTGATTGGGAGGGCGCAATGCCTGTCACGCTGAGCTATCCAGGCGTGTACGTCGAGGAACTATCCAGTGGCGTACGCACCATCACCGGGGTTGCGACCTCGATCACGGCCTTCATCGGCGCCGCCATGCGCGGGCCAGCCAACAAGGCGATCCGGATCCAGAGTTATTCCGACTACGAGCGAAGCTTCGGCGGCGTCGCCGCGTCGAGCATGATGAGCTACGCGGTGCAGCATTACTTCCAGCATGGCGGCAGCGACGCGTACATCGTGCGGGTCCATGCGGCCGATGCCGCCGCCGCCGAGATCAGCCTCGCGACGGACGACGTGGCCAAGCCGCTGGTCCTGGTCGCCTCCGGTGTCGGCAAGTGGGGCGACGCGCTGCGGGTGGCGGTCAGCTACGAGGCAACCAAGGACCCCACCAAGCTGTTCACGCTGATCATCCAGGAGCTGGAAAGCCCGGGTTCAGCGACCGTCGTCAACAGCGAGACCTTCATCAACCTGTCGAGCGACCCGGCCGACCCGCGTTTCGTCGGCTCGGTCGTGACCCAGGAGTCGGCCCTGGTCCAGCCACGCGCCCCGGTGCCGGCCGGACGCCCGAAAGCGACGATCACGAACGCGGACAACGCGAACGACGCCACCAAGTACGTGGCGCCGGCATCGGTGAAGGGCGCCGACGGCGGCGCGATCACCGACAAACTGATCGCGGACGACGGCCTGAAGGCCTCGCGTGCGGGCATCTACGCGCTCGATACGGTCGACCTGTTCAACCTGCTGTGCATCCCGCCGCTCAGCGCGACGGCCGACGTCGACCCGGTCGACACGCTGGCAAAGGCGGCCAGGTACTGCAAGGACCGGCGCGCCTTGCTGATCGTCGACCCACCGTTAGCGTGGACCGGTACCGACAAGGCGGAAGCCGGGGTCTCGACGCTGCGCGCGGCGATCGGCAAGGACCTGGCCACCAACGCGGCCGCCTATTTCCCGCGCCTGGTGATGCCCGACCCCTTGCAGGAAGGGCGCTCCGGCACCTTTGCTCCGTGCGGCGCGGTGGCCGGCATCATGGCGCGCACCGATGCCCAGCGCGGCGTGTGGAAGGCGCCGGCGGGGCTCGATGCGTCGTTCAGCGGCGTGCGCGAACTGGCCTTCAAGCTCGACGACAAGGGCAACGGCCGCCTCAACCCGCTCGGCCTTAACTGCAACCGCAGCTTCCCGGTGTTCGGCAACGTGGTGTGGGGCGCCCGCACGCTGGCCGGCGCCGACCTGCTGGCGTCGGAATGGAAGTACGTGCCGGTGCGGCGGCTCGCGCTGTTCATCGAGGAGAGCCTGTATCGCGGCACCCAGTGGGTGGTGTTCGAGCCGAACGACGAACCGCTGTGGGCGCAGATCCGGCTGAACCTGGGCGCCTTCATGCACGACCTGTTCGTGCAGGGCGCGTTCCAGGGACAGGCCCCGCGCGACGCCTACTTCGTCAAGTGCGACAAGGAGACCACGCCGCAGAACGCGATCGACCTTGGCATCGTCAACATCGTGGTGGGCTTCGCGCCGCTCAAGCCGGCGGAATTCGTGGTCGTCAAAATCCAGCAGATCGCCGGCGCGATCCAGGCCTAGGAGGGGACAACATGGCTCAATTCAGTGTGAATGCGCAGCGCTTCGACCCGTACAAGAATTTCAAATTCCGGGTCAAGTGGGACGGCCGCTACGTGGCCGGGGTCAGCAAGGTCGGCGGGTTGAAGCGGACCACCGAAGTGGTCAAGCACCGCGAGGGCGGCGACCCGAGCGCGACCCGCAAGTCGCCCGGGCGCACCGACTACGACGCGATCTCGATCGAACGCGGCGTGACCCACGATGCCGAGTTCGAAGCCTGGGCCAACAAGGTGTGGAGCTTCGGCGCCGGGCTTGGCAAGGAAAGCTCGCTCAAGGACTTCCGCAAGGACCTGATCATCGAGGTCTACAACGAAGCCGGGCAGCTGGCGCTGGCCTACAAGGTGTATCGCTGCTGGGTGTCCGAGTTCCAGGCCTTGCCCGACCTCGACGCCAATGCGAATGCGGTCGCGATCCAGCATATCAAGCTCGAGAACGAGGGCTGGGAACGCGACGTCAGCGTGCCGGAGCCGGCCGAGCAAAGCCTGGCCTAACCGCCATGCGCAGCCCGACAGCGAGCGAGTTGTTGCAGGCATGGGAAGAGGGTGCCGGCCGCGGCGTGGCCGAACGCGCGCTGTCCCTGCTGGCGCTGGCGCTGCCCGACGCCGGGCTGGCGGCGCTGGCGCGCTGCAGCGTCGGCGTGCGCGACGACTTGCTGCTCGGCTTGCGCGAACGCCTGTTCGGCGCCCAGCTCGACAGCGTTGCCCAGTGCCCGGCCTGCGGCGCGACGCTGGAAACCCAGTGGCGCGCCGGCGCGTTGCGGCTCCCGGCCCCGCCGCTGCCCGACAGCGGCGAACTGCGGCTGGCGGCGCTGGCGCACGAACTGGCGTTCCGCCTGCCCAGCGCGGAAGACCTGGTGGCGATCGAGCACTGCGCGGATGCCGATGGCGCGCGCGCCCTGCTGCTGGGGCGATGCCTGCGCGCGGCCAGCGCCAACGGCGCGCCGGTGGCGGCGGCCGACCTGCCGGACGAGGTGGTGGCCGCGCTCGAAGCGGCGATGGCGGCGGCCGACCCGATGGCCGAGATCGACATCGGCCTGGAATGCCCGGCGTGCGGGCACGGCTGGAGCCTGGCGTTCGACATCGCGCGCTTCCTGTGGACCGAAATCGACAGCTGGGCGCAGCGCCTGCTGGTCGACGTGCACCGGCTGGCCCGCGCCTATGGCTGGCGCGAGGCCGACATCCTGGCGATGAGCGCGGGCCGCCGCCAGCTGTACCTGCAGATGAGCGGCGCATGAGCGGCTTCCTGCAGCGGCTGGCACTGCGCGCCACCGGCTCGGTGGCGATGCTCAGGCCGCGCAGTCCCGGTTTGTTCGAGCCGGCCGCGCACCACCTGCCGGCCGCCGCCTTGCTGGAGGCGGAACCGGGCGCACCAGCGTTCGACGGCCCGCCCGCTGCGCAGTTGGCCCCGGCCCCGGCGCCACGCGCAGCGGCGGTCGCAACGCCTGGCCAGCACGCGGGCGGTATCGGCGCTGAAGGACGGCCGGCGGCTGGCGACGCCGATGGGCTGCCGCGGCCCCAGCCTGGCGAGGGGCGCGCGGTAGTGCGCACGGTACCAGTCGTCGAACCAGCGCAACCCCACGCTGCCGCGCCGCTGGCCGCGCCTTCGGGCCTGCGTCCCGCCTTGGCGCCGCCGGCAACGCCGCGCCAGGCGCGTTCCGGTCCGGCGCCGGACGCCATCCTTGCACCAGGCCCGCCTTCCCATGCCGCGCGCGCACCGGCCGCGCCCGAGCCACCCGCCGCGCCCGCGCGCCGGCCGCTGTCCGCCAGCGCGGTGCTCGCCGCATC
Organism: Massilia sp.; assembly: GCA_045810465.1. GTDB lineage: Bacteria > Pseudomonadota > Gammaproteobacteria > Burkholderiales > Burkholderiaceae_D > Telluria. The sequence continues at coordinate 1 of JBJMVW010000205.1, read as the reverse complement.
G
>JBJMVW010000204.1:0-26019 GCA_045810465.1 Massilia sp. | reverse complement strand
TATGGCCGCCTGCCGGAACTGGAGCAGCAGCTGAAACAGGCCGAGGAAGCGCATGACCGCGCCGAAGACGGCGGCAAGCCGACGCTGCTGCGCACCCAGGTCGGGGCCGAGGAGATCGCCGAGGTGGTCTCGCGTGCAACCGGGATCCCGGTGTCGCGCATGATGCAGGGCGAGCGCGACAAGCTGTTGCACATCGAGGACGAGCTGCACAAGCGGGTGGTCGGCCAGGACGAGGCGATCACCGCGGTGTCGGATGCGATCCGGCGTTCGCGCGCCGGCCTGTCCGACCCGAACCGGCCGTATGGCTCGTTCATGTTCCTGGGGCCGACGGGCGTCGGCAAGACCGAGTTGTGCAAGGCGCTTGCCGCATTCCTGTTCGATACCGAGGACTCGATGATCCGGATCGACATGAGCGAATTCATGGAAAAGCATTCGGTCGCGCGGCTGATCGGCGCGCCGCCGGGTTATGTCGGCTACGAGGAGGGCGGCTACCTGACCGAAGCGGTGCGCCGGAAGCCGTACAGCGTGATCCTGCTCGATGAAGTCGAGAAGGCCCACCACGATGTGTTCAACGTGCTGCTGCAGGCGCTCGACGACGGGCGCATGACCGACGGCCAGGGCCGCACGGTCGACTTCAAGAACACCGTGATCGTGATGACGTCGAACCTCGGTTCGCACAAGATCCAGTCGATGGACAGCGACGACCCGGGCGTGGTGAAGCTGGCCGTGATGGCCGAGGTACGCGCGCACTTCCGGCCCGAGTTCATCAACCGGATCGACGAGATCGTGGTGTTCCATGCGCTCGACGAGAAGAACATCGGCGCGATCGCCAAGATCCAGCTGCGCAGCCTCGAACAGCGGCTGGAGAAGATGGAGATGCACTTCGAGGTGTCGGAAGCGGCGCTGCAGAAGATCGCGGAGGCCGGCTACGATCCGGTGTATGGCGCGCGCCCGCTCAAGCGCGCGATCCAGCAGCAGATCGAGAACCCGCTGTCGAAGGAAATCCTGGCCGGCCGCTTCGGGCCGAAGGACACCATCCATGTCGACGTGCAGAACGGCCAGCTGGTGTTTGGCGAAGAAAGGGTGGTCGACCTGGCCAAGTAACCGGCCGGTCCACGGCAAAAAGCCGCGCGCCTTCGGGCTGCGCGGCTTTTTTATTTACCAGCCCCCGCACCGTCGTCCCGTGAAAGCGGGAACCGTGCTGAGTGTAACGAAGCTACACAGGCCGCGTGGTCGTTGGCTCAGAATGGGTTCCCGCCTGCGCGGGAACGACGTGCGGCTTACTTGCGCGCTTTGCGCCGGCGCGCCATGGCGCCCACCACGGCCAGCCCCCCAAACAGCATCGCGTAGGTTTGCGGCTCAGGTACCGGCGAGATGTTTTCGGACAGCAGGCTGCCGACCTTCCTGCCGCTGTCGCCGGCAAACAAGCCGACCTTCACGTGCGGCGACTCCAGCGTCGGCGCGCCGCCGGTGAAGGTGAATTTGAACACCATGTCGTCGCTCAACGCCACGTGCTGGCCGGAATAGCACAGGCTGGCGCCAGCGTGCGCGCCGCCGCTGCAGCCGTTCGCGTTCAGCTCGTTCGACGACAGGGTCCAGTTGGTCGCGCCGGCCGGCGCCGAGGTCAGCTCGACGTTCGAGAACGTCCCGACGTCTTTCAGCTGCAGCGCGCCGATCGTGGTCGCGCTGGCCCAGTCGCCGCTGCGGTTGGCCGCGTCGATCTCGAGCGTCAGGACGTTCCCGCTCCACGACGAGTTAAAGGTGACACCCTGGAAGGTCAGGGTGCCGGCACTTGCCGATGCGGCGAAGCCGGCGGCAAGAACGATGGTTGCTGCTGCGTTGCGTAATGTGGTGTTCAATTTGATCTCCTCGATGACGTTGGATGGCCGGACCTTCGCGGCAAGCGAATGGGCCAGCCTGGCGGACGTGGAACAGTCCGCTTAACCCAGCGTATGCATGACGGATAAGTCCTTCCGTTAGTTACATAACGTCCCGGCGGACCTCAGTGCGCGGACCGTACTTTTTGGCTACACTTGTTCTGATAAATTAACGGCTAGAAAGAGAACAAATGAGCAATGCGAGCCTCAAGCAAGACGCGCGCGTCATCGGCCTGGTTGGCCTCGCACACGGGACGTCCCACTTTTTCCACCTGATCCTGGCCGGGCTGTTCCCGTGGATCAAATCCGCGTTTGCGCTGTCCTACTCGCAGCTGGGGCTGCTGATGACGGTGTTCTTCGTCGTGTCCGGCGTCGGCCAGGCGCTGTGCGGTTTCATCGTCGACCGGGTTGGCGCGCGCCGCGTGCTGTTTGCCGGGCTGGCGCTGCTGGGCGCCTCGGCGCTCGTGCTGGCGGCCGCGCAGACCTATGCGATGCTGCTGGCCGGCTCGGTCGTGGCCGGCTGCGGCAACGCGGTGTTCCATCCGGCCGACTACACCTTGCTGAACCAGCGCGTCTCTAAGGCGCGGCTGGCGCACGGGTTCTCGGTGCACGGCGTGTCCGGCAACCTCGGCTGGGCAGCGGCGCCGGCGTTCCTGGCCGGGGTGGCGGCCCTGTCGACCTGGCGCGGCGCGCTGCTGGCCGCCGCGTTGATCCCGCTGGCGGTGCTGGCGCTGCTGTTCCTCAATCGCGCGGTGCTGGGCGCCGCGCCTGCCGGGCCAAAGCCGGCGGCGGCAAGCGGCGCCGGCGGCTCGCTCGCCTTCCTGGCCCTGCCGCAAGTCTGGATGTGCTTTGCCTTTTTCTTCCTGTCCTCGGTCGCACTTGGCGGCATCCAGAGCTTCGCCTCCAGCAGCATCGTCGCCCTGTACGGCGTCACGCTGGCGACCGCGACCAGTGCCTACACCACCTACATGCTGGCCTCGGCCGGCGGCATGCTGGCCGGCGGCTTCCTGGCCGCGCGCACCAGCAACCACGACCGCATGATCGCGGGCTCGTTCGCGCTGGCCGCGCTGCTGGCGCTGGTGCTGGCGGCGGCGGTGGTGCCCGGCCCGCTCGTGGTGGTGCTGATGGGCGCGATCGGCTTCGCTTCCGGCGTCGCCGGTCCGTCACGCGACCTGCTGATCCGTTCGGCGGCGCCGCAGAACGCTACCGGGCGCGTGTTTGGCGTGGTCTACTCGGGCCTCGACAGCGGCCTCGCGGTCGGTCCCTTGCTGTTCGGCGCGCTGATGGATAACGGCCATCCGTCGTGGGTATTTGTCGGCATCGCCTTGTTCCAGGCGCTGGCGATCGCCACCGCGGTCGGGGTCGGCGGCAGCAAGCGCGCCCCGGCCTTGCAAAAGGCCTGACAGGCCGCGGATCGAATTTGTCCGCTGTTGCGCGTGCGCACGAGTGCGCACCTACGACTGCGGATCGCATTTCCTTTTAGGGTGGGCACTTGTGCCCACGCTGCTGCCTCCCCCTTCCTGCGCCGTCCCCCTCGGTTTGCCATTCGTCAATCCGGCGGCCTCCTGCCACCCGTAGTATGGATTATTGCCCGCAGCACCGATTTTTCGCATTGCGAAACGCTGTTCGCATATCGTGGAAAGTGCAGCAATGCAAGTCATCCATTCGTTCCCGTTTTAAGAAAACTCGTTCCGCATGCCGAAATCACGTCGGTAAGCGGTTGATTTTTAGGGATTAAAAATTAATGGTATGTCTTATATAAGAGTGATTGTGCCGCGCACAAACGCCGTATTATTTAACCAACGGATTCCTACTACTCTTATCAAATCAGGAGAATACGATGGCAACTCGCGAACAGCAGATCACCGCACTGCAGCAAGACTGGGACACCAACCCGCGCTGGAAGGGCGTGGTGCGTAACTATACGGCCGCCGACGTGGTGCGCCTGCGCGGCTCGCTGCAGGTCGAGCACACGCTGGCCAAGCGTGGCGCCGAAAAACTGTGGGACCTCGTCAACAACGAGCCCTTCGTCAACGCCCTCGGCGCGCTGACCGGCAACCAGGCGATGCAGCAGGTCAAGGCCGGCCTGAAAGCGATCTACCTGTCGGGCTGGCAAGTGGCAGGCGACGCCAACGTTGCCGGCGAAATGTATCCCGACCAATCGCTGTATCCGGCCAACTCGGTGCCAATGGTGGTCCGCCGCATCAACAACACCTTCACCCGGGCAGACCAGATCCAATGGTCCGAAGGCAAGGACGACATCGACTACTTCGCGCCGATCGTGGCCGATGCCGAGGCCGGTTTTGGCGGCGTGCTGAACGCCTTCGAACTGATGAAGTCGATGATCGAGGCGGGCGCCGCCGGCGTCCACTTTGAAGACCAGTTGGCGTCGGTCAAGAAATGCGGCCACATGGGCGGCAAGGTGCTGGTGCCGAGCCGCGAAGCGGTCGAGAAGCTCAATGCCGCGCGCCTTGCTGCCGACGTGATGGGCGTGTCGACCCTGGTCATCGCGCGCACCGACGCCGAGGCTGCCGACCTGCTGACCTCGGATGTCGACAGCAACGACCAGCAGTTCTGCACCGGCGAGCGCACAGTCGAAGGCTTCTACCGGGTGCGCCCCGGCATCGACCAGGCGATCTCGCGCGCGCTGGCCTATGCGCCGTATGCCGACCTGGTCTGGTGCGAGACCGGCAAGCCGGACCTCGCCTTCGCCAAGGCCTTCGCCGACGCCGTGCACGCCAGATTCCCCGGCAAGCTGCTGGCTTACAACTGCTCGCCCTCGTTCAACTGGAAAAAGAACCTGGACGACGCCACCATCGCCAAGTTCCAGAAAGAGCTCGGCGCGATGGGCTACAAGTTCCAGTTCATCACGCTGGCCGGCTTCCACGCGCTCAACTACGGCATGTTCAACCTGGCCCACGGCTATGCGCGCCGCCAGATGTCCGCCTTCGTCGAACTGCAGGAAGCTGAATTCGCCGCCGCCGAGAAAGGCTTCACCGCGGTCAAGCACCAGCGCGAAGTCGGCACCGGCTACTTCGATGCCGTGACCCAGACCATCCAGCAGAACCAGAGCTCGACCACGGCGCTGCATGGCTCGACCGAGGACGAGCAGTTCTTCGACGAGAAGAAGGTCGCCTGAAGCTTTCCTGGTGTTGTCCTTCAGCCGCAGCCGGCGTTCGCGCCGCCTGCGGCTTTTTTCGTTGCGGCGCCGGGTGCGGGCGGCCAAAGCTAACGGGGCAGGGCGTATCTGGTGGATAATGTCGACAATCCGCCGGCGCAAGCTTCTTTCGGCGCGCCGCAACCTTCTTTGATTGGAATTCCGCCCATGTTGAGCTACCGCCATGCCTTTCACGCGGGTAATCACGCCGACGTCCTGAAACACTTCGTGCAAGTCCAGCTGCACGAGTACATGAACCAGAAGGACACCGCGTACACCTACATCGACACCCATTCGGGGGCCGGCGTGTATGCGCTCGACAGCCGCGAGGCCAGCAAGAACGCCGAGTTCGATACCGGCATCGGGCCGCTCTGGCAGCGCACCGACTTGCCCAAGCCGCTGGCCGAGTACATGGACCTGATAAAGGGCATGAACCCGAGCGGCAAATTGCGTTACTACCCGGGTTCGCCCTACGTGGCCGACCAGATGAGCCGCGCGCAGGACCGCCTGCGGCTGTTCGAACTGCACCCGGCCGACAGCAAGATCCTGGCGGATAACTTCCGCAAGGTCGAGGCGCATAAGGCCGAGCAGGGTGAACGGGCGCGCGGCCGCCGCGTGATGATCGAGCGCGGCGATGGCTTCCACAGCCTGAAGGCGCTGCTGCCGCCGCCATCGCGCCGGGCGCTGGTGCTGGTCGACCCGCCGTACGAGGTCAAGGACGATTACCGCAAGGTCAAGGATGTGCTCGAGGACGCGCTCGGTCGCTTCCCCTCGGGCATCTTCGCGGTGTGGTATCCGGTGCTGCAGCGGATGGAGTCGCGCCAGTTCGCCGACCGCCTCAAGCGGTTGCCGGCCAAGGAATGGCTGAACGTGACGCTGACCGTGTCGACGCCGGGGCCGGATGGACTGGGCTTGCACAGCAGCGGCATGTTCATCTTGAATCCGCCTTACACGCTCGAACCCATGCTGCGCGAAGTCCTGCCCTACCTGGTGCAGGTGCTGGGCCAGGATGGCGGTGCAACATTCAACATTGAAAAAGGCACCCAGGTGACGGGTGCGGCAACCGGCCGCACGGCGACCGGCGGCGGACCGCGCGTGCCAGTCGGCAACGCGCGCAGGGCCAGCCCGCTGTCCGGCGGCGGCAGCCTGCGCCTGCCCGGACAAAGCCCGGCCCCAGCGGTGTCGCCCGACAAGCGCGGGGCGCCCCCACGCAAGGATGGCCCGCGCCAGGGCGGCGGACGCGGCGAACCGGGCGCGCGCCCGGCCAGCGCCGCTGCCGATGGCCGTCGGCCAGAAGGCGGTTCCCGCCCGGCCGGGCCGCGCACCGGACGCAACACTGGCCCGCGCCGTCCATAGCCCGCTCGTTTCGATGTCGAAATGCTAAGAATGACAAATATGTAGTATAGTCCCTGTCGGCGGCGCCTTGCGCCCGGCCGGCGGCACTTTCTTGCCGCAATTTGTTTCAGGGAGTCTCTACATGCATGCCGATGCATCGGCGGGCGCGACGTCTGTGCTGTCCGATAATTTCTTTCTCGCGCGCCAACCTATCCTTGGGCGCGACCAGCGCCTGGTTGCGTTCGAATTGCTGTTCCGTGCCGCCGGTGAGCACGACGACGCCCAACTCACCGACAACGCCTCAGCCACCGCCGCCGTCATCTCGCACGCATCGCTGTTGGGGATGGAGCATGTGGTGGGCGAGCAGTTCGCGTTCGTCAATGTCGACGAAGTCGTGCTGATGAGCGACTTCGTCCGCTTCCTGCCGCCGCAAAAAGTTATCCTCGAAATCCTCGAAACGGTCAAGCCGACCCAGCGCGTGCTGGGCCGCATGCGCGAGCTGAAGGAGCTCGGCTTCCAGTTTGCGCTCGACGACGTGGTCGCGCATTCCGACGACGTCAGCAAACTGGTCGAGCTGGTTGACGTGATCAAGATTGACCTGCAAGGGGTCGACCGCGACGAGCTGGCGCGCCTGGTGTCGTCGCTGAAGTCGCCGAACAAGAAACTGCTGGCCGAGAAGGTGGAAACCCAGGAGGAATTCCAGCTGTGCCTCGAGCTCGGCTTCGAATATTTCCAGGGTTATTATTTCGCGCGCCCGGCGATCCTGTCGGGCAGGAGGATGGCGCCGTCCGAGATGGCAATCCTGCACCTGCTCGAACTGATCAACGCCAACGCGGATCCCCGGACCATCGAAATGGCGGTCAAGCGCGACGCCTTGATCAGCCTGAACCTGCTACGACTGGTCAACAGCCGGGCCGCCGGGCCGAGCAAGCGCATCGACTCGTTGTCGCAGGCGCTGGCCCAGCTCGGGCGGCGCCAGCTGAAGCGCTGGCTGCAGATCCTGCTGTACACCTCGCCGGGCAGCAAGGTGGAACTCAACTCGCCGCTGTTACAGCTGGCCACCACGCGCGGCAAGCTGCTCGAACTGATGACGCTGCAGGTTCGGCCCGGCTGTACCGCCAGCGCCGACATGGCCTTCACGGTCGGTATTTTGTCGCTGATGGACGCCATGTTCGCGTTGCCGATGGCCGATATCCTGAGCCGGGTCGACGTGGCCGAGGAGGTGCGTGACGCGCTGCTGCGGCGCACCGGGGATTTTGGCGCGATGCTGACGGTGGTGGAACTGCTCGAAGGGGCGCAGGCGGGCAAGCCGCTGACCAACGCGCTGCGCAAATTGGGGCTGAGCGTCAAGCAGGTGCGCGAAATCGAACTGGCCGCATTCGAGTGGGTGCGCGAGCTGGCGTACGAGGTGCACTGAGCTGATAGCGTGCGCCTCACGCAACGGTTGAACGCGTGGGCAGGCAAGCTGCCCACCCTACGTGTTACGCCGTTGCGCACGCTACCCGAGGAACAAAAACACCGTCGGCTTCTTGTGGAAATCGGGCGCCTTGCCGGCCGCCAGTTGTGCCTTCCATTTGGCGGCGGTCAGCGTGCGCACCGATTCGGTCGCCAGGCTCAGGTCGGTAGCCACGCATACCAGCGTGCCCGGCTGGCACGTCGCCACCAGCGCCTCGAGCATCGCACCGTTGCGGTACGGCGTCTCGATCAGCAGTTGCGTCTGCTTCTCGGCGCGCGAGCGCTGCTCCAGCTCGCGGATCCGCTTCGCGCGCAGCGCGGCATCGGTCGGCAGGTAGCCGTTGAACGCGAAACTCTGCCCGTTCAGCCCGCTCGCCATGACCGCCAGCAGCAGCGACGATGGCCCCACGAGCGGCCGGACCGCGATCCCGTGCTGGTGCGCCAGGCGCACCAGGTCGGCGCCCGGATCGGCCACCGCCGGCACCCCCGCTTCCGACACCAGCCCGGCGTCGCGCCCGGCCAGCAGCGGCTCGAGCAGGGCCGCCAGCGCCTGCGCCGGCGTATTCACGTTCAGCTCGGCAATCTGGATCTCCTGCAGCGGCCGCGCCAGCGGATGGTCGACCGCAACCAGTTTCAGGAAGGCACGCGCGGTCTTCGCGTTCTCGGCCACGAAGTAATCGAGGCGGGCGGTAATTGCCTGCACCTGGTCGGGCAGGATGTTGGACAGCGCCCCGGGCGCCGCTTCGGTCGGGCCAAGGGTGTTCGGGATCAGGTACAGGGTGCCAGGCATGGGTCGGGTAGAAAAAGGGGAGGGTGTCAGCTGCCGAACAACCGCACGCCGGCTCGGCGCAGCATCGTGGTCAGCGCGATCAGCGGCAGGCCGGTCAGCGCGGTCGGGTCGAGCGACTCGATGCGTTCGAGGATCGTGATCCCGAGCGCTTCGTTCTTGGCGCTGCCGGCGCAGTCGTAGGGCTGCTCGATGCGCAGGTAGGCGTCCAGCTCGTCATCGGGCAGGTTGCGGAAGGTGACGAAGGTCTGCACGTTCTCGAGCTGGGCGGCAAGGACGGGGTCGGCCGCGCGGCCATCCCACAGGCACAGCGCGGTGTGGAACACGACGCGCCGCCCCCGCATCTTTTGCAGCTGGGCCAGCGCGTTCGCGTGGTTGCCCGGCTTGCCGATCTGCTCGCCATCGAGCGTGGCGACCTGGTCCGAACCGATCACCAGCGAGCCCGGCGCCAGCTGCGCGACCGCAGCCGCCTTGGCGCGCGCCAGGCGCAGTGCGGTCGCTTCCGGCGCCTCACGGGGCAGCGGACTCTCGTCGATGTCCGGGGCGACCGATTCGAACGGCAGCTGGAGTCGCCCAAGCAGTTCACGGCGGTAAGCTGAACTCGACGCAAGGATCAGGCGCGGTGGCTGGGAACTTGGTATCATGTCGGACGCTCGAACCGGATATTCATAAGTAAAACAAACAGATAGCGGCATCCCAGCATGCTTTGCGGTGTGTGCAACACGAGGCGTTGCGCACATCAAAAAACTGCGCCAAGTCTTTGACTCGGCAGGGATAAGCCTGTTATTATCGCAGGTTTTCCGGGGAAGTTTTCTCAAATGAGCGCTTTTGTTATCGACGCCTTCGAGTTCTGCCGTAACAATGGCTATCGAGAAGGGGTGACGCCGGTGGCGGAAATGCCGCGCCTGGCTGCCGATTGCGCAGACCCGTCGGGAGAGATCCGCTGGTCGATCCAGGGCGGCGCTACCAAGCAGGGCTACCCATCGCTGACCCTGTCGGTTGCCGGCACGGTGAACCTGGTATGCCAGCGTTGCCTGGCGCCGTTTGCCTACGAAATCGACTCGTCCACGGTGCTGGTGCTGGGCCGCGACGACGAGGAAGCCGACCAGATCGAGGAGATCCTCGATGATGAGAGCATCGACGTGATCGTCGGCAGCGACTGCTGCGACATCCGCGAGCTGCTGGAAGACGAAGCCCTGCTGGCCCTGCCGCAGGCGCCGAAACATGAGGTGTGCCCAGACAACAAGCTGCTGGACGCCCTGAAGTCCGAAAAGGTATCGCCGTTCGCCGGCTTGAAAAACCTAAAATCCGAATAAGCAGTAAGAGTAGTTTGTAGTACGTAGAGAACGTGTCAAACGCGTGCAGCAGTCGAGTATGGCAGTAATCGTAATACTTGGGGGTCAGACCCCGGTGTTTCAGTTGGGGGTCTGACCTCAACACTTATGTAAGCAGTGTTTCAAGCATGTGGGCAGTTAAAAATTGCCACCGGGATACTCGATGCGCATGTATTTGCAAGTCGAATGTGTTAGAATTTTAGAACTTATGTATTAGGAGTCATCATGGCAGTTCAGCAGAATAAGAAGTCCCCATCCAAGCGCGGTATGCACCGTTCGCACGATTTCCTGACCGCCCCGAACCTGGCAGTCGAGCCGACGACCGGTGAAACCCACCTGCGTCACCACATCAGCCCGAACGGCTTCTACCGTGGTCGCAAAGTCCTCAAGACCAAGAACGACGAGTAATCGACGTCTTGTTTTTCAGTACCATGAAAGCGGTGCAACGTATAATTCTGCGTGGCGCCGCTTTTTCTTTGTCCCCGGCTGCAAATGTTCGTCATTTTCCGCGGACGCCGGCTGGCCACAAGCCATGCCCCCGATCCTGTCCTGCCGCCTGTCCTGAATGAGCTGCGGTACGAACCCGACAAATGACAATTAAAATCTCTATCGACTGCATGGGCGGAGACCACGGCCCTTCAGTTACCATCCCGGCAGCCCTGTCCTTCCTGAAGCAAGAGCCTGACGTCGAACTGATCCTGGTCGGCCTCGAAGACGTGCTGCGGGCCGAACTCAAGAAACTCCATGCCGACAGCAACCCGCGCCTGTCGGTGCGCGCCGCCACCGAAGTGGTGGCGATGGACGATCCGGTCGAAGTGGCGTTGCGCCGCAAGAAGGATTCGTCGATGCGCGTGGCGATCGAACTGGTCAAATCGGGCGCTGCCGATGCCTGCGTCTCGGCCGGCAACACCGGCGCCCTGATGGCCGTCTCGCGCTACGTGCTCAAAACCATGGCCGACGTCGACCGTCCGGCCATCTGCTCGATCCTGCCCAATGAAAAGGGCGGGCCGACTTACATGCTCGATCTCGGTGCCAACGTCGACTGCGAGCCGCACCACCTGCACCAGTTTGCGATCATGGGCTCGGTGCTGTTCTCGGCCATGGAAGGCGTGAAGCGCCCGACCATCGGCCTGCTCAACGTCGGCAGCGAGGAAATCAAAGGCAACGAAGTGGTCAAGGCGACCGCTGGGCTACTGCGCGCCGACCATGAACGGGGTGCGCTGAATTTTTACGGCAACGTCGAAGGCAACGACATTTTCAAGGGCACCACCGACGTGGTCGTCTGCGATGGTTTCGTCGGCAACGTGACGCTCAAGGCGATCGAGGGCCTGGCCCACTTCTTCAAGTCGGTGTTCAAGGAAAACCTGTTGGGCATGCTGGGTGCGCTGATTGCGTACAAGTCGCTCAAGAAGCTCAATCCCAAGCGCTACAACGGCGCCAGCCTGCTCGGCCTCAAGGGGCTGGTCTTCAAGAGCCACGGCGGGGCCGACGCCTATTCGTTCGAATGGGCGATCAAGCGCGCCTTTGACGCTGCGAAATACAACGTGCAAGAGCAACTCTCGACGATGATCGCCGAGCTGATGCCGAGCACACCTGACTCCGAAACACCAGGCTCAACAATCAAGCAGGGCGGATAAGCAATGACTGTCTACAGCAAAATCATCGGGACCGGCAGCTACCTGCCGCCGCAGCGCGTGACCAACGACGAGCTGGCCGCGCAACTGGCGGCGAAGGGTATCGAGACCTCGGACGAGTGGATCTATACGCGCAGCGGCATCTCGGCGCGCCACTACGCGACGCCCGAGCAGAACTCGTCCGACCTGGCCGTCGAGGCTGCCAAAAACGCGCTCGAGATGGCCGGCAAGCGTGCCGACGAGATCGACCTGGTGATCGTTGCCAGCTCGACCCCGGACTTCCACGGCAGCTTCCCGAGCACCGCCTGCATCGTCCAGAAAAAGCTCGGCATGGCCAACGGCAGCGCCGCCTTCGACGTGCAGGCGGTCTGCAGCGGCTTCGTCTACGCCGTGTCGGTGGCCGACGCCTTCATCAAGGCCGGCAGCCACAAGGCGGTGCTGGTGATCGGCGCCGAAGTGTTCTCGCGCATCCTCAATTTCGAGGACCGCACCACCTGCGTGCTGTTCGGCGATGGCGCCGGCGCCGTGGTGCTGGCAGCGTCCGAAGAGCCAGGCATCCTGGCCACCAAGCTGCACGCCGACGGCAGCCATGCCGACATCCTGTCGATTCCGGGCAACCTGGCCGGCGGCGCCGTCGCCGGCAGCGGCTTCCTGTACATGGACGGCCCGGCAGTATTCAAGCTGGCCGTGTCGGTACTCGAGAAGGTCGCGACCGAGGCGCTCGACCACGCCCGCCTCACCGCGTCCGACATCGACTGGCTGATCCCGCACCAGGCCAACATCCGCATCATGAAGAGTACCGCCAAAAAGCTCAGCCTGCCCGAGGAAAAAATGGTCGTGACCGTCGACCAGCACGGCAACACCTCGGCCGCCTCGATCCCGCTGGCACTCGATGCGGCGGTGCGCGACGGCCGCGTCAAGCCCGGCCACAACGTGCTGATGGAAGGCGTGGGCGGCGGCTTCACCTGGGGCGCGATTTTGGTGAAGTTCTAACCCTTGGGGTCAGACCCCGGTTGTTCCGTTAGGGGTCTGACCTCAACATTTATTCGAAGTGGAAGTGAGCTGAAAATAACATGAGCAAATTCGCATTCCTGTTTACCGGCCAGGGCTCGCAAGCGGTCGGCATGCTGAACGGCTTTGCCGGCAACCCCGTCGTCGCGCAAACCCTCGCCGAGGCCTCGGACGCACTTGGCCAGGACCTCGGCCGCCTGATCGCCGAGGGCCCGAAGGAAGAACTCGACCTGACCACCAACACCCAGCCGGTGATGCTGACCGCCGCGGTCGCCGTGTACCGCGCCTGGATCGCCGCCGGCGGCCCGAAGCCTGCCGTCGTGGCCGGCCACAGCCTCGGCGAATACTCGGCGCTGGTCGCTTCCGGCGTGATCGCGTTCAAGGACGCGGTGCCGCTGGTGCGCTTCCGCGCCCAGTCGATGCAGGATGCGGTGCCGGTCGGGCAGGGCACGATGGCCGTGATCCTGGGCCTGCCGGCCGACGACGTGCGCGCCGTCTGCGCCGAGGCCGCCCAGGGCGAAGTGGTCGAGGCTGTCAACTTCAACGAGCCGACCCAGATCGTGATTGCCGGCCATACCGCCGCGGTCGAGCGCGCCTGCGAACTGGCCAAGGCCAAGGGCGCCAAGCGCGCGATGAAGCTATCGGTGTCGGCGCCGTTCCACTCGTCGCTGCTCAAGCCGGCGTCGGACCGCCTGCGCGCCTACATGGCAGGCATCGAATTCTCGGCGCCGCAGATTGACTTGATCAACAATGTCGACGTCGCTATCCTGAACGATCCGGCCGCGATCAAGGACGCGCTGGTGCGCCAGGCCGCCGGCCCGGTGCGCTGGGTTGAGACAATGCAGAAGATGGCGGCCGACGGCGTCACCCAGGTGCTCGAGTGCGCACCGAGCAAGGTGCTGATCGGCATGGCCAAGCGCATCGACCCGGTGCTGGCAGGCGAGGCGCTGGTCGACCAGGCGTCGCTCGAGCGCGTGCTGGCGCTGATCAACCAGGCCTGAGTCGCAGGCCAACGAAACGTCGTTAAACAAGAGGACATCAATGAATCTGGATAACCAAGTCGCCCTCGTCACCGGCGCCTCGCGCGGGATCGGCAAAGCCATCGCCCTCGAACTGGCGCGCCAGGGCGCGAAAGTGGTCGGCACCGCCACCACCGAAGCCGGCGCGCAAGCGATTCAAACTTACCTCGCCGAATTCGGCGGCAAGGGCGTTGTGCTCAACGTCACCGACGCGGCGCAGAGCGCGGCCGTGATCGACGACGTGCAAAAGAGCTTTGGCAGCCTGTCGATCCTGGTCAACAACGCCGGCATCACGCAGGACCAGCTGGCCATGCGCATGAAGGACGAGGAATGGGATAGCGTGATCGCGACCAACCTGACCGCCGTGGGCCGCCTGTCGCGCGCGGTGCTGCGCGGGATGATGAAGGCAAAGCACGGGCGTATCATCAATATCACTTCGGTGGTGGGATCAAGCGGCAACGCGGGCCAGATGAATTATGCGGCGGCCAAGGCCGGCGTGGCCGGCATGAGCCGCGCGCTGGCGCGCGAGATTGGCAGCCGCAACATCACCGTCAACTGCGTGGCGCCGGGTTTCATCGATACCGACATGACCAAGGGATTGGGCGAGGGCCAGCACGAAGCGCTGCTGACGCAAATTCCGCTGGGCCGCCTCGGCCAGCCGGAAGACATCGCGCACGCGGTCGCCTTCCTGGCCGGCCCGCAGGCAGCCTACATTACCGGTACCACGCTGCACGTGAATGGCGGCATGTATATGAATTGATGCGAAAGACGCCGGAATGGGGCATATTTGGCAGTACGGCAGGCCTGTATTTTCGAAAAATTCTCATCTTTTAGCAGCAGTTTCGACCGAGTTGGACGCAGACGCTGAAAATAGTTTTTCAGCGCGCAAACCTGATAAAATGCGCGCACTTTCCGCAACACACACCTAATGGAGCCATAACATGTCGGATATCGAACAACGCGTTAAAAAAATCGTCGCTGAGCAACTGGGCGTTGCAGAAGCAGACATCAAAATCGAATCCTCGTTCGTTGACGACCTCGGCGCTGATTCCCTCGACACCGTCGAACTGGTGATGGCCCTCGAAGACGAATTCGAAATGGAAATCCCTGACGAGCAGGCTGAGAAGATCACCACCGTCAAGCAGGCTATCGACTACGCTACGGCGCACGTCAAGGCCTAAGCTGTTCTGAGTTTTCGGGAGAATCGCTTGAGTTCACGCAACCGTCGCGTCGTTGTTACCGGCCTGGGCTGCGTTTCACCGATCGGCAACACGATTGCCGAGGCGTGGAGTGCGGCGCTGGCAGGCAAGTCGGGCATTGCCAACATCACCAAGTTTGATGCGTCGCCATTTTCGACCCGCTTTGCCGGGGAAGTAAAAAACTTCAACGTCGAGGACTACCTGCCGGGGAAGGAAGGCCGCCACATGGATACCTTTATCCATTTCGGCATGGCCGCCGGCATCCAGGCGCTGCAGGATTCGGGCGTGGCAGTCACCGAGGAAAATGCCGAGCGCATCGGCGTGATCGTGGGGTCCGGCATCGGCGGCCTGCCGATGATCGAAGCCACCAAGGACGAGTACGACGCACGTGGTCCGCGCCGCATTTCGCCATTTTTCGTGCCGGCGTCGATCATCAACATGATCTCCGGCGACCTCTCGATCAAGTTTGGCCTACGCGGCCCGAACCTGGCCATCGTGACCGCCTGCACCACCGGCCTGCACTGCATCGGCGCGGCGGCACGCCTGATCGAGTACGGCGATGCCGACGTGATGATCGCCGGCGGCGCCGAGTCGACCATTTCGCCGCTGGGCCTTGGCGGTTTCGCCTCGGCGCGCGCGCTGTCGGCGCGCAACGACGATCCGGCCACCGCATCGCGCCCGTGGGATCGCGACCGTGACGGCTTCGTGCTGGGCGAGGGCGCCGGCGTGATGGTGCTCGAAGAGTACGAACACGCCAAGGCCCGCGGTGCGAAGATCTACGCGGAAGTCATCGGTTTCGGCATGAGTGCGGACGCCAACCACATCACCTCGCCGGTCGAGGACGGTAGCGGGGCGGCGCGCTGCATGGTGGCTGCGCTCGGCAATGCCGGCATCAACGGCGACGCAGTGCACTATGTCAATGCACACGGCACCTCGACGCCGCTGGGCGACGCAGCCGAAGTGCGCGGCATCAAGCGTACCTTCGGCGCGCATGCGAACAAGCTGGTGGTCAACTCGACCAAGTCGATGACCGGCCACCTGCTGGGCGGCGCCGGCGGCCTCGAGTCGGTGTTCACCGTGCTGGCGATCCACAACCAGGTGTCGCCGCCGACCATCAACATCTTCAACCAGGATCCTGAGTGCGACCTGGACTTCTGCGCCAACACGGCGCGTGACATGAAGATCGACTACGCAGTCAAAAACTCGTTCGGCTTCGGCGGTACCAACGGTACCCTGGTTTTCGCCAAAGTCTGAACTTTCACGCCCACCCTTGTCTAAGAGGGTGGGCGCCTGATCTGCCCGGTTGGCGTGCACACCGGCGCTCCTGTTTTTCCCCTCCAAATCATGTCGATTGCGGTATCCGCCGTGGTCGGGCCATCGCGCCGCCTGCGCGTGCTGGTCGCGGCCTATGGCCTGGCCAACGGCGCGGCTGCCGTCGCCGTGGGCCTGCTGTTGCCTGGGCGCTTCGCGCTGGCGCCACTTGCCGCCGCCTTTTTCACCTGTGCCGCCGGCTGTTTGCTGCACCGCTTTGCGACCCTCACAAAGACGCGCCGGATTGATATTTCTGGAGTCGGGCAGGTACGCCTGACGGTACAACAAGACATGGCGACCAGCGATGCGGCCGCCATGTTTGCGAGCGGCGCACCGCTGCCCGCGCCGGACGCAGGCGCCGTTGCGGTGCTGCTGCCCGAGAGCACCCTCTGGCCGCACATGCTGCTGCTGCGCCTGCGTTCGCAAGCCGGGGAGGTGACGCAGTTGCCGGTCCTGCCCGACAGTGTGGCGCCCGGTGTGTTCCGCGCGCTGGCGGTAGCGGCCGGCGCGATCGGCAGCCGAAACAAGCAGTTACAAGGAAAGCGCAAAATACTTTGAACTTATTGCAGCGTGCCAACTCTTACGACACATGGACGCCGCTGCAGCCAATGGGACATGGTCAGTGACGACAGAACGCGAGTGTGATCAACTGTTGGTTGAGCGCGTCCAGGCCGGCGACCGGCAGGCGTTCGACCTGCTGGTAGCCAAGTACCAGCGCAGGCTGATGCGGCTGGTGTCGCGCCTCGTGCACGACCCGGCGGAAGCGGAAGACGTGGTGCAGGAAACGTTTATCAAAGCGTACCGTGCATTGCGCCATTTCCGGGGCGAGTCTGCGTTCTATACTTGGTTGTACAGAATCGGTATTAACACGGCAAAGAATTTTCTCGTCACGCAGGGCAGGCGCGCCCCGACCTCGACCGAGGCCGATGCAGAGCGGGCCGAAGCGTTTGACGATGCGGATAGCTTGCGCGACATCAACACCCCGGAAAGCGTGTTGGCCAGCAAGCAAATCGCTTATACGGTCAATGCCGCGATGGAGGCGCTGCCGCTGGAACTGCGGACGGCGATTGTCCTTCGCGAAATTGAAGGATTGAGCTACGAGGAAATCTCCGAAGTGATGGCTTGCCCGATTGGTACAGTGCGCAGCAGGATATTCCGGGCCCGCGAAGTCATCGCCGACAAATTGCGACCGCTGCTGGATTTGCCGGTCGACAAACGTCGGTAGGTAGCGATGATCTTAAGCAATAATTGTGGTTTTTGATCATTCCCTAGTGATGGACTGACTGATGGACACCAACAAAAAAATCCGCGAGCACATATCCGCCCTCACCGATGGCGAATTGTCGGCATCAGATATCGAACTGGCATTTGCCGCCCTCCGGTCCCAGGACGGGCAGCATGCCTGGGACGTCTACCACCGAATCGGCGACGTGCTGAGGGCGCAAGCCTCGCCCGACCTGTCGCCAGATTTTTCCGCACGCCTGGCAGCCCGCCTGGCTGGCGAGCCCGGCCACGGAAGGCGTGCCGCGCCCGTCGGGCCAGATGCCGAGCCCGCCGTGCTGGCCGCCCAGTCGCCCGCTCCCGCCGCCTGACCTGGCCGCACCCGCGCTAGCGCCTTGCGGACCGGTTCTCGGCCGGCCCGGCGGGCGCCGCGCCTTGCGTAGCTCACTGTTGGCAGCACCCGCGCCGGCCTCGGAACTGGCCAGCCGGCAGCGGGCCGCGCCAAGCGCCAAACGGTGCTGCGCAAACTGATCGCTTCGCCGTTCTCGCGGCGCGACAACGCACGGATTTTAGCTTACCATTGCGTCAATTCCAGCCTTGACTTATTGATCCCATGACAAGCAAAACTGCTAACACCTGGTTGTCGGCCCTGCTGTTTGCGGGCGCCAGTTTGTGGTTCACCCCGGAGCTGCTCGCAGCCGCCCCGGTGCAGGCCCCGGCGGTCACCGCGCTGCCCGAAATCGCCGACCTGGTCGAAAAGGTCGGCCCGGCCGTCGTCAATATCCGCACCACCGAACGCGTCAAGCTGGGGCAGGGCACGCCGGGCGACGAGGAAATGCAGGAATTCCTGCGCCGCTTCTTCGGGCAGCAGGTCCCGCGCGGGCGCCGCTCGCCGCAGCAGGCGCCGGAAGAGCAGATCCAGCGCGGGGTCGGTTCCGGCTTCATCATTTCGGACGACGGCTACGTGCTGACCAACGCCCACGTGGTCGAGGGCGCCGACGAGGTCACCGTCACCCTGACCGACCGCCGCGAATTCAAGGCCAAGGTGCTGGGCGCCGACCGCCGTTCCGACGTCGCGCTGCTGAAGGTCGACGCCCGTACCCTGCCGAGCCTGCGCATGGGCGACTCGAGCAAGATCCGGGTCGGTGAATGGGTGATCGCGATCGGTTCGCCGTTCAACCTCGAGAACACCGTTACCGCCGGCATCATTTCGGCGAAGGCCCGCGACACCGGCGACTACCTGCCGCTGATCCAGAGCGACGTGGCGGTCAATCCGGGCAACTCGGGCGGTCCGCTGATCAACATGCGTGGCGAGGTGATCGGCATCAACTCGCAGATCGCAACCCTCTCGGGCGCCTACAACGGCATTTCGTTCGCCGTTCCGATCGACGAGGTGATGCGGGTGACCGACCAGCTCAGGAAAACCGGCCACGTCACGCGCGGACGGCTGGGCGTCCAGATCAGCGAAGTCACGCGTGACGTTGCCGAGTCGCTTGGCCTGGGGCGCGCGCATGGGGCCGAGGTCTCGATGGTCGAGGCCGGCGGCCCGGCGGAGAAGGCCGGCATCAAGGTCGGCGACATCATTCTCAAGTTTAACGGCCAGTCGATCGAGACCCGCAACGACCTGCCGCGCCTGGTTTCCGCAACCAAGGTCGGCAGCCGCGCCACCGTGACGGTATGGCGCCGCGGCGCCCAGCACGACATCCCGGTCATGATCGTCGAGCTGCAAGAGGACAAGGCCGACACCGGCGGCAAGGCGCAACCGAAGAAACCGACGCCTGAGCAGCCTGCCAATGCGCTGGGCATGCACGTGTCGGACCTGAGCCCGGCCCAGCGCCGCGAACTGAAGAGCGACGGCGGCGTGCTGGTCGATGCTGTCCAGGGACGGGCGGCGACGGCCGGCATCCTGGCGGGCGACGTGATCCTGCAGGTGAACAATGCCGAGATCAAGGATGCGACCCAGTTCAACGACCTGGTGGCCAGGCTCGACCCGAAGAAGAGCGTGGCGGTGCTGGTCCGGCGCGACACCGTGACGCAGTACGTGGTCATCAAGCCGCGCCCGTAATCTTGCGGGCGATTCCTTTCACCCTGTACTCGCGCAGCTACTGCCACCTGTGCGAGGACATGCTGGCCGCGCTCGAGGCGCTGCAGGGCGATGCGCAGCGCTTCGAGGTTGCGGTGGTGGACGTGGATGCCGACCCGGCGCTGGTGGCGCGCTTCGACGAGCTGGTGCCGGTCCTGTTCGGCGATCCGGGGCAGCCGGAGCTGTGCCATTATTTCCTCGATGAGGCGGCGGTGCGCAGCTACGTGGCCTCGTTCCAGGCCGCTTGAACAGCGCCTTGGCGTCACCCGGCCACCAGGCCCTCCGGGTCACCCGCCGCCAGCCCCAAGACCGTCATTCCCGCCTGCGCGGGAACGACCTGCTAGCAAAGGGGAATGAACTACGCTGCCGTTGATTTCGCCTCCAAAACCCCCATATTGGCCGTCCGATCCGCGGCAATCCGGGCTTTCTCCCCTGAAATCCGGTAAAATGGGAAGCTTGGGAAAAGCTTCTGTCCGTTGCACTGTCGCTTCTCTTGCACGATAAGGCGCTCGCCTGGGGATTGCCACGCCCCCAACAGAGCGCTTTTTTTGTATTGCGCCGGCAGCATCCGGCCCCGGCGGCATGGCGAGGCGGCGCCCGCCGCGCCCACTTTTGGTTTTTAGAGTTTTGTTAATGAATAACATACGTAACTTTTCCATCATCGCCCACATCGATCACGGCAAATCGACGCTGGCCGACCGCATCATCCAGCTGTGCGGCGGCCTGTCGGACCGCGACATGGAAGCGCAGGTGCTCGACTCGATGGACCTGGAGCGCGAGCGCGGCATCACCATCAAGGCCCAGACCGCGGCGCTGCACTACAAGGCGCGCGACGGCCAGGTCTACAACCTCAATCTGATCGATACCCCGGGCCACGTCGACTTCAGCTATGAAGTGAGCCGCTCGCTGTCGGCCTGCGAAGGCGCGCTGCTGGTGGTCGACGCGTCGCAAGGCGTGGAAGCGCAGACGGTCGCCAACTGCTACACCGCGCTCGACCTCGGCGTGGAAGTGGTGCCGGTCCTCAACAAGATCGACCTGCCGCACGCCGACCCCGACAACGCCAAAAAAGAAATCGAAGACGTGATCGGCATCGACGCCAGCGACGCCACCCTGTGCTCGGCCAAGAGCGGCCTGGGCGTGGAAGACGTGCTCGAAGCCCTGATCGCCAAGGTGCCACCGCCGAAGGGCGATCCGAACGCGCCGCTGCAGGCGCTGATCGTCGACTCGTGGTTCGACAACTACGTCGGCGTGGTGATGCTGGTGCGCGTGATGAACGGCACCCTCAAGCCCAAGGAAAAGATCCTGCTGATGGCGTCGGAGTCGACCCAGCTGGTCGAAAGCGTCGGCGTGTTCAGTCCCAAGTCGCAGTCGCTGCCGGAAATTTCGGCCGGCCAGGTGGGCTTCGTCATCGCCGGTATCAAGGAACTCAAGGCCGCCAAGGTCGGCGACACCGTGACCCACGCGGCCAAGCCGGCGCCGGCGCCGCTGCCCGGCTTCAAGGAAGTGCAGCCGCAGGTGTTCGCCGGCCTGTTCCCGGTCGAGGCCAACCAGTACGACGCGCTGCGCGACTCGCTCGAAAAACTCAAACTCAATGATGCGGCCCTGATGTATGAGCCGGAAGTGTCGCAGGCGCTGGGCTTCGGCTTCCGCTGCGGCTTCCTTGGCCTGCTGCACATGGAAATCGTCCAGGAACGCCTCGAGCGCGAGTTCGACATGGACCTGATCACGACCGCGCCGACCGTGGTGTACGAAGTGCAAATGCGCGACGGCAGCATGGTGCGGGTCGACAATCCGTCCAAGATGCCGGACCCGTCCAAGATCGACGAAGTGCGCGAGCCGATCGTCACGGTCAACCTGTACATGCCGCAAGAATACGTCGGCTCGGTGATTACCCTGTGTATCGGCAAGCGTGGCGTGCAGATGGACATGAGCTACCACGGGCGCCAGGTCAAGCTGGTGTACGAGATGCCGATGGCCGAGATCGTGCTCGACTTCTTCGACAAGCTCAAGTCGACCTCGCGCGGCTACGCATCGATGGATTACGAGTTCAAGGAATACCGCGCGTCGGACGTGGTGAAGGTCGACATGCTGATCAACAGCGAGAAGGTTGACGCGCTGGCGATCATCGTGCACCGCGCCAACGCACCGTTCCGCGGGCGCCAGGTGGCGGCCAAGATGCGCGAACTGATTCCGCGCCAAATGTTCGACGTGGCAATCCAGGCCGCGATCGGCGCCAATGTGATCTCGCGCGAAAACGTGAAGGCGCTGCGCAAGAACGTGCTGGCCAAGTGCTACGGCGGCGACATCTCGCGCAAGAAGAAACTCCTCGAAAAACAAAAGGCCGGCAAGAAGCGCATGAAACAGGTGGGCTCGGTGGAGATCCCGCAAGAAGCCTTCCTGGCCATCCTACAAGTGGAAGACAAATGAACCTGCAACCGATCCTTGGAAATTTTGCACTGATCCTTTTCGTGGCGATGGTGATCACGGGCGTCATCTGGTTTCTCGACGTCTTCGTGTTCGCGCGGCAGCGGCGCGCCGCTGCCGATGCCGCGCTGGCCGAGTACGACGCCCGCAATTCGCGGCTGACCGCGGACGGCATCAAGGTCGATTACAACGACCACAACCGTGCCGCGCTCGAGCGCGGTATCCTGCGCCAGCCGACCTGGATCGAGTACTCAGGCAGCTTCTTCCCGGTGATCGCGCTGGTGTTCGTGCTGCGCTCGTTCCTGTGGGAGCCGTTCAAGATTCCATCGTCGTCGATGGTGCCGACCCTGCTGGTGGGCGACCTGATCCTGGTGAACAAGTATGCGTACGGCATCCGCCTGCCGATCATCAACAAGAAGATCATCGAGATCAGCGACCCGCAGCGCGGCGACGTCATGGTGTTCAAGTACCCGAAGGACATGAGCCAGGATTACATCAAGCGTGTGATCGGCGTCCCGGGTGATAAAATCAGCTACGAAAACAAGCGGTTGACAGTGAACGGCAAGCCGGTCGACTACCAGCCGCTGGACGAATACCTGGACAACGAGCACCCGGTCTACTACAAGCAGTTGCTGGAAAAGTTGCCAAATACGACACACCGTATCCTGAACGACGATTCCAAGCGGCCCTTCGACCTGGGTGGCGTGGAGAATTTCCCGCATCATGAAAACTGTGTCTATTCGTACGACAAATTTACCTGTATCGTACCGGAAGGCAATTATTTCATGATGGGTGATAACCGCGACAATAGCGCCGACAGCCGGTATTGGGGCTTCGTTCCCGATAAGAATATCGTCGGCAAGGCGTTCTTGGTCTGGATGAACTTCAGCAATCCGAAGCGCATCGGCGGCATCCACTAAGTCCGGGAGAAAACAGATGCAAAACGCAAGGCAGCGTGTGCTGAAGGACCAGCGCGGGGTGTCACTGTCGGGACTGATCGTCTTGCTGGTGGTGCTCGGCGGGGCGGCCCTGGTGGCCATCAAGGTGGTGCCGACCTGGGTCGAGTACCGCGCGGCCAGGGATGCGATCGTGACGGCGAAGGGGGCCGGCGGCAGCGTCGCCGAGATGAAGACCTCGTTCGGCAAGAACGCGGAGATCAACAACATCAGTACCATCAGCTCCAAGGACCTGGTGTTCAGCAAGGACAGCGGCGAGACCGAAATCAGCTTCGCCTACGAGAAGCGGGTGCCGCTGACGGGCAATGTGAGCCTGGTGATTGCTTACGCGGCCACCACCGACAAGAGCGGCGTCGTCGCGGCCAGGACCGCAAGCGCGGAATAAGCATACCGCCGGCGGCGCCGGCCTGGCCCCGGCCATACTACGAAACCGATAATGAATCTCCAGTTATTGCAAACGCGCTTAGGTTACACGTTCAAGGACGCTGGACTGTTGCAGCAAGCCTTGACGCACCGTAGCCACAGCAGTCTGCATAACGAGCGGCTTGAATTCCTCGGCGATTCGATCCTCAATTGCGTGGTCGCGTCGGTGCTGTACGACCGCTTCACCACGCTCGACGAGGGCGACCTGTCGCGCCTGCGCGCCAACCTGGTCAAGCAGCAATCGCTGTACGAGATCGCGCAAAAGCTGGAGCTGTCGCAATTCCTGCGCCTCGGCGAGGGCGAGCTGAAGTCGGGCGGGTTCCGCCGCCCGTCGATCCTGGCCGACACGCTCGAAGCGCTGCTGGGCGCGATCTACCTCGACGGCGGCTTCGATGCCGCGCGCGACGTGATCCGCGCCTTCTACATTCCGCTGCTCGACACGGTCGACCCGCGCACCCTCGGCAAGGACGCCAAGACGCTGCTGCAGGAATTTTTGCAGAGCAAGAAAATCTCGCTGCCGACCTACAACGTGGTGGCCACGCACGGCGCCGCCCACAGCCAGGAATTCGAGATCGAATGCCTGGTGCCCAAGCTCAGTATCCAGGTCTTCGGCCGCGGCGGCAGCCGCCGCGCCGGCGAGCAGGCGGCGGCGCGCCTCGCGCTCGACGTCGCCGAGCAGATGCTCTCGCGCAGCCCCGCGGCGGCGCGCAAGGCCAAGCCGCGCGCGGCCCAGCTGAAACTGGCCGGCATTGCGACCGTCCAGGGCGAGGCCGCCCCCGACGCCGAGCCGGCCACCCCGCCTGAAGCCAAGCCGGCCAAGACGCCGGCCGAAGCCAAGCCACACAAACACGCAGGAACGAAGTCAGCATGAATATGGACACCACCCCCGCCGGCACCACCCCGGAAAACTTCCGCTGCGGCTACATCGCGATCGTCGGCCGGCCCAACGTCGGCAAATCGACCCTGATGAACGTGCTGATCGGCGCCAAGGTATCGATCACCTCGCGCAAGGCGCAGACCACGCGCCACCGCATCACCGGCATCCAGACCACCGACGACACCCAGTTCATCTACGTCGACACGCCTGGCTTCCAGACCCGCCACGCGAACGCGCTCAACAAGACGCTGAACAAGACGGTGTCGAACACGCTGACCTCGTCCGACGTGATCCTGTTCCTGGTCGAGGCCGGCACCTTCGGCCCGGCCGACCAGCAGGTGCTCGACCTGCTGCCGAACAATGTCCCGGTGATCCTGGTCATCAACAAGTCGGACCGGGTCAAGGACAAGGCGGCCCTGATGCCGTTCGCGCAGAAGGTCGCGGCGCTGCACGAGTTCGCGGCCGTGGTGCCGGTCTCGGCCAAGCTGCGTTTCCAGGTCGATGCGCTGGAAGGCGAGATCCGCAAGTACCTGCCGGAGAATGCGCCGATTTTCGGCGCCGACGACATCACCGACCGCAGCGAGAAATTCCTCGCGGCCGAAATCGTGCGCGAGAAGGTATTCCGCCTGAGCGGTGACGAGTTGCCGTACACCAGCACGGTGCTGATCGAGCAATTCGAGCAGGAAGGCAACCTGCGGCGCATCTTTGCCGCGATCCTGGTCGAACGCGACACCCACAAGTCGATGATCATCGGTAACAAGGGCGCCCGGTTGAAGGAAATCTCGACCCAGTCGCGCCTCGACATGGAAAAACTGTTCGGCGGGCCGGTGTACCTGGAAATCTGGGTCAAGGTCAAATCCGGCTGGGCCGACAACGAAGCGGGCCTGCGCGCCTACGGCTACGAGTAAGCGCGGAGGACCGTCCGCCCGGCATGCCCAGCAACGACACCGACCTCATCGCTACAGCGCCGGAAGCCGCCCCGCCTGCGCCGCCGGCCCGGCGCGGCCGTACTCCCCAGCGCGATAGCCGGATCAGCGGCCAGCCGGCCTTCGTCCTGCACAGCTATCCGTACAAGGAAACCAGCCTCATCGTCGACATGCTCACCCGCGAGCATGGCCGCGTCGCGCTGGTGGCCAAGGGCGCCAAGCGCCCGCTGTCGAAGCTGCGCGGGGTACTGCAGACCTTCCAGCCGCTGTCGGTGTCGTGGAGCGGCAAGTCCGAACTGCGCACCCTGATCGACGCCGAATGGGTCGGCGGCATGCTGCCGCTGGAAAAAAATTCCCTGCTGTGCGGCTTCTACCTGAACGAATTGCTGGTCAAGCTGCTCGCGCGGGACGACCCGCACACGGCCTTGTTCGACCATTACGTTGCCACGCTCAACCAATTGGCGCACGACGAACCGGCACAAATCGTCTTGCGAAAATTCGAAAGGGCCTTACTTAAGGAAACGGGCGTCGCGGCCGACCTCGGCCGTTCGACCACCACCCATGCCGCGGTCGAGGCCGCGGCCGACTACGTGGTTGACCCCGAACGCGGCGCGCGCGAGGTGCGTGCGTCCGACACCTGGCCTGTGGTTTCCGGCAAGACGCTGCTCGCCATGGAGCGTGGGGATTACGCCGACCCGCAGACCCAGGGGGAAGCCAAGCAGCTGATGCGCTTCCTGCTGGCTTACCAGCTGGGCGGCGCGCCGCTGAACACGCGCCAGATACTGATCGACCTGATGCAGCTTTGACGACCACCAGACCACACCACATTCATCCATGAGCTTCCTGCAACCCTCCGGCCCGGTCATCGACCTGGGCGTGAACATCGACCACGTCGCCACCGTGCGCAACGCGCGCGGCACCGTCTACCCGGACCCGCTGCGCGCCGCGCTGCTGGCCGAGCAGGCCGGCGCCGACCTGATCACGCTGCAC
>JBJMVW010000203.1:0-3657 GCA_045810465.1 Massilia sp. | reverse complement strand
GTTCCGCGACGAGTTCATCGACGTCGAGATCGATGCGAGCCAGATTTTCTGGGTGCTGACCGCGAACAGCACCGACGGCATCCCGCACCCGCTGCTAAACCGGATGGCGGTGTACGAGGTGCCGGCGCCGACGCCCGAGCAGGCGGCCGGAATAGCGCAGCGGATTTATGCGGGGCTGCTGCGCGAATTGAACTTGTCGGCGTTCGAGCACAAACTGGCGGACACGGTGCTCGACAAACTGGCGGGGGTGTCGCCGCGCGATTTGCGCAAGACGCTGCTCGATAGCCTCGGCTACGCGGTGGCGGCCGGACGCGAGCACGTGGCGCTGGAAGATGTGCGGCTCAAGGTGACGCCGGGCAAGGGGCGGATGGGGTTCTGACGCCGCTAGAAGCCTAAGGCCTTCGCGCGCCCCGGTGCTTGTGGCGTTCGCCGCCGGCCCAGCAATGCGAGGCCAACAAGCCCGATGGAAATCAATGCGACCGCGATTATCTCGGCCTGTGTAGCGGCGATGCCGCCAAACTCAAACACCGGATTCACGCGGATCCGCTCGATCAGCAGGCGTTCAAGGCCCGCGAGCAGCAGATAAACCGAGAACAGCCATCCCGCCTTGAACGGATGCTTGCGCAGCGCCCAAAGGAGCGCAAAGCAGGCGATGCCCATCAGCGTTTCGTAGATCGGCGTCGGATAGACGCCCGGCCATGCAATCGCTTCCCCGTAGATGTTGTTGTCGTAGGTTTGCGCCCACGCCCACGTGGGCAGCCAATCCGGTTTCAATGCCAGGTTCGAGGCAATGCCCCAGTCTCCATCGCCGGATACCTGGCATCCGATACGGCCGATGGCGTAGCCCAGCATCAGCGCGGGCGCGACAGCGTCGAGCAGCGGGCGCGCGGGCAGATGCCATCGCCTGATAAAGACCAGGCCCGCCAAAGTACCGAATATCAGGCCGCCGAAGACGCTGAGGCCGGAACGGCTGAAGATCATTTCCCACGGCGCGGCGAGAAAGCTGTCGCTATGCTCGAGGATATGGAAGAGCCGCGCGCCAGCCACGCCCGCGAGCATGACGGTGAGGGTCAGGTTCGGCACGATGTCCTGCGGCGGCACCTCGATAAAGAATCGCTCGCCGCGCTTCCCTTTGACCCGGCGCCACGCCTTGCCGAGCAGGTGTGCCTGGTGCAGGCGCCGTAACTCGACCGTCAGGCAGGCCGCCCCAGCCATCATCGCGCACGCGACCAGCAAGCCGAACATCGCTATCGGCAGTGGCAGGTCGTAGCCGGTCGAGGCTTTGATCAAATCGCTCAGGTATGGAAATGACATGCCGATAGTAAATAGTTGAATTTAATCAACTATAACATCGAAGCCGGGCAGTTGAGCAGTGAGGCGGCTTCGCTCGCGCAATCAGGTCGCGGGCCCGGCAGGCCCTCCAAGCTTGGCATCCTCTTTTTTGGCCTGCGCCATCGCTTCCGGCTCCAGCTCTTCCGCGCTTCGATTGCACAGAATGAAAACGCCCCAGCCGGCGAGCAGGATTCCGGCCGCGACGAGGACGGAGGCAGCGTGTGGAAGCAGTTCTGGATTTTCATGCAGGGACTTGAAGGTACCAACCAGGCCTTCGATCGACAGCGCGACCACCACCACAACCATGAAACGCGACAGGTAACGGCGCACCCGGGTTGGCGCGCTGATGTGCGCGTCGCGGATCACCTCTTCTTCGGTAATCGTTTGCGCGATCTGCAGCGAGACGACGGCAATGGCGAGCAAGCCGATCGCCTCGATGGCCTGCTCGGCGCTGTCGGCAAGGCCAAGGCCGATCGCATCCCAGCCGGTCTTTGCCGCGAGGACGGTCAACAGCAGCGCGATGCCAATGAACAGCACCGCCAACAGCGCATGCGCCGTCGAAAAGAAACGAATCATGTATTTCAACTTGCCTCCTGCCCAGCGCGCGATTATCGAGCGGATAATTGTGCCCGATCGACGCTTGGCGTTCCGCACTGTTGGCCTCAGGCAGGATCGGGAAGCGCCCAGGATTTGGCGTGCTCGACGGCCCGGCCCCAGCGCGCCATCAGGTGGTCGCGGCGGCCTGCCGTCATCGCCGGCTCGAAACGGCGCTCGGCTTGCCATTGCGCGGCGATCTCATCCCGCGAGGACCAGAAATCGAGCGCAAGGCCGGCCAGGTAGGCGGCGCCCAGCGCGGTGGTCTCGGTCACGCGCGGACGGATTACCGGCACGCCGAGCAGGTCGGCCTGGAACTGCATCAGCATGTCGTTGCGCGCGGCGCCGCCATCGGCGCGCACTTCGGGAACCGGGCACGCGGCATCCTTTTGCATTGCCGCGAGCAGCTCGGCGCTCTGGTAGGCGATGGCTTCAACCGCAGCGCGGGCGATGTGGCCTGCCGTGGTGCCGCGCGTCATGCCGACAATCGTACCGCGCGCATACGGGTCCCAGTGGGGCGCGCCGAGCCCGACAAAGGCCGGCACCAGCATCACGCCGCCGCTATCGGGGACCGACAGCGCCAGCGCCTCGACCTCGCTCGACTGCTTGATGATGCCCAGCCCATCGCGCAGCCATTGCACGGTGGCGCCGCCCATGAATACGCTGCCTTCGAGGAAGTAGTCGGTGCGGCCGTCGATTTTCCAGCCGACCGTCGACAGCAGCCGGTTGTGCGATACCGGCGGCTCGGCGCCGGCGTTCATCAGCATGAAGCACCCGGTGCCGTAGGTATTCTTGACCATGCCCTTGCTATGGCAGGCCTGGCCGAAGGTGGCGGCCTGCTGGTCGCCCGCGATGCCGGCAATCGGGATCGGGCGGCCGAACCATTGCTCGTCGGCGGCGCCGACCTGTTCCGAGCTGGACACGACCTCCGGCAACATGGCGGCCGGCACGCCGAACAGGTCGAGCAGTTCCTCGTCCCAGCGCATGGCGTGGATATTAAACAGCATCGTACGGGCAGCATTGCTGACGTCGGTGACGTGGCGCCCGCACAGCTTGAAGACGAGCCAGCTGTCGACGGTGCCGAAGGCCAGTTCGCCGCGCGCGGCGCGGGCTTGCGCCCCGGGCACGTGCGCGAGCAGCCATTGGATCTTGGTCGCGGAAAAGTAGGCGTCGAGCTCGAGCCCGGTCTTGCGCCCGATGAGTTCGGCCTTGCCGTCGGCGCGCAGGCGGTCGCATTCCCCGGCGGTGCGGCGGTCCTGCCAGACGATCGCCGGTGCGATCGGCTCCCCCGTCGCGCGGTCCCACACCACGCTGGTTTCGCGCTGGTTGGCGATGCCGATGCCGGCCACCTGGGCGGCCTTGATGCCGGCCTCGCGCAGCACCTGGCGCGCGCAGGCAAGCTGGCTGTTCCAGATGTCGAGCGCATCGTGCTCGACCCATCCGGGCTGCGGGAAATGCTGGGGATATTCCTGCTGCGCCGACGCGAAGACCTGCCCCTGGCGGTCGAACAGGATCGCGCGCGAACTGGTGGTGCCCTGGTCGAGGGCTAGGATGTATTGCTGCATCGTCGTCTCCGCCAGGGGGAATTCAAGTAAAGCAAGCCGATAGGCCGGATTCTGTGTAGCGGTTTCCCGCTTGGACAGCCATTCCTCTAGGCGCCGAATTACTCCGGCGCTCAAGCTTCCTACCCGCACGCTCCGCGAGCAACATCAACGCGTGCCTATTTGGAAT
>JBJMVW010000202.1:0-14980 GCA_045810465.1 Massilia sp. | reverse complement strand
GGAGCGGCATGTGCACTACATGAACATACCGGCGCACAAGCGGCGCGCGGTTCGGCTACCTGCCCTTGCCGACGTGCTTGCGCACCTGCTCTTCCGACCTGGCCAGGTGGCGCGCGACCTGCCCGCCTTCGTTGCGCCAGAATTGCGCGCCGGCGTCGCGCAAGCGTGCCGCGACGTTGCCGACGTGGCGGCGGGCCGCCGCGCGCGCTTCGTTCACGTCCTGCCGTGCGATCGCATCGGCAACCGCACGGTGTTCGTCGCGTAACAGACTGTTCACATCGCCGAAGCGCGCCTCGTTCATGCGGCCAAGGGTAACCGCCTGGCGCAAGAACTGCCTCAGGAAGACCAGCAGCGAGGTGTACAAGGGATTGCCGGTGGCGTTCGAAATCGCGGTATGGAAGGCCACGTCTTCCTCGACGCCATCACCCCCGGCGGCGACCGCCTGGTCGATCGCCAGCAGCGCCTGCTGGATGGCCTGGTTCTGTTCTTCCGTGCGGCGCTCGGCCGCGAGCGCCGCGACCTCCGCTTCTAGCCCGCCGCGCAACTCCATCACGCGCAGCACGGCCTGTACCGAATCGTTGAGGTCGACGTCGATCCGGAACGGCGCCGACTGGCTGGGGCCGACCACCACCGTCCCCTTGCCCTGGTGCGTGGCGACCAGTCCCTCGGACTTCAGGCGTGACACCGCTTCGCGGATCACGGTACGGCTGACGCCGAAGCGCTCGGCCAGCGCCGACTCGGCGGGCAGGTGCGCATCGGCAGCGAACTCGCCGCTGCGGATTTTTTGCTGCAGCACGGCCGTCACGCGATCGGCCAGCGTCCCGCCGGCGGTGATCGTTTCTGCCTGTACTTTAGGTTTTTCCACAACGCCCCCTTGCACGAAGAACAAATACTGTTGACATCATACACGCGCATCCCTAGACTTAAAAACAACTTGTATGACATGTGATTGTGTGACAAGTCAGGAACGGCCCGCGCTACAGATAACAAATACAGGGCCGGCAGAACGACTTTCTGAGGAGAAGTTAAGAAATGTGGAGCCAAATCTACGACCCACTCAACAATGCCGCGCTCTCGACGCTGGTCGCGGCGATTCCGGTCGCCGTCATGCTGGCGGCGCTGGCGTTTTTCCATATCAAGGCCCATATTGCGGCGCTGCTCGGCCTGCTGGCAGCGCTGCTGGTCGCCATCTTCGCGTATTCGATGCCGGCCCCGACCGCGATCTCGGCCGCCCTGCTCGGCGCCGCCAACGGCCTGTTGCCGATCGGCTGGATCGTGCTGAACGTGATCTTCCTGTACCAACTGACCGACCGTAAAGGCTACTTCAAAGTGCTGCAGGAGTCGATCACCGGCATCACCACCGACCGCCGCCTGCAGCTGCTGCTGGTCGCGTTTTCGTTCGGCGCCTTCTTCGAGGGCGCGGGTGGCTTCGGCACCCCGGTGGCGGTGACCGGCGCGATCCTGATCGGCCTCGGTTTCGCACCGCTGGCGGCGTCGGGCCTGTCGCTGATCGCCAACACCGCCCCGGTCGCGTTCGGCGCGCTGGGTGCACCGATCATCGCGCTCGCCGGGGTCACCGGCCTCGACCTGCTCCAGCTCTCGGCGATGGTCGGACGCCAGCTGCCGGTGTTCTCGGTGCTGGTGCCGTTCTGGCTGATCTGGGCGTTCTGCGGTTTCCGCGGCATGGCGGGCATCTGGCCGGCGATCCTGGTGGCCGGCGTTGCCTTCGCCGTTCCCCAATACGCGATCTCGAATTACCACGGCCCGTGGCTGGTCGACGTCGGCGCCGCCATCTCGTCGATGCTGTTCCTGAGCCTGTTCCTCAAGGTCTGGAAGCCGGCAACGGTCTGGACTAACGCGGCCGGCAAGTTCAAGGCCTGCGTGCCCGCGGCCGCTCCCGTGGTGCACAAGCACACCCGCGCCGAAGTCGTCCAGGCCTGGTTGCCGTGGCTGATCCTGTCGGTGCTGGTATTCCTGTGGGGCATCCCTGAGTGGAAGAAGATGTTGGACGGCATCTCGGTGATCAAGCTCGAGTGGCCGGCCCTGCACAAGCTGGTCGAACGGATGCCGCCGGTGGTCGCCAAGCCGACCGCCGAAGCCGCCGTCTACACGCTGAACTGGCTGTCGGCCACCGGCACCGGCATCCTGATCGCGTCGGTCATTTCGGGCCTCGTGATGGGCTACAAGTTGCGCGACCTGTTCAAGGTGTACTGGGCGACCCTGAAGCTGCTCAAGTTCTCGCTGCTGACGATCGCCGCCATGCTGGCGCTCGGCTACACCACCCGCTACTCGGGCCTCGACACCACCCTCGGGCTGGCGTTCTCGCATACCGGCGTGCTGTATCCGTTCTTCGGCACCCTGCTCGGCTGGCTCGGCGTCGCGCTGACCGGTTCCGACACCGCCTCGAACGTGCTGTTTGGCGGCCTGCAGAAGACCTCGGCCGAGCAGCTCGGCCTCAATCCACTCTTGATGGCATCGGCCAATTCGTCCGGCGGCGTGATGGGCAAGATGATCGACGCCCAGTCGATCGTGGTCGCGGCGACCGCCACCAAATGGTACGGACACGAAGGCGACATCCTGCGCTACGTGTTCTTCCATTCGATCGCGCTGGCCTGCCTGGTCGGCCTGTTGGTCACGCTGCAGGCCTATGTGTACCCGTTCACGACGCTGGTCCACTAAGCGCCGTGGCTGCGCGCTGGGCCCACGCGGCCCGGCGTGCGGCGTCACCGAGTAAAGGAATAGCATGAATATGTCGCCTGATCCGGCAGCACTGCTGGCGCGCCAGCGCGAGGTGGTGCAGGCCCTGCGGCCGCTGCTGCCCGCGCGCTGCCTGCTCGCCAACGAGGAGGATACGCGCCCTTACGAATGCGATGGCCTGTCCGCCTATCGCCAGCTGCCGATGGTGGTGGTGCTGCCCGAAACCGAGCAGCAGGTCATCGCCATCCTCGCGGTGTGCCGCGAGCTGCAGGTACCGATCGTGCCGCGCGGCGCCGGCACCGGCCTGTCCGGCGGCGCCATGCCGATCGCCGACGGCGTGGTGCTGTCGACCGCGAAGCTGAACAAGATCCTGCGCGTCGACCCGGCCGCACGCGTGGCGGTGGTGCAGCCGGGCGTACGCAACCTGGCCATTTCGGAAGCGGCCGCGCCGCATGCGCTGTACTACGCACCCGACCCCTCGTCGCAGATCGCCTGCAGCATCGGCGGCAATGTGGCCGAGAACTCGGGCGGCGTGCACTGCCTCAAATATGGCCTCACGGTGCACAACGTGCTGCGGGTCAGGATGGTCACGCTCGAGGGCGACGTCGTCGAACTGGGCAGCGAGGCGCCCGACGCGCCAGGCCTCGATTTGCTGGCCGTGTTCGTCGGCTCCGAAGGCATGCTCGGGATCGTGACGGAGGTGACGGTCAAGCTGATCCCGAAGCCTGCCGCCGCGCGCGTGATCATGGCCTCCTTCGACAACGTGGTCACGGGCGGCAACGCAGTGGCCAGCGTGATCGCCGCCGGCATCATCCCCGCCGGCCTCGAAATGATGGACCGCACCTCGTCGCGCATGGTCGAACCGTTCGTCAAGGCCGGCTACGACACCGACGCCGCCGCCATCCTGCTGTGCGAGGCCGACGGCACCGAACTCGAGGTGCTCGAGGAAATCGAGCGCATGACGGCGGTGCTGCAGGCCGCCGGCGCGAGCGCGATCGCGGTGTCGCAGAGCGAGGCCGAGCGCATGCGCTTCTGGTCGGGCCGCAAGAACGCGTTCCCGGCGGCCGGCCGCATCTCGCCCGATTACTACTGCATGGACGGCACCATCCCACGCAAGAACCTGGCCCAGGTCCTGACCGGGATCGAGCGCATGGAAACCGAGTTCGGGCTGCGCTGCGCCAACGTGTTCCACGCCGGCGACGGCAACCTGCACCCGCTGATCCTGTTCGACGCAAACCAACCGGGCGAATTCGAGCGCGCCGAAGCCTTTGGCGCGGCGATCCTGGCGCTGTGCGTGGAAGTGGGCGGCACCATCACCGGCGAGCATGGCGTCGGCATCGAAAAGATCAATTCGATGTGCGTCCAGTTTTCGGAAGCCGAACTGGCCGCCTTCCACGCGGTCAAGCTGGCCTTCGACCCGGCGCGCCTGCTCAACCCCGACAAGGCGATCCCGACCCTGAACCGCTGCGCCGAATTCGGCAAGATGCGCGTGACTGGCGGCGTGATGAAGTTCGCGCACCTGCCACGCTTTTGAAAGCAAGGACAAGATGGAACAGGTACTCCAACAATTCAGGGAACGCATCGCCGCCGCGCATGCCGCGCGCACGCCGCTGTGCCTGCGCGGCAGCGGCAGCAAGGACTGGTACGGCCAGGCCCCGGCAGGCGAGCCGTTCGATACCCGCGCCTATCGCGGCATCATCGATTACGAGCCGTCCGAGCTGGTGGTGACGGCGCGCTGCGGCACCCCGCTGGCCGAGCTGGAACAGGCGCTGGCCGCGCACAACCAGATGCTGGCGTTCGAACCGCCCCACTTCGGACCCGGCGCCACCGTTGGCGGCATGGTCGCCAGCGGCCTGTCCGGGCCGCGCCGCCAGAGCGCCGGCGCGCTGCGCGATTTCGTGCTCGGCGTCGACCTGGTCGACGGCCGCGGCGAACTGCTGCGCTTTGGCGGCCAGGTGATGAAGAACGTGGCCGGCTACGACGTATCGCGCCTGCTGGCAGGCTCGCTGGGCACCCTTGGCCTGCTGGCGAATGTCTCGCTCAAGGTGCTGCCGCGCCCGGTGCGCGAACTGACGCTCGGCTTCGCGTTCGACCAGCAGCAGGCGATCGACAAGCTGAACGCCTGGGGCGGCCGCGCGCTGCCGGTCGTCTCCAGCGCATGGGCCGATGGCCGGCTCGCGCTGCGGCTGGCGGGCGCCGACGCGGCGGTGGTGGCCGCCGCGAGCGAGCTCGGTGGCGAGGTCATGCCGGCCAGCGAATCGTTCTGGGACGGCTTGCGCGAACAGCGCCACGCATTTTTCGCCGGCGACGGTCCCTTGTGGCGGCTCGCGGTGCCATCGACCACGCCGGCACTGGCGCTGCCCGGACCCCAGCTGATCGAATGGGGCGGCGGCCTGCGCTGGTTGCGCGGCGACGCCGACGGCGACACGATCCGCACGATCGCCGCGCAGCACGGCGGCCACGCGACGCTATTCCGCGGCGGCGACAAGCGCCACGGCGTGTTCGCCCTGCTGCAGCCGGCCCTCGCGCGCATCCACCAGCGCCTGAAGGACAGCTTCGACCCGGCCGGCATTTTCAACCCCGCCCGCATGTACAACGAGTTCTGATTATGCAAACCAACCTGGCTGACTTCATCAAGGGCAGTGCCGACGGCGATACCGCCGAGGCGATCCTGCGCAACTGCGTACACTGCGGCTTCTGCACCGCCACCTGCCCCACCTATCAACTGCTGGGGGACGAGCTCGATGGCCCGCGCGGACGCATCTACCTGATCAAGCAGGTGCTCGAAGGGCAACCGGCGACCGCCAGCACGCAGCTGCACCTGGACCGCTGCCTCACCTGCCGCAACTGCGAGACGACCTGCCCGTCCGGCGTCGAATACGGCCGCCTGCTCGACATCGGACGCAAGGTGGTGGACCAGCAGGTGCGGCGCCCGTTGGGCCAGCGGATGGCGCGCGCCGCGCTGGCCGCGACGCTGCCGCGCAGCTGGATTTTCAAGCCGGCGATGAAGACCGGCCAGTTGCTGCGGCCCTTGCTGCCGAAGGCGCTCAGGAACAAGGTGCCGGCGCCGGCCGCACGCACCAGCTGGCCGCGCACGACCCACGCCCGGACCATGCTGCTGCTCGATGGCTGCGTGCAGCCGGCCATGTCTCCCAACATCAATGCCGCCACCGCGCGCGTGCTCGACGCGCTCGGCGTGCAGCTGGTCGTCGCGCCCAAAGCCGGCTGCTGCGGCGCGCTGCGGCACCACCTGGACGAACACGAAGCGGCGCTGGACGACATGCGCCGCAACATCGATGCGTGGTGGCCGTATGTCGACGGCAGCGCCGGCGCGCCGGCCGAAGCGATCGTGATGACCGCATCGGGCTGCGGCGCCATGGTCAAGGACTACGGCCACCTGCTGGCCCACGACCCTGCCTACGCGCGCAAGGCCGAGCGGATTGCGGCGCTGACCTCCGACCTGTCCGAGGTCCTGCCGCGCTTCGAGCCGCAACTGCGAGAGCGCCTCGCCGGCAAGGACAGCCGGCGCGTCGCCTACCATCCGCCCTGCACCCT
This sequence comes from Massilia sp., assembly GCA_045810465.1. Classification (GTDB taxonomy): domain Bacteria; phylum Pseudomonadota; class Gammaproteobacteria; order Burkholderiales; family Burkholderiaceae_D; genus Telluria. Next base: position 8,728 of record JBJMVW010000202.1, on the reverse strand, counting down.
CCAGCATGGGCAGAAAATCCGCGGCGCGGTCGAACGCGTGCTGGCACTGGCCGGCGTCGACGTGCGCTTGTGCCAGGACAGCCACCTGTGCTGCGGCTCGGCCGGCACGTACTCGGTGCTGCAACCGGAGCTGTCGTATCAATTGCGGGACAAAAAAGTGGCCAACCTGGAGGCGACCGGGGCGCAGGAGATCGTGTCGGCGAATATCGGATGCCTGGGCCACCTGCAGTCGGGCACCCAGCTGCCGGTGCGGCACTGGATCGAGCTGATCGACGATGCGCTGGCGCGGGCCGGCGTCGACGCCGGGGTCCGGCAGAAGGCAGCCTGACCAGGATGTACTTCGCGATTGCCCGGACACGTCATTCCCGCGCAGGCCTCGGCCGCCGCGGGAACGACGAGTTCAGGCTGGTCGTTTAGTGCGGCTCGCCGCCGCCGGCTGCTGGCGGCAGGTGCAGGTCGATCACCTTCATGATCGCGAGCGTCGCCTCGAGGCTGAGCTCTCCCGAGTTCAGCGCCGCCCTGAGCTGCTCGCGCGGCACGCCGGCCGCGGCGGCCAGCTCGCCCAGGCCCGTCGCGCGCGCCACGCTGGCGAGCGCACTGGCGACCTGGGCGCCGTCGCCGCTTTCGAACGCGTCGGCGAGGAAGACGGCAATCGCCTCGAGGCTGTCGAGCTGGTCGCCGCCGTCGCCGCTTGGTGGAATCGGTTCAACCATGGCGTGCCCGTGGCTCAGCGTCCCGGGACCTTCTGGGGATTGGCGGCGTCCTTCGGCGGGCGCGGCGGCGGGGGTGGCGTCATCATCACGCCGGCCTTCTCGTCCTTCTTGAGCACCTGCACGAAGATTTCGTTCTGCTTGATCATGCCAAGTTCGTAGCGCGCGCGCTCCTCGACGGCGCCGGTGCCGTCCTTCAGGTCGCGCACCTCGGAGTCGAGCTTGGCGTTGCGCGCCTTGAGCTCGTCGGTCTTCTTGCGGCTCGCCGCGACCTGGTCCTCGAGTTCGGACACGGTCAGCCAGCCGCCCTTCCCCAGCCAGAGCGGGTACTGGATCAGCAGCAGCAAGGCGGCAAGGGCAAGCGTAATCAGTCGCATGGAGCGAAAAACCGGCCAGTGGATGAACTGGCCGGCTCCGTTGTTACTTCAGGTTGTAGAACGCGTCGCGGCCAGGGTAGCTGGCGATGTCGCCCAGGTCTTCCTCGATGCGCAGCAGCTGGTTGTACTTGGCCATGCGGTCCGAACGCGACATCGAGCCGGTCTTGATCTGCAGCGCGTTCAGGCCGACCGCGATGTCGGCGATGGTCGAGTCCTCGGTCTCGCCCGAGCGGTGCGAAATCACCGCGGTATAGCCGGCGCGCTTGGCCATCTCGATCGCGGCGAAGGTCTCGGTCAGGGTGCCGATCTGGTTGATCTTGATGAGGATCGAGTTGGCGACGCCCTTCTGGATGCCCTCTTTCAGGATCTTGGTGTTGGTGACGAACAGGTCGTCGCCGACCAGCTGCACGCGCTTGCCCAGCGCGGCGGTCAGGGTCGCCCAGCCGTCCCAGTCGCCTTCGGCCATCGCATCCTCGATCGAGATGATCGGGTACTTGTCGCACCAGGTCGCGAGCATGTTGGTGAAGTCGGTGGCCGACAGGGTCAGGCCTTCGCCTTCCAGCACGTACTTGCCGTCCTTGTAGAATTCGCTCGCGGCGCAATCGAGGCCGATCGCGATGTCCTTGCCCGCTTCGTAGCCGGCCTGTTCGATCGCCTGCATGATCAGCTTGATCGCTTCCTCGTGGTTGGCCACGTTCGGCGCGAAGCCGCCTTCGTCGCCGACCGAGGTCGCCAGGCCCTTGGCGTGCAGGATCTTCTTCAGGGTGTGGAACACCTCGGCGCCGTAGCGCATGGCTTCCCGGAAGCTTGGCGCGCCGACCGGGATGATCATGAATTCCTGGATGTCCAGGTTGTTGTCGGCGTGCGCGCCGCCGTTAATCACGTTCATCATCGGGACCGGCATCTGCATCGCGCCCGAGCCGCCGAAGTAGCGGTACAGCGGCAGGCCGGCTTCTTCCGCGGCGGCCTTGGCCACCGCCATCGACACCGCCAGCATCGCGTTGGCGCCCAGGCGGCTCTTGTTCTCGGTGCCGTCGAGATCGATCAGGGTGCGGTCGAGGAAAGCCTGTTCGTTGGCGTCCAGGCCCATGATCGCTTCCGAGATCTCGGTGTTGATATTCTCGCAGGCTTGCAGCACGCCTTTGCCGAAATAGCGTTTCGGGTCGCCGTCACGCAGCTCGATCGCTTCGCGCGAGCCGGTCGATGCGCCCGACGGCACGGCCGCGCGGCCCATCACGCCCGACTCGAGCAGCACGTCGCATTCGACGGTAGGGTTACCGCGCGAGTCGATGATCTCGCGGCCGATAATATCAACGATAGCACTCATGTTTTCAGTCTCCGGAAAGTAAGAAAATCGTCATCGGGCCGTGCCTGGCCCGCGTCGGCGTTACGCCGTAAAGCTGGTCTCGAGGAAGGCGGACTTCTTGACCACGCGGTCGATCTCGACCAGGGTGGTGAGCAGTTCCTTCATGCGCCCGAGCGGCACCGCGTTGGGGCCGTCCGACAGCGCCTGCGCCGGGTTCGGGTGGGTTTCCATGAACAGGCCGGCGATGCCGGCGGCAACCGCCGCGCGCGACAGCACCGGGATGTGCTCGCGCTGCCCGCCGGACGAGGTGCCCTGGCCGCCCGGCAGCTGCACCGAGTGGGTCGCGTCGAACACCACCGGACAGTTCGATTCGCGCATGATGGCCAGGCTACGCATGTCCGACACCAGGTTGTTGTAGCCGAACGAGACGCCGCGTTCGCAGGCCATGAAGTTGTCTTCATTGAGGCCGGCTTCGCGCGCCGCCAGGCGCGCCTTGTCGATCACGTTCTTCATGTCGCCCGGCGCCAGGAACTGGCCCTTCTTGATGTTGACCGGCTTGCCCGAACGCGCGCAGGCGTTGATGAAGTCGGTCTGGCGGCACAGGAAGGCCGGGGTCTGCAGCACGTCGACCACGCTTGCCACTTCCGGGATCTCTTCCTCGGTGTGGACGTCGGTCAGCACCGGCACGCCGAGCTCGCGCTTGACGGCGGCCAGGATCTCGAGGCCCTTCTCCATGCCCGGCCCACGGTACGACTTGCCCGACGAGCGGTTGGCCTTGTCGAACGAGGACTTGTAGATGAACGGGATGCCGAGGCTGGCGGTGATTTCCTTGAGCGTACCGGCGGTGTCGAACGCCATCTGGCGCGATTCGATCACGCAGGTGCCGGCGATCAGGAAAATCGGGTGGTCGAGGCCGACGTCAAATCCGCAAAGCTTCATGCTGCATCTCCTTGTACTGCTGGTGCGTTCGCTGCCGTCCCTTTGGCATTGGCGCCCTTGTGCGCCAGCGCCGCCTGGATGAACGAGGTGAACAGCGGGTGCCCGCTGCGCGGGGTCGACTTGAATTCAGGGTGGTACTGCACGCCCATGTACCACGGGTGCGCGTTGGCGCCGCTGCGCGGCAGTTCCATGATCTCGCACAGGTCTTCGTTCGGGGTGCGCGCCGACACCACCAGGCCGGCCGCTTCCACTTTCGGCAGGTAGTAGTTGTTGGCCTCGTAGCGGTGGCGGTGGCGCTCGGTCACGACGCTGCCGTAGATCTCGGAAGCGAGCGTGCCCGGGTTGACCGCGCAGGTCTGGGCGCCCAGGCGCATGGTGCCGCCCAGGTCCGAGGTCTCGTCGCGCTGCTCGACCTTGCCGTCGTGGTTCTGCCACTCGGTGATCAATGCCACCACCGGCTGCTCGGCTTCCGGATCGAACTCGGTCGAATTCGCTTTCGGCAGGCCCGCCACGTGGCGCGCGTATTCGATCAGCGCGACCTGCATGCCCAGGCAGATGCCGAGGTAAGGGATCTTGTTCTCGCGGGCGTAGCGCGCCGCCATGATCTTGCCTTCCACGCCGCGCTTGCCGAAGCCGCCAGGGACCAGGATCGCATCGTACTTGGCCAGGTGGTCGGTGCCGCGGGTCTCGATCTCTTCCGAGTCGATGTATTCGATGTTGACCCGGCTTTCGGTGTGGATGCCGGCGTGGCGCAGCGCTTCGGTCAGCGACTTGTACGACTCGGTCAGGTCGACGTACTTGCCGACCATGCCGATCGTGACTTCGTGCTTCGGGTGCTCCAGCGTGTGGATCAGCTTGGTCCACATCGACAGGTCGGCCGGCGGCGCGTCGATCCCGAGCGCCTCGCAGATGATCTCGTCGAGGCCCTGGTCGTGCAGCACCTGCGGCACCTTGTAGATGGTGTCGACGTCCCACACCGAGATCACGGCCTGCTCTTCGACGTTCGAGAACAGCGAGATCTTGGCGCGCTCGTCTTCGGGGATGCGGCGGTCGGCGCGGCACAGCAGCGCATTGGGCGAGATGCCGATCTCGCGCAGCTTCTGCACGCTGTGCTGGGTCGGCTTGGTTTTGAGTTCGCCGGCCGAGGCGATGTACGGCACCAGCGTCAGGTGCACGAACGCGGTCGACTTGCGGCCCGCGCGCAGCGACAGCTGGCGCGCCGCTTCGAGGAACGGCAGCGATTCGATGTCGCCGACGGTGCCGCCGATTTCGACCAGCGCGACGTCGACGCCTTCGGCGCCACGGCGGATGTAGTCCTGGATTTCGTTGGTGATGTGCGGGATCACCTGCACGGTCTTGCCGAGATATTCGCCGCGGCGTTCCTTGCGGATCACCGATTCGTAGATCTGGCCGGTGGTGAAGTTATTCACCTTTTTCATGCGGGTACTGATGAAGCGCTCGTAGTGGCCGAGGTCGAGGTCGGTCTCGGCGCCGTCGTCGGTGACGAACACTTCACCGTGCTGCATCGGGCTCATCGTGCCCGGGTCCACGTTGATATACGGGTCGAGCTTGAGCATGGTGACTTTGAGGCCGCGCGATTCGAGGATCGCAGCGAGGGAAGCGGCCGCGATCCCCTTACCCAGGGAAGACACGACGCCGCCAGTGACGAAGACAAATTTGGTCATTGTGCAGAAGGTGCCGAATGGCACGCGCGGGAAATTGAAATTATACCTTAAACGCGCCAATCCATCTGAAAACCAGGCAACACGACGGTTATCGGAGCACTTCCCGCCCGGGCCGGCGACCGGCAGTTGTTTTTATGCAGGAATGAAAGATTTCTGACAGCAACTAAAAAGCGGCGCGTGTAGAATCGAAGCCCAACATTCCCGTTGAGCAACAGATTAGGAACCCGCATGACCGTATTTAGCAATATCAACATCGGTAAGAGGCTCGGCATCGGCTTCTCCCTGGTGCTTCTCCTGACCGCGGTCATTGCCGCGACCGGTATATGGCGGCTTAACGAGATCGCCGATTCGACCCGCGCGATGATGTCGGTGCCGCTGCAGAAGGAGCGCCTGATGGCCGAGTGGAACATGAACACCTTCGGCGCGATCCGCCGCACTGCGGCGATCGCCAAGAGCAGCGATCCCAGCCTGGCCGCCTACTTCAAGCAGGACGGCGCGGCCACCGCCAAGCGCAGCACCGAACTGCTCAAGCAGATCGAGGCGCTGCTGTCGGGTGACGAGGAAAAGGCGCTGTTCCGCAAGATCGCCGAGCAGCGCAAGGTGTACACGGCGGCCAAGGATGGCGCGGTCAAGGCCCGCACCGAGGGCCGCCAGGAAGATGCCGAGCGCATCCTCGACAAGGAATACACGCCGGCGGCGACTGCCTACCAGGAGATGATTAGCGAACTGGTCACAATGCAGCAACGCCAGATCGACCAGACCGCAAAAACGATTGACGAGGCGTCCCAGCGCAGCACGTGGATGATCAGCGCCCTGACCGCCGCTGCGATCCTGTTCGGCGCCTTCTGCTCATTCCTGCTGGCGTCGAGCATCGTGCGCCCGATCCGGCAGGCGCTCGGCGTCGCCGAAACGGTCGCCAGCGGCGACCTGACCATGCTCATCGAGGCCAGCTCGAACGACGAAACCGGCGCCCTGCTGCGCGCGCTGCGCAACATGAACGACAGCCTGGTCGCGATCGTCTCGCAAGTGCGCGGCGCCACCGACACCATCGCCACCGCATCGGGTGAGATCTCGTCCGGCAACCTGGACCTGTCGGCACGCACTGAACAGCAGGCCAGCTCGCTCGAGGAAACCGCCGCCTCGATGGAGGAACTGACCTCGACCGTGCGCCAGAACGCCGACAATGCGCGCCAGGCCAACCAGCTATCGATCGCTGCCTCCGGCGTGGCGGCCCAGGGCGGCGCCGTGGTCAGCCAGGTGATCGAGACCATGGGCTCGATCAACGATTCGTCGCGCAAGATCGTCGACATCATCAGTGTCATCGACGGCATCGCGTTCCAGACCAACATCCTCGCGTTGAACGCGGCGGTGGAGGCGGCGCGCGCCGGCGAACAGGGCCGCGGCTTTGCGGTGGTGGCGTCCGAAGTGCGCACGCTGGCCCAGCGCTCGGCCGCGGCAGCCAAGGAAATCAAGGAGCTGATCGGCGACTCGGTGGGCAAGGTCGACGCCGGCGCCAGGCTGGTCGACCAGGCCGGCAGCACGATGAGCGACGTGGTCACCAGCATCCGCCGCGTGACCGATATCATGGCCGAAATCACCAGCGCCAGCCAGGAACAGACGGCCGGCATCGAGCAGGTCAACCAGGCCATCGGCGAGATGGACGGCGCCACCCAGCAGAACGCGGCGCTGGTCGAGCAATCGGCCGCGGCCGCCGCATCGCTGCAGGACCAGGCGTCGAGGCTGGCGCAGGTGGTCAGCGTGTTCAAGGTAGCCGGCGTTGACGCCGCGAAGCCGGTGCGCCCGGCATTTGCAGCCACCCCGGTCCGCCCCGCGCGCGCGGTCGCCCAGGCCCGCGTAGCGCGCGGCGCGACCGCGCTGCCTGCGGCGCAGCCGAAGCGCACCGAGCCTGCCGTCGCCGCTGGCAACGACTGGGAAGAGTTCTGACATAAGGCCGCCTTGCCGGCGGCCGCGCCCTTCCAAATCGAGCCTTCTGGGCCCATCACCTCCCTACGCCACACTTCTCCGACAGACGGTGAAGTGTTGTTAATTGCCGACTGAACACAAAAGATACTCTCAGGTCATTACAGTTACCTACTGGCACTGTAAAATGCCGCCCATCTTTCGTTCAGCAGTCAGTTACTAAAAGGAGTAGTGATGGGTTTTTTTGGCAACGTTAGCATCGGGAAACGTCTGGCCTTCGGGTTCGCCCTGATACTTGCAATGGCGGTAATGATTGCCGCCGCGGGCATGTGGCGCCTGAACCATGTGGCCAGCGCGACAGAGCAGATGATGGCCGAGCCGCTGACGAAAGAGCGCCTGATCAGCGAGTGGTATATGAATATCCACTCGGCCGTGCGGCGCACCGCCGCCATCGTGAAAAGCACCGATCCGGCGCTGGGCCCGTATTTCAAGGAAGACGCGACCGCCAGCGCCAAGGCGTCGTCCGACCTGGTCAAACAGATCGAGCCGCTGGTCTCGGGCGACGAGGAGACCGCGCTGTTCAAGAAAATCAGCGAACAGCGCAGCGTGTACAGCAAGGCGCGCGACAGCGCCATCAAGGCCAAGTCCGCCGGCGACAACGAGCTGGCGGCGAAGATTCTCGACGAATCGTTCAGCCCGGTCGCCAAGACCTACCAGGAGTCGGTGCTACAGCTGGTCGCGATGCAGCGCAGCCGCATCGACGCCACCGCCAAGGGGGTCAGCGCCAGCGCGAGCACCAGCATCACGGTGATTGCCATCCTGACCGCCGCCGCGGTGGCGCTCGGCGCCATCCTGTCGTGGCTGCTCACGGTCGGCATCACGCGGCCGATCCGTGAAGCGGTGACGATGGCCGAGACGGTCGCCAGCGGCGACCTGACGCACCGCATCGAAGCCAGGACCACCGACGAAGCCGGCGCGCTGCTGGCCGCCCTGCGCCACATGAACGACAGCCTGGTCACGATCGTCGCGCAGGTACGCAGCGGCACCGACACGATCGCCACCGCGTCCGGCGAAATCACGTCCGGCAACCTGGACCTGTCGTCGCGCACCGAGCAGCAAGCAGGCTCGCTGGAAGAGACGGCGGCGTCGATCGAAGAACTGACGACCACCGTGCGCCAGAACGCCGACAACGCGCGCCAGGCCAACCAGCTCTCGATCGCCGCCTCCGAAGTCGCGGTCCAGGGCGGCGCGGTGGTCAGCCAGGTCATCACGACGATGGGCGCGATCAACGAGTCGTCGCGCAAGATCGTCGACATCATCGGCGTCATCGACGGCATCGCGTTCCAGACCAATATCCTGGCGCTCAACGCGGCGGTCGAGGCCGCGCGCGCCGGCGAACAAGGGCGCGGTTTCGCGGTCGTGGCGTCGGAAGTGCGCACGCTGGCCCAGCGCTCGGCGGCCGCGGCGAAGGAGATCAAGGCGCTGATCGGCGACTCGGTCGAAAAGGTCGACACCGGCGCCAAGCTGGTCGACCAGGCCGGCGCCACGATGGAGCAAGTGGTGACGAGCATCAGCCGGGTGACCGACATCATGGCCGAGATCACCAGCGCCAGCCAGGAACAGAGTGCCGGGATCGAGCAGGTCAACCAGGCGATCGGCGAGATGGACGCCGCGACCCAGCAGAATGCGGCGCTGGTCGAGGAGTCGGCCGCGGCCGCCGTGTCGCTGGCGGACCAGGCCACCAAGCTGGCGCAAGTGGTCAGCGTGTTCAAGATCGCGGGCGAGACCTTC
>JBJMVW010000201.1:0-7587 GCA_045810465.1 Massilia sp. | reverse complement strand
CATGTACAGCAGCTTGAGCGCCGCGCATTTCGACGGCGCGCCGATGCACAAGTTCGACTGGCTGGGCCAGGCGCTGGCGATCGTCAGCGGCGTGGCCGACGCCGCGCGTGCCGGGCGCATACTGGCCAACTACCCGCACGGGCCGATGGGCGCGCCGGTGATCTGGCCGCAGCAGCAAGGCATGCCGGTCTATCACAACCGGGCGATGTGGCCGTTCGTGACGGCATACGGGCTCAAGGCGGCGGCGCTGGCCGGGAACGTCAGTGTCGCGGACGCGGCCTACGACTCGCTGATGCGGGGCGCGGCGCTGAACCTGTCCAACATGGAAAACCTCGAATGGCTTTCGGGCCAGCCGCTGCTGCTGGACGAACGCAAGCCCAACCTGATCGGGCCCGTCATCAATTCGAAGCGCCAATTGTGGTCGGTCGGGGCCTACCTCGGGATGGTGATCGAGAACGTGTTCGGCGTCACCGCGACGGACGATGGAATCGCCCTGCGGCCGTTCGTCACCGCGAAGCTGCGGCGCGAGGTGTTCGGCTCGTCCAGCGAAATCGTGCTGAAGAACCTGCGCCTGCATGGCAAGCGCATCGAGGTGAAACTGCGGCTGCCGCAGGCGGCGCCGGGCACGGGCTATTACGCGGTGGAGCGCGTGACGCTGAACGGCGCGCCGGTTGCGCCGTCGCTGGCATGGGCGCAGCTGGCGGCAGACAATGCGATCGAGGTCACGCTCGGCAAGCTGCTCCCGGGCCAGCAGCGGATCCGCAAGGTCGACGCCGATCCGTACGCCGAAACCAGTACCACCTTCGGTCCGCGCGAGCCCGTGATCGCTTCGCTTGCGCGCGAAGGAAGCCGGGTGAAGATCGATATCGCCGGCGGGGCGGATAGCGCGGGCGCGGTCTACAACATCTACCGCGACGGCAAACTGGTCGCCGCCCGGGTCCCAGCCGGGACCTGGTTCGACCGGACCGGGAGCGCAAGCGCTTGCTATGCCGCCGAGGCGCAGTTCCAGGACTCCGGCAACCGCAGCCACCACAGCGCGCCACGCTGCCTTGACGCCGGGATCCAGGTCGCCGCGACCGACCCGCGCGTGGTGTCGACCGCTTCGCTCGCAGGTCCCAACCCCAGGTTCGCGGAGCCGCACCTGAAGGACTGGGGCAAGCCTGGCGACGCGTTCACGGTCAGCGGTGTGCGGGTAGCGCAGGCCGGCGACTATGCGGTGCAGGTCCGGTACCACAACGGCGCCAACCAGATCAACCTCGGGATCAGCGGCGGGGTGAAATGGCTGGCGGTGAAGGATGGGGCGGGACGTATCGTCGCGCAGGGCGTGGTGCAGCTGCCGCATGCGCGCATCGAGAAGTCGGACACGCCGCCGGTGTATTCGACGCCGCTGGCGGCGCGGCTCAAGCCCGGCAGCTACTCGCTGCAGCTGAGCGACTTCTACAACATGAGCTACCTGGAGAGTAACAGCTCGTTCAGCGCGGCAGGCGGTGTCGAGGGGCCGTCGAACCGGTTCGACATCTACGGGGTGCGGCTGCTGCGGGTGACAAACTCGTAGGGTGGGCACCCCGTGCCCACGCGGATGCCAGCTCTGCGCGTATTTTCGCGTGGGCAGGGCCTGCCCACCCTACCGTTGCCTGGTAAAGCGTTACACCAGTTTTTCATGCGCGGGCAGCTCGCACAGGTACAGGTTGGTCCCGGCGTCTTCGGGAGTCAGGTAGGTGAAGTGCTGGAAGCGCAGGCCGAGCTTGAGCAGCAGCTGGTTGGACGCGATGTTGTTGGGCGAGGTGATCGCCGCGATGCGCGTGATGCCGATCGTGGGCGCGTAGTCGAGCACCGCGCGGCCGGCCTCGAACGCGTAACCGTGGCCGCGGTACCGGGGCAGGAAGGCGTAGCCGATGTCCACGTCGTCGAGCGTGTCGCGCTTGATCAGGCCGCACATGCCGATCGGGACCGCGCCCTCTCTCAGCTCGACCATGTACAGCGAATGCCCGCGCGCTTCCTGCATCGCGGCCGGTCCCTCGGCCACCGCGCGGCGCGCGTGTTCCAGCGTACGGATACCGCGATCGCCAATGTGCTCGATGAAATCCCGGTCGTTCACCAGCTCCAGATAAAACGGCGAGTCCTCGAGCGTGATCGGGCGCAGCCGCAGGCGTTGGGTCTCGAGGATGTACATCCCTATTCTCCGGCCGCCGGCCAGCTGTCCGGGTCTTCGAGCAGCTGGTACATCACGTAGGCGTCGACGTAGCCCAGCCGGCGGTGGCGGTAGGCCCTGGGCAGCGTGCCGACGATCGAAAAGCCGAGCTTCTTCCACAGCCTGACCGCCGCCGTGTTGGTGCTGACCACATAGTTGAACTGCAGCGCGAGATAGCCCTGGCGGCGCGCCTCGGCCAGGCTATGCTCGCCGAGCATGCGGCCGATCCCCAGGCCCTGCGCGTTGGCGCTGACCATGTACGAGGCGTTGGCTACGTGCCCGCCGCGCCCGACCTGGTTGGGCACCAGCTTGTACATGCCGAGCACCCGTTCGCCGCCCTGCACCGCCACGAACGCGCTGACCCGCGGGCCCAGCCAGTAGTCGTGGCCGGCCTCGCGCGGGGTGTCCGCACCGAAGGCATAGGTTTCGCCTGCGGCGACGTGGGTGCGGAAGATGGCCCACATGGCGTCGAAGTCGGCATCGGTGGCGGGACGGATTTCGAGGTCGTTCACTGCGATCGTTATCGATGTTGAAACGTAGGCATTCTAGCACCGCGCCGCCGGCACGCTAGCGGCCCAGGCGAAAATCGACGATGCCGGGACGCCCCGGGAGGTCGAGCCTGGCCTGCGCGCGCGGCGCTTCGGCGACCACGGCGCCGCGGCGCAGCACCAGCCGGCGCGGCGCGCGCAGCCGGATTGCCTCGACCGGGCTCGAGGCGTCGAGCAGCACCAGGTCGGCGTGGCAGCCGGGGGCGATGCCATAGCCTTCGAGTCCCAGGATCCGCGCCGGGACTTCGGTCACCGCCCGGAAGCACTCCAACATGGCGTCCTGCCCCGTCATCTGCGCCGCGTGCAGTCCCATGTGCGCCACTTCGAGCATGTCGCCCGAGCCGAGCCCGTACCACGGGTCCATCACGCAGTCGTGGCCGAACGCGACGTCGACGCCGGCGGCGATCAGCTCGGGCACGCGCGTCATGCCGCGCCGTTTGGGGTAGCTGTCGTGGCGCCCTTGCAGCGTGATGTTGATGAGCGGGTTGGCGATCGCCGCCACGCCGCTTTCGGCGATCAGCGGCAGCAGTTTGCTGACGTAGTAGTTGTCCATCGAGTGCATCGAGGTCAGGTGCGAGCCCGCCACCCTGCCCTGCAGCCCAAGGCGCTGGGTTTCGAACGCCAGCGTTTCGATGTGGCGCGACAGCGGGTCGTCGGTCTCGTCGCAGTGCATGTCGACCCGCAGGCCCTGGGCGGCGGCGAACTCGCACAACAGGCGCACCGACTCGGCGCCCTGCGCCATCGTGCGTTCGAAGTGCGGGATGCCGCCCACCACGTCGACGCCCATCCCGATCGCGCGCCGCAGGTTGTCGAACGCGTGTGGACTGCGCAGCAGGCCGTCTTGCGGGAACGCGACCAGCTGCAGGTCGAGGTAAGGCGCGACACGGCGCCGTACCTCGAGCAGCGCCTCGACCGCGAGCAGGCGGTCGTCGCAGACGTCGACGTGGGTGCGGATCGCGAGCAGGCCGCGCGCCACCGCCCAGTCGCAGTACTGCATGGCGCGCTCCACCAGCGCGTCCTGCACCAGCTGCGGCTTGAGCTCGCCCCACAGCGCGATCCCTTCCAGCAGCGTGCCGCTCAGGTTCACGCGCGGCTGCCCGTAGCTGAGGGTGGAATCCATGTGGAAGTGGGCGTCGACGAACGGCGGCGCGACCAGGTCGCCACCGGCGTCGATTTCGCGCGCGCCCGACAGCGCCAGCGCCGGGTCGACCGCCGCGATGCGGCCGTCGGCAATCGCGATGTCGACGCCGCGCCGGCCGTCGGGCAAGGCAGCGTTGCGGATGACGAGGTCCATTCCTTCTCCCATGTTGACAGATGGCCGATTGTAGCGATTTCCGCACGTTTCCGCGCAGACAATAATGGAAGATAAAAACTGATGCTGCAACGCAAGATTTACTGCCAAAAACAACAGCAAATAGTTCTTTTCAACACTGCAAATCCGGGATAAACTAGACTTTATTGCAGCGCGTCATAAAACGATCGACAAGGAAATCTCATGACTTCACTTCCCGAACAATTGTCCGCCAAGCGCGAATCGCAATTCGAAGCGCAGCGCGATTTCTTCCGCGTCCTGACCCAGCAGGCGCTCCAGAGCGCCGAACAAGTCATCGCACTCAATGTCAGCACCTGGCGCGCGTCGGTCGAGCGCTCGTCGAACGCGGTCAGGCAGTTATTCTCGATCAGCGACCCGCGCGACCTGCTGAGCTTCACTTCCCGGACCCAGGTCGAAATCCAGAACTTAATCAGCTACAACCGCGAGCTGTTCAGCATCGCCGCCGGTGCGCGCCTGAACCAGCCACGCCAGGCCGCAGCCGCGCCCGCGTTGCCACCTCCCGCCAGGCCGCAAGCGGCGCCCGCGTTGCCACCTCCCGCCAGGGCGCAAGCGGCGCCGCTCCCGGCGCCCGCACGCGCGCCCGAGGCAGCTGCCCCCGCCCCTGCCGAAAAGCCCGACGACTACATTGCCGAGCAGGTTGCGCGGGCAAAGCGGAAACCGGTGGTGGCAACCGAGCCGGAGCCTGAGCCGGAGCCCGAACCGGTGGCCACCGCCAAACCGCTCGCGAAGGCACTTGGCAAGATCGCGCCGAAGCCGGCCACCGCCGAGCACCCGCTGGCCTCGCCCGTCGCCGGCGCGCAGGGCAAGGTTGAGCTGCCACCGATCAAGCCGGTGGAAGCCGCGCCGCCACCGGCGCCGGTGGCAGGCACGCCGGCCATCGACGTCAAACAGGCCGACGCGCCGCGCTCGAAGGGCGGCCGCAGGAAGTGAGCAAGGCGGCGTGCTGCGCCGCTCGTTTAAAAATAGTACATTAGCGGGCTTCGGCCCGCTTTTCGTTTGCTGGGCCTGCCAAACAGGATTTGAAGGATAGCGAATGAGTCTGGCAAGGCTGGTCGGCGATTTCGTGCGCCGCAATTGGCGTTCGTATGCATCGTCGGCGGTAATGCTGTTCGGCGTCGCCGTGTGCACGGTCTGGGTGCCGCGCAAGGTCGGCGCGATGATCGACGGCCTGGCCGCGCACCGCCTCGGCGGCGACGACCTGCTGGTGCCGCTGGCGCAGCTGCTCGGCCTGGGCCTGGCAATTTACGTATTGCGGGTCAGCTGGCGCATCCGCCTGTATTCGGCGTCGTACAAGCTCGGCGTCGAGCTGCGCACGCGCCTGTACGCACGCCTGGCGGCGCAGGGCCCGGCGTTCTACCAGCGCCAGCGCACCGGCGACCTGATGGCGCTCGCCACCAACGACATCGACGCGATCGAAGCAGCCGCCGGCGAGGCGATGCTGGCCGGCTTCGACGGCACCCTGACACTGGTGATGGTCCTCGGGATCATGCTGCTCGGCGTCGACTGGCGCCTGACGCTGATCGCACTGCTGCCGTTCCCCTTCATGGCGCTGTCGTTCTGGTACATCTCGCGCCACATCCACGCCGCCGAGACCGATTCGCTCAAGCGCTTCTCGGCGCTCAACGACCACGTGCAGGAGTCGCTGTCCGGAGTGCGCACGCTGCGCGCGCTCGGCCTCGAACAGCGCAGCGCGAACCAGTTCGCCGAACTGACCGCGCGCGCGGCCAAGGCGAGCCTGTCGGCGCAAAAGTGGGAGGCAGCCTACGAGCCCGCGGTGGGCCTGACCCTGACCGCGGCCAGCACGCTGACGCTCGGCCTGGGCGGCTACCTGGTATGGACCGGCCAGCTGACCATCGGCTCGCTGACCAGCTTTACGATGTACCTCGGCCAGCTGATCTGGCCGATGTTCGCGGCCGGCTGGGTACTATCGCTGATCGAGCGCGGCCGCGCCGGCCTGGCGCGCCTGCAGCCGCTGCTCGACGCGCCGCTGTCGGTGGTCGACAAAGGCACGCTCGACAAGGTCGACCGCGGCGCGCTCAGGCTGCGCGGCATCAGCTTCTCGTACACCGGCAGCGAGCACCCGGCGCTGGACAAGGTATCGTTGGCGCTGGCGCCCGGCCAGACCCTCGGCCTGGTCGGCCCGACCGGCGCCGGCAAGTCGACCCTGCTGCGCGTGCTGCTGCGCCAGGCCACCCCGCAGCATGGCACGGCCTGCTGGGGCGGCCATGCGCTCGACGAGTACCGCCTGTCCGCGCTGCGCTCGGCGATCAGCTGGGTGCCGCAGGAGTCGTTCCTGTTCTCGGCCTCGATTGCCGAGAACATCGCGCTGGCGCGGCCGTCGGCCAGCCGCGCCGAGATCGAGCAGGCGGCGGAAATGGCCGCGATCCACGACGACATCCTGCGCTTCCCGCACGGTTACGACACACCGGTCGGCGAAAAAGGCATCACACTGTCGGGCGGCCAGCGCCAGCGGGTCGCGATCGCACGCTCGCTGCTGGCCGACAGCTCGCTGCTGCTGCTCGACGATGCGCTGTCGGCGGTCGACACCGGCACCGAGACGCGCATCCTCGAACACCTCGGCCAATTGCGCCGCACCCGCCCCGAGCTGTCCGCGATCATCGCCAGCCATCGCCTGTCGGCCGTGGTCAACGCCGACCTGATCGTGGTCCTGCGCGAGGGCCGCATCGTCGAATCGGGCACGCACGACGCGCTGCTCGAACAGGCCGGCTGGTATGCCTGCCAGTGGCGCTATCAACAACTGGAGGCCAGCCTCGATGCAACCTGAATCGATCCCGATCCGCGACCAGGCCAGACTCGCCGCAGGCCTGCTGCGCCGCGCCGCCTGGCCCGACCGCGGCCACCTGGCATGGGCGGTGCTGTGGCTGATCCTGGCCGCCGGCCTCGAAGTGCTGGGGCCGCTCATGGGCAAGAAGCTGATCGACGAGCACCTGCTGCCGCACCATGCCGACTGGCCGCGCATGGCGCTGCTGCTGGCCGGCGTGCTGCTGACCGGCTGGGCCGCTTCGTGGCTGCGCTTCCTGCAGCTGGTGCGCCTGTCCGGGCTGGCGATGCGCTCGGTGCAGCGCCTGCGCGAGTGGGTGTATGGCCACGTGCTGCGCCTGCCGATGGCGTTCTTCGACCGCGCCATGACCGGCCAGCTGGTGAGCCGCGTGACCAACGACACCGAGGCCGTCAAGACGCTCTACATCCAGGTCCTGTTCGTGATCCTCGACAGCACCATCGTCCTGGTCGGCACCACGGCCGCGATGGCCTGGCTCGACTGGCGCCTGATGCTGATCGTGCTGGCGCTGGTGCCGGCGGTGCTCGGCATCGTATGGCTGTACCAGCGCCTGTCGGCGCCTGCCGTCACGCGCGCGCGCGCGCTGCGCAGCGAGATCAACGGCCAGATGGCCGAGTCGATCGGCGGCATGAGCGTGCTGCTGGCGAATAACGCCGAGTGGCGCTTCGCCAGCCGGTTCGGCGACACCAATCAGTCGCACTACAAGGCGCGGGTG
>JBJMVW010000200.1:0-36420 GCA_045810465.1 Massilia sp. | reverse complement strand
GACATCGACGACATGCGCCGCAAAATCACGCCCAACACGCGCGCGATCGTCGTCATCAACCCGAACAACCCGACCGGCGCGCTGTACTCGCGCGAGGTGCTGCTCGAGATTATCGAGCTGGCGCGCCAGCACCAGCTGATCGTGTACGCCGACGAGATCTACGACAAGACCCTGTACGACGGCGCAACGCACGTGTCGATGGCCTCGCTGGCCGACGACGTGATGTTCGTGACCTTCAACGGCCTGTCGAAGAACTACCGCTCCTGCGGCTACCGCGCCGGCTGGATGGTGGTGTCGGGCGAGAAGCGCCACGCCAGGGATTACATCGAGGGCCTGAACATGCTGGCCTCGATGCGCCTGTGCGCCAACGCGCCGGGCCAGTTCGCGATCCAGACCGCGCTCGGCGGCTACCAGAGCATCGCCGACCTGGTCGGCCCCGGCGGGCGCCTGCTCAAGCAGCGCGAGCTCGCGTACAAGCTGCTGACCGACATCCCGGGCGTCAGCTGCGTCAAGCCGAAGGCGGCGCTGTACATGTTCCCGCGCCTGGACCCGAAGCTGTACCCGATCGCCGACGACCAGCAGTTCATCTGCGAGCTGCTGGCCGAGGAGAAGGTGCTGCTGGTGCAGGGCACGGGCTTTAACTGGATTGCGCCGGACCACTTCCGGCTGGTGTTCCTGCCCAATTCCGACGACCTGGCGGACGCCTGCGGGCGCCTCGCGCGCTTCCTCGACGGCTACCGACGCCGCCACGCGCGCTAGAACCACACACGAAACAAGCATATGAAACCCATCAAAGCAGGCCTGCTCGGCATCGGCACCGTCGGTGCGGGCACCTTCAACGTCCTTCGGCGTAACCAGGAAGACATCCGCCGCCGCGCCGGTCGCGGCATCGAGATCGCGATGGTCGCGGCCCGCGACACCGAGCGCGCCGCGCGCATCGTCGGCGACCAGGTCCGCGTGGTGTCCGATCCGTTCGAGGTCGTGAACGACCCCGAGATCGACATCGTGGTCGAACTGATCGGCGGCTACGAGCTGCCGCGCGAACTGGTGCTGCGCGCGATCGCCAACGGCAAGCACGTGGTCACCGCCAACAAGGCGCTGCTGGCGCTGCACGGCAACGAGATCTTCGCCGCGGCCCAGGAAAAAGGCGTGATGGTCGCGTTCGAGGCGGCGGTGGCCGGCGGCGTCCCGATCATCAAGGCGCTGCGCGAAGGGCTGACAGCGAACCGGATCGAATCGGTGGCCGGCATCATCAACGGCACCACCAACTTCATCCTGTCCGAGATGCGCGAGAAGGGCCTCGACTTCGACACCGTGCTGAAACAGGCGCAGGCGCTCGGCTACGCCGAAGCCGACCCGACCTTCGACATCGAAGGCGTCGACGCGGCGCACAAACTGACCATCATGTCGGCGATCGCGTTCGGCATCCCGGTCCAGTTCGACAAAGCCTACGTGGAAGGCATCAGCCAGCTGCAGGCGGTCGATATCCGCTACGCCGAGCAGCTCGGCTACCGGATCAAGCTGCTGGGTATCGCGCGGCGCGCGGTGGTCGACGGCGTCGACGGCATCGAACTGCGCGTGCACCCGACGCTGATCCCGTCCGCGCGCCTGATCGCCAACGTCGAAGGGGCGATGAACGCGGTGCTGGTGCAGGCCGATGCGGTCGGCCCCACGCTTTACTACGGCAAGGGCGCAGGCGCCGAGCCGACCGCTTCCGCGGTGATCGCCGACCTGGTCGACGTCACCCGGCTGGCGACGGTCGACCCGTACTGCCGCGTGCCGCACCTGGCGTTCCAGCCCAACCAAATGACCGACGTCGCGATCCTGCCGATGGCCGAGATCACCAGCAGCTACTACCTGCGGGTGTACGTGAACGACCAGCTGGGCGTGATGGCCGACCTGACCCGGATCCTGGCCGATGCCGGCATCTCGATCGACGCCGTGCTGCAGAAGGAGCCGGGCGGCGAGACCCGCACCGACATCATCATGCTGACCCACCAGACCCGCGAAAAGAAGGTCGATGCGGCGATCGCCAAAATCGAACAGCTGGCGACGGTGGTGGGCAAGGTGGTCCGGATCCGGCTCGAGAGCCTGAGCTAACCAATAGCCCCAATACCGTCGTTCCCGCGCAGGCGGGAACCCATGCTGAGGCGCCGAAGTCCGTCAATAAGGGCAGCCGGAGTGCAAGCTCTCTGGGGGTCACCCCGGCGGCACGCTCCACTGCATCAAAAACTCGGTCGAAAACTCGTCAACGCACTGGTTCGGCGCGGGGGCGTGGTCGTCGATGCGCGAAAAGAAGGTCGATGCGGCGATCGCGCAGATCGAGCAACTGGCAACGTGGAGCTAGCCAATAGCCCCAATACCGTCGTTCCTGCCCAGGCGGGAACCCATGCTGAGCACGCACTTCGGCTGTTCTTAATCGAGGGGCTTCGGTGATTCGGCATGGGTTCCCGCCTTCGCGGGAACGACGTGGCTGGGGGTCACCCCGGCGGCACGCTCCACTGCATCAAGAACTCGGTCGAAAACTCGTCAACGCACTGGTTCGGCGCGGCGTCGTCGCCGTCTAGCGCGGCGGTGGTCAGCGCGAGCATGTCGAGCTCGAGCTGGTCGAACAGCGCGTCGGGCGCGCTGCGTTGGCTGGGGAAGAGGTTCGGAGAATTCATGCGGGAATTGTACCGGCGCTGCACTGCACAACAAGCGCCAAGCATGGCCTCGGTTGAGATGCCTCAACAGGGTTTTTCAGCGGCCACAACCGGGCGTTCGTGGGCTGGCACAAACATTTCCTTGTCATGACTCTAAGCTCGTGCATTCTTTTTCGCAGAGGTACTGCCCGGTGCGACCACAGGTGGCGCCGCATTCCACGCGCAATAAAGTCGATCAAGGGGCGTGCCTTGTTGCGCGGCGCGCCGATCATGCGCGGCCGGGCTTGCCGCTGCTCCACATTACTCTCAAGATAGACCCGGCAGTTGGGGCTGGATCGGCGGGAATAAAGCAATGACTTTCAAGCCAGTTCCACCCTCGGCGGGGGCCAACGTGACGCTTGCATTGTGCAGTGCAGCAATGTCGCGCACGATCGCCAGTCCCAGCCCGGTGCCGGACGGATTGGCCTCCATTGTTGCGGCGACGCGGTAAAACGGCGTGAAGACTTTTTCGCGTTCGGCCGCGGCGATGCCCGGCCCGCTGTCGCGCACCTCGAGCAGCACGCCGGCGCCGCTCGCCGCCACCCGCAGCAGCACGCTGCCGCCGGCCGGCGTGTAGCGGATCGCATTGTCGACCAGGTTGCTCACCAGTTCGTGCAGCATCTGGGCCTGGCCCAACACCAGCACATGAGCGGACGCCTGGGCCGGCGCCTCGAGCGCCAGGTCGATCCGTTTCTGCACCGCCGCCAGCGCCAGCTCGAGCCCGACCTGGCGCACGATCGCCGGCAGCGACACCGGCGCCAGCGTCTCGGCGGCCTCGCTGCCGTGCTCGATGCGCGCGAGCGTCAGCAGCCTGTTGGCCAGGTGTACCGCCGAATCGGTGGTGCCGGCGATCGAGCGCACGATCGCGCGCATCGCGGCATGGTCGTTTTCGCGCAGCGCCAGTTCGGCCTGGGTCTTGAGCACCGTGAGCGGGGTGCGCAGCTGGTGCGAGGCGTCGGCGATGAAGCGGCGCTGGCTGGCGATCAGGTTCTGCATCCGCGCCATGCTGCCGTTCATGGCCGCCACCAGCGGCCGCACCTCCTTGTGCACCAGCGCCTGGTCGACGTTCGACATGTCCGACAGCGCGCGCGTCTCGACCTCGCTCTTGAGGCGCATGAGCGGGCGCAGCACCAGCCGCACCGCGAACCAGACCAGCGAGGCCACCGCCAGCACGAGCACGGCCTGGCGCAGCAGGGTGTTGAACAGGATCCGGCGCGACAGCGCGTGTCGCGCGTCGAGCGTCTCGCCGACCTGGATCAGCGCGATGCCGCGCATCGAATCGTCGTACACCGGCTGCAGCAGCGCGGCGATGCGGACCTGCTCGCCGTTGTAGTCGGCATGGTAGAAGCGCACCAGCGCCGGGTACAGCTCCGAGCGCGGCACATTGGCCGGCACCGCGGGCAGGTCGTCATAGCCCGATACCGTTTCGCCTTTCAGGCCGCTGACCTTGTAGTAGATGCGTCCCAGCGTGTCGGTCTCGAAGCTGTCGAGGGCGACGTAGGGAACGTCGGCCACCACGTGCCCGTCGCGCACCGAGACACGCTCGGCCAGCGCGCGGGTGGAGGCCAGCAGCGAGCGGTCGTAGGCCATGTCGGCGGCGTCGAGCGCGTCGCGGTACAGCGACACCGAGTTGAGCGCGACCAGCAGCACCAGCGGCACCAGCAGCCAGCGCAGCAGCTGGTTGCGCAAGCTGCCGAGCGGGGCGAGCGCGCCGTACTTATGGCGCAGCAGCGTGGCCAGTGGCCTCATTGCGGCGCTGGGCTTTCGATAGTGCGCGGCTGCAGCAGGTAACCGATACCGCGCAGCGTCGTGATCGCGGCGGCGCCGTCGGGCCGGCGGTCGAGCTTTTTGCGCACACGGTGGATGTACAGCTCGATCGCGTCGAGGTTGGCGTCGTCCTCCAGCGCGAACACTTCGTCGAACAGCTTTTCCTTCGAGACCGCGCGCCCGGGTCGGGCGATCAGCGCTTCGAGCACGGCATGTTCGCGCGGCGTGAGGGCAAGCGGCTCGCCGCCGTAGGTGAACATGCGCGAGACGGTGTCGAAACTGAGGTCGCCGCACTGCTGCACCAGCGCCTCGTTGCCCAGGCTGCGGCGCAGCAGGGCGCGCACGCGCGCTTCCAGTTCGGCCAGCTCGAACGGCTTGGCGAGGTAGTCGTCGGCGCCCAGGTTCAATCCCTGCACCCGTTCCTCGAGGCCGCCGCGCGCGGTCAGGATCATCACCGGCGTCTTGCCGCGGGTGCCCCCGCGCGCGCGCAGCCGGCGCAGGACCTCGAGGCCGTCCATGCGCGGCAGGGTCAGGTCGAGGATCACCAGTCCGTAATCCTGGGTGTGGAGCAGGGCGTCGGCATCGGCGCCGGTGTGCGCGCATTCGACGGTCAGGTTGGCGTCGCGCAGGGCCTTGGACAGCCAGTGCGACAGTTCGACGTGGTCTTCGACTAAAAGGATTCGCATGGCGGCAGTGTAAGCGCAAAGCGTTCGCGCCGGCCAGTGCCGGCGTTGCGCCGGCGCCGCGGCTGAAAGCCAATTGAAAGGAAGGGCGTCCTATAGTTGGCCCCGCAGTAAAGCAGTGCATAACCATAAACAACTGGAGACAACATGAAGAAGTCCGCGCTTTCGCTGGCCGTCCTGGCAGCGCTTTCCCTCGGCCATGCCGCCCAAGCCCAAACCAACGCCCAGGTCTATGGCCTGATCGACGCCGGTGTCGAATACGTCGACCACGCCAGCGCGAATGGCGGTAGCGCCGTGCGCGTGATCTCGGGCGGGAAGAACACCTCGCGCTGGGGCGTCCGCGGCACCGAAGACCTGGGTGGCGGCCTGAAAGCCGTGTTCGGCCTCGAAGGCGGCATCCTGCTCGATACCGGCAATGCCGACGGCGCGCTGTTCAAGCGCCAGGCCTTCGTCGGCCTGGACGGCAAGTACGGCCGCGTGGTGCTGGGCCGCTCGTTCACCACCGTGTACGACTTCGTCATCAAGTACGACCCGATGGGCTTCGCGCCTAACTATTCGTGGGCCACCTCGGGCGCGGCCACCGGCCCGTCGAAGTACGGCATGACCACCGCGTTCGACAACCTGGTGAAGTACTCGGGCCAGACCGGCAACCTGTCGTACGGCGCCACCGTTGGCCTGGGCGAGCAGGCGGGCAGCCCGTCCGACAGCCGTAAATACGCGGTGGCGACGGCCTGGAACCAGGGCCCGCTGGGCGTGATGGCCGCGTACGAACAAATCAACGGCAACACCGTGGCTGCCACCGGCAACCGCGACGAGACCCGCGCCTTCCACCTGGGCGCCGACTACAAGACCAGCGACTGGCGCTACAGCCTCGGCATGCGTGGCTACAAGCTCGAATCCGGCAAGGCGGCGACGCCGGACGTGCGCGCCGACACCTACTGGGGCGGCATCACGCGCTACATCGACAGCGTGACCCTGACCGCCGCGGTCTACCACATCAACGTCAAGAACGTCGCTGCCGGCAAGGACGCCGACCCGACCATGACGGTGCTGCGCGGTATGTACGCGCTGTCCAAGCGCACCGACCTGTACCTGGTCGCGGCCCACGTGAGCGGCAAGAACGGCCAGCTGGTCGGCCTGTCGCGCGACGACGCCGCCTTCGGTACGTCGCAGACCGGCGTCACCGCAGGCATCCAGCACCGCTTCTGATCGCCCATAGCGGGCTGATCGGTACTATCATGGTCACCATGAAAATGCTGCGTACCTCACTCGCTGTGACCCTGCTGGCCGCGTGCGCGTTCGCGCGCGCACGCGAGCCCGAATGCGTGATCCCGTCCAAGCCGGGCGGCGCGATGGACCTGACCTGCAAGCTGGCCCAGAAAGCCTTGCCGGCCAGGCCCGGCGCGCCGAAGCTCAAGCTGTCCTACCTGCCGGGCGGGATCGGCGCGGTGGCGTGGCACACGCTGGTGTCCTCTCAGCGGCGCGCCGAACCGGACACGCTGGTCGCGTTTTCCGGCGGTTCGCTGCTGAACCTTGCGCAGGGCAAGTTCGGCAAGGCGACCGCGGGCGACGTGCGCTGGGTGGCGGCGATGGGTGCGGACTACGGCATGATCGCGGTGCGCGCCGATTCGCAGTATCACACGCTGGCCGACCTGCTCGACGCCTTGAAACAGGCGCCGCAGACGGTTTTGATCGGCGTGTCCGGCACCATCGGCAGCCAGGACTGGCTGAAGATGGCGCTGGTGGCGCGCCAGGCCGGCATCGATCCGAAACAGCTGCGCTTCGTTGCGCTTGAAGGCGGCGGCGAGGCCTTCACCGCGATGCAGGCCAGCTTCGTGCAGGTGGTGTCGGGCGACGCGTCGGAAGCGAAGCTGTACTCCGGCCCCGGCAAGGTGCGCGTGCTGGCGGTGCTGTCCGAGCATCGCCTGCCGGGCGCGCTGGCGAACGTGCCGACCGCGCGCGAGCAGGGCGTCGACGTGGTGTGGCCGATCATCCGCGGGGTCTGGATGGGACCCGGGGTGCCCGAGGCCGACTACCGGCGCTGGGTGGCGGCGTTCGACCAGATGGAAGCGGCGCCCGGATTTGCCGCGCTGCGCGCCGACGCCGGCCTGTATCCGTTCTCGCTGACCGGCGACGCGCTGACCGGCTACATCAAGAAGGCAGTACTCGACTATGACCGGCAGGCCAGGCAGTTCAACCTGGTGCGCTAGCCGGACTCAAAACAACCAAGGAGACGACATGACGATTACCAAAAAACTGGCCGCGGCAGCGGTGGCAGCAAGCCTCGCGGGCTTCGCGCTGACGGCAAGCGCGCAGGCGCCGGCAGGTTATCCGGCGACCTACCAGAAGATCATCGACGCGGCCAAGAAAGAAGGCAAGCTGGTGATCTACGGCGCGACCGACAGCAAGGCCGCGCAGCCGCTGATCAAGGACTTCAACAACCTGTACGCCGGCATCACGGTCGAATACAACGACATGAATTCGACCGAAGTGTACAACCGCTTCATCTCGGAGTCGGCCGCCGGCGGCACCACCGCCGACGTGCTGTGGTCCTCGGCGATGGACCTGCAGATGAAGCTGGCCTCGGAAGGCTACGCGATGGCCTACAAGTCGGTTGAGGCGCCCAAGCTCCCGGGCTGGGCGGTGTGGAAGGACATGGCCTACGGCACCACCTTCGAGCCCATCACCTTCGTCTACAACAAGCGGCTGGTGACTGCGGCCGAAGTGCCGCAGACGCATGCCGACTTCGTCAAGCTGGTCACCAGCGACAAGTTCCGCGACAAGGTCACGACCTACGACATCGAAAAATCCGGCGTCGGCTTCCTGTTCATGGCCCAGGACTCGCAGGACCTGCCGCAGTTCCCGGCGCTGCTCAATTCCCTCGGCGCTGCCAAGGTGCGCGTGCAGTCCTCGACCGGCACCATGCTCGAGCGGATCTCGTCGGGCGAGAACCTGATCGGCTACAACATCATCGGCTCGTACGCACTGGTGCGTGCCAAGACCGACCCATCGCTGGGCGTGGTGCTGCCGAAGGACTACACCCTCGTCATGTCGCGCGTCCAGTTCATCAACAAGAACGCGAAGAACGCGAACGCGGCCAAGCTGTGGATGGACTACCTGCTGTCGGCGCGCGGCCAGACCATCATCGCCAACGAATCGAAGCTGTTCGCGATCCGTGGCGACGTGAAGGGCGAAACCACCTCGGCTGAACTGATCCACCAGATCGGTGCCGAGAAAATGAGGCCGCTGCCGGTCGACCCGAGCCTGCTGCAGTACCTCGCGCCGGCCAAGCGCATGGCCTTCCTGAAGCAGTGGAAGGAAACGGCAGGCAAGAAGTAAAACCGGAACTGGCGGGCCGCCGCGGCCCGCCAGCCGGTCGTTTCACATCCCACGGAAAGTCCCATGTCTACCTTGTCCCTACCCCGCGTCGGCGCCGAGCGCCCGCGCGGCCTCGCGCGCCTGCGCCTGAACTGGCCGCGCGCACTGGTCGTCGCGCTCACCTGCACAGCGATCTTCGTGCCGCTGCTGCTGATTTTTTACCAGAGCTTCCTGTCGGCGCCGTTCTTCATGCCGGCCAAAGAGCTCGGGCTCGATGCCTACCGTTTCATCTTCGATGATCCTGACTTCCTGCTGGCGTTCAGGAACGGCATGATCCTCGCGGCCGGCCTGGCCGCGATCGCGGTGCCGCTCGGCGGCATGCTGGCGTTCCTGATGGTGCGCACCGACCTGCCGGGCAGGAGCTGGGTCGCGCCGCTGCTGCTGGTGCCGATCTTCGTGTCGCCGATGGTGATGGGCTTCGGCTACGTGGTGTCGATGGGGCCGGTCGGCTTTTACTCGACCTGGGTCAAGCAGCTGCTCGGCTTCATCCCGTGGAATATCTATTCGTTTACCAGCATCGTGGTGATCGCCGGCCTGACCCACGTGCCGCACGTGTACCTGTATGCGTCGTCGGCGCTCAAGAGCCTCGGCTCGGACGTGGAGGAGGCCGCGCGCGTGGCCGGCGCCTCGCCGCTGCAGGTGATGTTCAACGTATCGCTGCCGATGATCATGCCGGCGCTGGCCTACGCCGGCGTGCTGGTGTTCTTCCTCGGCTTCGAGGTGTTCGGCCTGGTGCTGGTGCTGGGCGACCCGGAGGGCCACCTGGTGCTGGCCACCTACCTGTACAAGCTGACCAACAAGCTGGGCACCCCGTCGTACCACCTGATGGCGGCGGTGGCGGTGTGCCTGGTGATGGTGACGATGCCGCTGGTGATGCTGCAGCGCTGGCTGCTGAAATCGGCCAACAAGTACGTGTCGATCAAGGGCAAGGGCGCGCGCCAGAAGGCGCTGCCGCTGGGCCGCTGGAAGTGGCTGGCGCTGGCGCTGCTGGCCGCCTGGCTGGTGTTCACCATCGTGCTGCCGATTTCGGGCATCGTGCTGCGCTCGTTCGTCCAATACTGGGGCGAAGGCGTGAAGCTGGCCGACGTGCTGACCTTGCAGCACTTCCGCGACATCATGGAACAGCCGTCGCTGGTGCGCGGCATCGTCAACACGGTGCTGATCGGCGTGATCGGCGGCGCGCTGGCGGTGGTCTGCTATACCGCGATCGCGCTGGCCATGCACCGCAAGCCCGACGGCGTCACCCGCATGCTCGACTACAGCGTCCTGGTGCCGCGCGCGATCCCGGGCCTGCTGGCCGGCCTGTCGTTCCTGTGGGTGTTCCTGTTCGTGCCGAGCTGGCTGGACGGGATGCTAAAAGGCTTCGATAACGAGGTGGCCATCTGGCTGTCCGCACACTTCATCCCGGTGCTGCGCGAACTGCGCTCGACGATTTTCGCGCTGTGGCTGGCGTATTCGGTGGTGTGGCTGGCCTATGGCATGCGCCTGGTCTCGACCGCGCTGCTGCAGGTTGGCCCGGAGCTGGAGGAAGCGGCGCGCGCGGTCGGCGCGCGGCGCGGCCAGGTGACGCGCGACGTCACGCTCCCGCTGATCAAGTTCGGCATGCTGGGCGGCTGGCTGATGGTGTTCCTGATTTTCGAGCGCGAATACTCGACCGGCGTGTACCTGCTCTCGCCGGGCACCGAAGTGATCGGCGCGATGCTGGTGTCGCTGTGGGCCGGCGGCTCGACCGACCTGGTGGCCGCGCTCTCGTTCATCAACATCACGCTGGTCGCGATCGGCCTCGGCATCGCGCTGCGCTTCGGCGTCAAGCTGCACAACTAATAACCATCACGAGACATCACCATGAACGTTTTATCCGTCAACGACCTGCACCTCGACTACGGCAGCGGCGCGAGCGCCAACCCGATCCTGAAAGGGGTGTCGATGCACCTGCAGCGCGGCGAAGTGGTGGCCCTGCTCGGGCCTTCGGGCAGCGGCAAGACCACCTTGCTGCGCGCCGTGGCCGGCCTCGAAAGCCCGAAACTGGGCAGCATCGACATCGGCGAGCGCCGCGTGTTCGACGGCACCCGCGGGCACGAGCTGCCGGCCGAGGACCGCAACCTGGGCCTGGTGTTCCAGTCGTATGCGCTGTGGCCGCACAAGACCGTGTTCGACAACGTGGCCTACGGCCTCAAGCTGCGCAAGCTGGCCGCGCGCGAGATCGAGCAGAAGGTCAACGAGGTACTGGGCCAGCTCGGGCTCGGCCACCTCGGCGCACGCTTCCCGCACCAGCTCTCGGGCGGCCAGCAGCAGCGCGTGGCGATCGCGCGCGCGCTGGTCTACAACCCGCCCGTGATCCTGCTCGACGAGCCGCTGTCGAACCTCGACGCCAAGCTGCGCGAAGAGGCGCGCGCCTTCCTGCGCGAGCTGATCGTGCGGCTCGGGCTGTCGGCGCTGATGGTCACGCACGACCAGGCCGAGGCGATGGCGATCTCGGACCGCATCCTGCTGCTCAATAACGGCAAGATCGAGCAGGAGGGCACGCCGCAGAGCATGTACGAGACGCCCGACACCTTGTTCACCGCCGAGTTCATGGGCAGTAACAACCGCCTGCCGGCGACCGTCACGAGCCGCAACGGCAGCGGCGTGCAGCTGCTGGTCGAGGGCATGCAGCTGGCCGCCACCGCGCGTGGCGCCGGCAATTCGCCTGAACCCGCGGTCCTGATCCGGGTCGAGGAAGTGCGCATCAGCGCCACCCCGCTCGAGAACGCGCTGCAGATGCCGCTGTCGACCTGCATGTACCTGGGCGACCGCTGGGAGTGCCTGTTCAAGCAGGGCGCGTCCACCATGCGCGCCTATTCCAAGCACCGGCTCGACCCGGGCAGCTACTGGCTGCAGATGCCGGCCGAGAAGCTCTGGGTATTCTGAGGCCGCTGGTGCCGGCGCCGCCGATGCTGCGCGCGTTCGCCCCGGCGCTGTTGCTGGCGCTGGTGGCGGCGCAGCTGTGCCTGTGGCTCGACACGCCGCTGCCGTGGATGATCGGCCCGCTGTTTTCGACCGCGGCCGCGTGCATGCTCGGCGCTCCGCTGGGTGCGCCGGCGCGCGCGCGCGAGGCCGGGCAGTGGGCAATCGGCACCGCGCTCGGGCTGTATTTCAGCGCCCCGGTGCTGGCGGTGCTGGCGCGCTACGCCGGCTGGATCGTGCTGGCGGTCGGGTTTGCGCTGGTGCTGGGCGTGGCCGGCGGCTGGCTGCTGCACAAGCTGTCGGGCACCGACCGCACCACCGCGTTCTTCGCAATGGCGGTCGGCGGCGCCTCCGAGATGGCGGTGCAGGGCGAGCGCCACGGCGCGCTGGTCGACCGCGTCGCCGCCGCGCACAGCCTGCGCATCATGATGGTGGTCGGGACGATACCGTTTGCGGTGCGCTGGTGGACCTCGCATGGCCTCGGCCCCGGGCTCGATTTGTTCGTCCCTGCCGCCAGCACTGTTAACTACGGCGGCCTGGCCTTGCTGATAGTCGCCACCAGCATCGGGGCACTGGCGGTCAAGCGCCTCGGCGTGCCGAACGCCTGGGTGATCGGGCCGCTGGCGATGGCCATGATGCTGACCGCGGGCGGCATCCACTTGTCGCGCCTGCCCGAGTGGATGATCCGCGCCGGCCAGCTGATGATCGGCGTCTCGCTCGGCACCCGTTTCACGCGCGGCTTCGTGCACACCGCGCCGCGCTACCTGGCCAGCGTGGCCGCTTGCACGCTGGCCTCGATCGTGCTGGCCGCGGGCTTCTCGCTGATGCTGTCGCACCTGGCCGGGATCCAGCCCGGCACCGCGCTGCTGGCCACCTCGCCCGGCGGCATCGCCGAAATGTCGCTGACCGCGCGCGTGCTGCACCTGGGCGTGCCGATCGTCACCGCCTTCCACGTGTCGCGCATGGTGGTCGTGGTGCTGATCATCGGGCCGCTGTACCGTACGTGCGTGCGCAGCCGCTGACCTGGTTGCCATTCTTATATGATCTGGATGCGGCACCGCGCTTGTGCGAGGTCGAGGTGCGCGCAAAGCCGTGATTCCGGTATCGCGCGCGCCACCGGGAAGGATTAGTATCGGCTACCAGATTAACTAGCGGAAACTTTGTTTGTCCGCCCCGGGGTTGTACGGTAGATTACGAAACTTCCTGTATAAGCGAGCCCACCGCATGAGCCATCCGAGCCAGTTCTCCCTGCTGACCCAGCGCCGCTTTGCGCCATTCTTCTGGACCCAGTTCCTGGGCGCGTTCAACGACAGCCTGTTCAAGACCGCGCTGATCGTGATCCTGACCTACGACGCGGCGAGCTGGACCAACCTGAGCCCGACCCTGCTGAACAACCTGATTCCCGGGCTGTTCATCCTGCCGTTCGTGCTGCTGTCGGGCACCGCCGGGCAGATCGCCGACAAGGTGGAGAAGGGGCGGCTGGCGCGTGCCGTCAAGCTGTTCGAGCTTGCGATCATGCTGGGCGCCGGCGCCGGCTGGATGACCCATTCGCTGTGGCTGCTGGTGACGGCGGTGGTCGGGATGGGCGTGCACTCGGCCCTGTTCGGCCCGGTGAAATACGCCTACCTGCCGCAGCACCTGAAGCAGGAGGAACTGGTCGGCGGCAACGGCGTGATCGAGATGGGCACGTTTGTGGGCATCCTGCTGGGCGAAATCATCGGCGCGCTGCTGGTCGCGCAGGCGTGGGGCGTCACGCTGGTGGCGGCCGGCACCTTGCTCACGGCGCTGCTCGGGCTGGCGGCGAGCTGGCGCATTCCGCTGTCGCCGGCGCCGGAACCGGCGCTGGCCATCAGCCGCAATCCGCTGGCCGAGTCGTGGCGCAACCTGGTGTTCTCGAGCAAGAACCGCACCGTGTTCCTGTCGATGCTCGGCAACTCCTGGTTCTGGTTCTACGGCGCGCTGGTGCTGTCCCAGTTCCCGGTGTACGCCAAGGATTACCTGCATGGCGACCACAGCGTGTTCGTGCTGCTGCTGACCGTGTTCTCGCTCGGCATCGGCACCGGCTCGCTGCTGTGCGAGCGGCTGTCGGGCCGCAAGGTCGAGATCGGCCTGGTGCCGTTCGGCTCGATCGGCTTGTCGGCGTTCGGCATCGACCTGTATTTTGCCAGCCTCGGCTACACCAATACGGCAACCGTCGGCGTGGCCGGCCTGCTGGCCCAGCCGGGGGCGCTGCGCATCCTTGGCGACCTGTTGCTGCTGGGCGTGTTCGGCGGTTTCTTCATCGTGCCGCTGTTCGCGCTGATCCAGACCCGCTGCGATCCCAGGCACGTCGCGCGCACCATCGCCGGCACCAATATCCTGAACGCGCTGTTCATGGTGGCGGCCAGCGGCGTCGCCATCGTCCTGCTGGGGCAGGGCTTCACGATTCCGGAGCTGTTCCTGGCCACCGCGCTGCTCAATGCGGTGGTCGCGATCTATATCTTCTCGCTGGTGCCGGAATTCCTGATGCGTTTCCTCGCGTGGATGCTGATCCACACGATCCACCGGGTCAAGACGGTCGACGTCGAGCGGATCCCGGACCAGGGACCGGCGGTACTGGTATGTAACCACGTCAGCTATGTCGATGCGATCGTGATCGGCGCCGCCAGCCCGCGCCCGATCCGCTTCGTGATGGACCACCGGATTTTCCGCACGCCGTTCCTCGGCTGGATCTTCCGGACCGCGAAAGCAATCCCGATCGCATCGGCCAAGGACGACCCGTGGCTGATGGAAAAGGCGTTTGTCGACATCGCCAAGGCCTTGCATGAGGGCGACCTGGTCTGCATTTTCCCAGAGGGCAAGCTGACCTCGACCGGGGAGATGAGCGAGTTCCGCGGCGGCATTGCCAAGATCGTCGAACGGAGCAAAGTGCCGGTCATCCCGATGGCCCTGCGCGGCCTGTGGGGCAGCCTGCTCACGCGCGACCCGACCAATTTGTTCGAGCGCTCGTTCGCGCGCGGCCTGCGTTCCGAGCTGGCGCTGGCCGTGGGCACCCCGGTCGCGCCGCAGGAAGCCACCCCCGAGAACCTGTACCAGCAGGTGCTGGCGTTACGCGGCGACTGGAAATAAGCCGCGCTTGTTCGCGGCGGCGCTAGTTTGATTCACCTCAAGCGCGCCCGGCCCGCCTGTTAGAGAGTGGGGCTGCGGGTTCCCCGGCGCCGTGTCGGCATGCCTTGCGGGAACCAGTGGGGGCGCCGGGTGAACGAGGAAAAGGAAAACACGACGAACTACCTGAAGCCGGCGCTGTGGTACTGGATGCTGGGCTTCCTGGTGTTCATGCTGTTCCAGAGCATCTCCGGGATGTTCAGCTCGTCGCCGCTGGCCTACAGCGACTTCAAGCACCTGCTATATGCCGGCAAGGTCAACGAGGTCAGCTTGTCCGACACGACCGTCAGCGGCACGCTCAAGAACGGCGGGCTCGACAGCCTGCTACCAAAGGACAAGTTCGAGGCGCTCAAATGCACGCCCGACAAAGGCTGCCCCTTCACGGCGGTGCGCGTGGCCGATCCCGACCTGGTGTCCGACCTCGAAGCGGCCTCGGTGCGCTACGTCGGCCAACCGCGCAACGACTGGCTGGCCTCGCTGCTGTCGTGGGTGTTTCCGCTGATCCTGTTGTTCTGGCTGTGGAGCACGCTCGCGCGCAAGGGCGGCATGATGGCCGGCGGCATCTTCGACATCGCCAAGAGCAAGGCGCGGGTCTACGTGCAAAGCAAGACCGGGATCCGCTTCGACGACGTGGCCGGTATCGACGAGGCCAAGGAAGAGCTGATGGAAATCGTCGAATTCCTGAAGAGTCCGGAGCGTTACCGGCGCCTGGGCGGCAAGATTCCGAAGGGCGTGCTGATCGTCGGCGCGCCCGGCACTGGCAAGACGCTGCTGGCCAAGGCGCTGGCGGGCGAGGCCGGGGTGCCGTTCTTCTCGATCAGCGGCTCGGAATTCGTCGAGATGTTCGTCGGCGTCGGTGCGGCGCGCGTGCGCGACATGTTCACGCAGGCGCAAAAGAGCGCGCCCTGCATCATCTTCATCGACGAGCTCGACGCGCTCGGGCGCGCGCGCGGCGTGGCTGGCGTGGTCGGCGGCTACAACGAGCAGGAACAGACCCTCAACCAGTTGCTGGTCGAAATGGACGGCTTCGACAGCAACAAGGGCGTGATCATCCTGGGCGCCACCAACCGGCCCGAGATCCTCGACCCGGCGCTGCTGCGCCCGGGGCGCTTCGACCGCCATATCGCGCTCGACCGGCCGGACCTGAAGGGACGCGAGAAAATCCTGACGGTGCACAGCCGGCACGTCACGGTCGCGAAGGACGTCGACCTGTCGGTGGTGGCGGCGCGTACCGCCGGGCTGGCCGGCGCCGACCTGGCCAACCTGGTCAACGAGGCGGCACTGCTGGCGGCACGGCGCGGCAAGGACGCGGTCGACCTGCGCGACTTCGACGAAGCGACCGACCGCGTGATCGCCGGGCTCGAGAAGAAAAATCGGGTGATGAACCCGGCCGAAAAGGAAACCGTCGCCTACCACGAAGCCGGGCACGCGCTGACGGCCGAGTTCCGGCGTTTTGCCGACCGGGTGGCCAAGGTATCGATCATCCCGCGCGGCATCGCAGCGCTGGGCTATACCCAGCAATTGCCGACCGAAGACCGCTACCTGCTGAAGAAGAGCGAACTGCTCGACCGGCTCGACGTGTTCCTGGGCGGGCGCGTGGCCGAGGAGGTCGTGTTCGGCGACCTGTCGACCGGCGCCCAGAACGACTTGCAACTGGCCACCGACATGGCGCGCCACATGATCACGCAATACGGCATGAGCCAGCGGCTGGGGCTGGCGACCTTTGAGCAGGCCGGGTCGCCGTCGCTGTACCCGTCGGGGCTGTCGGAACGGCGGCCCTACAGCGAGGAGACCGCGCGCGACATCGACGCCGAAATCGTCAAGCTGCTGGGCGAAGCGCATGACCGGGTGCGCGCCACGCTGCTCGACAAGCGCGACCTGCTGGACGCGGTGGCGCATGCCCTGCTGGAACACGAGACGCTGGACCGGGCTGCGCTCGATGGCTTGATCAGGGAACACAGCGTGGGCCCGATCAGGCGCGTGGGCAGCGGCTAGCCGTGGTGGCCCGCGTCACTGATTGTTGAAGTGGCAGACGTAATG
Source organism: Massilia sp. (assembly GCA_045810465.1). Taxonomy (GTDB): domain Bacteria; phylum Pseudomonadota; class Gammaproteobacteria; order Burkholderiales; family Burkholderiaceae_D; genus Telluria. The sequence continues at coordinate 19,781 of JBJMVW010000200.1, read as the reverse complement.
GACCGCTTCCTGCACCTCGATATCGAAACTGGACTTCGCGGGCACCCGAAACTGCTGGCCCGCAGCATAGGCCTTCCATTCGCCCTCGAGGCCAATCCGGGCGCGGCACTTGCCCTCGACGATTTCCATGACCTCCGATGCATCGGTAGCGAACGTCAGCGCCCCCGGCATGATGACGCCGATGGTCTTGCGGGTCTGGTCGGGAAAGACCAGGTTGTGCGAAATGCATTTCCCGTCGAAGTAGATATTCGCCTTCTTGGTGATGGACACGTGGTCGAACTGGTTGCTCATCCGAATCTCCTTGTCGAAGCACATTCATCGAGTATCGGCGGCGTGCTAGTGGTTTGACCGTGCCATGGGGCAGAGGTGCGGCGCCGTCCGGACAAAGGCCGGAGCCGGGGGGAGGGAAAGTGCAAGTCCAGAATGCCGAGATTGCCGCAGTATTTTATGAGATCGCGGACCTGCTCGAAATCGAAAACAGCAATCCATTCCGGATTCGCGCATACCGCAATGCCGCGCGCACCGTGCAAATGCTGGCGCCGAACGTGCAGGCACTGGTCGAGGCGGGGCGCGACCTGAAGGAATTGCCGGGCATCGGCATCGAGCTGGCCGAACGGATCGCGGAGGTTGCCGAGGGCGGGACCTGCGAACTGCGCGAACAATTGCGGCGCGAGCTGCCGCCCGAAATCCACAGGCTGCTGCGCATACCCGGCCTGGGGCCGAAACGGGTCCGGCTGCTTTACCAGGAACGCGGCATCCACACGCCCGAGCAACTGCTGCGCGCGGCACGGGAAGGCCAGCTGAGGACCATTCGCGGCCTGGGTGAAAAAACCGAGCAGCGCATTCTGGAAGTGGTGCAGGCGCAGCTGTCCAGCGAACGGCGGTTCAGCATTGCGGATGCGGCCGACATGGTCGAGCCTTTGATCGGCTACCTGCAGGAGCTGGCGGCGACCGGCCGGGTCGAGGCGGCCGGCAGCTATCGGCGGATGAAGGAGACGGTGGGCGACCTTGATATTGTCGCCACATCCGCGTCCACCGAGCAGGTGACGCAGCATTTCGTCAGCTACGGGCTGGTGGCGAAGGTGCTGTCGCAGGGGCCGACGCGCGCCAGCGTCGAACTGCGCAATGGCATGCAGGTCGACCTGCGGGTGGTCGCAGAACCGAGTTTCGGCGCCGCGCTGCATTACTTCACCGGCTCCAAAAACCATAATATCGAGGTGCGCAAGCTGGCACAAAAGCGCGGCCTGAAGCTGAACGAATACGGCATGTTTTCAGGCGAGACGCCGGTTGCGGGGGAAACCGAGGAAGCGGTGTTTACCGCGGTGGGACTGGCTTTTATCGAGCCCGAATTGCGCGAGAACCGCGGCGAAATCGAGGCGGCGCGCGACGGGCGGTTGCCGCAGCTCGTCGCTTTGACCGACCTGAAAGGCGACCTGCATTCGCACACCACCGCCAGCGACGGGCGCAACAGCCTGCGCGAAATGGCAATGGCAGCGCAAGGCCGGGGTATGGCTTATCTCGGCATTACCGAGCATTCGAACAGTGCGGGCATTGCGCGTGGACTCGACGCGGAGCAGCTGGCGCGCCACATCGATGACATCGACAAGCTCAATGCCGGGCTGGATGGCATTACCTTATTGAAGGGCGTCGAGGTTGACATTCTGGAGGACGGCCGCCTCGACCTGCCCGACAGTATCTTGCGCCAGCTCGATTATGCGATCGGCTCGGTGCACAGCAAATTCGAACTCACTCGCGAGGCGCAAACGACGCGGATCATGCGGGCCATGGACAATCCCAATATTAGGATTTTGGGGCATCCAATTGGACGGCTGCTATTCGTACGCCAGCCGTACGAGGTCGATATGGGACGCATCATCCGGCACGCGAAACAGTGCGGATGCGTGCTGGAGCTCGATTCGCAACCGGGCCGGCTGGACCTGAACGACAGTTACTGCATGCTGGCGAAGGACGAGGGCGTGCTGATCAGCATCGATTCGGACGCGCATAGCACCGAGGACTTCGATAACCTGCGCTTCGGGGTCGGACAGGGCAGGCGTGGGTGGCTGGAGAAGGGGGATGTGCTCAATACGCGGACGCTGGAGCAGGTGATGCTTGTGCTACGGGAGCGCCGCTAGATCGCGAGCGTCGCGCAGTTCGAACGAGACCAGATGTTGGTCCGCCAGCGCGTCGGCATCGAAGCTGCAAAGCTGGCCGACAAAGGTAAGCCATTGGAGGAACGCACGTACAAAGGGGCGAAGCCGACCGCACGGGCAAAAGCCGCAAGCGTCGACGCCTTGCTCGCAGTAGGTCATAGCAAAGAGCAGATCGCGAAGGACCTGAAGATCGGCATCGCCAGCGTTTACCGGATCATTAAGGCCGGCACGCGCGGAACCAGCGAATGACAAAGGCCAGGGCTGCGCCGCCCGCCCCCAATCAGGTGTGGTAGTTCGGACTTGATCTGACAGCAAGTGTTAGAGAGTTTGCTTAAATACAAGGCGCTAACGGCCAAGAGCGGTCATAGTCCAAAACGCTGCGCGTTTTTCGGGCGCTCGAGTTAGCGGACCCGTCATATTTTTGGGGGAGGGGGTGAATGAAGGATATATTTGCTGTGCTGATGGCTTATCCACTTTGGGTCAAAGTCACTCTCGTAGTTCTCCAAGCGACGTGTGGACTGCTGCTAGTTGCCTTCAAGCCATCCTCGCCCCAGGAGACGTTGCGGCCTGAGCAGACCGGCATTTCCGTTTCAGTAGGTACCAATATGGGGGGCATCGTCGTTGGCCATGGTGTTGGGTTCCAAACTCAACTTTCTGGCCCGCGCACTGAGGAGTTGATACGGATTCTGGAGCTTCGCGCGACGCGAATCGTCGAGGAGCTGCCTCCGCACTTTGACTATGCGCCGGTGCGGAAATACATCGTGAGGTTTAGAATTTTCCACGCCGCTCATGTCGACGCACTCAAGCGAGGCAACCTGATCGAAGCGCATGAGATTCTGCGCCAAATCCACGACCTGTCGAGAGAACTAGAGTCAGATGAATTCTGGACACGTCACCACCGTGAGACGCCGGATATTCTATATAGTCTGGCGGACGGCGCATTCCAGCGTGGCCGACTGATTGAGTGGTATGTCGGGTCGGCTCCGATGGAGGAACTAGTGAACGTGACTTTGGCGTCGTTTGCCGCAAAGCAACGAAGAACTCCCTCGCGAGTCGCCCCAGCGGACTTGTATGCACTAGTCACGAAGGCCGATGCAGCATCTTGCGTGCAGGAGTCAATCCCTTCGGCAGGAGATAATTCATGAGACGTACCGAAACCCTTTTTGCTGACCTTGTCTGCTGCCGTTTCAGACCTTTGTGGCGGGGGGGCGTCGTTCGATCTGCCAAAAAATGTCCGATTAAGTCTTAGCTACTGAAGATCAGGCGCAGTGTAGGTCCAAGTGTAGGTGAGATCATAGGAAGTCGGAAAAAACTAAACGAATCAGGTACTTGAAAATAAGAATGGCGGACACCGCTTCCGCCAAGAACTCACCAGTAAGCTCTCTGACCGGGAGCTTTTTTTTCGCCTCTTCAGGTCGTGCGACCGTCGGGTTGTGAGGTGGTGTGTCAGAAAGTTTACCGGGCCGGGAGGATCGTCTTATTTCGTTTGCGCAGTTGCAGCACGTCGTGGCTCCTCACTACACACTGACAAATGCTGAGTACTTCGAAGTAGATCGGATTTCGTTCGGCGAATGGCAAGCGAAGTGGGTGCCGTCGGATTGACGGCACCATCTGGCCGAGGCATGTTGATGGCGCGGTCGCCCACCAAAATCGATCGGACGCTAGCGGTCTTCAACCGGTAACTAAACTGGTAACCAGAGGCGCAGAAAATGAAAAAGGCCAGCGCGGAGGCTGGCCTAAGTCATTGATTCTGTTGGTCGGGGCGAGAGGATTCGAACCTCCGACCCCCTGCACCCCATGCAGGTACGCTACCAGGCTGCGCTACGCCCCGACTGGGCCGGAATTATACCAGAGACAGAAAAATTTCTTAAGTTTTTGTCATATGGACGTGTCCGCCGGAACGAGGCCACGCGGAAATGTTGTATCGTTCTTCGGTTGCACCGCGCTGTTCAGGTCTCGTGCGTACGCAGTCCCGGCTGGCTCACCAAATGACCATGAACGGCTCGGTCGGCTGGCGTCCTCGGTCCTTGGCGCCGGCCCCGGCGTCCTGACGCGCCTCGCAACTTCTAAAAACACAAAGAGGAGCAACAGAGTGAAGATAAGCTTTCCGTTCAGGGCTGCCAGCGCACGCCGGCCGGGCTCTGCGCCACCCGCCGTAGCTGAGGCAATAACTCGCTCACGCCGAGCCTTGCTGTCCGCCGGTGCGCTGCTCATCGCCGGCCTCGGCCTGCCGTACGCGCCAGCCATTGCGCAATCGCAGCGCATGGACAAGCAGCACTGGGTCGCGACCTGGGGAGCCGCGCCTGCCGGCCCGCCATTGCCGGCCGCGACAACGGCTTTCAACGATCAGACCTTGCGCCTGATCGTGCATGCCTCGATCGGTGGGGGCCAGGTGCGCATCCGGCTCTCGAACGAGTTCGGCAAAACCCCGCTGCGGATCGGCGCGGCCCATATCGCGCTGCGCCAGGCCGGCGCCAGCATCATGCCCGGCACCGACCGGACGCTGACATTTGGCGGCGCAAAGGCAATCGCCATCCCGGCCAGGGGGCACCTGCTGTCCGATCCGGTCGACCTCGGCGTTCCGGCGCTGTCCGACCTCACGATCAGCCTGCATTTGCCAGGGTCCGTGAAGGCGACCACCGTCCACGAGCTTGGCTTCCAGACCAGCTACGTATCCTCGCATGGGAACTTTGCAGGCGCAGCCGCGCTTCCCGTCGAACGGACGATCACCACATGGCCGATCCTGGCGGAAGTGGACGTCAGCTCACCGAGCGGCGGGGCAATCGTTGCGCTCGGCGACTCGATCACCGACGGCCCCATGGGCACGATCGACAGCAATCGGCGCTGGCCCGACCTGCTGGCGCTGCGTTTGCAGGGCGCGGCCGGTCAGCCGGCAGCAACAGACGGCAAGGGCAGGGCGGTAGCGTTCGACCTGGGCGGCGCGGACAGCCACCTGGGCGTGGTCAATCGCGGCATGAGCGGCAACCGGCTGTTGCGCGATCCGGGCGAGCAGCCGCTGTTCGGCAAGGCTGCGGTGGCGCGTTTCGAGCGCGACGTGGCGGGCACCGCGGGAGTGAAGCACGTGATTGTCTTCATCGGCATCAACGATATCGGGCACCCCGGGACCGGCGCCATCCCGAACAGCGAGGCGCCAAAGGCCGAGGATTTGATCGCCGGCTACCGAAGGCTCATCGCGCGCGCGCATGCGAAGGGCATCGCGGCCTACGGTGCGACGCTGACGCCGTTCGAGGGAACCGTGTTCCCGGGCTATTACACGCCGGCCAAAGAGCTGGTCCGCCAGGCAGTCAACAAGTGGATCCGTAACAGCGGCGAGTTTGACGCGGTGCTCGACTTTGACGGCGCCATTCGCGATCCGAGCCATCCGGCACGCATGCTGCCTGCCTACGACCGCGGCGATCACCTGCATCCGAACGAGCGCGGCATGCAGGCGCTGGCCGAGGCGATCCCGCTGGAACTGTTCCGGGGCGCGCGGACAGCGACGACGGCATCTGCCCGGCGTACTGCCCGCGCGATCAGGTAGCCAGCTTGCGCTGTTGTTCGGCCATCGCGGACAGGGGCTCGAGCAGGTCGCACACCGCGTCCACCACCCGCGCCGGCGCGATCTTTTCCAGGCAGTCGTTGTGGCCCTGCGGGCAAATACTCTTTTGGCAAAAACGACATGGCACGTCGTGGTACAGCACGCGGTGGCGCACCTGCCACGGCGTATGCTGGGGGTTGGTCAACGCATACAGGTCGACCAGCGGCGTACCGACCGCGGCGGCGATATGGGCCGGGCCAGTATTGTTGGACACCACGACGGTCGCCAGCTTCAACGCCGCGCCCATTTCGCCAAGCGTCAGCTCGCCCGCGAGCGAGTGCACCGTCACGCCGCACATCGTCCGGATTTCGTCGACCAGGGCCGCCTCGTGCGTGCTGCCAGTCAGGACCAGCGGCCAACCCGGCCGATCCGCCAGCTGCCGGATCACCTCCGCCCAGTGGTGCTTGGGATAGCGGCGCGAAGGCGCGCTGGCCCCGGGATGCAGCAGGATCCAGGGCTGGCCGGGTTCGATGCCGGCTGCGGCCAGGCGCTGCGCCACCGCCGCAAGGTCTGCCTCGCGTAGCGCGAACGACAGGCGCGCGTTCTCGGCGCGGCAGCCGATATGCCCCACCAGGTCGAGCTGGCGCCGTACTTCGTGCCGCACCATCCGGTCGGGTTCGGATTCGGTCACCCAGTCGGTGAGCATGTGGTAGGGATTTTCGCGGCAGTGCGCAAGGCGTAGCGGGATCCCGGCCAGGTAGCAAAGGAACGCCGCCGGCAGCGCGCTCTGGCTGTAGGAACTGAAGATAACGGCCGCATCGAAGCCGCGTTCGGCGAGGCGTGCCGCGAAAGCGATGTCGGTGGCGGTATCGTGCTGCGCGCTGCTTTTCATCCACGGCGCGTGGTACTCGATCACCTGCTCGACTTCCGGGATGAATGGGACCGCCGCCGCGCCCCCGGAGGAGCTGAGCAGCGTCAGTGAGCGGCGCGGCCGCGATTCCCGCAGCGCGCGCATTGCAGGCGTACACATCAGGACGTCACCGAGCGAATCCAGGCGGACGCACAGGATCTTGCTTGCCTTGTCCCAGGCCGACTTCATTTCGCCTCACTGTGTCTGGCGATCAGCACGGCGGCGGCGTACAGGTCAGGGGCCATGCGCGTCGGGATGCGGTGCCGGCCGAGCCGCCATTCGGTCTCGTTGCCATTATCGATCAACACCGTGCGGCAGCCCGCGCGGTTGCCGGCCTCCACGTCATGCAGGATGTCGCCGATCATCCAGGACGAGCGCAGGTCGATGCCATGGTCGCTCGCAGCCTTGAGCAACATGCCCGGTTGCGGCTTGCGGCAGTGGCAGTCGACCGCGTACGACGGCACCGTGCCTTCCGGGTGGTGCGGGCAGTAATAGAAGCCGTCCAGCGACAATTGTTCGCGAAACAGCAGGTCGGCCACGCGGTCGATGACCGCCGCCATCGCGTCCTCGCCAAAGTGGCCGTGGGCAATGCCGGACTGGTTGCTGACCACGAAGAAGCGGTAATCGAGGCGTGCCAGCAGGCGCAGCGCGGCAGCGGCGCCGCCGCACAAGGCGATGCGACGCGGTTCCACGTTGAACGGGATGTCGTCCACCAGCGTGCCGTCCTTGTCAAGAAAAATGGCTTTCATGTCACGGCCACGAGGTTTCCTGCATCGGCAGCACGGTCAGTTCGGCGACGACTGTGGACGGCGGCAAAGTCAGCACCGAGCGGATCGCCGCGGCGACGTTGGCCGGGTCCTGCAGCGCGCCGGCGTCGATATCGGGAAAGCGGTCGAGCAGGAACGGCGTGCGCATGCCGCCCGCGATCACCGCCGTGACGCGGATGTTGTGCGGACGCAGCTCCGCGTGCAGTGCATGCGACAGCCCGAGCAGGCCCCATTTGCTGGCGTGGTAGGCGGAGGCGTTGGGCCAGGCGCGCTTGGCCGCGGTCGAGGCCACGTTGACGATGTGGCCGCCGCCGCGGCGGCGCATGTGCGCGGCCGCGTGCTTGGCCAGCAGGAATGGTCCGTTCAGGTTGGTGCCGATGACGCGCAGCCAGTCGGCTTCGGACAGTTCGTCGATCGGCAGGGTCACGTCGGTGCCGGCGTTGTTGATGAGCACGTCGAGGCGGCCCATGTGCTCGACCGCCTCGCTGATCGCGCGCCCGGCGCACGACGGGTCGGCCACGTCGAAGCCGATGGTGTGCACGCGGGTGCCGTGCTCGCGCAGGCGCGCGGCGCTGGCGGCCAGCGGCGCCGGGCGCAAATCGGTGGCCACGATGTCGGCGCCGGAGGCGGCCAGCAGCTCGGCCAGCGCGGCGCCAAGGCCGCTGGCGGCGCCGGTGATGAACACGGCCTTGCCGTGCAGGGATTGTTGCGGCTGCTCGTGGATGGGGAAGGATGCCATGTTGTCTCCTAGGGTTGCGACAAATCGGCCGCGGCGGCGGCCGGGGACTCTTCGAGAACGGCGGCGTAGATTGTGGCCACCTGCTGGGCCACCGTGCGCCAGGTGTAGTGCTGGTAGGCGCGGCGCATGCCTTCTTCACCCATCTGCTGGGCCAGCGCGGGGTCGCGGTGCAGCACCGCCAGGCGCTCGGCCACCGCCTGCGGGTCGCGCGACGGGATCAGGAAGCCGGTCGCGCCGTCGATGACCGTGCTCTTGATGCCGCCCACTTCCGAGCCGATGACCGGGCGCGCGCAGGCCATCGCCTCGACCGGGGTGATGCCAAAAGGCTCGTACCAGGGCGTGGTGACGAACACGTTGGCGGCGCCGTAGAAGTGGCGCAGTTCGGCGCGCGGTTTCTGGCCGGTGAAGCGCACGTGCTGGCCGATGCCAAGCTGGGCGGCCAGGGCGCTCAGGCGTGCCATTTCGGGATTGTCGCGGCCGTGCGGGCGGTCGTGGTCGCCCCCGACGACCAGCAGTTCGGCGTCGATGCCATAGCGCCCGCGCAGCATCGCCACGCCCTGGATCACCGTGTCGACACCCTTGCGCGGCACCATCCGGCCCAGTTGCAGGACAATGAACTTGCCGGGAGCGAGGCCGAGGCGCGCGCGCGCGTCGCCCATCGGTACCGGCCACAGCTCTTCGGGATCGAAGCCGCATGGCGCCACCGCGATGCGCCCGGGTGCGGCCCCGTACAGCTGCTCCATGTCGTGCCGGTCCTGGCTGCACTCGGCGATGATGCGGTCCGCTTGCCGCATCAACATGCTTTCGATCCGTTCGCGGGCGGCAGGAAAGGCGTCGGCCGCGCCCTGGGCCAGCCGGCGGACGTGGCCGAGCGCGTGGAAGGTGATGACGAACGGAATGCCGAGCACTTGCTTGAGGTGTTGCGCGACCATGCCGGACATGAAAAAGTTGGCGTGCACGATGTCGTACAGCGCTTCCTGGCGGCGTGCGAAGCGGGTGGCGAAGCGCGCGAAGGTCTGGATGTAGGGCAGCATTTGCTCTTTCGGCACATGGTGCGCCGGGCCGGCGGGCACATGAACCACCCGGATGTTGTCGCACCAGCGCACCAGCTGCTTTTGCGCAATGGCGTCGCGCCGCGTGAAGATGTCGACCAGGTAGCCGGCCAGTGCCAGTTCGCGCGCGAGGTGCGCGACGTAGACGTTCTGGCCGCCGCTGTCGATGCTGCCCGGTGCTGCCAGTGGCGATGCGTGGTCGCTGACGATGGCGATGCGGCGCAGCACGACGGCGCGCGGGCGTGCGGTGGCCAGGTATTCGTTGAGTTTCATGCGCTCTCCCTGGCTAGCCGGCAACATCGTGCAGCGCTGCGTCCCAGTCGGCGCTGAAGCGCTCGATCGAGAAGCGCGCCTGCGCCCGCCGCCGCGCGCCATCGCCCAGCTGGCGCGCCAGCCCCGGGTCGCGCAGCAGCTCGCGCATCCGGCCGACCAGGGTGGCGAGGTTGGTGTCGGCAAAGCCGGACACGCCGTTTTCGATCACGGTCGCCATTTCCGCAGTGGCCAGCGCGACGATCGGCATGCCGGCCATCATCGCTTCGATCACGGCCAGGCCGAGGCTGGAATAGCGGATTGGGCTGAACAGGAAGCGGTAGTGCGCCGCAAACGCCGGCAGCAGCGCATGCTCGATTTCGCCGGCGCCGCCCAGTTCCTCGGCCGCCATGCCGACCAGTTCGAGCGGCAATTGGTCGCGCACCGCGAGGAACAGGTCGGGCCCCATGCGGCGCCCGCGCCGGCCGAGGTGGTTGGTGATGACCAGTCCGCGCTCGAGCTCGCCGCTGTAGGCGACCCCGTCCGGTATCCGCACGCCATGCTCGATCACGCGCGTCGGCGTGCGGCCGTTGTCCCACATCAGCTCGTTAAAATGGGTCACGTGCACCAGCAGGACGTTGGGGTCGTCGACCAGGTGCGGCGTGTCGGTCGGGTGGGCGCGCGGCGGATCGTGCTCGAGGTAGATGCGCGGCAGCGTGCGCTGCGCGGCGCTGAGGAACTCGTATTGGTCCTTTTCCCACTGGTGGTCGTCCTGGAACAGGAGGCAGTCGAAGCGCTGTTCGCGCGCCGCCTCGACCGGCAGGTCGTGCACGTTGGCGCCCCAGGGCATGTGGCCGCAGCGCCCGCCGTAACCGGGCGGACGGCCGGGCTTGGACAACACGTAAAACTCGTGCGGCGCCTGCGACAGGTAGTACAGGTAGCTGCCGTGGGTGTGCCAGGTCAGGACGTTCAGTCGGCGCATGGGAGCCTCTCAGGCAAAGCGGACGCGGTAGCGGATTGCGCCGGCGATACGCCAGAACACGGCCAGCGGCGGGATCAGGGCCGAGGTGACGACCATCTCGGCTATGTGGGACGGGCTCTTGACGGTGCCGGCCAGGCGCCGCGCACAAAAGCGCACGGTCAGCGCCAGCCACAAGGTGCCGGCCGCGGCCGCCAGGCCAGTGCCGCCGGCGGCCGCCGCCGCCAGCGCCACCAGCAGCGCGCCGACGATCAGGTAGTAGTCCCAGCGCGGCACGCCCTTGATTTTCTGGCGGTACAGTTGCGGATGCTTTTTGTAGAGCAGCGCGTCAAACGCGATTTTCCGGATTTGCAGCAGGCTGACGCCCCACGGCGCCGGCCGCACCGGATGCACCACCAGCGCCTGCGGCGCGCGCACGATGTTGGCGCGCATTTCGAGCAGCCGGAAGTGCAGGTCGCTATCCTCGCGCCAGGGTGCGGTGAAACGCTCGTCGAACCCATCGAGCGCCTCGAGCACCTGCTTGCGGCAGAAGCAGTTGGCGGTGACGAATTCGGCCGTTTCGAGCAGGCGCGCGTCGCGCTGGTAGTCGGTCGGCATGGCCGGCAGCGGCATTTCGATACGGCCGCACAGCGCATCGACCCCGTCCTCGAAGGCGGCTACGCCATTGGCCAGCCAGGTGGGGGCGGGCACCGTGTCGTCGTCGGTGAAGGCGACCACCGGCGCCTGCGCGACGCGCCAGCCGCGGTTGCGCGCGGCGGCCGGGCCATGCGGGCCGGCATTGGCGATGTACACCAGGCGCGGCCCGCGCAAGGCGGTGCGGGCGCGCCAGCCGGCCACCAGGTGCAGCGTGTTGTGGCTGGGCTCGTCGTCGACGACGATCACCTCGTACGCGGACGGCTCGAGCGTCTGCCGGGTCAGCGCGTCCAGGCAGCGCTCGAGCAGGTCGAGCCGGCCGCAGGTCGGCACCACGACCGACACACGCAGGGGCGCCGTTTCTGCCGCCGTCGATGTTGTCCCCATTGTTGCCTCCGCCCGTTTTAGGATGGCGCGCGCCGCGCCAGGTCCTGGTCCTGGTCCATCCGCTGCTGCAACAGCCAAAGGCGGGCGTACACGCCCTTGCGCCGCAGCAGTTCCGCATGCGTGCCGCGCTCGACGATGCGCCCGCGCTCCATCACGATGATCGCGTTCGCATTGACAATCGTGGACAATCGATGCGCGATGATGAGAGTGGTTCGATTGCGCGACAAACGGTCGAGTTCCTGCGCGATCGCGTGCTCTGAATCTGAATCAAGTGCCGACGTCGCTTCGTCGAAAATCAGGATCGGTGGATCTTTCAGGATCGCGCGTGCGATCGCGATGCGTTGCTTTTCCCCGCCGGAAATCTTGACCCCGCGCTCGCCGACCGCGGTGTCGTACTGCCCGGGCAGCGACGCGATCAGTTCGTGCAGATGCGCCGCTTTGGTGGCCGCCACCACCTGCTCGGGCGAGCTGCCGATCCGGCCATACGCGATGTTGTTGCCGATCGTGTCGTTGAACAGCGCCGTTTCCTGCGGCACCACGCCGATCGCCTCGCGCACGCTGCGCGGGCTCACCTGGCGGATATCCTGGCCATCGATCAGGATGCGGCCCTGGTCCGGGTCGTACAGGCGCAGCAGCAGCCGCGCCAGGGTCGACTTGCCGGAGCCGCTGCGGCCCACCACCGCCAGCGTGGTGCCGGGTGGAATCTCAAAACTGACGTCCATCAGTACCGGGCGCGCCGGCTCGTAATGGAAGCTGACGTGCTCGAATACGACATCGCCGTCGCGCGCCGCGAGGCGCGGCATGCCGGGCGCGTCGCGGATTTCCGGGGCCTCGCGCAGCAAGGCGAACAGCCGCTCCGCGTTGACCCAGGCATCGCGCGCCTCGCGGTAGACGAAACCGAGCGCGTTGAGCGGCAGGCACACCTGCAGCGCATAGGCATTGATCAGCACCAGGTCGCCCACCCGCATGCGGTGTTCCATCACGGCCTGGCCGGCCAGCAGCATGATCGCCGCCACCCCCAGCGCGATGACCGCGCTCTGGCCCACGTGCAGGATGAACAGTGCGCGCTGGTTGGCCGCGCCGGCATCGAGCCAGCGGTCCATGATGGCCGAGAAGCGGCGCGACTCGAGCGCTTCGTTGGTGAAATACTTGACCGTGGCGTAGTTGAGCATGCTGTCCGCGAGCTGGCCCTTGGCGCGCGAGTCGAGCTTGTTCACGCGCCGCTGGTAGATCACGCGCCGGGCGGTGAACAGCAGCGTGAAGCCGGCATACACCAGGAAGGTGGCAACGATGATCACGGCAAAGTCGGCGCTGTAGCGTTGCAGGATCACCACCAGCACCAGCGCGATTTCGACCACGGTGGGGACGATCGTGAACAGCCCGACACCGAGCAGGAAGGCGATGCCGTTGGTGCCGCGGTCGATCTCGGGCAGCAGGCTGCCGATCTGGCGCTGCGCATGGAAGCGCGGGCCGAGCGCATGCAGGTGGGCGAAGGTCGTTTGCGCGTAGGCCGACACGGTGTGCAGCGTGACCCGCGCAAACAGCAGGTCGCGCAATTCGTTGAACAGGGTCGAGCCAAAGCGCAGCAGCGCGTAACCGATCAGCAGGTAGGCCGGCAGCCGGTCGGGCAGGGAGGCTTGCGAAAACGCGTCGATGATGCGCTTGAGCACCAGTGGCACCGCCACCGTCGCGACCTTGGCGACCAGCAGCAGCAGCAGCGAAATCGCGATGCGCCACCGATACGGGGCCGTGACGCTCCACAGCTCGGCGGTAAGGCGGCGTGCGCGGTTGGCGTCAGCGTTGTCTGGCATGTCCTCGATCCGAAGCCATCTGCCGTTGGACACGCCGCCGCGGCCCGGCTCCGCTGTGGATTCCTGTGGTGGCTCAAACACTCTTCAGTTATTTCGGGGAACCCGTGCGTGCCGCTTGCAAACCGGACCGGGCGCGCTATGTTGGCAGCACATCCGCTCAACAGGAGGCGCCATGCTCACGCTCGGCATCAATGCTGCCTTTCACGACTGCTCGGCCTGCATCGTGCGGGACGGGGTCGTGCTGGCGGCGGCCGAGGAAGAACGCTTCACCCGCATCAAGCACGGCAAGCGGCCGGTCCCTTTCACGGTCTGGCAACTGCCGTTTCACGCGATCGGCTACTGCCTGGAGGAAGCCGGCGTCGTGCTGCGCGACGTCGACCATGTCGGCTACGCCTACGATCCGTGGCTCCGGCTCGAGCGCGGCCTGGCCAGCATTGAACTGCCGCTGGAGCCGTCGCTGGCCGCGCCCACTTCCCCGTGGGAGACGCTGGGGCTGGCCTACGTCGTCAATGCGCCGCGCCAGCTGGCCGGCGGCGCGCCGCATCACCTGCGCCACCTGTTCGCCGGGGTCGAGCCCGGCGGCCCGTTCCGCTGGCACTTCGTCGAGCACCACCGCGCGCACGAGGCCAGCGCCTGCCTGGCCGCGCCGTTCGACGAGTGCGCGGTGCTGGTCATGGACGGGCGCGGCGAGCGCGCCTGCACCAGCTACGGCATGTACCGCGACGGCCAATACCGCCGCATCCGGCAGGTCGACTTCCCGCATTCGCTCGGCCTGCTGTACGAGGACGTGACGGCCCACCTTGGCTTCCTGCACGCGAGCGACGAGTACAAGGTGATGGCGCTGGCCTCGTACGGGCGCCCGGGCTGGGTGCCGCAGCTGCGCGAACTGGTGCGCTACCGGGGCGGCGGCGACTACGAGGTTGCGCAGGCCGACTGGTGCGCGGTGTTCGGGCCGCCGCGCCAGCGCGGGGAGCCGTTCGGGCAGCGCCACATGGATATTGCCCGGTCGCTCCAGGTGGTGCTGGAGGAAACGGTGATGCAGATGGGCGGATGGCTGCATGCCGAGACCGGCGCCCGGCGCCTTGCGATGGCAGGTGGCGTGGCCCTCAATTGCGTGCTCAACGCCCGCCTGCGCGAACAGGGACCGTTCGCCGACGTCTGGGTGCAGCCGGCCGCCGGCGACGCCGGCACGGCACTGGGCGCGGCGTTGTGGGTCGATGCGGCCGAGCGCGGCCACCCGGCCCGGCAGTGGAGCATGCAACACGCTTTCCTCGGCCCGCAATACGACGAGGCGGCGATTGAACGGGCGCTGCGCGAGTCCAGGCTGGCATACCGGCGCCCGCCCGACCTGGCCGGCGCCTGCGCGGGCCTGCTGGCGCGCGACTGCATCCTCGGCTGGTTCCAGGGCCGCATGGAATTCGGCCCGCGGGCACTGGGCGCGCGCTCGATCCTTGCGTCGCCGCTCAACGCCGGCATGCAGGAGCGCCTGAACCAGATCAAGGACCGCGAGGACTTCCGCCCGGTGGCGCCAGCCGTGACGCTGGAGGCGGCGGCGGACTGGTTCGAAGATGGCCGGGAGTCGCCGTTCATGCTGTTCGTCGACCGCGTCCGGCCCGACAAGGCGGCGCGCATTCCGGCGGCGCGCCATGTGGACGGCAGCGCGCGCGTCCAGACCGTCAGCCGCGGCCAGCATCCGTTGTTCCATGCGCTGCTCGAGGCGTTTGGCGCGCGTACCGGTGTGCCGGTGCTGGTCAATACCTCGTTCAACGCGCGCGGCGAGCCGATCGTGTGCAGCCCGCGTGACGCGCTCGCAACGTTCTGCACCACGCCGCTCGACGCGCTGGCGATCGGCCCGTTCTTGCTTGAAAAACCGGCCGTGCCTGGCGTGCCAGCATGAAGGAGGCGCACCGCAAGCGGGTACTGGTCACTGGCGGCGCCGGCTTCCTTGGCTCGCACCTGTGCCGCGCGTTGCTCGAACAAGGGCACGAGGTGCTGTGCGCCGATAACTTCCGTACCGGCTGCAAGCGCAACATCGCGCCGCTGCTGGCCCACCCTGAGTTCGAGCTGATACGGCACGACGTCAGCAACCCGCTGTACGTCGAAGTCGACCAGATCTACAACCTCGCATGCCCGGCCTCGCCGCGCCAGTACCAGTCCGACCCGGTCCAGACCACGCGCACCAGCGTGCTCGGCGCGCTCAACGTACTGGGCCTGGCGAGGCGGCTCGGCGCCCCGGTCCTGCAAGCCTCGACCAGCGAAGTGTACGGCGACCCGGAAGTGCATCCACAGCCCGAGGACTATTGCGGGCGCGTCAACCCGGTCGGGCTGCGCGCCTGCTACGACGAAGGCAAGCGCTGCGCCGAAACCCTGTTCATGGATTACCACCGCCGGTACGGCGTGCCGGTGCGGATCGCGCGCATTTTCAACACCTATGGCCCGCACATGCACCCGGACGACGGGCGGGTGGTGTCGAACTTCATCGGCCAGGCCCTGTCCGGGCGGCCGCTGACCATCTACGGCGATGGCGCCCAGACCCGCTCGTTCTGCTACGACGACGACACGATCGAAGGCCTGGTGCGCCTGATGCAGGCGCCTCGCGAGCTGTGCGGGCCGGTCAACATCGGCAACCCGGAAGAGGTCAGCATGCTGGAGCTGGCCGAGACGATCCGCGAGCTGACCGGATCGCGCTCGGCGATTACCTACGAGGCGGCGCCCGGCGACGACCCGGCGCGGCGGCGCCCTGACATCGCGCTGGCGCGGCGCGCGCTTGACTGGTCGCCGCGCGTCGGCCTGCGCGATGGGCTGCTGCAAACGATCGGCTACTTCCGCGCGCTGCGCCCGGCCGCCGGCTCGTGACGCAACGGACCTGCCACGAACGCATCTGGTAGGGTGGGCAGCCCCTGCCCACGCGAACGTATAAGCAGAGCCGGCGTCCGCGTGGGCACGGGGTGCCCACCCTACGCTGTGCTCATCCCGTAGCGCGCCTAGCCCCGGTTCGAGAATCCCGTATCGTCGTCCATCTTCTCGTCCGCGGCCAGCTTGTTGGCGCCGCCCGGGCTCTTCGGGTAGCCGCCCGCGGCGTCGTTCGAATTGTGCACGCCGCCCTCGGCCTTCTGCTGGTTGGCGTGGACCTGCGCGCCGGTCAGGTGGGTGTCGCGCGGGCCGCTCGAGGGGCCGCTGTTACCCGGGCTGCGCGGCAATCCGCCCGCCAGGTCGTTCGACTGGTGCATGCCCGGGTCTTGCTGGTGGCTCGACCCAGTCTGCGATCCGGCCCGGTCCACGCTCTGCTGCGCTTCACCCGACCCGCCGTGCTGCGACCCCATCTGGCCCCCGCCGCTGGTACCCGACTGCATCCCGCTTTGCTGGCTGCCCATCGATCCGCTTTGCACCGATGGCGTGCTGCCCAGCGGTCCATGCTGCCCGCCGCCGCGCGTGCCCGGCGGCACGCCGTGATCGCTGCCAAGCGAACCGCCTTGCAGTTCCGGCTGCATCGCGTTTTGGGCATTCATCGTGCCGTTGCCGCCGCTGCCCGCCGGCATGCCGCTTTGCTGGTTGCCGAGCGCCGTGCCCTGGTCCTTCGGCCGGTCGCCGACTGGTTGTTCGAGCTGGCCGTAGGCGCCCGAGCGCTGTTCCATCTGCCGCTGGTGGCTGTCGGTGATGCCCTGCACCGGTCCGCTGCCGCCAGTCTGCTGGGTCTGCATCGATCCGCCCGGCAGGCCCGGGTGGGTGCTGTCGGCCGCCACATCCGGTCCCGCGCCGCTTTGCTGCGTGCCCATGCCTCCGGCGTCCTGGCCGCCCTGTTGCTGGGCCGCGCCCTGCGGGTAGGTGTGGTCGTTGGGGCTGTCGGCTGCGGTCTTGCCTTTCGATCCCGGCGTCCATTTCTCGTTCGCGCCATTGTTCGTCTGGTTGTTGATCTCGCTGCGTTGGTTCGCGTCCATGTCGATTCCTTTCGAAAAAAGACAGCCGGCCGGGCTTGCTGCTGGCGCCGCCTGAAACCCTCATCATGCTACGCCGGGCAGCATGTCCAGTATAGGAAGACGCAGCAAGTATGTGTAGGACTGAACCGGATGAGACATTTACTACCGGAAGTAGATTTCGCAGATGCATTTTCTGTCGCGCGAATTCCTACAAAGTCATCTGAAAACGTCCTATACCCTCATCCATCACGCATGCCTAAGATGGTTTCGACCGATCGCTCATCGGCAAGAGGCCGCTGGGGATCAGGTCAAAGCCTGCCGCAGGACGCGGCGGTTCAAACAAGTGACAGGGAGAAGACCATGGCTTCAAATCAAGGCAACAAGCAAGGCAGTAGTCAAGGTAGCAGCCAGAGCAGCGGCACGCGCAACCGCGGGTTTGCATCGATGGATCCGCAGCGCCAGCGCGAGATCGCCAGCCAGGGCGGCAAGGCCGCCCACGCAAAGGGCACCGCGCACGAGTTCACCTCGGAAGAGGCGCGCCGCGCCGGCAGCATGAGCCATGGCAACCGCCAGTCGGCTTCGGCCAGCGGTTCGACGAGCGAGCGCAGCTCGTCGACCAGGGGTAACGCCGGCAACCGCCAGAGCGGCGGCAGCGGCTCCAAGCAGTAAGCGTTCGCCGCTACGGCGAAGCGCATTTCCTGGTACGGGACGGGGAGCTGGAAGCTCCCCGTTTTCTTTCCAAGATCACACAAAACGCCGAAGGGATGGGGTAGAATCGCTGCGCCTTCTCAACCTTATCCCGAGGAATTTCGTGAAAGCGGTCATCCGTCAAGTCAAGAGCCTGTCCATGTCCTGCGACCGGGTCGGCAATCTCCTGCTGGCCAAGTTCTCCAATCATGGCGCGGCCGATGTATGCATCTTTATTCCCGCAGAGATCGTGTTCTGGCTGCTCAGGCACCTGCCGGTGAACCAGGATCCGCAGCTGCAGGCGCCGCCGCCACCGCCGCCGATCCAGCAACGCGACTGGGATAGCCCGACCCCGCGCGCACTCCTGGTCAACTGCAAGGAACTGCCGGGCATCCTGCGCATGACCTTCCAGCTTGATCGCAAGCCGGACCTGACCGTCGTGCTGGATCGCAGCAATGTCGAGCTGATGCGCCAGATCATGGCCGCCTATTCGAACGACCTGATCGACCTCGACGCCGCCTGATTAGCCGCCGGCCCTGCCCGGGGAGCCCGGGCCAAATCCGGTATCATTTCCCAATTGTGAACGGCTCAATAAAGGATTCGCCATGCCTATCAAAATCAGCCAGCATTTCGACTCCGGCGCAATCGAGGTGGTGCATGCCGACAGCCCGCGCCAGATCGACCTGAACCTGCGCCGCGACAATAACGCCGACATCCACCAGTGGTTCCACTTCCGCCTGCAGGGCGCGCGCGGCCAGGCCTGCACGATCCGCTTCCTGAACGCCGGCAAGGCGACCTACCCGAAAGGTTTCGAGGGTTACCAGGTGTGCGCCAGCTACGACACCGAGAACTGGTTCCGCGTGCCGACCAAATTCGACGGCCAAGTGATGACGGTCAACCACACGCCCGAACTTGACAGCGTCTACTACGCCTACTTCGAGCCGTACACCTGGGAACGCCACCTGCGCCTGCTCGGCGAAGTGGCCGAGAACCCGCTTGCGCGCGTGCACGACATCGGCACCACGGTCGATGGGCGCGACATGAACCTGGTGGTGATCGGCAACCCGGCGGCCGAGAAGAAGATCTGGGTGATCGCGCGCCAGCACCCGGGCGAGACGATGGCCGAATGGTTCGTCGAAGGCATGATGGACGCGCTGCTCGACGACGCCAACCCGGTCGCGCGCAAATTGCTGCAGCGCGCGGTGTGCTACATCGTACCCAACATGAACCCTGACGGTTCGGTGCGCGGCAACCTGCGCACCAATGCCGCCGGCGCCAACCTCAACCGCGAATGGATGAACCCGACGCCCGAGCGCAGCCCCGAAGTGCTGTGCGTGAAGAACAAGATCCATGAAACCGGCGTCGACATGTTCTTCGACATTCATGGCGACGAGGCGCTGCCCTACAACTTTGTGGCCGGCAACGAGATGCTGGCCGATTTCACCCCCGAGCGCATGGCGCGCCAGAAAGCCTTCGTCGAGCAGTACATGGCGGCCAGCCCCGACTTCCAGAACGTCCATGGCTACGCGGCCAGCAAATACAACGAAGAACTGCTGACGCTGGCGTCGAAGTACATCGGCCACACGTTCAAGTGCCTGTCGCTGACGCTGGAAATGCCGTTCAAGGACAACGCCAACCTGCCCGACGCGCATACCGGCTGGAACGGTGCGCGCAGCGCGGCGCTCGGCGCGGCCATGCTGCAGCCGATCCTGCAGTCGCTGGACTGAAGCGCAGGTGGGCGTCGAGATCGAGCGCAAGTTCCTGTTGGCGGGCGAGGGTTGGCGCCGGCTCGGCCAGCCGGTGCTGCTGCGCCAGGGCTACCTGTGCTCCGATCCGGCGCGCACCGTGCGTGTGCGCATCGAGGGCGGGCAGGGCACCATCACCATCAAAGGCAAGAGCAGCGGCGCCACGCGCGCCGAGTGGGAGTACCCGATCCCGGTCGCCGAGGCTGGCGAGCTG
>JBJMVW010000199.1:0-17018 GCA_045810465.1 Massilia sp. | reverse complement strand
GAACCTGGCAATCAAGGACATCGTCATCGTCGGCGGCGGCACCGCGGGCTGGATGACCGCGGCGGCGCTGTCGACCATCCTCGGCGGCCGCTACAACATCCGGCTGGTCGAATCGGACGACATCGGCATCGTGGGCGTCGGCGAAGCCACGATCCCGATGATCCAGCGCTTCAACCAGGTGGTCGGCATCGACGAACAGGAGTTCATGCGCGAGACGCAGGGCACCTTCAAGCTGGGCGTCGAATTCGTCAACTGGGGCAAGCTGGGCGAGCGCTACATGCACGGCTTCGGGCGCATGGGCCAGGACCTGGCCACGGTGCCGTTCGACCAGTACTGGCAAAAGATGCGCCGCCTGGGCAAGGCGGCGCCACTCGAACAGTATTCGATCACGCGCATGGCGGCCAAGGCCAACAGGTTCATGCCGGCGCGGCACGACGTGCCGAACTCTCCCCTTGGCGACATCACCTATGCCTACCACTTCGACGCCAGCCTGTACGCGCGCTACCTGCGCAAGCTGTCCGAAAGCCGCGGGGTGGTGCGCATCGAGGGCAAGATCGCGCGCGCGACCCAGCGTGAAGGGGATGGCTTCATCGACGCGGTCGAACTCGAAAACGGCACCCGCATCGAGGGCGAGCTGTTCATCGACTGCTCGGGTTTCCGTGGCCTGCTGATCGAGCAGGTGCTCAAGACCGGCTACGAGGACTGGAGCCACTGGCTGCCGGCCGACCGCGCGCTGGCGGTGCCGTGCGAATCGGCGAGCGTCCTCACGCCGTACACGCGGGCGACCTCGCACAAGGCGGGCTGGCAGTGGCGCATCCCGCTGCAGCACCGCACCGGCAACGGCCACGTCTACTGCAGCCGCTACATCAGCGACGACGAGGCCGCGGCCACGCTGCTGGCCAACCTGGACGGCAAGGCGCTGGCCGATCCGCGCCTGATCCGGTTCACGACCGGGATGCGCAAGCAGGCATGGAACCGCAACGTCATCGCGATCGGACTGGCGGGCGGCTTCCTGGAGCCGATCGAGTCGACCAGCATCCACGTGATCCAGTCGACCATCCAGCGCCTGGTCGACTTCTTCCCGGACCGCAGCTTCAACCGCGTGGACGTGGACGAGTTCAACCGGCAGTCGCGCTTCGAGTTCGAACGCATCCGCGACTTCATCATCCTGCACTACCACCTGAACCAGCGCACCGATTCCGAATACTGGAGCGCCTGCGCCAACATGGCGATCCCGGAGACGCTCAGGCACAAGATGGACATGTACCGTGCGCACGGACGCGTGGTCCGCATCGACAACGAGCTGTTTTCGGAGGTCGGCTGGATCCAGGTATTCGAAGGGCAGAACATGCCGCTCGACGCTTACCATCCGCTGGTCGACGTGCAGTCCGAGGCCGATATCCATGAGTATCTCGAAAGCGTGCGCGGAGTGATCGCCAAATGCGTGGGCGTGATGCCGGACCACGCTGCCTATATCGCCAGGTTCTGCAAGGCCGGAATGGGCTGACGCCGGCACAGTCGCCACCGCAACCATGCTGCGCTGTCGCTGTCCAAGCAGCATGGGCCTCTGCGGAAAAACTGTCGTGATACTGGCGCTCGGCGCTGTGCTGGCTGTGCCGGGGGCGCGCGCGCAGATGCAGAACGGCCGGGCTACCGTCCACGCACTGGCGGCGCAGGCCGCACAGTCGCCGGCAGACGAAGCCGGCCCGTACGACCGGCGTGGCTGGCTCGAACGCTTCTATGCGCCGCGCGGGTACGCGCTCGTATGGACGCCGTCCCTGGCCGAGTCGGCGCTGGCGCTGTTGCGGCAGGCGCCGGGCGAGGGCCTCGACCCCGACGATTACGGCGTGGACGCGTTGCAGCGCGAGCTCCATGCGCCCGGCGCCGATGCGGCGCACTTCGACGCGGCGCTGACCGCGGCCATGCTGCACTACCTGGCGGACCTGCGCCTCGGCCGCGTGCGCTCCGAATATCACGCCGAGCTGCCCGATCCGCGCCTGCAAACCTTCAACCCGGTCGAGCTCCTGCGTACCGCGCTCGCCAACAACAACCTCGCCGCTGCCGTGCGGGGCGCCGAGCCCGCGCTCGCGCCCTATGGCCGCACCAGGGCGGCGCTGGCGCGCTACCGCGAACTCGCCGCGCTGCCGTATCCGCAGCTGCCGCAAACGGGCGACAAAGTCAGGCCGGGTGAACGCTACCGTGGCGCGCTCGCCCTGTTCGATCGCCTGGTGCTGTTCGGCGACTTGCCGCCGGACGCGACGCGGCCGAAACAGCGTGTCTACAGCCAGCTGCTGGCGCAAGGGGTCAAGCGCTTCCAGTCGCGCCATGGGCTGGACGAGGACGGGGTGCTGGGACGGTCCACGCTCGCCACCCTGAACATCCCGCCCCGGCAGCGCGTGCGCCAGCTCGAGCTGGCGCTGGAGCGCCTGCGCTGGCTGCCCGACTTCGCGCCCGGTCCGCTGATCGCGGTCGACCTGCCGGCCTTCCGGCTGTGGGCGTTTCCGGCCGCGGCCGATGCGGCGCCGCTCGAGATGCGCGTGGTGATCGGCACCGCGGTCAAGACCCCGACGCCACTGTTCGTCGGCCAGATGCGCTACCTCGAGTTCAACCCGTACTGGAACGTCCCGCGCAGTATCACGCTCAGCGAGATCATTCCGAAGCTGGCGGCCAATCCCGGCTATCTGGCCCAGAACGATATGGAACTGGTCCCGGCGGGCAGCACCTTGGCGGCGCTCCAGGCCGGCAAGGCGAGGGTGCGCCAGCGTCCCGGGCCGAGGAATTCGCTCGGCGCGGTGAAGTTCGCGATGCCCAATCCGATGGACATCTACCTCCATTCGACCCCCGCCCGTGAACTCTTCAGGCGCACCCGCCGCGACCTGTCGCACGGCTGTATCCGGGTCGAGCATCCGGACGCGCTGGCCCGGTTCGTGCTGGCCGGCCAGCCGCAGTGGGCTGAGGATGAGATCGAGGCCGCGATGGAGCCCGGCCGGACCCGGCGCGTGGACCTGCGCGCGCCGATCCCGGTCGTGATTTTTTATTCGACGGCGACCATCGACAGCGAGGGAAAAGCGCGCTTTGCGCCCGACGTTTACCAGCGCGATCCGCTGCTCGAGCAGGCCCTGGCAGAGCACGAGAGCGAAATTGTGACCGCGCCACCCGGTCCGACAGAGTAAACTGGCGGTTTTAGCACCGATTTAAGAAAGTTATTCAATGTCCGACACCCCCCTCCCGACGTTTGCCGACCTGAACATCCCCGCGCCCATCCAGAAGGCGCTCAAGGAGCTCGGCTATGAGGCGCCGTCGCCGATCCAGGCCGCCACCATCCCGCTGCTGATGGAAGGCCGCGACGTGCTGGGACAGGCGCAAACGGGCACCGGCAAGACCGCAGCCTTCGCGCTGCCGGTCCTGTCGCGCCTGGACATCAAGCAGCAGGCGCCGCAGGCGCTGGTGCTCGCGCCCACGCGCGAGCTCGCGATCCAGGTGGCTGAAGCGTTCCAGAGCTACGCCGCGCACCTCAAGAACTTCCACGTGCTGCCGATCTACGGCGGCCAGAGCTACGGCCCGCAGCTGTCGGCGCTGCGCCGCGGCGTGCATGTCGTGGTCGGTACGCCCGGCCGCGTGATCGACCACATCCAGAAAGGCTCGCTCGACCTGTCGCAGCTGAAGACCCTGGTGCTCGACGAGGCCGACGAGATGCTGCGCATGGGCTTCATCGACGACGTCGAACAGATCCTGAAGCAGACGCCGGAACAGCGCCAGACCGCGCTGTTCTCTGCCACGATGCCGGCCCCGATCAAGCGCATCGCCAAGACCTACCTGCGCGATCCGCAGGAGGTGACGGTCGCCGCGAAGACCGGTACCGCCGAGAACATCACCCAGCGCTACTGGCTGGTGGCCGGGATGCAGAAGCTGGACGCGCTGACCCGTATCCTCGAAGCCGAGCCGTTCGACGGCATGATCATCTTCGCGCGCACCAAGCTGGGCACCGAGGAACTGGCGAGCAAGCTGCAGGCACGCGGCTTTGCCGCCACCGCAATCAACGGCGACATGGCGCAGCAGCAGCGCGAGCGCACCATCGAGCAGCTCAAGAACGGCAAGATCGACATCCTGGTTGCGACCGACGTCGCGGCGCGCGGACTGGACGTGGAGCGTATCAGCCACGTGATCAACTACGACGTGCCGTCGGACCCGGAAAGCTACACCCACCGGATCGGCCGTACCGGCCGCGCGGGCCGCAGCGGCGACGCGATCCTGTTCATCACCCCACGCGAGCGCGGCCTGCTGAAGGCGATCGAGCGCGCCACGCGCCAGCCGGTGTCGCCGCTGACGCTGCCAACCGTGAAGGCGGTGAACGATGTGCGCATCGCGAAGTTCAAGGAGCAGATCAGCGTGACGCTGGCCGAGGGCGGGCTGGACGCATTCC
Organism: Massilia sp.; assembly: GCA_045810465.1. GTDB lineage: Bacteria > Pseudomonadota > Gammaproteobacteria > Burkholderiales > Burkholderiaceae_D > Telluria. Next base: position 12,595 of record JBJMVW010000199.1, on the reverse strand, counting down.
GCGCGCTGATCGAGGAATACGAACGCGAGCAGGACGTGCCGGCGGTCGATATCGCGGCCGCGCTGGCCAGGCTGGCGCGCGGCGACGTGCCCTTCCTGCTCGAAAAGCCGGACCGCGAGGCCAAGCCGGCCAGCACCTGGGAGGAGCGTCCCGAGCGTGCGCCGCGCGCCCAGGCGCCAACTTACGCCAGGAAGGAACGCGTGGCGCGTTCGCCGGACGAGGGCATGGGCACCTTCCGCATCGAAGTCGGCCATGCGCACGGCGTCAAGCCGGGCAATATTGTGGGAGCGATCGCGAATGAGGCGGGCATCGATGCCAAGCATATCGGACGCATCGAAATCTATGACGACTTCAGCACGCTGGACTTGCCGGCCGATTTACCGCCGGACCTGCTCGACCATTTGAAGTCGGTGTGGGTGGCTGGGCAGCAGCTCAACATCACGCGTGACGGCGAAGCGCCGGCGCCGAAGAAGGGCGGCTACGCGAAGAAGGGCGGCGATCGCCGCTTTGAGGAGAAGGCCAGCACCAAGAAGCCGCACCGGAAGGGCGCGAAGGCGGCGTAGCGCTGATGTATTCCTGGTTTAAGCCGAACCCTTTGCCCTTGCTGGCGCTCGTGCTGGCGGTCCAATCGCCAGCATCGGGCGCGGCGCCCAGCGTCGAAGCCGGCAGGGCCGCCTTCGTGAAGTGCGCGTCCTGCCATGCAGTGGGACCGTCGGCGCGGGGCGGATTCGGACCGCAACTCAACGGGATTTTTGGCAGGCGCGCCGGCTCCACCACGGACTTCAAGTATTCGCCCGAGATGAAGAACTCGGGCATCGTCTGGTCCGACAAGACCTTGTCCGCGTTCCTGAGGGCGCCGGACGACGTGGTGCCAGGGACGAAGATGCGTTTCTGGGGAATCGGCGACCAGAAACAGATCGATAACATCCTCGCGTACCTGCGCACGTTTCAGTGAGCCAGCTCGTCGTTCCCGTGAAAACGGGAACCCATGCTGAATAACCGAAGTTCGTCACGTCGCGATACGCACGCTCGGCATGGGTCCCCCGCCTGCGCGCGAACGACGGGCTAAAGCATCTGGTCCAATCGCGCGTCAGCGAGCCGCCGCCGTCACCACCTCCGGCGCAAACATCCACAACACCGCCTGCCGGAATTCCCCGCTCCAGAACCCCTCGTTGTGCTTCGCGCCCGGCACGATCTTCAGCACCAGGTTCTGCGCCGGCAGCCCTGCCTTCGCGACCACCTCCGCCATCCTTTGCACGTCCGGCACCATCGCGTCGCCTTCCTGTTCGCCCATCAGCATGTAAACCCGCGCGTCGCCCGGCAGGCGCGTGGCGGCTGCAAACTCATACGACTGCGGCGCCGTCCAGTAGGCCGGCGAGAACACCCCCGCCTTGCTGAATACCTCCGGATACTGGTTGATCGCATAGTGCGAGATCAGAGCGCCCATCGAGCTGCCCATGATCCCGGTGTGCGCGCGGTCGGGCAGGGTGCGATAGCTGCTGTCGACCAGCGGCTTGACCACCTTGACGATGAAGTCCATGTACGCGCGTCCTTCCGGCGCCCCGAAACGCGGGTTGGCCCACGCGTTCAGCTCCGTCATGCGCTTGTCCTGGCCGTTGTCGATGCCGACCACGATCAGCTCCAGCTGCCCGGATTTCGCCAGTTCGTCGAGCGTTTCATCGACCTTCCATTCGCCGGCGTACGCGGTCGCCGCGTCGAACAGGTTCTGCCCGTCGTGCATGTACAGCACCGGGTAGCGCTTGCCCGAGCTCGCGTAACCCGGCGGCAGGTACAAGCGCACCTGGCGCTTGCGGCCAAGGCCCGGCATCTCGAGCGGCGACGGCAGCAGCGAGACCCCGGGAAGCGCCGTGGATGCCTTCGGCGCTGCAGGCGGCGCCGCGCTGGCGCAGGCAGGGACCAGCAAAGCCGCGCAGAACACGGCGACGGCAAACGTGCGGGGTGATGGCGTCAAGGCTTGTCTCCAGGTTTGATGGGTTGCGGCCACAGGACGGCCGACACGGCAATGGCGCGGCTGTTATTTGACTACAAAAGTAGCTGTTTTAACATTGCTTCGACCCGATTCTACTATGGAAGTTACTTGATTGACACCTAGAAACCAGCATGTTATTTTGCTACAGATCTTTCACGCGGGCGGCGGCAACCAGTGCCTCGCCCCGCAGCGGCAAGAACCAACAGGGCAGTCACCGATCAGCGGCGTTATCGGCGATTGCATCGAGCAGCCCGGCGCAGTTCGGGCGGTATCAGGAGACACACATGGAAATGCAAACCAGCGCGCTCAAGCCGCGCCTGTCGTTCTGGCAGCTCTGGAACATGAGCTTCGGCTTCTTCGGCATCCAGTTCGGCTTCGCCCTGCAGAACGCGAACACCAGCCGCATCTTCTCGACGCTGGGCGCCAGGCCGGACGACCTGGCGCTGTTCTGGCTCGCGGCGCCGGTGACCGGTTTGCTGGTGCAGCCGGTGATTGGCTACCTGAGCGACAATACCTGGCACCCGACCTGGGGCCGCCGCCGTCCGTTCTTCTTCCTCGGCGCGATCCTGGCCGCGATCGCGCTGTTCCTGATGCCTAATTCCGCCGCGGTCTGGATGGCGGTGGCGGTGCTGTGGATGATGGACGCTGCCATCAACGTCTCGATGGAGCCGTTCCGCGCCTTCGTCGGCGACAAGCTCGATACCTCGCAGCAGACTGCCGGCTTTGCGATGCAGACCTTCTTCATCGGCTGCGGCGCGGTGATCGCGTCGATGCTGCCGACGATCTTCTCCGACTACCTCGGCGTGTCGAATGTGCCGGTCAACGGCATGATCCCCGACACTGTGCGCTATTCCTTCTACGTGGGCGGGCTGGTGTTCCTGCTGGCGGTGAGCTGGACCGTGTTCACCGCCGGCGAACTGCCGCCGCCTGACCTCGACACCTTCCACAGCGAACGCAAAGAGTCGCGGCGCCTGGGCGTCGCGGTGGCCGAAATCCTCGGCGGCTTCACGAAGATGCCGAAGACGATGGTGCAACTGGCCTTCGTGCAGTTTTTCACCTGGATCGCGCTGTTCGCGATGTGGATCTACACCGGCACCGCGATCGCCGACAACGTCTACGGCACCGTTGATGCACAGTCGGCGGCCTACCAGGAAGCCGGCAACTGGGTCGGCATCATGTTCGCGGTGTATAACGGCGTGTCGGCGCTGGCCGCCTTCATGCTGCCGGTGTTCGCGCGCGCGACCAGCCGCAAGACGGTGCACACCACCTGCCTGGCGATCGGCGGCGCCAGCCTGGCCAGCCTGTTCATGATCACGCAGAAGGACATGCTGGTGGTGCCGATGATCGGCGTGGGCATCGCCTGGGCCAGCATCCTGACCATGCCGTACGCGATCCTGGCCAGCGCGCTGCCGGCCAAGCGCATGGGTTACTACATGGGGCTGTTCAACTTCTTCGTCGTGATCCCGCAGATCTGCAGCGGCCTGCTGCTTGGCCTGGTGACCAAACACCTGTTCGATGGCCACACGGTGCAGACCCTGGTGCTGGGCGGCGCCAGCATGCTGCTCGCGGCGGTGCTGACGCTGTTCGTCTCCGACAAGGTCGACCGCTAATCTGCGCCATCATTTTCGCGCCTGTCGTATCGTAGCGGTTTGTCAACATACACCGTTAGCGACATTCTCAGACAGGAGCGAAGAATGACAATCCATACCGTGGCGACCACGCCGTTCGCCGGGCAGCGTCCCGGCACCTCGGGCCTGCGCAAGAAGGTGACCGAATTCCAGCTGCCCGGCTACCTCGAGAACTTCGTCGAGGCGATCTTCGAGACGCTGGGCGACTGCGATGGCATCACCCTGGTGCTGGGGGGCGATGGCCGCTTCTTCAACCGCACCGCCATCCAGGTCATCCTGCGCATGGCGGCGGCGCATGGCGTGGGCAAAGTGCTGGTCGGGCGTGGCGGGATCATGTCGACGCCGGCCGTCAGCTGCGTGATCCGCAAGCGCGGCGCCGACGGCGGCATCGTGCTCTCGGCCAGCCATAACCCGGGCGGCCCGCACGGCGACTTCGGCATCAAGTACAACATCGCGAACGGCGGCCCGGCGCCCGAAAAAATCACCGAGGCGATCTTTTCGAACACCCGGACGCTCACCCATTACCGCATCAGCGACGCCCCGCCCATCAACCTCGATATGATCGGCACCACCCGAATCGAACAGATGGAGGTCGAGGTGATCGACCCGGTGGCCGACTACGCCGAGCTGATGTCGCGCCTGTTCGACTTCGACGCGATCCGCGCCCTGTTCGCACGCGGCTTCACGATGCGCTTCGACGGCATGCACGCCGTCTCCGGCCCGTACGCAAAGGCGATCATCGAGGGCATGCTCGGCGCGCCAGCCGGCACCGTGATCAATGCCGAGCCGCTGGAAGACTTCGGCGGCCACCATCCCGACCCCAACCCGGTCAACGCCGCCGAGCTGATCGCGCTGATGGCTGCGCCGGATGCGCCCGACTTCGGCGCCGCATCCGACGGCGACGGCGACCGCAACATGATCGTCGGGCGGGGCATCGCGGTGACGCCGTCCGACAGCCTGGCGATCATCGCCGCCAACGCGTCCGTGGCGCCGGGCTACCGCGCGGGCATCAAAGGCATCGCGCGTTCGATGCCGACGTCCACCGCGGCCGACCGGGTGGCCGGGGCGCTCGGCATCCCGTGCTTCGAAACGCCGACCGGCTGGAAGTACTTCGGCAACCTGATGGACGCCGGACTGGCCACCCTGTGCGGCGAGGAGAGCTACGGCACCGGTTCGGACCATATCCGCGAAAAGGACGGCGTCTGGGCGGTGCTGTTCTGGCTGAACATGCTGGCCGCGACCGGCAAACCGGTCGAACAGATCGTGCGTGAACACTGGGCCCGTTTCGGGCGCAACTACTATTCGCGCCACGACTACGAAGCGGTCGATTCGAACGCTGCCCACGCGATGATGGACGTGCTGCGCGCGCGGCTGCCGGCGCTGGACGGACGCGAGCTGGGTGACTACCGGGTGGCGCTGGCCGACGACTTCATCTATACCGACCCGGTCGACAAGTCGATCGCGAGCCACCAGGGCATCCGCATCGTCATGGTCGACGGCTCGCGCATCGTGTTCCGCCTGTCGGGCACCGGCACCGAGGGCGCGACCATCAGGCTGTACCTTGAACGTTACGAATCGGAGCCGTCGCGGCATGGCCTGGAAACGCAAGAAGCGCTTGCGGCCCTGGCCGCGATCGCCGACGGCGTCGCGGAGCTGCGCAAGCGCACCGGCCGCGATCGGCCCACCGTGATTACCTGATCCATCCACCAACCCGACCACAGGACCCCTGAATGAAACTACCCGCCCTTGCCGCTGCGCTGCTGCTCGCGTTTGCTACCGCCTCCGCCGCGACGCCGTCCGGCGGCGGGCCGCAGAAGCCCTTCGCGTGGGAGAACGCGACCGTCTACTTCCTGCTGACGGACCGCTTCAACAACGGCAACCCGGCCAACGACCACGCCTACGGGCGGCGCGACGACGCGGCCAAGCTGCGCGGCTACATGGGCGGCGACCTGGCCGGCATCACCGCCAGGATCAGGGAAGGATACTTCAGGGACCTGGGCGTGGACGCGATCTGGATCACCCCGCCGGTGGAGCAGATCCACAGCGCCACCGATGAAGGCTCGGGCAAGACCTACGGCTTCCACGGCTACTGGGCGCGCGACTTTACCGCCATCGACGCCAACCTCGGCACCGAGGCAGACATGCGCGCGCTGGTCGACACCGCGCACGCGAACGGCATCCGCGTGCTGCTCGACGTGGTCGTCAACCATACCGGCCCGGTGACGGCGCAAGACCCGGCCTGGCCGGCCGGCTGGGTGCGCACCGGTCCCACCTGCACCTACAAGGATGCGCGCACCACGACCGATTGCACGCTGGTGAAGAACCTGCCCGACATCCGTACCGACAGCAACGCCAATGTCGCGCTGCCTCCCGAACTGGCCGCGAAATGGAAAAGGGAGGGCCGCTACGAGCGTGAGGTGAAGGAGCTCGACGACTTCTTCAGGCGCACCGGCTACCCGCGCGCGCCGCGTTACTACCTGGTCAAGTGGCACGCCGACTGGGTGCGCAAATACGGCATCGACGGCTTCCGCGCCGATACCGTCAAGCACACCGAGCCGGGCGTGTGGAAGGACCTGAAGCAGGAGGCAAGCAAGGCTTACGAGGACTGGAAGCGCGCCAACCCGGCAAAACGCGTTGGCGATACGCCGTTCTTCATGACTGCCGAGGTGTATGGCTACTCGATCGGGCATGGCCGCAAGTTCGACGTCGGCGGCGGCGAACTGGTCGACTACTTCGCCAACGGTTTCGACAGCATGATCAACTTCAGCATGAAGTCGGATGCGCGCCAGGGCTACGAAAAGCTGTTCTCCGATTATTCGGCGGCGCTCAACGGGCCGCTGCAGGGCGGGTCGGTGCTCAATTACGTCAGCTCGCATGATGATGGCGCCCCGTTCGACGCGCTGCGCGAGCATCCGTTCGAGGCCGCCAACAAGCTGCTGCTGGCGCCGGGACAGGCCCAGGTCTACTATGGCGACGAGACCGCGCGCTTGCTCAAGGTCGAAGGCGCCGAGGGCGATGCCAACCTGCGTTCGTTCATGAACTGGGACGAACTGGCTGCCAACGCGCAGCGCGGGACTTACCGGGTGGCGGACGTGCACGACTACTGGGCGCGGCTGGGACGCTTCCGCCAGGCGCACATTGCGGTGGGCGCGGGCGTGCACCAGATGCTCGCCGCGCGTCCGTACACCTTCAAACGCACCTACCAGAAGAATGGCATTAGCGACCGGGTGGTGGTCGCGCTCGACCTCCCGGCCGACAAGCCGACGCCCGTTTCGGTGGCCGGCGTATTCATGGACGGCCAGACGGTGCGTGACTGGTACTCGGGCCGGACCGCCGTGGTCGCGGGCGGGAAGGTACAGTTCGACACGCGCAATCCGATCGTGCTGATCGGGCAGGACTGAGTTCGGCTAAGGTACGCTCGAGCAGGACCCGGAAGCCTTCCACCAGGCGCTGCTCAAAGGGCTCGCGGGGCTGAAGTAGGCTGTTTGGTGCAAATCAATCAATGGTATCCTACGCGCCATCCGGGACACGCTCCCGCCTCGATTGAGCACGATGACATCCGATACCGAACAAAAGCACACCCGTAGCGCGTATGGCGACGGCCCGCGGCTGCTGGCCGACATCGGCGCGACACACGCCCGCTTTTCGCTGGAGGCTGCCCCGGGCGTGCTGCGCTCGGTGGCGGTGCTGCTGTGCGACGACTACCCCGGCATCGTACCGCTGCTGCACGCCTACCTCGCGCAGCATGCGGGCGTGCGTATCAACCACGCCGCGTTCGCGCTCGCGAACCCGATCAGCGGCGACATGATCCGCATGACCAACCGCGACTGGCAGTTCTCGACCGACGCGGTGCGGCGCGAACTGGGCCTGTCCACGCTCCTGATCGTCAACGACTTCACCGCGCTGGCGATGGCGCTTCCGGGCCTCAAGCCCGAAGACCTGCTGCAGGTGGGCGGCGGCGCGCCGCAGGCGCACGCGGTCGCCGGCGTGCTCGGGCCTGGCACCGGCCTTGGCGTCTCGGGCGTGATCCCGACCGTCGACGGCTTCGTCACGCTCGGCAGCGAAGGCGGGCACGTGAACTTCGCGCCCGCCGACGAGCGCGAGTTCGCGATCCTGCAGTACGCGTGGCGCGAGTGGCCGCACGTATCGAACGAACGGCTCATTTCCGGTCCCGGCATGGAGCTGATCCACCGCGCGCTCGCCGAACGCAATGGCGTCGCGGCGCCTGCGCGCAGCGCCGCGGACATCGTCAGCGCCGCGCTCGAGCAGCAGGACGCGTTGTGCCTCGAGGTGCTCGAGTGCTTCGCCGGCATGCTTGGCGGCGCGGCGGCCAACCTGGCGGTCACGCTCGGCGCCTTCGGCGGCATTTTCATCGGCGGCGGCATCGTGCCGCGTATCGCCGAATGGTTCGCCAGCTCGCCGTTCCGCGCGCGCTTCGAGGCCAAGGGCCGCTTCACCGACTACATCGCGCAGATCCCGACCTACGTGATCATGACCCCCAACCCGGCGCTGTATGGCGTCGCCGCGATCCTGTCCGAACACCTGCGCGGACGCAGCGGCGCCAACACGCTGATGGAGCGCGTCCAGCACCTGCAGCACGAACTGTCGCCGGCCGAGCAGCGCGTGGCCACGCTGGTGCTCGAGCATCCGCGCAAGGTGCTGGGCGAGCCGATCGCCGAGATTGCGCGCCTGGCCGACGTCAGCCAGCCCACCGTGATCCGGTTCTGCCGCTCGCTCGGCTTTTCCGGGCTGGCCGACTTCAAGCTCAAGTTCGCGGGCAGCCTGACCGGCACCATCCCCGTGCGCCATAGCCAGGTACGCGTGACCGACAGCACGCACGACCTGTCGGCCAAGGTGATCGACAACACCGTATCGGCAATCCTGAAGTTCCGCGACCAGCTGGACGTGAACTCGATCGACCGCGCGATCGAGATCCTGCGCCGCGCGAACAAGATCGAGTTCTACGCGATGGGGAATGCGCGCGTGGTGGCGCTGGACGGCCAGCACAAGTTCGTCCGCTTCCGCATCCCGACCTCGTCGTACGGCGACTCGCACCTGTTCACGCTATCGGCCGAGCTGCTCAAGCCGGGCGACGTGGTGATCGCGATCTCGACCTCGGGGCAGCTGCCGGAACTGCTGGCGGCGGTGGATACGGCCCGCGCGGCCGGGGCGGACGTGATCGCGATCACCAGCAGCAAATCGGCGCTGGCACGCAAGGCGACGGTCTGCCTGGCGGTCGATCACAGCGAGGACAGCACGACCTTCCTGTCGATGATTTCGCGGATCCTGCAGCTGCTACTGATCGACATCATGGCGGTCGGGATTTCGCTCGGTCCCCAGGGCGAGGCGGCGGGCGAGGGTGATACCGACAAGCGCCGGCTGCTGATCTCGCACCTGGATATCTAAGCGCGCCGAAACGCGTATGAGGGGGGGCGCACAGTAGCGGGTAGGGTGGGCGGGTCTTCCCGCCCACGCGTTCAACCAGCCGTTGATCCGCTTGGCTATCAAGCTCATCCATTCCTGTAGTTTGACTACTGTTGCGCTGCGCATCGCAAGCGGTAGATGCAGTGTAAGTATATGGAAACAAAAGGAAAAACCGTAAATTGCAGGTTCCGGCGGGAATTTGTAGAATTGCATTCATTCCTGTATATTCTCTACAATTAGCGTATCAGCCGGACAACGTCATGACCCACACCCCCAGCAACGCCAAGGCGCAGTGGTGGCGCGAAGCCATCATTTACCAGGTTTATCCGCGCAGCTTCCTCGACACCAACGGCGACGGTGTCGGCGACCTGGCCGGTATCACCAAAAAGCTCGACTACATCGCGAGCCTGGGCGTGGACATCGTCTGGCTGTCGCCGTTCTTCAAGTCGCCGATGAAGGACTTCGGTTACGACATCTCGGATTACTGCGACGTCGACCCGCTGTTCGGCACACTGGCCGATTTCGACCGGATGGTCGCCAGGGCGCACAGCCTGGGGCTGAAGATCATGATCGACCAGGTGATGTCGCACACGGCCGAGGCGCATCCGTGGTTCGCCGAGAGCCGCAAGAGCCGCGACAATCCCAAGGCCGACTGGTATGTGTGGGCCGACCCGCGCCCCGACGGCAACCCGCCCAACAACTGGCTGTCGGTGTTCGGCGGCTCGTCGTGGCAGTGGGACAGCCGGCGCCGCCAGTACTACCTGCATAACTTCCTGGCCAGCCAGCCGGACATGAACTTCCATCACCCAGAGGTGCAGCAGGCCCACCTCGACAGCCTGCGCTTCTGGCTCGAGCGCGGCGTCGACGGCGTGCGCATGGACGCCTGTAACTTCCACTTCCATGACCGCCAGCTGCGCAGCAATCCACCGGCCACCAGGCGCGACACCGCGACCGTCACCGACGTCAACCCGTACGGCATGCAGGCGCACGTGCACGACAAGACCCAGCCCGAGAACCTCGAATTCCTGCGCAAGATCCGCGCGCTGCTCAACGAGTACGGCGCGATTTCGATTGGCGAAGTGGGGGCCGACGATTCGCTGGCGGTGATGGCCGACTACACGGCGGGCGGCGACAAGCTGCACATGGCGTACAGCTTCAACCTGCTCACGCCGCAGTTTTCGGCCGCGCACATCCGGCAGCAGGTGGAGGAGTTCGAAGCGCGCGTGAAGGGTGGCTGGGCCTCGTGGTCGGTCGGTAACCACGACAGCATCCGGGTGATGACACGCTGGGGCGGCGCGCAACCGGCCCCGGCGCTGGGCAAACTGGTGCTGGCGATGCAGCTGTCGCTGAAGGGAACGCCGTGCCTATACCAGGGCGACGAGCTGGCGCTGGTCGAAGCGGACGTACCGTATGAACTGCTGCAGGACCCGTACGGCATCACCTTCTGGCCTGAATTCAAGGGCCGCGACGGCTGCCGTACGCCGATGCCGTGGACCAGCGAGGCGCCGAACGCGGGCTTCACGACCGGTAAGCCGTGGCTGCCGGTGGCCGCGCCGCACCTTGCGGCCGCCGCCTCGGCACAGGAAGGCGATCCGGATTCCGCGCTCAATTTCGCGCGCCGCTTCATCGCATGGCGCCGCGCGCAGCCGCAGCTCACGCATGGCGACATCGCGTTCTTCGACGCGCCCGAGCCGGTGCTGGCGCTGCGCCGCGACCTCGAGGGCCAGCCTGGCGTGCTGGCCGCCTTCAACCTGTCGGACCAGCCGGTCAGCTTCGACTGGCCGGCCACCAGCGGGGCCGCGGACTTCACCGGCCATGGCCTGCCCGGCGCCGCCGCCAACGGCCGCGTTACGCTGCCGGCGTACGGCGCCTGGTTCGGAAAGGCGAACTGACGGCGGCCGCTATTGCGCGGCGGTGCGCTCCGAGGGGCGCCGGTCGCGCCGCCACTGTTCCAGCGTCAGCGGGGTATCGGTCGCGAAGTCCTCGACCAGGATCTCGGTGCCCGACTGCGCCACCAGGAAGCTCTCCCAGCGATGGGCGGCATCCCTGGCATTCTCGACAAAGCTGAACTGCCAGTACTTTTTCCCATCGATCGTTTTGGGTTCGGGATCATCCTCGACCAGGGCCGGGTGCGTCGCGCCGCCGGACGCCTTTTCGATCTGCGCCGACCATGCCTTCAGCTCCGGCAGCGCCATCAGGTCTGCCATTGCGGCGTCCCTGGTACGCGCCGCAGGGGCCTCGGTTTTCGGTTTTGGCGGCGAGGACGGCCTTTCGCCCTTGCAGGCGGGCAGGGCGCAGGCGAGTGCGAATGCCGGGAGCAGGGCCAGCAATTTCAGTTTGCCGTGTTTGGACATGGGGGCCTCTGGTTTTAGTTTGTGGCCATACTAAACCAAGCGTACAGGGGCAGCAACAAGGCCGCGCTCTTCGCGCAGGCATACATTAATTGCAATTGTTGTTGCTGCAGGCCAAATTGACCGCGTGGGCAGTGAACCTGCCCACCCTACTGGAATGCGGTAGGGTGGGCAGGTCTTCTGCCCACGCGTTCAACCAGAACCGCCGCAGCCATGGCGTAGCCCCTTGCACCGCGCATAAAAAAAGCCTGCAAGGCGCAAACCCTGCAGGCTTTTGATGTGGACCAGGCCGGTTCGATCCGGCCCGTGCCGCAAATTACATCATGCCGTCCATGCCGCCCATGCCGCCCATGCCACCCATGCCGCCCATGCCGCCGGCTGGCTTGTCTTCGGCCAGTTCGGAGACCATGCAGTCGGTGGTCAGCATCAGGCCGGCGATCGACGCTGCGTTCTGCAGTGCCGAGCGGGTGACCTTGGCCGGATCCAGCACGCCCATTTCGACCATGTCGCCGTAGGTGCCGTTGGCGGCGTTGTAGCCGTAGTTACCTTTGCCAGCCAGCACGCTCGAGACGACCACCGACGCTTCTTCGCCGGCGTTCTGGACGATCATGCGCAGCGGTTCTTCCATTGCGCGCAGGACGATCTTGATGCCAGCTTCCTGGTCCGGGTTGTCGCCCTTGATGTTCAGGGTCGCGCGGGCACGCAGCAGCGCCACGCCGCCGCCCGGGACGATGCCTTCTTCAACGGCAGCGCGGGTAGCGTGCAGCGCGTCTTCCACGCGTGCTTTTTTCTCTTTCATCTCGACTTCGGTCGCAGCGCCAACACGGATCACTGCCACGCCGCCGGCCAGCTTGGCCACGCGCTCTTGCAGCTTTTCGCGGTCGTAGTCGGAGGTCGCTTCTTCGATCTGGACGCGGATCTGCTTGACGCGCGCTTCGATCGTTTCGCCGGCACCGGCGCCGTCGATGATGATGGTGTTTTCCTTGCCGACTTCGATACGCTTGGCCTGGCCCAGTTCGTTCAGCGTGACCTTTTCCAGGGTCAGGCCGACTTCTTCAGCGATCACCTGGCCGCCGGTCAGGATAGCGATGTCTTCCAGCATGGCCTTGCGGCGGTCGCCGAAGCCAGGAGCCTTGACGGCGCAAGTCTTCAGGATGCCGCGGATGTTGTTGACCACCAGGGTGGCCAGGGCCTCGCCCTCG
>JBJMVW010000198.1:0-4227 GCA_045810465.1 Massilia sp. | reverse complement strand
CAGCGGCCTGGTGACCCTGGAACCCGCCAGCGGCGGCACCCTGCTGCGCTACGACTACTCGGCGGAGGTGTCGGGCAAGGTCGCGGCGGTCGGCAGCCGCATGCTGGAAGGCGCGGCAAAGATCGTGCTGAACCAGCTGTTCGAACAACTGGGACGTGAAGCCGGCGGCCCTGCCACGGTGGCCGGCGGCGCGCCAGCGGCCGTGCCGAAGCGCAGCTGGCTGCATCGCCTGCTGGCCCTGTTCCGAGCAAATGGAGAACTTAAGCGATGAAACCACCAGCCTTCGACTACGCGCGCCCGGACACCGCCGAAGAAGCAGTGAACCTGCTGGCCGACGCCGGCGAGGATGCGCGCATCCTGGCTGGCGGCCAGTCCCTGATGGCCGTGCTGAACCTGCGCCTGGCCCAGCCGAGCGTGCTGATCGACATCGCGCGCGTGCCGGACCTGAACTACGTGCGTCCAGGTGCCGGCCAGCTGGCGATCGGCGCCGCCGCGACCCAGGGCAGCGTCGAGTGGCGCCCGACCCTGGCCCAGGAAGTGCCACTGCTGGCCCAGGCCTTCCCGCACATCTCGCACTTCCAGATCCGCAACCGCGGCACCGTGTGCGGCTCGATCGCCCATGCCGACCCCAGCGCGGAACTGCCGCTGGCCCTGCTGGCATTGAAAGGCGAGGTCGTGCTGCGCAGCCGCCGCGGGCGCCGGACCCTCCCCGCCGAGGACTTCTTCCAGGGCATGCTGATGACGGCGCGCGCGCCCGACGAGCTGGTCGAGGAAGTGCGCTACCCGCTGATCGCGGCCGGCCAGGGGGTCGCCTTCGACGAGTTCTCGGGCCGCCACGGCGACTTTGCAATCTGCGCGGTGGCCGCCGTGGCCGACGCCGACGGCGTCCGGCTGGCGGTCGGCGGCGTCTCGGACCGCCCGCGCATGAAGGCCTGGGATCGCAAGGCCCTTGCCGCCGGGTCCGACCTTGACACGGCGATCAACGACTTCGCCTGGGAGCTGGGGGCCAGGGACGACCATCACGCATCCGCCAAATTCCGGCGGCAACTGGTGCGCCACCTGGGGCGCGCCGCCATCGACAAAGCTTACAAGGCAATCCAATGAAGACCTACCGTAAAGGCGACGTCGTGCGCATCGAGCTGGTCCTGAATGGCCAGCAGCGCAGCGGCATCTGCGAGCCGCGGACCCTGTTATCCGATTTTTTGCGCCAGGAGCTGGGCGCGACCGGCACCCACGTCGGCTGCGAGCACGGCGTGTGCGGGGCCTGCACCGTGAACATCGATGGCGTCGCCGGCCGCGCCTGCATGACGCTGGCGGTCCAGGCCGAGGGGCGCACGATCGACACCGTCGAGGGACTGAACCGCGGACACGACGGCCTGTCGGACCTGCAGGAAGCCTTTCGCCGCAATCACGCGCTGCAGTGCGGCTTCTGCACCGCCGGGATCCTGATGTCGTGCGCCGACTACCTCAAGCGCAAGCCGGACCCGAACCAAGCCGAGGTGCGCGAGATGCTGTCCGGCCACCTGTGCCGCTGCACCGGCTACACCAACATCGTCAAGGCCGTGCTGGAAACGGCGGCCGAGCGCCTCGGCAGGCCGCATGGCGCGGCGCTGGCCCCGGACACGGCCGGCCACGCCGGGATCGGTCCCGCCGAAGAGGCCGACCTGGTCAATGCATGAATACCTAGACAAGAGGAGAACATCGTGCTGGATCTCGGACGCACATTCCTGCAGAGCGTGGAGCGCAATCCCGATGCGCTTGCCGTCGTCGACGGCGACCTGCGCCTGACTTACGCCCAGTGGTACGAGCGCATACAGCGCGTCGCCGACGGCCTGGCCACGCTGGGCCTGGGACGCGGCGACCACCTGATGCTCGTGCTGCAGAACCGCGTCGAAATGGCGACCCTGCACTGGGCCTGCCAGTTCCTGGGCGTGATCGCCACCCCGCTGAACTGGCGCGCGAAGGCCGATGAAGTCGAGTATTGCGCGACCGACTCGCAAGCCAGGGCCATCGCCTGCGAGCCGGTCAGCGAAGCGGCAGTCATCGGCAGCCCGGCGGCAGCGCGCCTGACCCGCATCGGGGTGGGCGGCGCCGACGGCACCGTGCAGTTCGAGCAGCTGCTCGAGCATGCGCCGGCATCGCCGATCCTGCGCGCCGACAGCGAGGACATCTCGCTGATGCTGTACACCTCGGGCACCACCGGCAAGCCCAAGGGCGTCCCGCGCCGCCACCGCGCCGAACGCGCGGCCGCGCTCGGGCACGTGGCGCAGAACCTGTACCGCCGCAGCGAACGCACGCTGGGGGTCATGCCGCTGTACCACACCATGGGCGTGCGCTCGCTGCTGGCGATGGCCCTGGTCGACGGCGCCTTCGTCTGCGTGCCGAAGTTCGACTGCGCGGCGGCCTTCCGCTACATCGAACGCGAACGCATCACCTGCCTGTACCTGGTGCCGACGCTCTACCACGACATGCTCGCCTGGCGCGAGCAGAATGGCGCCGATATCTCGTCGGTCACCAAGCTCGGCTTCGCCGGCGCGCCCATGCAGGACGGCCTGCTCAAGCGCCTGGACGACACCTTCAAGCCCGAGCTGTTCGTCAACCACTATGGCTCCTCGGAAGTGTTCACCTTCGCCTTCGACCAGGACGCGACCCGCAAGGCCGGCAGCGCCGGGCGTGCCGGCATCAACACCCGCATCCGCCTGGTGGCGCTCGACGCGCAGTCGCCGAGCGAGGTAGCCGCGCCGGGCGAGGAAGGCCAGATCATCTGCGAACTGAAGGGTGAGGAAGCCTTCGAAGCCTACTGGAACCGCCCGGACGCGGACGCAAAATCGATCCGCGACGGCTGGTACTTCACCGGCGACACCGGCTACATCGACCCCGACGGCGACCTGTTCGTCACCGGCCGCGTGGACGACATGATCATCAGCGGCGGCGAGAACATCTCGCCGGTCGACATCGAGTCGGTGCTGTCGCTGCACCCGAAGGTCGACGAAGTTGCCGTCGCCGGCCTGAAGGACGAGCGCTGGGGCCAGCGGGTGGTCGCCTTCGTCAAGGCACGCTGTGACATCAGCGCGGACGAACTGAACGAACACATCGAGCACTCCGACCTGCTCAACTTCAAGCGCCCGCGCGAGTACGTGTTCGTGCGCGAGATCCCGAAGTCCCCGGTCGGCAAGATCCTGCGCCGCAAGCTGGTCGCCGGCGAGTACGACGCCCTGCCCGTTCCACCCAAAGGATAAGCACCATGAAGAACATCGATTCCCCGGCCGGCAAGGCGCGCGACCTGCGCGAATGGCTGGCCCACCTGCAGGATACCGGCCGGCTGGCCGTGATCCGCGACGGCGTGCCGCTCAAGCATACGCTGGCGGCGATTGCCAAGCGCCTCGACGGCAGCCAGGCCGCCTACTTCCCGAAACCCGATGGCCATGCCGTGCCGGTCGTCTCCGGCTTCGTCTCGCGCCGCGCCTGGATCGCCGAAGCGATGGGCGTCGAGCAGTCCGGCCTGCTGGCCGCGTTCCGCCACGCCGCGGACAACCCGCTGCCCTGGCGCGAAGTCGAGGCCGGGACGGCGCCCTGCCAGCAGGTGGTGCACCGCGAGCCGCTCGACTTGCACGCGCTGCTGCCGATCCCGACCCACAGCGAGCATGACAACGGCCCCTACATCACGGCCGGCCTGGTCATCGCGCGCAACCCGGCGACCGGGGTGCAGAACGTGTCGATCAACCGCATCCAGGTGCACGCCAAGGACCGGATGGCGATCCTGATGCTGCCGCGGCACCTGCTGGCTTTCTACCAGGCGGCGGAGGCGCAGGACCAGCCGCTCGAGGTGGCGGTGGTGATCGGCGCCGACCCGCTCACCCTGCTGGCCTCGCAGGCGATCACCCCGATCGACCACGACGAACTGGAAATCGCCGGCGCCCTGCACGGCGCCCCGCTGCCGGTGGCCAAGTGCGTGACCAACGAGGTGCGCGTGCCGGCCAACGCCGAGATCGTCATCGAAGGCAGGCTGCTGCCCAAGGTGCGCGAACCCGAAGGCCCGTTCGGCGAATTCCCGAAGTACTACAGCGCCCAGGAGAACCGCGAAGTGATCGCGGTCGACGCGGTGACCACCCGCACGAACCCGATCTACCACACCATCGTGCCGGCCGAGATGGAGCACCTGCTGCTGGGCGCCATCCCGCGCGAAGCGACCATGCTGGCCCACCTGCAGCGCAGTTTCCCCGGCGT
>JBJMVW010000197.1:0-5707 GCA_045810465.1 Massilia sp. | reverse complement strand
CGATGGCCGGATCCTGGCTCGCCATGATCGCGGCTTCGGCGTTCGACGCCACCGCGCGCCGTTCCACGGTCGGGTGATGCAGGTTGAGCCACACCTGGCACTGCGCCAGCGCCTGCGAGTGCGCGCACACGACCTTCACGCCTTCCATGCTGCCGGTTTTGGTCATCAGGCTGTGGTGGACCGGGATCGAGATTTCGCCGCTGATGATGGTGGTGGTGCCGAGCATCAGGTCGAGCGTGCGGTTGATCGCGCCTTCGGACGAATTCTCGACCGGCACCACGCCAAAGTCGGCGGTGCCGGCCTCGGTGGCGCGGAACACCTCGTCGATCGACACGCACGGCAGGGTTTCGACGGCGCTGCCGAACTGCTGGAACACGGCCTGCTCGCTGAAGGTGCCGGACGGGCCGAGGTAGGCCACGGTCACGCGTTTTTCCAGCGCGCGGCAGGCCGACATAATCTCGCGGAAGATGGTCTGGACGTCGCGGTCCTTGAGCGGGCCGGGATTGCGCTCGGCCTTGTCGCGCAGGACCTGCGCCTCGCGTTCGGGACGGAACACGGGAGCGCTGGTTTCGGCCTTCACATGGCCGACTTCCTGGGCCACGCGGCCGCGTTGGCTCAGCAGGTCGAGGATTTGCGCGTCGATCGCATCGATGCGGTCGCGCAGGTGTTTTAATTTGTCTGTCATTGTCTGCTTAAATTATCGGTTCCCGCTGTTCGGCCGTTGTAGGGTGGGCACCCCGTGCCCACGCGTGACGTTTGCACAGTGCCAGCGTCCGCGTGGGCACGGGGTGCCCACCCTACAGGTAACACCGCAGGCCTTAACGCCCGGCGAACTCGTTCAAATAATCGACCAGGGCTTGCACACCCTCGATCGGCATCGCGTTGTAGATCGATGCCCGCATACCGCCGACGGACTTGTGGCCCTTCAGTTGCAGCAGCCCGCGCGCCTTCGCGCCGGCCAGGAATTTGTCGTTCAGGGATTGGTCGCGCAGGAAGAATGGAACGTTCATCCGCGACCGGGATTCTTTGGCCACCCGATTCTGGTAAAAATCGTCGGCCTCCAGCGCTTCGTACAGCAGCCGCGCTTTTTCGATATTGCGCTGCTCCATCGCGGCGAGCCCGCCCTGCCGCTTGAGCCACGCAAACACCAGTCCCGCTATATAAATGGCATAGGTCGGCGGCGTGTTGAACATCGATTCGTGCTCGGCCACGGTCTGCCAGTTGAAAGCGGAGGGGCAGATCGGCAGCGCGTGCCCGAGCAGGTCGTCGCGCACGATCACGAGCGTCAGGCCCGCCGGGCCGATATTCTTCTGGGCGCCGGCGAAGATCACGCCGTACCGGGATACGTCGATTTCGCGCGACAGGATGTGCGACGACATGTCGGCCACGATCGGGGTGTCGCCCACTTCGGGTACGAAGTTATATTCCACGCCATCGATGGTTTCGTTGGTGCAGATGTGCAGGTAGGCCGCGTCGCGGCTCAATTTCCAGCCCTGTTGCGGCGGCACCTTTGTGAAGCCATTCGCTTCGCTGGAGGCGGCCACATTCACGTTGGCGTAGCGCTGCGCTTCCTTGATCGATTTGCCGGACCACGAACCGGTATGCACGAAATCGATGGTCGCCTGCTGCGCCTTGCGCCCCACCAGGTTCATTGGAATGATCGCGTTCTGGCCCAGTCCCCCGCCCTGCTGGAACAGGATCTGGTAATTGGCGGGAACGCCGAGCAATTCGCGCAGGTCGGCGACCGCCTGCCGGTAGATCGAGATGAATTCGGGACCCCGGTGGCTCATCTCCATCACCGACATTCCGCTACCGTGCCAGTCGAGCATCTCGGCGGCGGCCTGCCGCAGGACTTCTTTGGGCAGGACGGCCGGGCCGGCGGAAAAGTTGAAGATGGAATCTTGTTGGGTCATCGAAATTAAGTTGGATCTTTAGGTGTGCGACCGCTTTGGACCTTGGGCCGTCGAAAAAAAAGGGTCAGAGTAATTTTCGCATAAAGCCGCGAAAAAAAACTCTGACCCCGTTTTTTCGACTCTGCCACAGGTCGCTATTACTCCGGAGGCTGTTCCAGCTCAACCTCTTCCAGGTCGGTCTCGACAATCCGTTGCAGCCCGGACAGCTTGGTGCCGTCCTCGACCGCAATCAGGGTCACGCCCTGGGTCGCGCGGCCCATTTCGCGGATCTCGGCCACGCGGGTGCGGATCAGCACGCCACCGGTCGTGATCAGCATGATCTCGTCGGTCGGCTCGACCAGGGTCGCGGCGACCACCTTGCCGTTGCGCTCGCTGGTCTGGATGGCGATCATGCCCTTGGTGCCGCGGCCGTGGCGGGTGTACTCGGTGATCGGGGTACGCTTGCCGAAGCCGTTCTCGGTTGCGGTCAGCACCGACTGCTGCTCGTTTTCGGCCACCAGCAGCGCGATGACCTGCTGCCCCTCTTCCAGGTTCATGCCGCGCACGCCGCGCGCCGTACGGCCCATCGGGCGCACGTCGTTCTCGTCGAAGCGCACCGCCTTGCCGGAGTCGGAGAACAGCATCACGTCGTGCTGGCCGTCGGTCAGCGCAGCGCCGATCAGGAAGTCGCCCTCGTCCAGGTCGACCGCGATGATGCCGGCCTTGCGCGGGTTGCTGAAGTCGCGCAGCGGCGTCTTCTTGACCGTGCCCAGGCTGGTCGACATGAACACATAATGGTCTTCCGGGAAGGTACGGTTGTCGCCCGACAGCGGCAGCACCACCGTGATCTTCTCGTTTTCCTGCAGCGGGAACATGTTGACGATCGGCTTGCCGCGCGAGTTGCGCGAGCCTTGCGGCACTTCCCACACCTTCAGCCAGTACATCCGGCCGCGGTTCGAGAAGCACAGGATGTAGTCGTGGGTGTTGGCGATGAACAGCTGGTCGATCCAGTCGTCTTCCTTGGTCGCCATCGCCTGCTTGCCGCGGCCACCGCGCTTCTGGGCGCGGTACTCGGACACCGGCTGCGCCTTCATGTAGCCGGTGTGCGACAGCGTGACCACCATGTCCTGCGGCGTGATCAGGTCTTCGGTTTCGAGGTCGCTGGCGTTGTGTTCGATGGTCGAGCGGCGCACGTCCTTGCCGTTCTCGGTGTAATCGTTCTTGATCTGCGCCATCTCGTCGACGATGATCGTGGTCACGCGCTCGGGGCGGGCCAGGATGTCGAGCAGGTCGGCGATGTGCGCCATCACGTCCTTGTACTCGTTGACGATCTTGTCCTGCTCGAGGCCGGTCAGGCGCTGCAGGCGCATCTGCAGGATTTCCTGGGCCTGCTCGTCGGACAGCTTGTACAGGCCGTCGACCTGCATGCCGTAGTGCTTCGGCAGGTGCTCCGGACGGAACGCCTCGATGCCGCCGGCGGTGCCGCCTTCCGCGGTACGCTGCAGCATTTCGCGCACCAGGGACGAGTCCCAGGCGCGCGCCATCAGTTCGGTCTTGGCGATCGGCGGCGTCGGCGCGGCCTTGATGATCGCGATGAAGTCGTCGATGTTGGCCAGTGCGACGGCCAGGCCTTCCAGCATGTGGCCGCGCTCGCGCGCCTTGCGCAGGTCGAACACGGTGCGGCGCGTCACCACTTCGCGGCGGTGCGACAGGAAGCACTCGAGCATCTGCTTGAGGTTCAGCAGCTTCGGCTGGCCGTTGACCAGCGCCACCATGTTCATGCCGAAGGTGTCCTGCAGCTGGGTCTGCTTGTACAGGTTGTTGAGCACCACTTCCGGCACTTCGCCGCGCTTGAGCTCGATGACCACGCGCATGCCCGACTTGTCGGACTCGTCGCGGATGTCGGAGATGCCTTCGAGCTTCTTGTCGCGCACGTTCTCGGCGATACGCTCGAGCAACGACTTCTTGTTAACCTGGTACGGCAGCTCGTCGACGATGATCGCGATGCGGCCGCCGTCCTTGCCGTATTCCTCGAAGTGGGTCTTGGCGCGCATCACCACCCGGCCGCGGCCGGTGCGGTAGCCGTCGCGCACGCCCGAGACGCCGTAGATGATGCCGGCGGTCGGGAAGTCCGGCGCCGGGATCAGCTCGATCAGCTCGTCGATCGAGCAGTCCGGGTTGCTCAGCACGTGCAGCGCGCCGCTGATGACTTCCGACAGGTTGTGCGGCGGAATGTTGGTGGCCATGCCGACCGCGATGCCCGAGGAACCATTGACCAGCAGGTTAGGAATCTTGGTCGGCAGGACGGTCGGCTCTTTTTCCTTGCCGTCGTAGTTGGGCTGGAAGTCGACCGTGTCCTTGTCGATGTCGGCCAGCAGCTCGTTGGCGATGCGGTCGAGGCGGCACTCGGTGTAACGCATTGCCGCCGCGCTGTCGCCGTCGATCGAGCCGAAGTTACCCTGCCCGTCCACCAGCGTGTAGCGCAGCGAAAAGTCCTGGGCCATCCGCACCAGCGTGTCGTAAATCGACGCGTCGCCGTGCGGGTGGTACTTACCCATCGTGTCGCCCACCACGCGCGCACACTTCACGTACGGGCGGTTGTACACGTAGTTGCTTTCATGCATCGAGAACAGGACGCGGCGGTGCACCGGCTTCAAGCCATCGCGCACATCCGGCAGCGCGCGGCCCACGATCACGCTCATCGCGTAGTCGAGGTAACTCTTGCGCATCTCTTCTTCGAGGGAAATCGGGACTGTTTCTTTTGCGAATTGATCCATTGGGCGGGTCGACTGCTTTCAGGCTGTGGTTATGAGTTGCAAGCCGTCGATTTTACCACGCGCGCTATAGCATCAGCGCAATTTGGAGGCACGGCCAGCGCCGCGGCCGATTGCCCCCGAAGCGCCCGCTACGCCGGACCGGCTGCTTGTCAAGCCGCTTGCGCCTGATTCCAGGACGTGTTGCGAAGAAACAACGCCCGCGCAAATATGCATTGCGTTTGATTTAGCGCCGGTCGTGCGAATCTGACCCATATGGCAAAATGGGCAGGAAGTTAATTGCTTGTTTCACAATGCGGAACAGGCACGGCAGGCTGCGTGTTAGTATCTTGCTATGTCAAGCCATCACTGGCCGTTTTGCAACGGATATCACCGAAAAGGAAGAAAAAATATGAATAAATTTGCAACCCTCATGCTCGCAGCTTCGGCCGCGATGGCGGGCGACGCGTTCGCGCAGAGCGCACCGCCGTACGCGCCGCTGACCACTAACATCCAGGCACCGAAGCCTTACAGCGCTTACGTCCAGGATGCGCGGGGCGTGATCGCGCGAAATCCTTTCGGCTTGTGCTGGCGTACCGGCTACTGGACCCCGGCCGACGCAGCCCCGGGCTGCGACGCACCGCTGTGCGTGCCGCCTGAGAAGCTCGAAAACGGCAAGTGCGTCGCACCGCCGCCGCCACCGGTCGAAGCGCCTGCCCCGGCCCCGGCTCCTGCCCCGGCTCCAGCCCCGGTCCCGACCTCGGAAAAAGTCAGCTACTCGGCCGATGCGTTCTTCGACTTCGACAAGGCCGTGCTCAAGCCTGCCGGCAAGGCATCGCTGGACGACATGAGCGCGAAGCTGAAAGACATCAACCTGGAAGTCATCATCGCCGTTGGCCACACCGACTCGATCGGTACCGACGCCTACAACCAGAAGCTGTCGGTGCGCCGCGCTGAAGCCGTCAAGGCCTACCTGCAGAGCAAAGGCGTGGAAGCGAACCGCATCTACACCGAAGGCAAGGGCGAGAAGCAGCCTGTAGCAGACAACAAGACCGCGGCCGG
>JBJMVW010000196.1:0-15899 GCA_045810465.1 Massilia sp. | reverse complement strand
CTTACAGGGTCGGCGCAATGCGCTGCGAATACGTCAAAGTCCTCCCGTCGATATTCACGAAGCATGAGTCGTTCCGTGTGAAGGTATGGAACAGAAGTGATGAACTCGCTATTCATGAGCTAGATTCCATGTAGTGGTGCCAGATAAGCCGTCAATTGTCGGCTACAAGGTGCGATTCGCGCCAATGGTCTTCTTTCACCCAATTCGACTTGGTAGCGGTAAGAGTCATTGCAAGAAAATAGTCAGTTTGTTGGCTCGTTTTTGCGAAGGTCCGTTTCTGGCCGGTTGCAGCCCTTCGCTGACTGCCGCTTTCGACCCTCCGCCAAAACGTCGAAATTCGTCAGGTTGCACACCATGGATGCCAAGATTATCAAATAGTTGTTTCAATTTAGCAAACCCGATCCGCTCGTAATTCCGGGCCGAATGGACGGGGGGCCGCACAGGTGCAGCCGCCCCGGAAGGACGGTCCAGCGGCGCCGGACCGTTGCTGGCTTAGCGCAACTGCAGGTCCCACACCCCGCGGCCATACGTCGACGCGCGCAGGAAGCTGCCGTCAACCGGCATGTACAGGTCGCTCACCTCGACCGTCGGCAGGCCGGCGCCGAGCTGGCTCCAGCTGGCGCCGCCGTCGGTGGTGCGGTAGACGCCAAGCCAGGTGGCCGCATACACCGTGTTACCGCTCAGGTCATTCGGCGCCGCCAGCAGCTTCTGGATCGGCACGTTCGGCAGGCCGCTGCTGGCGGCGGCCCAGGTCAGGCCGCCGTCGGTCGATTTGACCACCCACACGCTCTGGCCGGACGGGTTTTCGGAAGCGACATACAGCACCGCGTTGTTGGCCCATGCGATGCTGCTGTTGAAGCCCACGTGGCCCGGCACCAGCGTGCTGCGGCGGGCCCAGTGCGCGCCGCCGTCGGCGGTGACCAGGATCGTCCCGCCCGGCGACACCGCCGCCACATGGTTCAGGTCGATGGGGCTGACGGCGACGCTGTGCGAGGCGCCGCGCACCCAGGTCGAAGCTGTGCTGCCGCTGAAGATCGGCCGCCAGGAAGCGCCGGCGTCATCGGTGCGGTAAATCAGGCTGGCGGTGTTGGTGAAGTAGGTCTTGCCGCCCGGGTCAGCCATTGCGGTGGGCGTCGCGATCGGCGTGACGAAGTACGCATTGCAGGCATTGATGCCGTTGTAGCTGCAGGTCGCGCTGTCGAAGACCGGGTCGGTCCACTTGCGCTGGATGTTCGGGTCCTTCTGCGAGTGGTAAATGTAGCCGTACACATAGCTGCCGAGCGCGGTCACGTTGCTCGACTGGCTCCAGCCGACGCCGAAGCCGTCGCCGCCGTTGCTCTGGTTGAACACGCTGGTGTTGCCCGAGCGGATGCGGGTACCGTTGTCCTGCAGGCCGACCAGCACGCTTTTCGGGTCGACCCCGGAGGTCGCCATCGAATAGATCAGGTGGTCGGCCAGGCCGACGTTCTTCTGGTCGGTCCAGCTCGCGCCTTCGTCGTTGCTGACGAAGATGCCGCCGTCGGTGCCGTACATCACACGCTTCTTGCCCCCGGCGGTCGAGACGACCGCCGTGTGGTGGTCGGCGTGCGCGTAGGCCAGGCCGAACTGGCCGAGCCAGTTGGTCAGCAGGCGCCAGCTCTGGCCGCCGTCGGTGGTCTTGCCGGTGTTGAGCTGGCCGCCGAGGTAGACGGTGTTACGCGACGGGTCGCTCGGGTCGACCACCACCATGTGGTTGTAGAAGCCCTGGCCGCCCATCAGCTCCATGGTCGGGTTTTCCTCGTTCGGATTGACCGGCGCCTTGCTGTTCAGGCCCAGCGCGGTCCAGCTATAGCCGCCGTCGGCCGACCGGTACAGGTCCTTCTGGTCGCAGCCGGCGTCGCACGAGCGCGCCGCGTATGCATACACGACCTTGTCGCCGGGGGCGCCCACGGCCAGCGTGATGCGGCCGGCGCCGCCGGTCAGGTTCGGGGCCGGCAGCGCGCTCCAGCTGATGCCGTCATTCGACAGGTACAGCGCCGCCGGGCTGTAGTAGCCGCTGGTGGCCACTGTGGCCAGCCAGCCGATGTTGGTGCGCGCGATGCTCCACGCGCGTCCGCGGTTGAGCACATTGGTGTAACTGTTGCCGCCGTCGGCCGAGCGATACACGCCGGTGTCGGTCGCGACCAGCACGACGTCGGTCGCGGCGCGGGTGTCGACCTTGATGTCGGTGACCATGCCCGACGCGCCGAGGAACACGAACGGCGACCAGCTGTTGCCGCCGTCGGTGGTCTTGAGCATCGCACCGCCGACCAGCGGGATGCCGTCGAACGGATCGCCGGTGCCGTAGTACAGGGTTTGCGGATTGCGGCCAAGGGCCGCCGCGCCGCCGCTGGTGGTGATGACCTTGTCCGTAATCGGGGTCCACGCCGGGTACGGCGCCTCGAAGTTGGTGGTCTTCCAGATGCCGCCCGACGACGACAGCAGGTAGAGCGTGTTAGGGTCGGTCGGGTGCGGCAGGATGTTGCGCACGCGGCCGCTGTCGGTCACGCTCAGCTTGATCCCGTTTTCGGTCTTGGTGGCGCGGGTCGGGCCGATCGACTGCCATCGCGGCACGCCTGCCGGCGGCACGGCGCCGGGCGCGAGCTGCGGGTAGCTGCTGCGTTGTTTATAGAACTCCTGGGCCATGCGGCGCGAGAAGTCCGGCGGCAAGCTTGCCCCGTAACGCGCCTTGAGCCACTCGAGCCGGCCCATCACCGTCGGCCGCTCTTCCTCGCCGCCGCCCGCCGCCTGAAACGAACGAAAATCCTGGGCGCTGCGGTAACCGCTGTCGTCGGTTGCCGTCTGCGCCTGCGCTATTGAGATGACACCGGCTGCCGCAAACATCGCGCCGAGCCAGCCCGCTGCACGTAACAAAGCCATGGTTTCTCCGCTAATTGATTAGTGAGGGTTACTCCGCAGACACCCACGAGCTGATGCGTGCGTAACCAAAAGGCTACGTTCGTTGTCGACTTTTGTCATGCATTTTTACAAATGTTCTGCGCAAACGCATTCGCCCGGCGGATGCCCTGCTTGTCAGCATTCCGTCAGCTTTCTTTCAGGCAAATGACAGCTTAAGAGTTTATACTGGGCAACATTCCACCACCCGTCGCGACCGCAGAAAGCCTGACATGACCCGCTCCCGTCCTTGCCGCCCAGTTGGCCCTGCCCGCGGCTTTACCCTGATCGAGCTGATGGTGTGCGTCGCCATCGTCGGTATCCTCGGCGCGATCGCCTACCCGGCCTACGGTAAATACCTGGTCAAGAGCAACCGCGCCGCCGCGCAGACGCACCTGGTCGACCTGGCCCAGGCCGAAGCCCAGTTCATGGCCGACACCCGTAGCTACGCCAGCAGCGTGGCCGACCTGCACATGACCAGCCCGACGGCGGTCACCGCCAAATACGACATCGCGATCGCCGTCACCGACGCTCCACCGGCGTTCACGATCACCGCCACGCCCAAGGCCGGCGGCAGCCAGGCCGGCGACGACAAACTGACGATCGACAACGCGGGGGCGCGTACCCCGAGCGGCAAATGGTAAGCCTGCGTCCGCCTCGCCGCGCACGCGGCGTCACCCTGATCGAGCTGCTGGTGGTCGTCGCGATCCTGGGGGTGCTGTCGTCGATTGCCGCGCCCGCGTTCGGCGAGCTGATCGCCGGCGCGCGGGCGCGCGGCGCCAGCAGCGAGCTGTACACATCGCTGGTGCGCGCCCGCAGCGAAGCGATCAAGCGCAACGCCGAGGTGTCGCTGGTGCCGGCGACTGCCCGCCAATGGCAGGGCGGCTGGACCATTCCCGATCCGGCCAATAGCGGCGCCAACATCGAGGCGCATGGCGCGGTGCCGAACGCCACCGTCAGCGGCCCGGACAACGTGGTGTTCCTTGCGAACGGCAGGACCAAGGGTGGCGCCACGCCGTCGTTCGACATCTCGGTATCCGGCCAGGCCCAGCATCGCTGCATCAAGCTGGACCTGGGCGGCCGCCCCAACCAGACCTCGTCCGGGTGCTGAGCATGGGCCTTCTTCCATCCATTCCCCATCGCCGCCAGCGCGGCCTGAGCCTGGTCGAGGTGTTGATCACGATGGTGGTGCTGGCCTTCGGCCTGCTCGGCCTTGCCGCGTTCCAGGCCAAGGCCCAGGTCGGCTCGGTCGAGTCGTACCAGCGCGCGCAAGCCTCGGTGCTGCTGCAGGACATGCAGGCGCGCCTGGCCGCCAACAGCGGCGACGCGGCCGCATACGTGACCACCACCGCGCTTGGCACCGGCGACACCAGCACCACCGACTGCGCCACGCTGGCGGCGGGCGCCGCGCGCGACAAATGCGAGTGGAGCGCCGCGCTGCGGGGCGCCTCCGAAACGACGGCGGCCGGCGCCAAAATCGGCGCGATGCAAGGCGCGCGCGGCTGCATTGCCGAGCTGCGCCCGAGGAACGATGCGGCCGGCGTCTGCATCCCGGCCTTGTACCTGGTGACCGTGGCCTGGCAGGGCCTGCATGAAACCAAGGCCCCGCCGCAATCCTGCGGCAAGGGCCAGTACGGCACCGACACCTACCGCCGCGCGATGTCGGTGCGGATCGTGGTCGGCCTGACCAATTGCCACTGACAGGGCGCTCACCATGCGACTTCCCCTTCCCTCCCGCCTGCGCGCCGCGCGCGGCTTTTCGCTGCCCGAGCTGATGATCGCAGCGGCGATCGGACTGTCGCTGCTGGCCGGGCTGTCGCTCATGTTCGTCAAGAACACCCGCGCGCAGTCCGAAATCGAAAAGGCCAACCGCCAGGTCGAGAACGGCCGCTTCGCGCTCGACCTGCTGGCGGTCGACCTGCGCAACGCCGGCTACTACGGCGAATTCGACCCCACCACCCTGCCCGACCCGGCCGCGCTGCCGGCGCCCTGCGCGGGCACGCTGGACGACCTGAAGGCCGGCCTGGCGCTCCCGGTGCAGGGTATCGACAACGCTACCACCGGCCTCGACTGCCTGGCGGACGTGCGGCCCAACACCGACGTGCTGGTGGTGCGCCGCGCCAGCACCTGCATCGCCGGCGATCCGGGCTGTGCGCCGCAGAGCGCCGGCGGCCCGTTCTTCCAGGCCTCGCTGTGCAACAACCCGAGCGAACTCGATGCGATGGACAGCGCCAGCTACTATGCGCTCGACCTGGCTACCGGCAGCCTGAACCGCCATCAGCGCAACTGCACCGGGCTGGCCGCGGTCCGGCGCTACCGGACCCACATCTACTTCATCGCCAACAACAACCAGGACGGCGACGGCATCCCGACCCTCAAACGCGCCGAGCTCGGCAGCGATGGCAGCAAGCCCACCTACACCATCGTGGCGCTGGCCGAAGGGATCGAGAACCTGCAGCTCGAGTACGGCCTCGACCTGTTGCCCGCCACCGCCGGCAACGGCGTGGCCGACCAGTTCAACGCCAATCCGGCGACGGCAGGCGGTTGCGCCGCCACGGCCTGCGCGGTGAGCAACTGGCGCGGCGCGGTCTCGGTCAAGCTGAACCTGCTCGCCCGCAACGCCTCCAAGACGCCTGGCTGGAGCGACGACAAGTCGTATCAGCTGGGGCGCGCCGCGAATGGCGCGGTGATCGAGATTCCCGCCCCTGGGGACCAATACAAGCGCCATGTGTTCCAGGCGCTGGTGGCGCTGCCCAACCCGGCCGGAAGGAGGATTCCGCAATGACGCACCGGCACCGCCAACGCGGCATCACCCTGGTCACGGCGCTGATCCTGCTGGTCCTGCTGACCCTGGTGGCCCTGACCAGTTTCAACCTCGCCAAATCGAACCTGCAGATCGTGACCAACATGCAGCAGCGCGACGAGGCGACCGCCGCCGCGCGCGAAGTCATCGAGGAAGCGATCAGCAATACCCGCTTCATGGAAACGCCGGGCAACCTGCTGGCCAACCCGTGCGGCGCGCCGAACCAGCGCTGCGTCGACACCAATGGCGACGGCAAGGACGACGTCAAGGTCACCATCGCGCCGGCGCCGAAATGCGTCAAGGCGCCGATGATCCAGAATACCGCACTCAACCTTGCCAATGCCGAGGATGCCGGCTGCGCCATGGGCGCCTCCCAGGATTACGGCAGGGCGGGCGCGGCGACCGGCAATTCTTCCTGCGCCGACTCGGTGTGGGAGGTCACGGCGGTCGCGACCGATATGCAAACCTCCGCACAGGTCAAGGTCACCCAGGGCGTCGCCATGCGCTCGCCCGAGGAAGACATCGTCAAGAACTGCCCCACTCCGTGAACAGAGGCCCCGCCATGATTCGCAACAAACTATCGACACTCCTGACCGGCGTCCTGTGCGCCGGCCTGGCGGCCGCGCCCTTCCCGGCCGGCGCCGACGACATCGACATCTTCACCGGCGCCTCGGCCGGCACCTCGGTCAATCCACGTATCCTGATCGTGCTCGACAACACGGCGAACTGGTCGCGCGAGAACCAGAAGTGGCCGGGCGGCCTCGCCCAGGGCCAGTCGGAAGCAAACGCAATCAAGACGGTCATCGGCGACCTCGACGGTACGATCAGCCTCGGGCTGATGGAGTTTGTAACCGGCGGCAGCTCTACCGATGATGGCGGCTTCATCCGCTCGGCAATCGTGCCGATGAACGCGGACAACAAGGCCAGCTTCGCCTCCCAGTTGACCGCGATCTACGGCAACATCAACGGCCCCGACGAAAAGCACAGTTCCGGCACACCGTACGGCAACCTGATGTACGACGTGTACAACTACCTGGCCGGCGCCAATTCCTATTCGCCATCAGCCGTGCTCGCGACCAAGGCCGACAAGCGCGGCTATGTCACGCCCTACACGAAATTCGCCTCCCCGCTGACGGCCGACAATACCTGCGGCAAGACCTTCGTGATCTTCATCGGCAACCCCAGCGCGAGCGGACCGACCTCGGACAGCGCGGCCAACACCGCCCTGCTCAACACGCTCAACAACAACACCGATGCGAGCGGCAAGCTGATCCCGGTAACGCAGCTCGGCTTGCCGAATTTTTCGTCCAAGAGCGTGAGCACCAGCACGACCGTGGGCGCGACATCGGCGTGTTACGCCAGTGCCACCGCGGCGGCCGCCGAGCTGCCCAAGTTCGACACTGTCTGCGCCGACTACACCGATAAATGCCAGATCGGCGCCGTGGTGGCCAGCGATGCCGGCACCTGCACGACGGCCGGCACCAGCCGCTACAGCGTGGTGGGTACCGATACCATCATCACCAACGTGCCGACCGATACCACCAGTACCGACACCCACCCCTACAATGCCGACGAGTGGGCGCGCCTGCTGCACGACCGCGGCATCCCGGTCGGCGGCAGCACCATCCGCCCGTCGGTGACCACCTATACCATCGACGTCTACAACGCGCAGCAAAACGGCGCGCACACGTCGCTGATGCTCGGCATGGCCAAGGCCGGCGGCGGCAAATACTTCGCCGCGCACAACGAACAGGCGATCGTCGACGCGCTCAAGGAGATCATGATCGAGATCCAGGCCGTCAACACGGCGTTCGCCTCGACCGCGTTGCCGGTGAACGCAACGAACCGCTCGCAGAACCAGAACGAGGTGTTCATCGGCATGTTCCGTCCGGACGCCGACGCCAAACCGCGCTGGTTCGGCAACCTGAAAAAATACCAGCTGATCGCAAAAGGTGCGGATGTGGAGCTGGGCGACGTCAACGGCAAATCCGCGGTCAATAGCGTGACCGGCTTCCTGACGCCGTGCGCCACCAGCGCCTGGACCAGCGACAGCGGCAGTTACTGGAGCGACAAGGGCGTCACGCCCGACCCGGCCAGCCCCTGCACCATCGGCGGCTTTAACAAGTATTCGGATGCGCCGGACGGCCCGTTCGTCGAAAAAGGCGGCGCCGCCCAGATCCTGCGGCAAGGTAATGTGGCGGCCGGGACCGGCACCGGCTTCGCGGTCAATCGCACCGTGCTGACGCTGGCGGGGACGGCCCTGGCGCCGTTGAGCGCCGCCAATTCGGGCATGGACGCCAAGCTGGTCAAGTTCATGACCGGCGAGGACGTCAACAACGAAAAAGGAAGCAACCAGCTGACCACGACCCGGCAGTCGATCCACGGCGACGTGATCCACTCGCGCCCGCTGCCGATCAATTACGGCGACGCCGGTGTCACCGTGTACTACGGCGCCAACGACGGCACGCTGCGCGCGCTCGCCGCCAAAACCGGCGTCGAAAAGTGGGCGTTCGTGGCGCCGGAGTTCTTCCCGCGCCTGTCGCGCCTGATGGACAACACGCCGCTGGTGTCCTACCCGAACCTGCCCGACGACGTGCTGCCGACGCCCAAACCCAAAGACTATTTCTTCGACGGCTCGATCGGGGTGTACCAGGACGCCAACAACACCAAGGTCTGGATTTACCCGAGCATGCGCCGCGGCGGGCGCATGGTCTACGCACTGGACGTCACCAGCCCCGGCGCCAACCCGACCTTCAAATGGCGGGCCGGCTGCCCCAACCTGACCAACGACACCGGCTGCACCGACCAAATGAGCGCGATCGGGCAGACCTGGTCGACGCCGAGCGTGGCCTTCATCAAGGGCTATTCGGAGACCAACCCGGTGGTGGTGATGGGCGGCGGTTACGACAGCTGCGAGGACGCCGACACCAGCGCCCCGGCCTGCAGCGGCAAGAAGGGTGGCGCGATCTTCATCCTCGACGCCTTCACCGGCGCCGTGGTGCGCAGCTTCGAGACCGAGCGCGCGGTGGCGGCCGACAT
The DNA here is from genome assembly GCA_045810465.1 of Massilia sp. GTDB lineage: Bacteria > Pseudomonadota > Gammaproteobacteria > Burkholderiales > Burkholderiaceae_D > Telluria. The sequence goes on along the minus strand of JBJMVW010000196.1, from coordinate 7,144 downwards.
CGCGATGGTCGACATCGACAACGATGGCATGCCCGACTACGCCTACGCGGCCGACACCGGCGGCAACCTGTACCGGGTCGACTTCGTGTCCGGCGCGACCAGCCCCGTCAAGCGGTTGCCGGTCGACTGGACCAAGCGCACGGTCGCGCGCACCGCCGGCGGCGGGCGCAAATTCCTGTTCGCGCCGGCGCTGCTCGCCACGAAGGGCTACGTTTACCTGGCGATCGGCAGCGGCGACCGCGAGCACCCGCTGTACGAGCAGTACCCGTACGCCGGCGTGACCAACCGCTTTTACGTCTACAAGGACGACCTCGCCCTGGCCCTCGCCAGCCCCGTGCAGGACCTCGACGCGCTCGAGGACTACAGCGCGAAGGACGATTGCGGCACGCCGCCGGTCCTGCCCTCGAATGGCCTGAAGGGCTGGTTCATGAACCTGACCGCCAACGGCAAGGGCGAGCAAACCGTCACCTCGGCGCTGATCGCCGGCGGCATGGTCACCTTCAGCACCAATCGGCCAATCCCGCCGGCGGCCGGGACCTGTTCGACCACCCTGGGGGAGGCGCGCGGCTACTGGGTCAACCTGCTCAATGCGTCCGGTGCGATCGGTGTCCAGGGCGCCTGCGGCGGCCAGCGCTCGTCGCCATTCGTCGGCGGCGGCCTGCCGCCGTCACCGGTGCTGGCCAACCTGGTGCCGGTGGGGTCGGACGTGGTCACGGTGGTGATTGGCGCCGTTCAGAAAGGCAGCAACGGCGCGGGCGGCGCCAGTGTCGCGATCAGCCCGCAGCGCATCCGGCCCGCCATCAACTCGAAGCGCAAGCGCGCCTACAGCTACACGTCGGCGGATTGATGATGTGGGGGTGGCGTGGGCAACGTGATGCCGACGTCACGCGTGCGCTCGGGAGCGCACGCTACGCGCCGGATGGAAAACGCACCGTGAAGCGGATGCCCGGCGCGCCGGGCATGTCGGCCAGCTCGATCCGCGCACGGTGCGCCAGCGCGATGTCGCGCACCACCGCCAGTCCCAGCCCGCTGCCCGGGGTCTTGTCGTCGAGCCGCACGAAGCGGTTGAATACCAGCGCCCGTTTCTCGGCCGGGATCCCGGGCCCCGAGTCCTCCACCACGAGCCACGTGCCTTCGGCGTCAACCCCGCAGCGCACCGTGACCGTGCCCCCGGCCGGCGTGTAGCGCACCGCGTTGTCGACCAGGTTGTCGACCAGGTCGCGCAACTGGAACGCGTCGCCGTCGACCGGCGCGCGCTCCAGCTCGAAGCCGATGTCGAGGCCCTTCCTGCCGGCCTCGCCGACAAAATACTGGACCGCTTCGCGCACCAGCTGCGCGAGGTCGAGCGCTTCCACCCGCGCCTTGCCGGCCCCGCCCTCGCTCGCGCGCGCGAGCGCCAGCAGCTGGTTGGTCTGGCGGATCATGCGCTCGTTCGCCAGGCGCATCAGGCCGATCGACGCCGCCGTCTCCGGGTCCGCGCCGTGGCGCGCGCCCAGCCATTCGAGTTGCAGCTGGAGGCCGGCCAGCGGGGTGCGCAGCTGGTGCGCCATGTCGGCCAAAAAGTCGTGCCGCGCCCTGGCGCCGGCCTGCACCTTGTCGAGCAGGTCGTTGAACGCGCCCACCACCGGCGCCAGCTCCCACGGCAAGTCGTCGAGCGCGACCGGAGCCAGCTCGTCGCCGTCGCGCGCCGCCAGCCGCGCGCGCATGCGCGCCAGCGGCTGCAGGCCGTTCGACACCGACAGCCACACCAGCCCCACCAGGGCCAGCGTCAGCGCGACCTCGATCAGCGCCAGGGAGCGCAGGGTCGCCGAGCGGACCTGGCGCAGCGTGCGCACGGTGCGGGCCACGCCGACCTGCACGCCCTGCCCCGCGGCCAGCGCCACCACCCGCACCGGTTCGCCGCGCAGCTCGGCGTCGTAGGCCTGCGCGGGGCCGGCGGCGCGCAGCGGCGGGAACCCGGGATCGCCCGACAGCAGGCGGCCGTCGGCGCCACGGACCGCGAACCAGGTGGCGTCAAGGCCGCCGCGCGGCCCCTGCGGCCAGGGCGCGGGATCGGCCCCGGCCTGCACCCGCGCCGCCACTGCCGCGGCGGCGTCGAGCAGCCCCTGGTCGAACGCGACCTGGGCCGGGGTCCACGCGAGCAGGTAGGTCAGGCCGGCGCCGGCCAGGTTGATGGCGATGATGGGCCCGGCCAGCCACTTGAGCAGGCGCAGGCGGATGCTGTTCATGCGAGCGCTTCGAGCAAATAGCCGAAACCGCGGATGGTGCGGATCGCGATGCCGGCGTCGGCCAGCTTGGTCCGCAGCCGCGACACGTAGACCTCGACCGCATTGAGGGTCAGGTCGTCGCCCCACGGCTCGATCGCGTCGATGATCTGCTGCTTCGACACCACCCGTCCGGCATGCTGCAGCAGGTATTCGAGCACCGCCCATTCGCGCACCGACAGCTCGAGCGCGCGCTCGCCAACGCGCGCGCGGCGCGCCTCGATGTCGAGCGCCAGCTGGCCCAGCGACAGCAGCGCCGGACGCGGTGCGTTGCGGCGCGCCAACGCGCGGATCCGCGCCACCAGTTCGGGGGTCGCAAACGGCTTGACCAGGTAGTCGTCGGCGCCCAGCTCGAGCCCGCGCACGCGGTCCTCGACCGCATCGCGCGCGGTCAGCAGCAGCACCGGCAGGGTCGAGCCGCGGGCGCGCAGGCGCCGCACCACCTCGAAGCCATCGATGCCGGGCAGGCCGATATCGAGCACCGCCACCGCGGCCTGGCTGTTCTGCAGCAGCTGGTCAGCCACCAGGCCGTCGGCGGCCAGCTCGACCTGCATGCCCTGCGCCCGCAGGACACGGGCCAGGCCGTCGGCCAGGACGGCGTCGTCTTCCACCAGTAATACGTGCATGCGAAAGGATCCCTGCTTTGGAGGCTGCATTATGGAGCATTTTGTTTCCCGGCCTCAAGCAAAACCGGTGATGGTAGGCAAATCCGTCTAGTAGGACTGGACTGACAAAACATTATGCGAACGACCTACACCGTAGCGACGGCTAATCTTATGTTCGGCACCGGACTATAGCTTTAATGTACACACATCGCGATGAGGCAAAGGAAGCAAGCCTTGCAAGATCGCCAAATGCAGTACGTTTGAGATAAGAGGACACAAAATGAACAACATTCAACTTGGTGGTGCCACGCAAAAAGCGAAGTCGGTAAACCAGATTCCTTCGTCCAAAGAGGAATTAAAAGTTGCGTCCCGTCCAGTTGTTAGCTACAGCGGCACCCAGCAGAACGAACTGCTGGCCGCGCTCCCCCGCCAAGACCTGGAAACCCTGTTTGAGCACCTGGAACTGGTTCCTATGCCATTCGGAAAGGAACTGTTTGAATACGGCAGCAAACTCGAACACGTTTATTTCCCGACCACGGCCATCGTGTCGCTGGTCTACGTGATGGAAGACGGCGCCACCACCGAGATCGCGGTGGTCGGCCACGAAGGCGTGGTTGGCGTGTCGCTGTTCATGGGCGAGCGCGCGATGTGCAGCGCAATTGTCCAGAGCGCCGGCTACGGCTACCGCCTGAAAACCCAATACCTGCGCGACGCCTTCAACCAGGGCGGCGCCCTGCCCCAGCTGCTGATGCGCTACACCAATGCGCTGTTTGCCCAGATGGCCCAGAACGCGGTCGGCGGGCGCCACAGCTCGATCGAACAAAAGCTGTGCCGCTGGCTGCTCGACCGCCTCGACCGCTCGCCGAGCAATGAACTCAAAGTGACCCAGGAACTGATCTCGATCATGCTGGGCGTGCGCCGCGAGAGCATCACGGCGGCCGCCGGCAAGCTGCAGGACGAAGGCCTGATCCAGTACCGCCGCGGCAACATCACCGTACTTGACCGCCAAGGTCTTGAGGAGTACGCGGGTGAGTGCTACAAGGTGGCGAAGTCGGAATATGACCGGCTGCTGCTGGATGTAGCACGCTGATCGCGAGGTCCGCGCCTTGCGCTGGCAATGCCGGCGCGAGGCCCGGCGCCGCATCAAGGCTGGCCGCGGCGCCATCGCCACCCGGCGCCAGGATCGGAATCCAGGCGCTCACGCACGTTCCCACCCCGTTCACTCCCCGTTCCACCTTCAGGCTCCCGCCAAGCAGCAGCGCGCGTTCGCGCATGCCCAGCAGGCCATGCGACTTTGGCCGCGTCACCGCATCGGGCGCAATACCGATGCCGTCGTCGCTCACTTCCAGCGCCAGGCCGGCAGCTTCGCGCACCAGGTGCATCACCACGTGGCGCGCCCTGGCGTACTTGGCGACGTTGTTCAGCGCCTCCTGCACGATGCGGAACAAGGCAATCGCCTGCATCGGCGCGATGTTGTCGACTTCGCCGTCGATCAGCGCCTCGCAATCGATGGCGCTGATACGCGCGAAATCGCCGCAGTAGCTGTGCAGCGCGGCGGCCAGACCCATGTTGTCGAGCAGGCTGGGACGCAGGTTTTCGATGATGCGGCGCTTCAGCTGCACGGTATCGACCAGGGTCGCGCGCGCCCGCGCCAGCATCGCCGCCTGCTCCGGATGGCTGGCGCGCAGCTGCTCGTTCACGCTCGCCAGGTCCATGCCGATGGCGGTCAGGTTGGCGCCCATTTCGTCGTGCAGCTCGCGCGCGAGGCGCGCCTTCTCTTCCTCGGCGACCCGGATCAGGTGGCGCGACAGCACCGACAGCTGCTCGGTGCGCGTGGCCACCGTCGACTCGAGCCGGTCGTTGGCGTCCTGCAGCGCGCGCGCCGCCGCCAGCCGCAGTGCGAAGCCGCGCCGGATCAGGCGGTAGAACAGCAGGATCACGGCGATCGCGCCGGCGTTGATTCCCAGGCCCAGCAGCACCGCATGGCGGTATTGCCCATAGAACTCGTTGCTGCGCGCGGCCAGCAGCTCGTTCTGCTCGCTGGTCATGATCACGACCTGCAGCCGGATCTCGTCCATGTGCGAGCGGTCGGGTTCTTCGGCCAGCGCGATCACGGCGGGCAGGCCGGCCTCGCGGTAGGCGGCCAGCGCCTGGTCCATCGAGGCCAGCCGGCGCGCGACCAGCGTGCGCAGCTGGGCCAGGTTCTTCAGTTGCGAGGGGTTGTCGGCCAGCAGCGCATTCAGTTTGCGGAACTCGGCCTCAACGGCAGTCGGCGCATCGCGCATCGGTCCCAGGTTGGCCTCGGAACCGGACAGGAAATAGCCGCGCATGCCGCTTTCGGCGCCGGTCATCAGCAGGTTCAGGAATTGCAGCTCGTCGGTGACGCGCGCGCTCTGGGCCTGCAAGGCATTGGCCGCTTTCAGGCCATCGAGGTTGGCGAGCAGGCTGAAGCCGTTGACGAACAGGATCGCCACGCAGGCGAAACACAGCAGGGTCTTGTACAGCGGCAGGCCACGGACTGGCCTGGAGGCAGGGTCGCTGGGGGTCATCCTCAAGTTCCTTTCGCGCAACGATCGGTCGATTATAGACCGGAAACATTTCGCACGAATGACACGGGCTGTACCGTGCGCTGGGCATGGCGGGATGACGACACGGCGGCGCCGGCGCCCCCGCGCGACGGGCGCGCAGTGCGCGCGCCCACTCGCCCGGGACTAGTCGAGCAGGTTGTTTTTCATGGCGTAATAGGTCAGGTCGCTGTTCGACTGCAGGCCCATTTTTTCCATGATGCGGGTGCGGTAGGTCGACACGGTCTTGATCGACAGCGACAGGGCGTTGCCGATATCGGACACGGTCGCGCCCTTGGCCAGGCGCAGGAACACCTGGAATTCACGGTCCGACAACTCGGTGTGCAGCGCGGTGTTGGGGTCGCGGTCGAAGCTTTGGGCCAGCAGTTCGCCGACCTGCGAGCTGACATAGCGCCGGCCCTGGTGCACGGTGCGCACCGCGGTCTTGAGCTCGTCCGCCTCGCACTCCTTGTTCAGGTAGCCGTTGGCGCCCATCTTGAACAGGTTCAGCGCGTATTGCTGGGCCGGGTAGCCGGACAAGATCAGGACCGGCAGGTTGGGTTGGCCCTGGCGGATGGTGCGCAGGATATCGATGCCGCTCTGGTCGGGCATCGCGATATCGAGCAGCAGCACGTCGCAAATCTCGCGGCGCGCGATGTCGAGCGCTTCACGCCCGGTGGCGCCTTCGGCGACGACTTCGAACTCGCCGGACGACGAAAATATTTGTTTGAAACCTGCTCGAACTATCTGGTGGTCGTCACAAATGGCAACGCGTATCATTGTCTTCCCTTAATTTTTCCTGGTACAGGAAAGAGCCGAGGCTGAACCTCTCGCCCGGTACTGTCATGCGTTGATCCAGCAAAGCGCAAGTGACATTCTAGCACTCTGGCGCTGCGGTACAACAGGAGCACGAATGCCTGAGTTAACCGGTCCGCGGACCGTGCTTCAACAGGTCGAGAATGGACAACAACTCGTCACGCAGCATGTCCGGATCGAGGCCCGGCTGGGCCGGCGCCTCGTCGGCCATGGGAAGCTCGCCGAACCCGGCGAGTTCGCTGCCGCGGTTGTCGAGCTTGTTGCGCGCACCGCTGATCGTGAAGCCTTGCTCGTACAACAGTTCGCGGATCCGCCGGATCAACAGCACCTCGTGGTGCTGGTAATAGCGACGGTTACCTCGGCGTTTGACTGGCTTAAGCTGAGTAAATTCCTGCTCCCAGTAGCGCAGCACATGGGGTTTGACCCCGCACAATTCACTGACTTCGCCGATGGTGAAATAACGCTTGGCCGGGATCGGCGGCAGCACTGTCAGGTCAGACTTGCTCGGACGGTCGTTCATGGGCAACTATTCAGGCAGCACGCGCCATCGATGCCGACGGGCTGGTCTCTTCAACCATGCCCTTCAACTTCTGGCTGGCGTGGAAAGTCACGACGCGGCGCGCCGTGATCGGGATCTCTTCCCCGGTTTTTGGATTGCGGCCCGGCCGCTGCGGCTTGTCGCGCAACTGAAAGGTGCCGAAGCCGGACAGCTTGACCGATTCGCCGCGCTCGAGCGCATTGCGGATCTCGTCAAAAAAGGTTTCGACCATATCCTTGGCTTCGCGCTTGTTCAGCCCGACCTGCTCGAACAGCAGTTCGGCAAGCTCGGCCTTGGTCAAGGTCGGTAACTCTTGTTCCGCTTCGCGCCGTACCCGGGCGACCAGCATCGCGCGAT
>JBJMVW010000195.1:0-3911 GCA_045810465.1 Massilia sp. | reverse complement strand
TTTCGCCTGTACTAACCGGTTCGACCAGCGCAGAGCCGTCATTCCCGCGCATCCTCGGCGGCCCCGCGTGAATCCATAACCCGGCCGCAGGCGCTTCAGCGCAGTATGGGTTCCCGCCTCCGCGGGAACGACGGCATGACGGGTTGCGGGCATAAAAAAACCGGCCAACAGGCCGGTTTCTTATTGGAGCGACGCCGAATTACTTCAGTTCGTCGTTCAGCAGCTTGAGGATCTTGCCGCCGGTTGCCGAGGTTTCCGGCTTGCCGTCGTTGCTTTGCACGCTCACTTCGCTGACGGCCGCACCCGGCGTCGTCGCCTTGACCAGCACGCGGTAGCGCTGCGCTTCCTTGGCCTTGTCCGACGAGCTGCCAAACGACAGCAGCTTGCTCAGGAAGCTTTCCTTGTCGGCCTTGTCCGGATCGACGTAGCGCACGAAATAGATGCCCTGCACGCGGTCGCGGTCTTCCACGGTGAAGCCGACGCGGTCGAGCGCCAGGCCGACGCGGCGCCATGCGCGGTCGTAGCCTTCATCGACTTCAACCTTGTTGCCCAGCAGCTTGGCGTGCTGCGGCGCGGCCGGCGCATTGGCGACCGTGGTCTGCGCAACCTTGACGTTGGTGGCGCCGGTCAGGCGCGCGACCAGGCGGCCCAGGAACTCGGCTTCCAGGCCCGGATCGTTCGGGCGCGCGGTCCAGCCGGTGGTTTCCTTGTTGGCGCCGGTCAGCACTTCCTCGGCGCCGCGGTGGCTGATGTAGATCTCGGTCGAGCCATCCGGCAGGCGCTCCAGGCGCGTGCGGAACTTGTCGCGCTCGCCCGTCGAGTAAGCCGCGTCGAACACCTTGCCGATGGTGCGGCGGATGAAGTCCTGCGGGATCCGCGAGCGGTTCTCGACCCAGTTGGTTTCCATGGTGCCGGTCGTCGGCGATTCGGCGTCGATCGCGAAGCCGGCGTCCTGCCAGAAGTCCTTCAGCTGCGGCCACAGTTGTTCCGGGGTCGCCTTGACCACCAGCCAGCGCTGGCTGCCGGCACGCTCGATGCGTACCTTGTCGTTCGACAACGGGCCGATCGCCTCGCCGGAGGCGCCCGGCGCGGCCGGGGCGCCAGCCGCCTGCTGGAAGCTGGACGCGGTAGCCACGCCGCGCCCGTCAGGGATTGCGTAACGATTATCTTTCTCGAGTTTGGTCAGGTCGGGCGGCACGTCCAGCGGAGCGGCCTTGGCGGCGCCGCGGTAGTCCACCTTGCCCGATTCGAACATCGAGCATGCTGCCAGGCTGAATGCGAGGGCGGTCAGCGTCAGGGCTTGAGCCGCGTGAGTCAGCTTGTTTTTCTTGCGAATAGTCATATCGTTACGATTTCAGATCTGTGGTTCCGAACCCTCGCGGGTTCAGGCCTGGGGGTAGACGCCCGACTCGGCGAGCGCGGCGCGGACGGTATCGTGGAATTGCGGCGAGAGCGGCGCCAGCGGCAGGCGCAGCCCGGCCGGCATCATGCCCATCTCCGCCAGCGCCCACTTGACCGGCACCGGATTCGGTTCGATGAACAGCCTGGCGTGCAGCGCCAGCACGCGGTTGTTGATCTCGATCGCGCGTTTGGTGTCGCCGCCCATCGCGGCCACGCACAACGCGTGCATTGCGCGCGGCGCGACGTTGGCGGTCACCGAGATGTTGCCGGCGCCGCCGCAGAACATCAGCGCCATCGCGGTGGCGTCGTCGCCCGAATACACCGCGAAATCGCGCGGCGCGTCGCGCAACAGTTCGATGCCGCGCCCGATGTTGCCGGTCGCGTCCTTGAGGCCGACGATGTTGTCGACCGGCGCCAGGCGCAGCACGGTGTCGTTGCTCATGTCCGCCACGGTGCGGCCCGGCACGTTGTACAGGATCACCGGCAAGTCGACCGCTTCGGCAATCGCCTTGAAGTGGCGGTACATGCCTTCCTGGGTCGGACGGTTGTAGTACGGCACCACCTGCAGCGAGGCATCGGCGCCGACTTCCTTGGCGTGGCGGGTCAGCGCGATCGCCTCGGCGGTCGAGTTGCCGCCGGTGCCGGCGATCACGGGAATGCGGCCGGCGCTGTGCTGCACCGCCAGTTTGACCAGTTCGCAGTGCTCGTCCGGAGAGACCGTGGCCGACTCGCCCGTGGTGCCGACGATCACCATCGCATCGGTGCCTTCGGCAATGTGCCAGTCGATCAGCTTGCGCAGGCCGTCCTTGTCGAGACTGCCGTCTTCGAACATCGGAGTGACGATTGCTACTATGCTGCCCTTAATCATAATTCGTGGACCGTGCCGGGAGTAAAAGTTTGATTGTAGCGGATAGCCCGCGCTTATGGTTCATTCCTGACCAGATAAATGGTCGAGCAAGGCGCCGGTATATGCATAATCCGGGCCAGTCGCGCACAGGCGCTGCACGACCGCCGGTTTCGGCTGCGACACGAAGCCGAGCTCATAGGCGATCACGCGCAGCCCGCCCACGCTGGCCAGCCCCAGCAACTCGCCAGGCGCCAGCAGGAAAGCCGGGTTCGACGGCTTGCCAAACAGCTCGTTGCCAAGCGCAAAGGTCTCGTAAATGAGGACGCCGCCCGGCGCAAGCGATTGCGCCAGTTGCGGCAGCAGCGGCCGGTGCAGGTAGTTGGTGACGACAATGCCGGCAAAACGTCCGGGCGCGAACGGCCAGGCGCTGGCCTCGTGCTCGAGGTCGTACTGCATGGTGGCGATCCCCTGCCCCGCGGCAGCGGCCAGCGCCGCCGGATCGCGGTCCAGCGCCACTACCGGATGGCCGAGCCCGGCGAACAGGCGTGCATGGCGCCCGCTGCCGCAGGCCAGGTCGAGCACTTCGCCCGCCGGCACCAGCCCGGCAAAGCGCCGCACCCACGGCGAAGCGTCGAGGCCGCTATGCATCAGCTGTACGACAGGCCCATCGCTTCGCGCACGTCGCGCATGGTTTCCTGCGCCAGCTTGCGCGCCGTCTCGCAGCCGTCGGCCACGATCGCGCGCACCAGCGACGGGTCGTCCAGGTACTGCTGGGCGCGCTCGCGCATCGGTTCCTGCTCGGCCAGCACGGCGTCGACCACCGGCTGCTTGCACTCGAGGCAGCCGATGCCGGCGCTGGTGCAGCCCTTCATTACCCAATCGCGGGTCGGCTGGTCCGAATACACCACGTGCAACTGCCAGACCGGGCACTTGAGCGGGTCGCCCGGGTCGTTGCGGCGCACCCGCGCCGGGTCGGTCGGCATGGTGCGAATCTTCTTGGTGACCGAGTCGCGGTCCTCGCGCAGCGAGATCGCGTTGCCGTAGCTCTTGGACATCTTGCGGCCGTCCAGGCCCGGCAGGCGCGAGGCTTCGGTCAGCTTGACCTGCGGCTCGACCAGGATGATCTTGCGGCTGCCTTCGAGGTAGCCGAACAGGCGCTCGCGGTCGATGTTCGACAGGCTGCCGGCGTCTTCCAGCATCGCATGGGCCTGCTCCAGCGCCTCGTCCTTGCCGTCCTGCTGGTAGGCGGTGCGCAGTTCGGCGTACAGCTTGGCGCGCTTGCTGCCGAGCTTCTTGACCGCTTCCAGCGCCTTCTGCTCGAAGCCCGGCTCCTTGCCGTACAGGTGGTTGAAGCGGCGCGCGATCTCGCGCATCATTTCGATGTGCGGGATCTGGTCTTCGCCCACCGGCACCTGCGAGGCGCGGTAGATCAGCACGTCGGCCGCCTGCAGCAGCGGGTAGCCGAGGAAGCCGTAGGTGGCCAGGTCGCGGTTGGACAGGTTCTCGATCTGGTCCTTGTACGTCGGCACCCGCTCGAGCCAGCCGAGCGGCGTGGCCATCGACAGCAGCAGGTGCAGCTCGGCGTGCTCGGGCACCTTGGACTGGATGAAGATCGTGGCCTGGGCCGGGTCGATGCCGGCGGCGAGCCAGTCGATCACCATGT
>JBJMVW010000194.1:0-30287 GCA_045810465.1 Massilia sp. | reverse complement strand
TGTCGCAGCCTACCGGCAGAGCGTGCTGACGGCGTTCGCCGAGGTCGAGGACAATCTGGCCGGCCTGCGCATCGTGTCCGGCCAGGGGGCGCAGATCGAGGAGGCGGTGGTCTCCGCGCGCCGCTCGGCCGACCTGGCGCAGAAGCTGTATGACGCGGGGCGCTCGAGTTACCTGGAGCTGCTCGACGCGCAGCGTAACCTGGCCGCGGTTGAACGCAGCGCGGTGCAGCTGCGCGGCAACCGGGCGGTAACGACAGTGGCCCTGATCCGGGCGCTTGGCGGCGGCTGGGACGCGCCGGCCACCAGTGAGAACACCCAGGCGCGCAACTGAACTGCCGGTTCGGCTTGAGGTTTTGTCCCTTGCGGCGGTCCGCGTATGCGGCCGCCGCTTTTTTTATCGCGCTTTGCCCGGGAATTGTTCACGACCAGGCGCGGCATCTTCGGAATAGTCGTTGTCGTTCCGTTTCGTTCGGGCAAGCGATCCACGACGCTGTCTTGATCCTTTTTGGCATTTTATTGAGCAAAGGTAGTCTCGAAATCGGTATCGGGTAGGCCTAAAGTGGAGGCTCCTAACGACCCGATGAACAAATGAATGGGACACCCGAAATGATCACCCGTGCAAATCAGTTTCGTCTACAACTCGCTGAAAAGAGCGTTGGATCAGTCTCTCTTCTGGCCCTGCTCAGATGGGCGCTGGTCGTCATCTTTCTTTGGTTCGGTGGAATGAAATTCACTGCTTACGAAGCCAACGGCATCGCTCAGTTCATCGCCAACAGCCCCATCATGAGCTGGTTGCACGCCTTGTTCGGAGTTCAAGGGACAAGTTACGTTATAGGTGTGCTTGAGCTGTCTACTGCAGCGGCTTTGATTCTCGGAGCCTTTCAGCCCAACTTCTCCACATTGGGAGCGGCGATGTCGACTGCGACCTATCTGATCACGCTGACCTTCTTCTTGACCTCCCCCGGCGTAGCAGAAGCAACGGCCGGTGGTTTCAGCTATGCCTGGCCAGTTCCTTCTTAAGGATCTTGTTCTGCTGGCTGCATCGCTCTCCCTTCTCTAGGCATCTGTACAAGGCCAGGGCTCAACGTTCAGAAGTCTTGAGTGACCAAATGGCTCGGACACCTGGGCCGATCTTAAAGGAGCTAATTCCCATGAAGGCAATCATTGTGACGGGCCAGGCGGCGGGAACGGCCGGGACGGAACAAAACTGCGCGGCGATCAGTGAGACCAAGGTGGGAACCAAGTGACCATGCGACGTAGCGAGCCGCAGCATTACCCCTACGCTCTATGGGTCCAGCCGTCACCATCGCAGGTTGTTCGGGGTCTGCTGCGAGTCGGTATTGCTATTAGCCGCCTGCTTCGGTTGCTTCCAGTTCTGCCATGAACTCGATTGGCATATGACCGCCAAGCTCGCCTTCCTGCTGCAATGCGTGACGATTCCTGTGCGCCAGCATGCCGGCGCCTAGCGATGGCACTCTGCGCGTGTCTGTGTCGTAGTTCAGTGCAGTACGGACAAGTTCGAATTGCTCATCCGGCAAACCTCCAGTGCGCGTGACGATGGACAGTTGCGCCAAGCGTGCTGGATCAAGGTTCTGGCTAAACCGAGCAAAGCCGCGATAACGGAATTGCTCATCAACCAGGCGGTCGCTGCGCTGTACCAGCGCATTCATAATCTCGTGCACCAATGATGCCTCGCTAAATTCGCGCAGTACTATAGTCATTGGCAACTGTTCAAATCCGGAACGAACTCGGGGAGACGAGGCTTCTGCGAACACAAGGTCGACGATAAGGTTGCCATTGCGGCGAATCGCCACGTCATCAACCTTAATTTCGCGGCCGTCGAAGCGTACGCCTTGTAACCATGTTTCCAGGAGTGGTTGTTTCACGGGACTTGCCTCTCGCATGACCAGTTCCGGAAAACGTGCCATCAGCGGGAGGTCCAGGTGAGTGCTGAATGGTGTGCCGGTCCAACCGCTATCCCTGTCGTGAACGGTCAGGAGTTCCCTTACTTCGTGTTCGCAGGCTTTCTTTATCGCCAGGAACGCCGTCTGTATAACCTCGGAGGTCGGGATGTAGGTATCGATACGCCAGCGACGGCCATACACTATTCGTCGGTCGCCGGCCTCGCCTTTACGTTTGTAGTTGTCGGGGCCGACTGAACCCGTTTGCAGGTACAAGCCGGAATCATCCTGTCCGCAAAACAGCAGGATATCGCTCACTGCTTCGATATCGTTCAAAATAGCAGATACGCTTTCTACCGTTTGCTCGTACTGTAAGTAGTGCTGAGGGATGCAATATTTGCCGTTCATGAGCTGGATACAGGGCGCCAGAGGCATTGGAGTCTCCCCAGCGTTGAGCAGAGCCAGCGCGGCAGCGCCGGCACTGCCTGGGTAGATTTTATGAATGGTCATGGTGTCCATATCCGCGTGGAGAACTTGGCAATGTTCAATCAGAGGGCTCGATGCTAAATCTTGCGTCACCTCAAAAAATCCGGCTTGTTGACGCAGGAGTCCTGAACTTTGCCAAGCCTAAGAACATGGGCTGCTAATAACTCGATTGCGTGCTCAGGCTGGCCCGAGAAGCGCGGCCGCCATCGGCGAGATAAACGTCCGTGCGGGCATTCACGAAAATGTTCACGCCGGCCTTCGCGGCCTTGTTCTTGATGGCTTCAAGCAGGGGTAGATCCAAGAAACCCGGTAATTTGGTCTGGCAGTCCTCGCTTGTCGAAATACATCTTGGTGTCTCCGTCGAGCAGCATTCGACCGACATCCGCGGCTTCCAGACCGTCATGATCGACATGGCCGACGCTGAAGCGGAGCTCGTATCCGCGCCTTTCTCTTTCGTTTTGGGATGTGACTGTGACTCGCAGGCGTTCTATCGCCGCGCGGGTGTCAGAGGGACTTGAATCAAGCAGCAAGACTGCAAACTCATCGCCGCCGAGTCGGCCGATAATGTCTGTACTACGAAAGGTCAGTTTCAGCGCGCTCGCGAAGTTGCGCAAGGCGAGATCCCCTTCAGCGTGCCCGAACGTGTCGTTAATGGCCTTAAAGCCGTTCAGGTCGAAAAAAAGCAAGGAGGCCGGCCGCTGCATGCGCCTGCAAACATTCAGCCCGTTCTGGGCCAGCGCCTCAAAGCCGCGACGGTTCACCAGCCCCGTGAGCCCATCGACAATGGCCATGTGCATTGCCGTTAGCTCATGTTCGACCGTCGCCGCTAAATCTTTCATGAGGATGATATCTTCTTGCGTCAACGTCCTCGGGACCTTGTCTACAAGGCAGAGGGTCCCCAGGCGGCAGCCGTTTACAACTAGCGGGCAGCCAGCATAAAACCTGACGTGAGGGTCCCCGACGACGAAGGGGTTGTCTGCAAACCGGCGGTCGTCGAGAGTGTCAGGGACGATCATGATTTCGTCACCGTGTATAGCGTGGGAGCAGAATGAAAGCTCACGCGGTACGGCAGTCCGCTGTTCCCCCGCGCAAGATACGGCGTACACCATTTCTGGCGCCACAAGTGTCACCTTGGCTACCGGCACATTGAAGACGCGCTTAGCCAGACGCGTAAGCCGGTCGAACCGTTCGTCGGGATTCGCATTGAAAAGACTTAGCGCTCGTAGCGCATCCAATCGAATCGATGTGTCTTCAAGGTAGGTAACCGAGTTCATGCGACTCTCCATTTCGCCAGAATCCTCCGCGCCAAATTCAAACCGTTAAATTTCACGAATACTCTTTCGTGCCCGAAGCATTCCGCCGAACTCATCCGCAGGAACCGGTCGGCTGAAATAAAAACCTTGTATCTGGTCACAGCCGCTCTCGCGAAGCAGCTGCAGCTGCTCCGCGGTTTCGACACCCTCAGCGATTACGTTGAGCTGCAGGCTGTGCCCCATGGCGATGATTGCTTTTGCGATGGCAGCGTCGCCTGTGTTAGTCGTAATGTCGGTGACAAACGCACGGTCGATTTTCACTGAGCTGAAGGGAAAACGTTTCAGGTATGCCAGCGAAGAGTAGCCGGTGCCAAAGTCGTCCAATGACAAACGCAACCCGGCATCACGAAGCGAGTGCATGGTCTCTTCAGCCGCAGCTGGGTCTTGCATTACCAGTGTCTCTGTCAGTTCCAGCTCGATGTGGTCCGGGCTTACGTCGTGGGTGATGAGGGCGGCCTGAACGTCTTTAAGCACATCGCTCCCTTTGAACTGCATCGCCGAGAGGTTTAAGGCCACAGGCACGATTGGGATACCTTGCGCGCGCCACTCTGACTGCTGAGCGCAGACAGTGTCGATTACCCATTTGCCTATCGGAATAATCAAATGTATGTCTTCTGCCAGTGGGATAAAGTCGGCTGGAGAAATCGAGCCTTTTTCGGGATGTATCCAGCGTATCAACGCTTCAGCCGCGACGATTTCTCCAGATCTCACATCAACCTTAGGCTGGTAGTGCATAACGAACTGCCCGGTTCCGATAGCAGAGCGCATGAGGCCTTCTAACTCAAGCCGAGCTCTCACGTGTGCATTTAGTTCAGGTGAATAGAAAGAGGCTTGTTCTCCAGTTAGCTTAGCGTGCTTCAGAGCCGCTTCTGCATTGCGAAATACCACTTCACTTTCTTCGCCGTCTTCGGGGCTCGTAGCGCATCCCATGCGGGCCGACAGCTGTAGAGTGTGGCCTTCAAGCTGTATCGGTTCCTCGACAATCTCCGTGATGCGGTCTATTAGCAGCGTTAAATCCGCATTATCGGAATACAGGTCGGCGATAGCAAAACTATCGCTTGCCACTCGGGCGATGTTGGCCTGTTCCGGCAGACCGGTCCGCAAACGCTGAGCGATGATTTCCAGCACCTGGTCACCGGCCTGGCGCCCCCATACCTCATTGACGTGCTTGAAATGTACAAGATTTGCTACGAGTACGTAGACGCCAAGCTCACGGCTATAGGCCGTATAAATAACTTGGGTCAGTCGGTCGAGGAAAAGCGGGAAGTTTGGTAGACCTGTCAGAACATCGTAGTAATACAGGTAGTTCGCTCTGTCTTGCTGCTCGAAGTTTCGTAACGCAAATGAAAGGTCTCGGCTCAATTCGGATAAGAGCGATACGTCATTGTCGTCAAAAAATCCTTCTTCAGCGGCATATAGCGCCATCACACCTTCGACCTGATCCCAAGGTTTTAGCGGAACTACGGCCAGGGCGCCGAAGCCGCGATTATAGGCATCCATGCTATCTGCATCGGTAACGCCATCCGACGAGATTGCATTACGAATTTCCACCGCTCCGGAGTCCATGCTACTTTGTATCGCAGCGTCACGAGCGAGTGACGTGTTGAGTGCCGGAAGCTCGTCATTCGAAAAGCCATTGCTCGCAACGATCACTAAGCGTTCATCCTTGTCACGCACTGCAATCCACGCAGCTCCATAGCCTCCGTCTTCGACTGCTATACGAGCGGTTTCATTGAACAGAGCAGAGCGTTCGCGCAGGCGGGCAATGGCTGAGTTGGTTCCACTAAGTGTCGCGAGAGATCGGTTAAGCTTGGCATTTTTCCATTGCTGCAGCTCAAGTTCGCGGATATAACATTCGAGTTTTGATATCCGTCCCGAAAGGTGGTTGCGCAGTCGCGCCGTCAGCACGGGCATCGGCATCACATCCGAAAAGTAGTCGACTGCCCCGGCCGCGAGTGCTTGTAGCTCCTGTTCGGTATTGGGTTGCCGTGCGATTAGGACTGTCGGCGCATTTAAATTTTTAGGCAGCTCGGTCACTTCGTTGTCTACGCCGATGACAACCATGGCGACACGTTCTTTTCTTCCCTCCACCGCGATATCTCCTGCCGCCTCAACCTGGATTAGCGTGTAGGTTGCGCCGAAGGCGGCTTGAATGGCTTCCAATGTAGCTCTTGTCACATTGCAGTGAAGGATGATTGGCCGGTTCATCTGATGTTATCCCTGTGTTGAATTTACTTGCGCGCGTGCGGATTCGTGTTCCGCAACTGAGAGTGCGGCAAACCGTCGTGTCCAACTGTTCAGCGACAGGAACGAGCGGCGTATCAGTGCAACAATGACCTGCTTCATGGCGGTCGAGACCAGTACATCGGAGCACACATTACGTGCAATCAGCTCGGTCAACGCAAGCTGCAATCTGAGTTCCAGTGCATCGTCTTTGGAAAACTGTTCGACGATGGGAACCTGTAGCGTATCGAAGAGGTCTATCGAATTGCCGTATAAACTGCGGAATATGCCGCACAACATGAACGCCGTGCTTTCTGTTTGGTTCGGGCCTTGCGACTCTTGAACAGATTCGATTTCCGAACGATTCGGAGATGTCAGCTCAAACCTGAAAGGGCATTTGGGCGGCACGATGATTAGCATTTGCGGCCCAATCTCGACCGGCGTTTCATTGGGCGTGTATAGACGTCCATGCCCCTCTCTGATGTAGTGGAAGCTCGGCGTGTCGTACTCGTTAAGGTCCAGCACAAATCCTGGCCCGACTACGCATTCGGAAAGCGCTATAACCTGCACTTCCATTGTGCTAACCAGGCGATCGACGGTTTCAAAAGATAGCCACGGAGGGACGTGCATGCCGCCATGATTGTTGGCCATGCGTGGCTTAAAGGTGCACACTACCTCCGATGGGCTGGAATTTTCTTCGTTTACTTGCATGGCATGCCGCTTCTTGCAGTTACCGTACGATGCAATTCAAGCGCTCGGGGTGAGCCGCGCGATTGATAGGCGCAGCTGACCTCGACGCCGCCACATTCAGATTTTGCTGACGATGAGATTGCACGTTTGATCGTGCATGTCGCGAAGATCCTTCGGCGCCTTGGAGAAGCTCATTTTGCGGTCCATGACGATTCGTGCCTCGTCCAACGATTTGGAGGTCGGTTTGTCCCAGTTGTTGCCGAGCAGGCCTTTCATGATCACGGTCGCGTGCTTTTCCGCCTCGGCGTCGCTCAGGGACTTGCCTAGAAGTTCGGCGCCACGCTTGAGCGACTCACCGTGAATAGTGACGAAGCAGCCGAGCATCGCGTCGCGCGCTTCCACCGGGGTAACCGAAGCACCGGAGTTCACTTTTTCCAGCATTTTTTTGACGTGCATGATATTTCCTTTAGGTGTGATAGATCGGGTTGATAGAACTAAGCGTGCTACTTCTATTTATTCACTTACTATTGAACCGATTTCATTCATTGTTTGCCACTCGCGCTGCTGTGGCGATGTGGCGCTCGGTTAGATGTTCGACGGCATCCAGATACACGCTGCCAATAACGAATCGCGCGATGTCCGGGATTTCGCCGGTAATCGTTAGTTCTGCAGGCCATAAACTTCTTGGCCGGCGAGAAACGCCAGGCACCTGCTCACTATCCCATCCACTTTCAACCCATTTTTCGTAGGGAACGAAAGTGGTAAGGTTCCGAGGTACCGCGGCGCGTAGCGCGTTACCCGAATTGATTGGGCTGACGCTCGCCAAACGCGAATACACTTCCAGCATGCGGCCCGCATCTATAGCTAGCACAACCTGCTTTTGGCTTTTGCAAGCGGCGCGATCGCGGTTGAGCCGATTCAAGTCCAGCCAGAAAAACACCTTTGAATTCAGGACTTCGAACCAGTCTTCAGGTGTAACGCCTGAGCGCAGCGCTCGCTCTATAGAGTTGCGTGGCATAGGGCTCTGATCTCTGATGAACGCACCGAAATCCAGGTACTCCCCATTAGGCCGATGCTGCCGAAGCATTGAACGGTCTACGTTAGTAGAAAGTTCAACCAACCGCTGTGTACTGAGCAATCCTTGCGCTTGGATTGATTTCCAGTTGCGAATATCGACTACGTGGTACGCAATCCTTATTTCGCGCTTTGATGCCATGTTTTGCCTTTGCTCTCGCCGTTGCCATCGAGTTTTCGTATGATTGAATATTAAAGACTTCGACGGCTGCGAAATCCGCGAAATGCGCTCAATAGTCCTAATCTGCGGGGGACCTCGAAAAATCAAGCAAGCTCTGGCTGGCCGCCACAGTCGACGCCGCCGCGCCACAGCCGAGCCGTGAGCGCTATGGCCGGCGCTTTGTCGGACCGCGCAATCGCCAGCTGTCGATGCACGGCGATATGGAGCGCGGCGGACAGATGATTGACGCGAGCATCGTGCAGGCACCCAGGCATGGACCAGGAAACAGGGCGAGTCCTGCTTCGGCTACAAGCTCTCGGCCAATGCCGACAAGCGCTACAAGCTCATCTGCAAGATCAAGATCAGCACCGCCAGCGCGCACGCCACCTTGCACTTCGAAGCACTGGCGCAACTGCGTGGCAAGGTGCTACATTCGATTGGTCTGGCACGCGCCAAGCTGCATCTGCTCGGGCTAAAATAGCTGCATAGAGGAGATTCGATGCCAGTGCAAGGCATCAGCCTGAAGGGATCATGCACAGGCGCTTGTCAATGAGATCAAAAAGCAGTGCGAACAAAGGAATTTTTACAATGAAGTCCGTCTCTAAAATTTCGACTCCTGATTTGAACCACTTAATTGCAGTGCTGGATGTCCAAGTAGTCGCCTTGTCGGAATGTTTGGTCAGCCCAGGCTACAACCTGGTGTTGAGAGGGCACGAGTCTCCTGGCATCCATTACGTGCTTGAGGGAACAGGTTTGATGTATATTCGAAATGATTCGCCGGTGAGAGTCGAGCCACATACACTCGTCATCGTGCCGCCGAATTGCCCATTCCGGCTTGAGGTGTTCACAGGCGACGAGCAGCCCGGCACGACGGAGGCGGTTAATGGGGCAGACAATGTGAAGTTGGTCGACTCGATATATCGCTTCACGGCGGGCGATGCTGGGCCTAAAACTGTGATGATCTGCGGCTTCTTCAAGACGTTGTATGGCTCGTCGATGGACTTGTTTGAGACTTTGTCTGGCCCGATCGTAGAGAACTTTTGCGCCGGCGACCAGCTCGACGCTAAGCTTAAGATTGCAATGGCTGAACTGATGTCGCAAGAAATCGGTTCCGGTGCAATGACCGGTGCGTTGCTAAAGCAGGTTATTGTGGCTTTAGTGCGCAAGTCGCTGAGCTCAATGAATGTATGGGTCGAACGCTTTGCGATGCTGAGCGACCCGCAAATCGCACATGCTTTTGCGGATATGGTCGCCCAACCAGGAAAGGCGCATACCATTTATACGTTAGCGGAGACCGCGTGTCTAAGCAGGTCGGCGTTCATGGTCAGGTTCACTAATGCCATTGGACGTACACCGATGATGGTCCTTCGGGATTTGCGGATGCGTCAGGCAGCAACCGACCTAGCGGCCGGGCATATGTCCATTGACCATGTGATTCGCAACACAGGGTATGCCAGCCGTAGCAGCTTCGCTCGGGCTTTCAAGGAGGCCTATGGGGTAGACCCGTCCGGTTATCGCGGATCAACTCAGGCGAGCAAGGCTGCCTGAAAGTGCGAGCGAGCGTGAGATCGCTGGCTCGACGTATGCTAGCCATCTCACCCCCCAACCAGAGTTTCGGCCGGGCTGCTCTGCCTTTCCTCTTGTGGTTTGTCCTGAGCAGAACATGCAGCCGTGACACGTGCCTGGAGTCCTGAGACCAGAGACGCAAGTCGACATGTCAGAGCAAGAGAGGCGGTGTGCACAGGCAATCATCGAGATGAGCCAAAGTGGCTGTTCGTTGCGGGAAGTGAGCCGCCAGACGGGTGTTGCGGTCACAACCCGGCGCATCGAAGCGGAGCGGTGGCTTAATTCCGGCAATTCGTCCGAAGATCCCGCGAGCAGTCGCCCAGCCGTGGTCACCGCTGCTATTGTATATCGTCGTGCATCAGCTCAGGGCGCGGCCGGCACAAGTGTCCAGCCGCCCGGGCAGACTGTAACGTAGGGATAATAAGCGACGAAGCTTGGGCAATAGAACAGGTAACCTTGGGGCGGCGCAGTCGCCAGGGGTGGCCAGTACCGGTCCGGATCTTGGTAGATCGGCGTCGGATAATAGTACCAGGATGGTCCTACCACCCACCACCAGCCGTTACGCCCGCCGTACGCGCCGCGATACCAGTGTCCGCCGCGCCAGCCCGGTCCCCTGTGCCAGCCATACCCGCCATGCCAGTCGGAACCCCTGTGCCAGCCGCCGCCGTGTCCGCCGTGGCCGCCGTGTCCGCCGGGCCAGCTCGATCCGCCGTGCGGTCCGCCGGAGCCCCCATGGCCCTGGTAGTGCTGCGCCTGGACCGGCGTGAGCAGCTGTGCGGCGAACACGGCGATGAGCAGGCGGACCAGCTTGAAGCCAACAAGATGAACGCGCCCTAACACAACGGCCTCCCTCGAAAGAGGTAACAACAGGCCATCGTATAGCCGCTTTGCCGATCGGCATACTGACCTGCCTCAAGACCACACCTTTCAAAAAAAAACGGGCTGCGGCGCCCG
Source organism: Massilia sp. (assembly GCA_045810465.1). Classification (GTDB taxonomy): domain Bacteria; phylum Pseudomonadota; class Gammaproteobacteria; order Burkholderiales; family Burkholderiaceae_D; genus Telluria. The sequence continues at coordinate 19,920 of JBJMVW010000194.1, read as the reverse complement.
CCTGGCTTGTCCGCTGCTTTACTCCACCGTCACCGACTTCGCCAGGTTCCTTGGCTTATCCACATCCGTGCCCCGTGCCAGCGCCGTGTGATATGCCAGCAACTGCAGCGCGGCCACGTGCAGGATCGGCGACAGCAGCCCGTAGTGTTCCGGCAACCGGATCACGTGCACGCCGTCTCCAGAGGTGATGCGCGAATCGACGTCGGCAAATACATACAGCTGGCCCCCGCGGGCGCGCACTTCCTGCATGTTCGACTTCAGCTTTTCCAGCAGCGCATCGTTCGGCGCGATCGTCACCACCGGCATTTCCTCGGTCACCAGCGCCAGCGGGCCGTGCTTCAACTCGCCAGCCGGATAGGCCTCGGCGTGGATGTACGAGATTTCCTTCAGCTTGAGCGCGCCTTCTAGCGCGATCGGGTAGTGGATGCCGCGGCCCAGGAACAGCGCATTTTCCTTGCGCGCGAATTCCTCGGCCCAGGCAATGATCTGCGGTTCGAGCGCCAGCACCGAGCTCAGCGCAACCGGCAGGTGGCGCATCTGTTTCAGGTGCTCGGTTTCTTCCGCGTCGGTCAGGCGGCCGTTGACCTGGGCCAGCGTCAGGGTCAGCAGGAACAGCGCGGCCAGCTGGGTCGTGAAGGCTTTGGTCGACGCCACGCCGACTTCTACGCCGGCACGGGTGATGTACGCAAGTGAGCACTCACGCACCATCGCGCTGGTGGCGACGTTGCAGATAGTCAGGGTATGTTGCATGCCGAGGCTGCGCGCGTGTTTCAGCGCGGCCAGCGTGTCGGCGGTTTCGCCCGATTGCGAGATGGTGACCACCAGCGTGTTCGGATTTGGCACGCTGTCGCGGTAGCGGTATTCGCTGGCAATTTCGACATTGACCGGCACCTTGGCCACCGATTCGATCCAGTACTTGGCGGTCAGGCCGGCGTAGTAGCTGGTGCCGCAGGCCAGGATCAGCACCCGGTCGATCTGCTTGAAGACCTTGTAGGCGTTGTCGCCGAACAGCTCGGGCATGATGCCGGTGACGCCTTCGAGCGTGTCGCCGATCACGCGCGGCTGCTCGAAGATTTCCTTCTGCATGTAGTGGCGGTAGGGGCCCAGCTCGGCGGCGCCGGTGTGCGCGTGCACGGTCTTGACCTCGCGCTGGACCTGGCGGCCGTCGACGTCGACGATCCAGCAGCGCGCCAGTTGCAGGTCGACCACGTCGCCTTCTTCCAGGTAAATGATCTGGTCGGTGGTGCCGGCCAGCGCCATCGCGTCGGAGGCGACGAAGTTTTCGCCGTTGCCGACGCCGACGATCAGCGGCGAGCCCTGGCGCGCGGCCACCACCCGGTGCGGTTCCTCGCGCGAGAACACGGCGATCGCATAGGCGCCGTGCAGGCGCTTGACGGCCTGCTGGACCGTATCGAACAGGTCGCCGTTGTACATATGGTCGACCAAGTGAGCGATCACTTCGGTGTCGGTCTGGCTCTGGAACTTGTAGCCGAGCGCGGTCAGCTCGCTGCGCAGTTCGTCGTGGTTTTCGATGATGCCGTTGTGGACCAGCGCGATGCGTGCGCTTTCCTCGGTCGGCGAAAAGTGCGGGTGGGCGTTGTGCGAGGCCGGCGCGCCGTGCGTGGCCCAGCGGGTGTGGGCGATGCCGGTGAAACCTTGCAGGTGCGCGCCGTCGACCTGGGCTTCGAGGTCGGCCACGCGGGAGGTGCTGCGCGAACGGGCCAGGCGGCCGTCGACGTGCAACGCCACGCCACAGGAATCGTAGCCACGGTACTCGAGGCGCTTCAGGCCTTCGATCAAGATGGGAGTGATGTTGCGCTGCGCTACTGCTCCGACGATACCGCACATGATAAAACCTCGTTTAATAATTTGACAATAAATGTATGGTAGAGCAGGCCAGATGAAATAAGCTTTCTTTTTTTATCGTGCATCGTTATATTATTTCGCACGCCATCGACACTGAAATATTATTTCACAGATGAGCGGTTTTCTTAATGATTAATAAAAGCACATCCATGGCAGATCGCACACTTCTTGATGAAATCGACCGTCGCATCCTGAACACATTGCAGGTCGACGCTTCGCACACCAATGCCCAGCTGGCCGAACTGGTGCACGTGTCGCCGCCGACCTGCCTGCGCCGCGTGAAACAGCTGACCGACAGCGGCATCATCGAGCGTCAGGTGGCGATCCTGGCGCCGGAAAAGGTCGGCGCCCGCCTGACCGCAATCGTCGAGATCACGCTGGACGTGCAGGCGGCCGAACGGATGGCCGAGTTCGAGCAGCTGGTGGCGAACGAAGCGGCGGTGCTGCAGTGCTACCGGGTCGCGCCTGGCCCGGATTTCGTGCTGGTCGTCCAGGTGGCCGACATGCCGGCCTACCACGCGCTGGCCCACCGCCTGTTCGCCACCCACGCCAATGTGCGCAACGTAAAGGCCTACTTTTCCACCTTCCGCAGCAAATTCGAGACCCGCGTTCCGCTCTAATTGCCGTTGAGCAACCTCAACCGCCCCCCGCCTGAAAAAGTGTCTACTGGCAACAGTTAGCGGCAACCATTCCGGCCACCGCGCTGAATGAAGAGGGGCTAGTTTGGAAGCAATTGCGAAGGGCCGGGCACTGGTGCGCCTGAGCGGCGTACACAAGCATTACAAGAACGGCGTGCTGACCATGCACGCGCTCCACAACATCGACATGGAAGTCGAGCCGGGGGAACTGGTCGCGGTCTGCGGGCCGTCCGGCCATGGCAAGACCACGCTCCTGAACCTGATCGGGCTGCTTGAGCCCGCCAGCGAGGGCAATGTGCTGATCGACGACATCGCCGTCGCCGCGCTGTCGGACGCGGCGCGTGTCGAGCTGCGCAACGCCACCATCGGCCTGGTATTCCAGTCGTTCAGCCTGATTCCGGTGATGACCGCACAGGAAAATGTGGTGCTGCCGTTGCTGTTGCGCGCACGCCTCAAGCGGCCGGAACTGAAGGCTGCCAACGAACTGGCCGCCGAACTGCTGGCGCGGGTTGGCCTGGCCACCCAGGTGCGGCATTACCCGGCCCGGCTCGACGCCGGCCAGTGCCAGCGCGTGGCGATTGCCCGCGCGCTGATCTCGCGGCCGAAGCTGGTGGTCGCCGACGAGCCCACCTCGCGCCTCGACAGCGGCAGCCTGCGCATGGTCATGGACCTGTTCGCCGCCTGCCAGCGCGAGCAGGGGACCGCGTTCGTGGTCTCGACCCGTGACCAGCGCCAGCTCACGCGCGCCACCCGCACGCTCCAGCTGGCCGACGGCCGGCTGCTGGGTGCACCCGCCGACACGCCGCGCCGCTCGGTACGGGCGCAACCATGATTGCGCTGCGGCTGGCCTTGCGCAACGTCGTGCTCGGGCATCCGCGTGCCCGCACCGCGACGTTGCTGGTCGCTGCCAGCCTGTGCGTGCTCGACCTTTGCGCCGGGCGCCTCGCGAGCGAACGCGCGCGCCTCGAATACCAGGCGGTCGTCGGCGAACGGCTCGGCCACCTGGCCATCACCAGGGGCGGCAGCGGGCCGGCGGGGCGGTTTTTCGATGCCGCCGAAGCGGCACGCGTGCGGCGCATTGCCGAAGGCGTCAAGGAAGTGGCGTTGGTGGTCCCGCAAATCCACCTCGCGGGCGTCGCCTCCACTGGCCAACGGGCGGCCTTGTTCAACGGCGCCGGCGTCGAACCGCTGCGCGACGGCGCGCCCGACGTGGCGGCCGATCAGCCAGGCAGGCTCCAGCCAGGCCAGCCCAACGGCATCGCGGTGAGCAAGGGCCAGGCGCAATCGCTGGGTTTGCGCAACGGCAGTGCCATCACCCTGACCGGGATCGCCCCGGATTCGCCGCCGGTACCGCTCAATGCCCAGGTTGTGGATATCTTCAGCACCACCGGCCTCGGCCCCGGCGCGCGCTCGGTGCTGATGCCGCTCGATATGGCGCAGTCGCTGCTCGACACCGGCAATATCGAGCGGCTGGCGGTGTTCCTCTCCAATCCACGCGAACTGGAACTGCGCCAGGCGGCGCTGGCCGACGCGCTGCGCCAGGCTGGGCTGCAAGCCGAAGTCCACAGCTGGCGCGAACTGTCGCACGGGTATGCACAGGCCGAGTGGGCGGCCAGCCTGATGTTTCGATGCATCTGGGCCGCGGTGCTGGCGCTGGTCGGCGCCACGCTCGCCGCCACGCTCGCGATCGGTGCGTTCGAACGCCGGGCCCAGGTAGCGACCCTGCGTGCGCTCGGCATGCGCAGGCGTACCGTCTTCATGATGATAGCCGCCGAGGCCGTGTGGATAAGCTGGTTTGCCTGCGCGCTTGGCCTGGCCGGCAGCGGCGTCGTCGCCTGGGTGGCGAACCGTGCCGCGGTGCCGTATGCGGCGCAGCCCAACCTGGCCCCTCCGGAAGTCCTGCTCGAGCTCGACTTTGGCCGGATCCTGCTTGGCTTCGGCTCGGTGCTGGCCGTGGCCCTGCTGGCCGCGCTGATGACAGGCCGCAAGGCGGCGCGCGCCGAGGTGGCGCGCGGCCTGCGTGGCGATCCGGGGCATCCGGGCTGGTAAGCGGGCTGTGGATAAACCTGTGGGCAGGCTGTTGCCAAGGCTGTGATCAGCTTGTGATTACCCTGTTAGCAGCCTGTGCGTATCCTGTAGATATCGCGCGCCCGGCGCCGCTGGATTACTTCTTGACCTTGACCGGCCGGTTCCAGCCTTCGATCGTCATTTGCTTGGGACGCGAGATGGTCAGCTTGCCGGCCGGCGCGTTCTTGGTCAGGGTGGTGCCGGCGCCCAGCGTCGCGCCCTTGCCCACAGTCACGGGGGCCACCAGCTGGGTGTCGCTGCCGATGAAGGCATCGTCCTCGATCACCGTGCGGAACTTGTTGGCGCCATCGTAATTACACGTAATCGTGCCGGCGCCGATGTTCACGCGCGAACCGATGGTCGCGTCGCCCACGTAGGCGAGGTGGTTGGCCTTGCTATGCGCGGCGACCTGGCTGTTCTTGATCTCGACGAAGTTACCCACATGCACATCTTCGCCCAGCTCGGTGCCGGGACGCAGGCGTGCGTACGGTCCGATCAGCGATTTGGCGCCGACTACCGCGTCCTCGATATGGCAGAACGGCTTGATCTGCGCGCCGGCAGCGACCTTCGCGTTGACCAGCACGCTGTGCGGGCCAACCGTCACGCCGTCGCCCAGCTCCACGCGGCCCTCGAACACACAGCCGACGTCGATCGTGACGTCGCGCCCGCAGACCAGCTCGCCGCGCACGTCGATTCGGCTTGGATCCATCAGCGTGACGCCCTTTTCCAGCAGCGCGATGGCAATATTGAGCTGGTGGCGGCGTTCCAGCTCAGCCAGCTGCACCTTGCTGTTCACGCCCGCCACTTCCCACTCGGCCGAGGGCTGCGCCGACACCACGGCGACGCCGTCGGTGACCGCCTGCGACACGATGTCCGTCAGGTAATACTCGCCCTGGGCATTGTTGTTCGACAGCGCGGCCAGCCATTTCTTCAGGTGGCGCGTCGGCACCACCATGATGCCGCTGTTGATTTCACGGATCGCGCGCTCGGCTTCAGTCGCGTCCTTTTCCTCGACGATGCGCACGATCTGGCCGCCGTCGCGGACGATGCGGCCGAGGCCGAACGGGTTGGCCTGCTCCACCGTCAGGATCGCCAGCTTGTCGCTGCCGGCAGCGTCGACCAGCTTGCGCAGCGACTCGGCGGTGGTCAGCGGCACGTCACCGTACAGCACCAGGGTTGGCGCCTCCTCGTCCAGCTGCGGCACCGCCTGCATCACGGCATGGCCCGTGCCAAGCTGCGGCTGCTGCAGGGCGGTATCGATCGGCGCCTGGCCGTCTGCCCCCAGCGTTGCCACCATAGCTGGCACCGCTGCGCCGCCGTGCCCATAAATCACGCATAATTTGCCCGGCGCAAGAGTGCGCGCGGTATCAATGACGTGCTGCAACAGTGGCTTCCCAGCCAACGGATGCAGGACTTTTGGCAGTGCAGATTGCATACGCTTTCCCATGCCAGCGGCGAGGATTACAACGTTCATAGAAGACGTTCTCAAAAGAGTTGAAAATATGAAAAAGTTTAACACGCACGATACTCTGTTCCAGCGCGCACGCGTGCTGTTTCTGATCGCCTTGCTGGCCCTGGCGGCGGGCTGCAGCACCATCCGCTTTACCTACAACCACGGCGACACCTTGCTGTACTGGTGGCTCAACGCTTACCTCGATCTGGACAGCGACCAGGCCGACTGGGTCAAGAAAGACATCGACAACCTGTTCCAGTGGCACCGCAAGACCCAGCTGCGCGATTACGCCGGCTTGCTGACCAACTGGCAGCGCCAGCTGGCGGCTAATCCGACCCAGGCCGACTTGTTGTCCGACTACCGCGACATTAAAACCAGGACCGAGCTGCTGGCGTTCAAGGCGCTGCCCGACCTGGCCGACCTGGCGCGCTCGGTCAAGCCGGACCAGATCGGGCAGATCGAAAAGAAGTTCAGGAAGAACAACGACGATTTCCGCAAGAAGTTCATGAGCGGCGACATCGACAAGCAGCGCCGGGTCCGCTTCGACAAAGCGATGGACCAGCTGGAACTGTGGTTCGGGCACTTTAGCGGCGACCAGCAAGCGGTCTTGCGCAAGGCGTCGGATGCGCGGCCGCTGGCAAACGACGTGCTTCTGCAGGAGCGCATGCTGCGCCAGCAAAAGATTTTGTCGCTGTTGCGCCGGGTCCAGCAGGAAAGGCTGAACAAGGAGCAGACGATGGCGGCGATCCACGATTTGCTGCGCGACTTCTTCGACCGGATGGAAGCGCCCGAGCGCAAGGCGTTCTACGATGCCTACGCCGACAGCACGTCGAAGTTCATCCTGACCGCTATCAGGATGGCAACGCCGGCCCAGAAAGCGCACGCGCAGAAGCGGATGCAAGGATGGATCGAGGATTTCAATTCCCTGGCGACGGCGGCGAGGTAAGTGGAACCTGCTATAGTGCGCGCCATGCAAAAAAAGCCAGCCAAACCCCAGCCTCGCCAGCACGGCGCGCCGCGCATGGCGCCGCAACAGGTGCGCATCATTGGCGGCGCGTGGAAACGCACCCCGCTGCCGGTGCTCGACGCCCTCGGCCTGCGCCCGACCCCCGACCGCGTCCGTGAAACCGTTTTCAACTGGATCAACCACCAGCTGGCTGGCGACTGGGACAGCGCCGACTGCCTCGACCTGTTCGCCGGCAGCGGTGCGCTCGGCTTCGAGGCGGCCAGCCGCGGCGCCCGCTCGGTCACGATGATCGACAGCCACTCCCCGGCGGTGCGCCAGCTCGAGGTCGTCAAGGACAAACTCAAGGCCGAAAACGTCAGCGTCCTGCGCGCGGACGCATTCGCCGTGGCGCGCGACCTGGCCCTGCGCGGTCAGCGCTTCGACGTCATCTTCCTCGATCCACCCTACCAGCAGGATTTCCTTGGCAAGGCGCTGCCGCTGTGCGCGGGCCTGCTGAAGGAGGGCGGCATGGTCTACGCCGAGTCGGGCACGCCTCTGCCATTCGACAACGACCAGGACGACGCCCGGCCCGACTGGCTGGCCGGATGGGAGCTGGTGCGTGCCGACAAGGCCGGCATGGTTTGCTATCACCTGCTCAAATTGCACCAAAACAACGCTTAATCGCGGCAAATCCGCTCAATGATTGGGCAGGATCGTCCCCACGCTGGGGCGGCTGCCGGATTTTCAGGCATAATGCGCGTTCTAATAAGGTGATTCTCCCAGGGAGCCGCAATGGTTGTAGCCGTTTATCCAGGAACTTTCGATCCGCTCACGCGTGGTCACGAAGATTTGGTGCGCCGCGCATCGGGTCTGTTCGATCGCCTGGTGGTGGGAGTTGCCGACAGCAAGAACAAGAAGCCGTTCTTCTCGCTGGACGAGCGGCTGGAGATCGCCAACGAAGTGCTTGGCCACTATCCCAACGTGCAGGTCGAAAGCTTTTCCGGCCTGCTGAAAGACTTCGTGCGCCAGCATGACGCGCGCGTCATCGTGCGCGGGCTGCGCGCCGTGTCCGACTTCGAATACGAGTTCCAGATGGCGGGCATGAACCGCTATCTGCTGCCGGATGTCGAAACCATGTTCCTGACCCCGTCCGACCAGTACCAGTTCATCTCCGGCACCATCGTGCGCGAGATCGCAATGCTGGGCGGCGACGTGTCCAAATTCGTTTTCCCTTCGGTCGAGCGCTGGCTGCAGAAAAAGCTGGCAGCGATGCCACCGAAAGCATAACCCGACAAAATGGCCTTACTGATTACCGACGAGTGCATCAATTGCGACGTATGCGAGCCTGAGTGCCCGAACGACGCGATTTCGATGGGCGCGGAAATTTACGAGATCGATCCGAACAAGTGCACCGAGTGCGTCGGCCACTTCGACGAGCCGCAGTGCCAGCAGCTGTGCCCGGTTTCTTGCATCCCGTTCAACCCGGCCTGGCGCGAAACGCGTGACGAGTTGCAGGCCAAGTATGAACGTCTGACGGCGGAGAAGGCCAAGGCCGCGTAAGCCGGTTCCAGGCGGCGGTCGATTGGTAAGGCGTGCTATGCTGCCTTCATGACTGACGATACGGACAAACCACGTTCTCAGCTACCGCCCTCGGTCAGCGAAAACATCGGCAAAATCGCCGAGTTTTATGCGCGCCACGAAGAACGGGTGTCGCCAACCCAGGCGATAGTGGAAAAGCTCGCGATGTTCCTCGGCAGCCCGGGTTATGTGGCGGCCAATGTTGTGTTTGTCGTATGCTGGATCGTCGGGAACGTCGTCGCATCGAACCTCGGCTGGGAGCCAATCGACGAGCCGCCGTTTTTCTGGCTGCAGGGCTTCGTGACCCTCAACGCATTCATCATTTCCACCACCGTGCTGATTCGCCAGAACCGGATGTCGCGCCTGGCTGACCACCACGCCCACCTCGACCTCCAGGTCAACCTCCTCACCGAAGAGAAGAGCAGCAAAATCATCGCCCTGCTCGAGGAACTGCGGCGTGACCTGCCGAACGTGCAAACCAAACACGACACCGAGGCCGATGAAATGGCCAAGCCGGCCGATGCCAAGGCGGTACTGACCGCGATCGAAGAAGAACAGAACGAATAATCTGCGCGCCCGAAGCGCGGCAGACAAAAAAAAGCGCCCGGTTGTGTCCGGGCACTGCTTTTTCAGGACCTGCTCGATTATCCGCGTGAGGCAATCGCCGCCAGTTTGGCGTGATCCCGCGCCCGGCGCGGGCGCACGGTGAGCACCAAGGCACGCGCGATACCGACGAGCAGCGGGCGGAAGAACATCACAAACCCTGCCAGCGCCGACAGGCTGAACACTGCGCGCACAACCTGGGCGAACGACACGGCGGACAAAAACGCGCCGACGGCTTGAATCAGGGTAGAGATAAGTGACATTTCGATTTACATTGTTGTTGTACAGAACCATTATCGTGCAACGCAACATATAAATCTAATTTCGTTTCCTGATGGCGCTTATATTGATTGTGAATGGAAATCGGGTACACTCGCAAAACCACCAACAGACGCGCGCTGCGCCCCGCTACATCCCATGAGTTTCCTGACGCTTGACCTGAACCTGCTGCGTGTCTTCGACGCCGTGATGACCGAGCAAAACCTGACGCGCGCCGCTGGCCACCTGGCGATGACCCAGCCCGCGGTGTCGAACGCGATCAAGCGCCTGCGCGAAAGCCTCGGCGACGAACTGCTGATTCGTACCGCTTATGGCGTCAAGCCGACCCCGCGTGCGGAAGCCTTGTGGCCCGCGGTGCGCCAGTCGCTGGCAGCGCTGGAAGCGGCGGTCATGCCGGAAACCTTCGACGTTTCCAAGGCCCAGGCCACGTTCCGGCTGGCCATGGCCGACGCCACTGCCGCCTTGTGGCTGCCGTCGCTGGTGCGCTCGGTCGAACGCGACGCGCCCGGTGTGAACATCCGCATGATGCCGCTGACCACGCGCGAGCCGCGGCCGATGTTGCTGCGCGGTGATATCGACCTGGCGGTCGGCTTCTTCCCGGGCGTGGCGGCCCAGCTGTCGTATGAAACCGGGTCGCCGATCCGGCACGAACGCTTGTATTCCGGCCAATACGTCTGCGTGATGCGCAAGCACCACCCTCTGGCCAAGGGAAAGCTCGATCTCGATAATTATTGCAAGGCGAACCACTTGCTCGTCAGTTTTTCGGGCCGGGCGCACGGCCTGGTCGACGAGGCGCTGGCCCAGCTCGGCCGCGAGCGCCGGATCCTGCTGACGGTGAACCAGTTCTTCACCGCTGGGCGGGTGGTGGCCAACTCGGACCTGGTGACGGTGCTGCCGAAGCACCTGATGGTGTCGACCGGCATGACCGATGCACTGGTGTGGCGCGAACTGCCGTTCCAGCTGCCGGCGGTGCACCTGGACATGCTCTGGCACGAACGCGACGGCCGCAGCCCGGCGCATCGCTGGCTGCGCAAGAACCTGGAAAGCATGGCGGCAACCGCGCAACCGAAGCCGGATCGGCAAGCGGCCTGATTTTTACACGATGCGCCAGCACGTCGTTCCCGCGGGGCCGCCGAGGATGCGCGGGAACGACGTGCTAATGCTACTTAATCGGCAACTTCGTCGTATTCTTCACTTCTTCCATCACCGCGTAGGTGTGCGTCTCGCGCACACCCTTCTGCAGCAAGGTCTTGCCCAGGAACTCACGGTACGCGGCCATATCCTTCACGCGCGCCTTGACCAGGTAATCGAATCCCCCCGCCACCATGTGGCACTCGAGCACCTCGGGTATGATTTGAACACTCTGCTTGAACGCATCGAACACTTCCGGTGTGGTTCGGTCCAGCACGACCTCGATGAATACCAATAGCGACACGTCCAGCAACTGCGGATTGAGCTGGGCGGTATAACCCATGATGTACCCGGACTCGTGCAACTTGCGCACGCGCTCCAGGCAAGCCGCCGGTGACAGGTTCACCCGCGCCGCGAGCTCGACATTGCTGATGCGCCCGTCATTCTGCAGCTCGGCAAGGATTTTCTTGCTGATCTTGTCTAGCATGTCGCTTCTCTCAAGGCATAAATATTATTTGGTCAAATTGTCGCACCAAAAACTATCTATTGCTAGTCTTCCGTAAAAACAGAATTAATCCAGAAGATTTACATCTACAATCGAATCATCTTTCCGCGTTCAATAGCGCGCCGGTCGCCCGCTGCGACACGGCGCGTTTTGCTGCGCGGCGTTCCGATGGTCCACTTTTGTAAAGAACTACCATGCAGATTGCCGCTTCCCCGGCCACCACTTTCGTCCCCTTCGATGCCCTCCAGGCGGAAATCAAGCGCGAACAGGCGCCGCTGCGCGCCGCCATCACCGCCGCATACCGGCGCGACGAAACCCAGGCCGTCCAGTGGTTGCTGGACCAGGGCGCGAGCGCAAACGGCGACGCCTTCCAGCTGGCGCACCGGCTGGTGTCGACAGTGCGCGAAAAGCGCACCCGCGCTTCGGGCGTCGACGCGCTGATGCACGAGTTCTCACTGTCGTCGGAAGAAGGCGTGGCGCTGATGTGCCTGGCCGAAGCACTGCTGCGCATCCCCGACAGCGAGACGGCGGACCGCCTGATTGCCGACAAAATCAGCAAGGGCGACTGGCGCAGGCACCTGGGCGAGTCGCCTTCGCTGTTCGTCAACGCGGCCACCTGGGGCCTGCTCATCACCGGCAAACTGGTCTCGACCAGCAGCGAAAGCGGCCTCGGTTCGGCGCTGGCGCGGCTGATCGCAAAGGGCGGCGAGCCGCTGATCCGCAAGGGTGTCGACCTGGCGATGCGCATGCTCGGCAACCAGTTCGTCACCGGCCAGACCATCGACGAAGCGCTCAGGAACAGCCGCGACAACGAAGCGCGCGGCTACCGCTATTCGTACGACATGCTCGGCGAAGCGGCGCTGACCGAAGCCGACGCGCAGGCCTACTACGCCTCGTACGAAGCGGCGATCCATGCGATCGGCAAGGCCTCGGACGGGCGCGGCATCAAGGACGGCCCGGGCATCTCGATCAAGCTCTCGGCGCTGCACCCGCGCTACAGCCGCGCGCAGCATGAGCGCGTGATGGCCGAACTGCTGCCGCGCGTGCGCAGCCTGGTGCTGCTGGCCAAGCAGTACAACATCGGCCTGAACATCGACGCCGAGGAAGCCGACCGCCTCGAAATCTCGCTCGACCTGCTTGAAGCGCTCGCCTTCGATCCCGACCTCGCCGGCTTCGACGGCATCGGGCTGGTGGTGCAGGCTTACCAGAAGCGCTGCCCGTTCGCGATCGACTACGTGGTCGACCTGGCGCGCCGCAGCGGCCGCAAATTCATGGTGCGCCTGGTGAAGGGCGCCTACTGGGACGCCGAGATCAAGCGCGCGCAAGTCGACGGCATGCCCGGCTACCCGGTCTACACGCGCAAGGTTCATACCGACGTGTCGTACCTGACCTGCGCACGCAAGCTCCTCGGCGCCACCGACGTGATCTACCCGCAGTTCGCCACCCACAACGCGCACACGCTGTCGGTGATTTATACCTGGGCCAGACAGGACGCGGTCGACGATTACGAATTCCAGTGCCTGCACGGGATGGGCGAGACGCTGTACGACCAGGTCGTCGGCAAGAACAACCTGGACAAGGCGTGCCGCATCTACGCGCCGGTCGGCTCGCACGAAACACTGCTCGCCTACCTGGTGCGCCGACTGCTCGAGAACGGCGCCAACTCGTCGTTCGTGAACCAGATCGTCGACGCCAGCGTCGCCATCGACACGCTGCTGGCCGATCCGTTCGAAGCGGCGCGCGCCTCCGGTGGAAAACCGCACCCGGGCATCGCGCTGCCGCTCGCGCTGTTCGGCGGCGAGCGCAAGAACTCGGCGGGCATCGACCTGACCAACGAAGACGCACTGCGCGAAACCGCTCGCGCGCTTGGCCAGCAGCGCCAGCACGCCGCGCGCCCGCTGATCGACGGCCCGGTTGAAGCGTCGGCGGCGCCGGTCGATGTGATCAATCCCGCGCAGTCGTTCGACATTGTTGGAACGGTGCGTGAAGCCACCAGCGCCGACGTCGAAACCGCGCTGCAGGCAGCCGCTGCCCACGCTTCATCATGGGAGGGCGCCTCGACCACCGCCCGCGCCGACATGTTGGCGCGCGTCGCCGACCTGTATGAACAACACCATGCCGAACTGATGGCGCTGGCCGTGCGCGAAGCCGGCAAGTCGCTGCCGAACGCGATTGCCGAAATCCGCGAGGCGGTCGACTTCCTGCGCTACTACTCGGCGCAGGTGCGTGGCGCCGAAAACACCGGCGCACTCGGTCCCGTCACCTGCATCAGCCCATGGAACTTCCCGCTCGCGATTTTCACCGGCCAGGTGGCCGCGGCCCTCGCCGCCGGCAACGTGGTGCTCGCCAAGCCGGCCGAGCAGACGCCGTTGATCGCCTACCGTGCGGTCGAACTCTTCCACGAAGCCGGCATTCCGAAAGCCGCGCTGCAGCTGCTGCCGGGCCGCGGCGAAGCGGTTGGCGCGGCACTGACCGCCGACCCGCGCATCAAAGGCGTGATCTTCACCGGCTCGACCGAGGTCGCACAGCTGATCAACCGCACGCTGGCAAACCGCGCCGAAAAAGAGGGCTGCGACATTGCGCTGGTAGCCGAAACCGGCGGCCAGAACGCACTGATCGTCGATTCGTCGGCGCTGCCCGAACAGGTAGTCCAGGACGTGCTGACTTCCGCTTTCGACAGCGCCGGCCAGCGCTGCTCGGCCCTGCGCGTGCTGTTCCTGCAAGAGGATATCGCCGACAAGACGATCCGGATGCTCAAGGGCGCGATGCGTGAACTGCAGGTCGGCAGCCCCGATCGGCTCTCGACCGATATCGGTCCGGTGATCGACGCCGAGGCGCAGCGCAACCTGCTGGCGCATATCGAGCGCATGAAAGCCACCGCCCTGGACCATTTCGCGCTCGGGCTGCCGGCAGCGGCCGCATCGAGCGGTACCTTCGTTCCGCCAACCGTTCTCGAAATCGGTTCGCTGTCGGAACTGAAGCACGAAGTCTTCGGCCCTGTGCTGCACATCGTGCGCTATCGCCGCGCCGACCTGGCGAAGGTGATCGATTCGATCAACGCCACCGGTTACGGCCTGACGCTCGGCGTGCATTCGCGGATCGACGAGACCATCGATTTCATCACCGCGCGTGCCCACGTCGGCAATATCTACGTGAACCGCAATATCGTCGGCGCTGTCGTCGGCGTCCAGCCGTTCGGCGGAGAGGGTAAATCGGGCACCGGTCCAAAAGCGGGCGGACCGTTGTACCTCAAGCGCCTGCAGCGTAACGCCGCGCCGCTGTTGCAGCACGAGCGTGCATCCAACCCGGCCCTCGATGCGCTGGTCGACTGGGCGCGCGGCCACGGCCACCCGCAACTGGCTGCGCTGGCCGAACAGTACATGCGTACGACGCTGGCCGACATCACGCTCGAGCTGCCGGGACCGACGGGCGAACGCAACCGGCTCGCGTTCACGGCGCGCGGCGTGGTGCTGTGCGCGGCGGTGACCGTCGACGGCCTGCTGAACCAGCTGGCGGCAGCCCTCGCCACCGGCAACCGCGCACTGGTGCTGGCGCAGTCGCAGGAATCGATCCTTTCGAGTTTGCCCGCGCTGGTCAGGGAACGGATCCGCTTTATTGGCGAAGCCGAGCTGGCGGACAGCGAATTCCAGGCCGCGCAGGTGGAAGCCGGCCTGACAGGCAGCCTGCGATCGACGCTGGCAGGCCGTCCGGGCGCGATCGTCAGTATCGTCGACACGTCCGAACAAGGTGAAATCGCAACCTGGCGCCTGGTGGCCGAACGGGCGCTGTGCATCAATACGACTGCAGCCGGCGGCAACGCAAGCCTGATGACGCTGGGGCTGTGATCAAGTAGGGGTTTGTCTTGGGGGTTTGGCTTATAACTTGGAGGATGACATGTTAGTAGGTGTTCCAAAAGAGATAAAAAATAACGAGTACCGCGTCGGGCTCACGCCGGCCAGCGTTCACGAGCTGGTCGCGCATGGGCACACGGTGATGGTGCAAGCCGGCGCCGGTGTGGAAATCGGGCTGTCGGACGACCAGTACGTCGCCGCCGGTGCGTCCATCGTCGACAATGCGAAGGATATTTTCGCCCGCGCCGAGATGATCGTCAAAGTGAAGGAACCCCAG
Organism: Massilia sp.; assembly: GCA_045810465.1. GTDB lineage: Bacteria > Pseudomonadota > Gammaproteobacteria > Burkholderiales > Burkholderiaceae_D > Telluria. Next base: position 4,726 of record JBJMVW010000194.1, on the reverse strand, counting down.
CCGGGCGAGTGCGCGATGCTCGGCGAAGGACAGATCCTCTACACCTACCTGCACTTGGCGCCCGATCCTGGCCAGACCGCGGCGCTGGTCAAATCGGGCGCGGTCTGCATCGCTTACGAGACGATCACCGGCCCGGGCGGCGGCTTGCCGCTGCTGGCGCCGATGAGCGAAGTGGCCGGCCGCATGGCAATCCAGGCCGGCGCTGCCCACCTCGAGAAATCGAAAGGCGGCATGGGCTTGCTGCTGGGCGGTGTGCCTGGCGTGGCGGCTGGCCACATCGTGATCATCGGCGCTGGCGTGGTCGGCACCAATGCGCTGCAGATGGCGGTTGGTACCGGGGCGCGCGTTACGGTCCTCGACAAGAACATCGACCGCTTGCGCCAGCTCGACCTCGTGTTCGGCAACCAGATCTCGACCCTGTATTCGAACGCCCATTCGATCGAGGAAGCGGTGCTGTCGGCCGACCTGGTTGTCGGCGGCGTGCTGGTGCCGGGGGCAGCCGCTCCGAAACTTGTCACGCGAAAGATGATTTCGAAGATGAAGACAGGCGCGGTGGTGGTCGACGTTGCGATCGACCAGGGCGGCTGCTTCGAGACCTCGCATCCGACGACCCACGCGGAACCAACGTTCGTCGTCGACGGCGTGGTGCACTACTGCGTGGCGAACATGCCTGGCGCAGTGGCGCGTACCTCCACTTTTGCGCTGAATAACGCCACCATCGGCCACGCACTGGCGCTGGCCAACAAGGGCTGGCGCAAGGCACTGGCGGACGATGCCAACCTGCGCAATGGTTTGAACGTCTGCCAGGGCAAAGTCACCTACGCGGCAGTCGCGCAGGCGCTTGGCTACGACTACACGCCCGCCGATTCGCTGCTTGGCTGAACGCCAGTTCCGCTCGCCAGGCAAAAACGCCTGACGATGTGAAAGGCATATCGCGCGGCTACCGACTTCACGAAGCGCATGAAGTCGGTGGCCGCGTCTTCATTTGCGTTGTCGGATATCGTCCGGATCACCGCAAACGGCACGCCCATCTCATGGCAAACCTGGGCAACCGCCGCTCCTTCCATTTCCACTGCAATCAGGCCGGGCAAGGCCTGGCTGACCTCGTTCAGCATTTCACGGCAGTTGACGAACTGGTCGCCGCTTGCAATCAGGCCCCGGTGTACGCGCGGCTGGCCCAGCCGGAAATCCTCCCGATCGACGGCATCGATGATGTTGCCGAAATCCTGTTCCAGGAAGTCATGGGCCGCGCCAGCGAGACGAAGGCTCAATTGCTGATCGGGCAGGAAGTGCGCAAGGCCTGTCAGCGGCACTTCAAACCTGGGAAACAAGGGGCTCGCGTCCATATCGTGCTGGACGAGGGATTCCGCGACCACGATATCCCCGACATTGATTGTTTGTTCAGCAGAACCGGCGACGCCGGTAAAGAGGATGTGTGTAACTCCAAACTTTTCCACAAGCGTCGTGGCAGTCATTGCTGCGGCAACCTTGCCAATTCGCGATAAAACGCACACAGCGTCGATTTCCCACAGCTGTCCGACAAAGTACTCGCGCATGCCATGGATGAGCTTGTAGGGGTCCTGCATGGCTTCCACGAGTCCCTGCTGTTCTTCGTACAGTGCACTGATGACGCCTAGTCGCATGGTTTTGGTTTCTCCAGGTTGGTTTTTTTTAGCTTGAAAGAGGATCAGGCTTGTCGGTTCGATCTGAGTAAACCTCGCAGTGTAGCGTTTTTTGGTTCCCGAACCCTGCAGGTAGCCACTTCCTGGCCGGCTGGGTTATTTATTTAGTTAACGTATGTGTATACGTAGATGGTAGTGATAGTAAACGGCAGCCAAACTGTGGATAAGATCGATTTTTTCCACAAGATCAGTAGTTTACCTAGCCTCAAACTCGCTGTACAAGCGGTGTACCCGGCCTGAGCCGATCTTGGACAAAAAACTCAGTGGGATAAAGGGACGTCCTTGTGCACATCTAACCTTGTGGATATGCACGACGTTGTCCACAGCAGCGCCGGTTTTTCTTGCTAAACCCGGGGTTGAACGACTCGCTTTGTGGATAAACATCTGGATATCCACAGGATGAGATGTGTAGAAGCGTCAGAAATTCTCCTGCGCAATTTCTTGTGCAAGTTCCGTTCAAGCCAGATACAACATTTGTCCTGCCAGTTCAAAGTCACGTAAACCACTGACGTTGTGGAAAAAAGTCGACTTATCCACAAAAGAAGCGGCGTTTACTATTACTACCATCTGTATACATACACGTTAACTATATAAGAAAGCGATTGGCTCGAGGTTCCAGGCAAAGCGACAGGCTGGTCGTGCCGTACAGGCTAAGGAAGAGCTGTCAAACCAAGGTATTCCACTGCAAGCTTGTTCTTGCTTAGAACTTGTAAAACAGCAACTGTGTTGCCAACGCGTGGTCTCGTAGAGGTGCCGACCAAGCGAGCGGTAGCGCAGTTGAAGTCCAGGCAGCGAAGTCTGTGGCAATGGAAGCGGTAGGTTTACAACAAAGTATGTATACAAGGATAGTAGTAGTAGTTAACGGCCCTTGGTTCTTGTGGAAAACCGGAAAAAACCGCGCAAAGTCATGGGCTTAGATCCGGTATAAACGCCTGGGCAGCCCTGTATTTTTACAGCAGCAAATCTGGACAAAAAATCCGCTTGTGCATAGAGCCGGGTTTACGCACAATCGGTGCCTGTGGATATTCATGGGCTTATCCACACGTGGCACAAAGTTTACGTTCTGGTAAGCTTGTCTGACTGAAGCAAACGCTGGAGGCCGCAATGAATTTCGAAGCGCTGTTCAACGTCCCGATCATTCAGGGCCCGATGGCCGGTGGGTCGTGTACGCCTGAGTTGATCGCCGCGGTATCGAATGCTGGCGGACTCGGGTCGCTTCCGGGTTCGTTGTTGTCGCCAGCTGCTATCACTGACCAGGTTCGCCGGATCCGTGAATTGACCGCTCGGCCGTTCCTGATGAATTTCTTCGTCCAGGAAACACCCGCTCCAAGCCCTGAAGTCGTGTCTCGGGCCAGTGAGTTGCTGCGGCCGGTCTGGGAAAGCCTCGGCTGGAACGAACTGCCTGTGCCGAAAGAATGGTGCCAGGACTTCAATGCCCAGTTCGACACGCTGATCGCCCTGAAACCCGCTGCCGCCAGTTTCACCTTTAACATCCTGCGCAAGGAACAAGTCGACCGCCTGCATGCTGCAGGCATCCTGGCAATTGGTACTGTCACCACAGTCGAGGAAGCGCAGGCATGGGAAGCCATCGGCGCCGATGCTGTCGTGGCATCCGGCGTCGAAGCAGGGGGGCATCGCGGCACCTTTATCGGCAGGCAGGAAGACGCGACGATGCACGCGCGGCAGTTGTGGCCCGCGGTCGTGCAGGGCGTCAAGATTCCTGTCATCGCAGCCGGCGGCATCATGGACGGAAGGGATATCAGGGAAGCACTGGCGCTCGGCGCCCGCGCGGTCCAGATGGGGACGGCTTTCCTGGCGACGGACGAGGCTGGCATCCACCCGGCCTACAAGCAACGCCTGGTTGCCGGCGGAGACCAGCGCACCCGGCTGACCCGCAGCTTTTCCGGCCGCTATGCGCGCGGTATTGAAAATCGTTTCATGAAACTGATGGAAGCGGTCGAGCCCGAAGTACCGGCCTATCCGGTGCAGAATGCGCTGACCGGCAGCATCCGGGCCGCCGCCGGGGCCAGTGGAGATACCGAACTGATGTCGCTGTGGGCCGGGACCGGGTTCGCCCGCTCGCGCAGGATGCCGGCAGCGCAGTTGATGCAAACGCTGGTTTCCGAAATGCGCGGCGCGTGAGAGCCGGCGTGGAATCGGCCGGAGAGTACGATTACATCATCGTCGGGGCGGGCACGGCCGGCTGTGTGCTGGCCAACCGCTTGACGGCCAGGAAGCAAATCAATGTGCTGCTGATCGAAGCCGGCGGCAAGGACGACTACATGTGGATCCACATTCCCGTCGGCTACCTGCATTGCATCGGCAACCCGCGCACCGACTGGCTGTTCAATACCGAGCCCGATCCCGGCCTCGGCGGGCGCGCGCTGATTTACCCGCGAGGCAAGGTACTCGGCGGCAGTTCCTCGATCAACGGCATGATTTACATGCGTGGCCAGCGCGGCGATTACGACCGCTGGGCCGAGCTGACGGGCGACCCCTCCTGGCGCTGGGACAAGGTGCTGCCCCTGTTTATGAAAAGCGAGGATCACCATGCGGGCGCGAACGGCGTTCATGGCGCCGGTGGCGAATGGCGTGTCGAGAAGCAGCGCCTGTCGTGGTCGATCCTCGACGCGTTTCGCGATGCGGCCGAGCAGGTCGGTATTCCCAAGGTCGACGATTTCAACGGCGGCGACAACGATGGCTGTTCGTATTTCGAGGTCAACCAGCGGCGCGGCATCCGGCTCAATACCGCCAAGGCCTTCCTGCGCCCTGCCGCCCAGCGGCCGAACCTCACCGTGATGACTGGTTGCCACGTCGAGCGCCTGCTGGTCGAAGACAGCGGGCAGGGGATGGTGTGCCTCGTCGTGGAGTTCACCGGCGGCGGGAAGACCTTCACGGCGGTCGCGCACCGCGAGACGCTGCTTGCCGCCGGGACGATCGGCTCGCCGCAAATCCTGCAGCTGTCGGGCGTTGGTCCGGCTGCCGCCTTGCAGCGGTGCGGCATCACGCCGCTGGTCGACTCGCCTGGCGTCGGCGAAAACCTG
>JBJMVW010000193.1:0-32245 GCA_045810465.1 Massilia sp. | reverse complement strand
CTACATCGCGGAGTGGGGCATGGAGCAGTACGTGCGCGACGCGCGGATCAACATGATCTACGAAGGCACCAACACCGTGCAGTCGCTCGACCTCCTGGGCCGCAAGATCCTGATGGACAACGGCGCCAAGCTGCGCAAGTTCGGCGAGAAGATCAAGACCTTCGTCGAAGAGAACGGCCTGGACGAGTCGCTGTCCGAGTTCATCACCCCGCTGGGCGAACTGGGCGACAAGGTCACCAAGCTGACCATGGAAATCGGCATGAAGGCGTTCCAGAATCCGGACGAAGTAGGCGCGGCGGCGGTGCCGTACCTGCGCGTGGTCGGCCACATGGTGTACAGCTACTTCTTCGCGCAGATGGCGAAGATCGCGCTGGCCAGACAGGATTCGGGCGACGACTTCTACAAGGCGAAGCTGGCCACGGCCCGCTTCTACTTTGCCCGGCTGTACCCGGAAACCGCGATGCTGATCCGCCAGGCGCGCTCCGGCGCCGACAACCTGCTGGCTCTCGACGCAGACCTGTTCTAAGACCGATCCGCGTCGTCCCCGCGAAAGCGGGGACCCATGCTGAGCGTCCGAAGTCGGCAAGTCCGCGATACAGCTGACTGCGACGAATTCTGCTCTTCAGTATGGGTTCCCGTTTTCACGGGAACGACGATCTAATAAAGGAATACAGAATGTCCAATTTCACCGTCAAGAAAGTCGCCGTGCTCGGCGCCGGCGTGATGGGCGCGCAGATCGCCGCCCACTGCGTCAACGCGAAAGTGCCTGTCGTGCTGTTCGACCTGCCGGCCAAGGAAGGCCCGAAAAACGGCATCGTGCTGCGCGCGATCGAGAACCTGAAAAAGCTGAACCCGGCCCCGCTCGGCAACAAGGAAGACGCGGCCATGATCGAAGTGGCCAACTACGAGGACAACCTCGACGTGCTGGCCGGCTGCGACCTGATCATCGAAGCGATCGCCGAGCGCATGGACTGGAAACACGACCTGTACAAGAAGGTCGCGCCGCACATCGCCCCGAACGCGATCTTCGCCTCGAACACCTCCGGCCTGTCGATCAACAAGCTGGCCGAAGGCTTCGACGCCGGCCTGAAGGAGCGCTTCTGCGGCGTCCACTTCTTCAACCCGCCGCGCTACATGCACCTGGTCGAGCTGATCCCGACCGCCGGCACCCGTCCTGAAATCCTCGACCAGCTCGAGACCTTCCTGACCTCGACCCTGGGCAAGGGCGTGGTGCGCGCAAAAGATACGCCGAACTTCATCGCCAACCGCGTCGGCATCTTCGGCATGCTGGCCACCATCCACGAAGCCGGGAAGTTCGGCCTGTCGGTGGACGTGGTCGACGACCTGACCGGCGCCAAGCTTGGCCGCGCCAAGTCGGGCACCTTCCGCACCGCCGACGTGGTGGGCCTGGACACGATGGGCCACGTGATCAAGACCATGCAGGACAACCTGGCAGGCGATCCGTTCTTCGGCGTGTACAAGACCCCTGAAGTGCTGACGAAGCTGATCGAGAAGGGCGCGCTGGGCCAGAAGGCCGGCGCCGGTTTCTACAAGAAGGTCGGCAAGGACATCTTGCGCCTCGACTTCGCGACCGGCGAGTATGTGCCGGGCGGCGCCAAGGCTGCCGACATCGTCGCACGCATCCTGAAAGAAAAGGACCCGGTCAAGAAATTCAAGGCGCTGCGCGAATCGACCAACCCGCAGGCGCAGTTCCTGTGGGCGATCTACCGCGATGCGTTCCACTACATCGCCGTCCACCTCGATACCATCGCCGACAACGCGCGCGACGTCGACTTCGCAATGCGCTGGGGCTTCGGCTGGAGCGTCGGTCCGTTCGAGACCTGGCAGGCCGCCGGCTGGACCCAGATCGCACAGTGGGTGAAAGAAGACATCGAAGCGGGCAAGGCACTGACCGACACACCGCTGCCAGCGTGGGTATTCGACGGCACGGTGGCGGAGAAGGGCGTGCACACGCCTGAGGGTTCGTACTCCGTCGCGAAGAAGACCTACGTACCGCGTTCCGACCTCGCCGTCTACAAGCGCCAGGAATTCCGCGCGCCGGTACTGGGCGCGGGCGGCCTTGACGCGAAAACCGCCGGCACCACCGTGTTCGAGGACGACTCGGTGCGCCTGTGGCACTCGGGCGACGAGGTGCTGGTGGTCTCGCTGAAGACCAAGATGCACGTGATCGGCGACGGTGTGGTGAAGGGCATCCAGCGTGGCCTGGCTGAAGCCGAGAAGAACTTCAAGGGCCTGGTGATCTGGAATACCGACGCCACCGAAGGCGGCGCGTTCTCGGCGGGCGCCGACCTGCAATCGGCCCTGCCGGCCTTCATGACCGGCGGCGCGAAAGCGATGGACCCGATGGTGCGCGAACTGCAGAACACCTTCATGGCGATGAAATACTCGAACGTGCCGGTGGTCGCCGCTGTCGCGGGCCTGGCGCTGGGCGGCGGCTGCGAAATGGCGTTGCACGCATCGAAGCGCGTGGCCTCGCTCGAGTCGTACATCGGACTGGTCGAAGTCGGCGTGGGCCTGGTGCCTGCCGGCGGCGGCCTGAAAGAAGCGGCGGTGCGCGCATCGCTTGAAGCCAAGGGCAACGACATCCTGCAATTCCTGAAGACCGGCTTCACCAACGCCGCCACCGCGCAGGTGTCGAAGTCGGCGCTGGAAGCGAAGGCGATGGGCTACCTGAAGGAAGACGACGTCATCGTGTTCAACCCGTACGAGCTGCTGTACGTGGCAAAGGTGCAGGCGCGTTCGATGTTCGACGCCGGCTACCGCGCGCCGCTGCGCCGCCCCGTTACCGTCACCGGCCGTTATGGCTGGGCGACCATCCGCGGCCAGCTGGTCAACATGCGTGACGGCGGCTTCATCTCCGCGCACGACTACAAGCTGGGCGACATGATCGCCGAGATCGTGACCGGCGGCGACATCGACCAGGGCAGCGTGGTCAGCGAACAGTGGCTGCTCGACATGGAGCGCAAGGCCTTCATCGAACTGCTGAACAACCCGAAGACGCAAGAGCGGATTATGGGCATGATGCAGACTGGTAAACCGGTGCGCAACTAACGCTGAACCTACAGGACGACTAACATGAGCAAACAACTTCAAGACGCATACATCGTCGCAGCGACGCGCACCCCGATCGGCAAGGCGCCGCGCGGCATGTTCAACAAGACCCGCCCGGACGACCTGCTGGTCGCCGCGATCCGCGGTGCGATGGCCGCCGTGCCGAACCTGGATCCGGCACTGATCGTCGATGCGATCATCGGCTGCTCGTTCCCGGAAGCCGAGCAGGGCTTCAACGTGGCGCGTAACTCGGTGATCCTCGCAGGCCTGCCGAACACGGTGGGCGGCGTCACCGTCAACCGTTACTGCGCATCGGGCATCACCGCGCTGGCAATGGCCGCAGACCGCATCCGCGTCGGCGAAGCGGACGTGATGATCGCCGGCGGCGTCGAATCGATGTCGATGGTGCCGATGATGGGCCACCACCCGTCGATCAACATGGAGACGTTCAAGGACGAGAACGTGGGCCTTGCCTACGGCATGGGCCTGACCGCCGAGAAGGTGGCGCAGCAGTGGAAGGTGTCGCGCGAAGACCAGGACGCATTCGGCCTCGAATCGCACCGCCGCGCCATCGCCGCGCAGCAGGCGGGCCTGTTCAAGGACGAGATCACGCCGGTCGAAATCACGACCCGCACGCCCGACCTGGCGAGCGGCGAGATCAAGATCAAGAAGCGCACCGTGGACCTGGACGAAGGCCCGCGCGCCGACGCCAGCATGGAAGGCATGGCCAAGCTCAAGCCGGTGTTCGCGGCCAAAGGCACGGTGACTGCCGCGACCTCGTCCCAGATGTCGGACGGCGCGGGCGCGCTGATCGTCGTCAGCGAAAAGATCCTGCGCGAGCACAACCTGACCCCGCTCGCCAAGTTCTCCTCGTTCGCCGTGCGCGGCGTGCCGCCCGAGATCATGGGCATCGGCCCGAAGGTCGCGATTCCCGCGGCGCTGGCAGTGGCCGGCCTCACCCAGGACCAGCTGGACTGGATCGAACTGAACGAAGCGTTCGCCGCGCAGGCACTGGCCGTGATCCGCGACCTCGGCCTGGACACCTCGAAGGTCAACCCGATGGGCGGCGCGATTGCGCTGGGCCACCCGCTGGGCGCGACCGGTGCGATCCGCGCCGCGACCGTGGTGCACGCACTGCGCCGCAACAACCTCAAGTACGGCATGGTCACGATGTGCGTGGGTGCCGGCATGGGCGCCGCAGGCATCATCGAACGCGTATAAGCGCCACATAAAGCGCTGGCAGAAGGGTGGGTGCGGACAACGTTCCCACCCTTTTTCACAACCAAATTCCGTACGGCGCGCGCTGGTGCGCGCGCGGTACGGGCGCATGGAAAACCTGGAGATACCTGAATGGACATCCTGACCACCAAAACCAACGGCATCCTGACCATCGAATTCAACCGCCCCGAGCGCAAGAACGCGATCACCGGCGCGATGTACCAGGCGATGGCCGACGCGCTGCTGGGCGCCGACAAGGACACGGCTGTGCGCGCGGTCCTCATCGCCGGCAAGCCCGAGATCTTCACCGCCGGGAACGACCTCGACGACTTCCTGAAGAACTCCGCGCCGATCCCCGGCGTGCCGGCCGAGAACCGTCCGGTATTCCAGTTCATGCGCGCCCTGAGCGGCTGCAGCAAGCCGGTGGTGGCTGCCGTATCGGGCGCCGCGATCGGCATCGGCACCACCATGCTGATGCACTGCGACCTGGTCTACGCGGCCGACACCGCCAAATTCTCGCTGCCGTTCTCGCAGCTTGGCCTGTGCCCGGAATTCGCCTCGTCGCTGCTGCTGCCGCAGCTGGCCGGCCATCCGCGCGCCGCCGAAAAGCTGCTGCTCGGCGAAGCCTTTGCGGCCCAGGAAGCGTTCGAAATGGGCCTGGTGTCGAAAGTGCTGCCGGCCGCCGAACTGCGCGCGTTCGCCGAGGAGCAGGCGGCGAAGCTGGTCGCGCTGCCGGCCGCATCGATCCGCGCCACCAAGGCGCTGATGAAGCGTCCACGCCTTGAGGCGATCAAGGACTCGATGGCGGCCGAAAACGAGAAATTTGGCGCCATGCTGCAGGCGCCCGAAGCGAAGGAAGCGTTTACCGCGTTCTTCGAAAAGCGCAAACCGGATTTTTCGAAGTTCGACTGAATGTTTACTGATCTTTCAGTGGGTGGAAGGCAATCTGGACCAAATCCTTCTGCTCAGTTTGGGACATGAGAATCTCTATTTCTCCCGAGAGAGGTAGGACGCGAGACTGAGGACGACGAGACTCAGCGTTGTGAACACCTGAATAAAGACCAAGTTGTTGCATGGGAGGGCACTTGCGTTAGAGAACGCGAAGCCAACATTCGTTAAGGTTCCAACATTAAGCGAAACTGTAACTGCCTCAAGGGGCTCTGTGATGCCTGGCAGCGCTAAGTATGCGGCAGCCGAGTAGACGAAAATTTCGGCGTAGCTAACTAGCGCCAACTTGATTCGTTCAAATTTGTTGAGACCTGTTGTGCTCTCACAGCTTTGAAGCACATCTCGACCAAAGGCGTAAGCGATTTCAAAGCTTCGCGAGATAAGGCGTATAACTGCCATAGCAAGTAGTAGCTCGGAAATCACCGAGCCATGAAGAGCAGTGTAGGAATAAAACAAAGCGCTAGTAAGCACTAAGCTGACCCAGAAGTTTAGGAGGTTGTTTACTTGGACATAGCTCTTTAATGCGTTCGATCTGACGTCGTTCGGTTGAAATTGTTTGATTCGGCTCTTGAACCGTTTGGCCCACCAAAAGTCTTGACTCAACGCCAGCGTGTACTCGTGACCTTGCTCCCAACCGAGTGGAAAGGGTAGTGGCGGCTCACCATCTTTTGGGTACGTGATCCGTTTGAGCACGAATACCAGTATGGCGTAGCAGACAAAGGCGATTGTGACTATCGCTGATTGCATAGTTGATGAATGCCTAACGTTCAATTTAGGTGCTGGCTTGGCCTCGGCGCAAGCGGTCTCATTGCCGACCGATGAATAGGGACTCGCTCGCCATCTAAGTTTAGTGAAAATAGATTAGCAGCGGACCCAGTTCCTTGTGAATCGCGCAAAGTTGTACTCGTCGACGATCTTGAGCGCGCTTCGCCCATTCTGCTTAGGTTGCAAAAGTAGACTTGCCGCCATTTCTTTAGTCACTCGGAGAAATTTTAGGTATTTGTCGGCTGGGTTCTGCGCGTAATAGCAGTTGTACGCGCGAGCGATCTTGTTATCCCACAGCGGGAAGAAATGCGGAGCGAGCACATGAAGAGCCTTAGCAGCTGCGACTGGGCTTGACACGCCTGCCTTCGCCCCATTCTCGATCGCAAGGCAATCGAGAAATTCTTTAAATATTTTCTTCACACGCGGTGCGTCCCTATCGTCAAAATCCGCAATAGTGCGCGTGCGGAACTCATCGAGTTTTTGGTTGTTCCTCCGAATGCAGGACTCAAGTGCCTCGAAGCTGAAGGCGCCATAGCGATAGAATGCTTGGTTCCAAGTCAGCAGCAAGATACCAAGGCCGTCTGCTACTTCCCGTTGGTTACCCCAGTAGTGACTCACGAGGAACGTTGCGGTCTTGTACACGACTTCACGAGGCAGTTGCCTCTGAAATTCCTTGCTGCCCGCTAGGATTGCAGCTCGCGACGGAAGTTGGAGTGCATTGGTCATCTTGTTGACACACAGTAGGACTTGATACGACATGCTGCCACGGAAGTGGTTCGTAAGCAACACATACGATATCGAGCGAATTGCTGCTTCTGGCAGAAAGCGATCAGGATAATTGGCGACGGTGGATGGTCGGCTTAGGTTTCGCGCTCGGTCGCGTCGGCGATTGGGCATTCGACACCGGGTTTCTTCCCTATCGTCATGCCAGTTTGGGCTCAAGCGGGCGCCAATTTTCGGCGTACACTTTGAAAAAGGAATTGAGAAGGCGGCACAAGCTGGTTCCAGTTTACTTTTGAAGTCATGTACAAGGCGATTCAGCCCGACGGCGATTTCGATTACGCCACTTGCGCAACCCTTGTAACTCACATCCAGAGGGCATCCGACTACATTCACATCGAGGCTTGGCAAGTGACTGGGCCGGAAGACGTAACTTTTTACCTGCATGGAAAGTTGGACCTGACGCGCCAGGCATTCAACCACCTGGACGGCGCTACTGTGCAACATGGTGAACATGATGCAGAAGCGATGTTTCAACAAGGCACTAAACGGAAGGGGGAACTATCAGAAGTGGTTCCGCTTGGATGGCCATATTGGCAGAGGCGATGCATTAGCTATCGCCAAGGCATACTTTCCAATCGAGCCGTTGCTGGTCGAATATCTTGAGCAACATGCGGAGAGCCGATTTTGATTCCTTGGACTGACAAATCGAGACCGGTCCGTCTGCGGCCGTCGCCGCCCTGTCCGCTTGCACCGCAGCCAGAATGAGCGCACCATCGACTAGCTGATCACCCGATCCCGCCCGTTTTGTCCGCACACGTCCCGCTGCGGCCTCCCACCCCGAGGAGGAAACATGTCCACCAACACCGCAGCCGCAGTGCCGACCAAAGAGCTCGTGCCCGGGATTTCGTTCGACGGCAGGGCTTACCATTACGGGCAATACAGCTACGACCGGCTGGAAGACGCCCTCAACTACGCGAAGCTGGAACGCGCCAGGCCAGGTTTCCACGAGGCGCCCACGCCCCAGCGCTGGAAACAGTGGGAAGAGCCAACGCTCGATGAACGCGCCCAGATGGCGGCGCATCACATCAGCTACGAGGGCGGCCGTTACCGCTACGGTCCCTATTGCTACGATTCCCTTGCCGACGCTCTCAATTACGCGCAGCGCGAGCCCGGCTTGTCGCTGGTGGCGCAGCCCGGTACCAACGAGGCGCACGACCGATGAGCGATCGGGATACCGCTCGCCAGGTTGCCCATCTGCGCTCGCTGCTGACACTCGCGCGCGAGTTGCTTCAGTCCGATGACGCGGCCAGCTCGCTGGAACTGGTCGGCCGGACCCTGGCCGAAGCTACGCAGATGAGCTCGGCGCTGCTGCTGTTTCGCGGCCATGCGGAGTATGAGGCGATTGGTTTCGACCGCAGCGGCCTGCCACGACCGGTCGACTGGTCCCACCCGTTGTACCCGCACGCATCGGACCTGCTGGCCGGCGCTGGCACGCAAACCGGGGGCCACGCCGATGACGCCGAACGAACGGCACGCAACGTGCTCGCAGTGTGTGCTCCGTCGAATGGCCCGGTGGCCGCGCTGGCGCTGGCCTGCGACCAGCAAATCGGCCGCGCCGAATTGGACGAGCGCAAGCGCATTCCGGCGTCCATCCTTGAACTGGCGCTCGCTGCGCTCGGCAAGATCCAGACGCGCAACGCCATGGAAAAACTTCAGTGCGAGCAGATGTCCGGATCGCCGCACGCCCACGCCGCCGGACTGGAACGGCGCGACGCGCTGGAAACCGAAATGCGCCTGCTGTCGCTGACCGATGTGCTGACCGGCCTGCGCAACCGGCGCGGCTTCATGCTGCATGCCGAACAGCTGTTCAAGCTGGCCCAGCGGCAGCACGCGCACAGCGCCGTGATCTTCGCCGATGTCGACGACCTCAAGCTCGTGAACGATGAACTGGGACACGACGCCGGCGACCACCTGCTGCGTGACGCCGCCGCCGTATTTCGCGAGTCCTTCCGCGGCGCGGACGTCATCGCGCGTCTCGGCGGCGACGAATTTGTCGCGTACACGCTCGATGACGAGCATCCGAAAGTGATTCTGGGGCGGATTTACGATAACCTGCGCGCCTTCAACCTGATGCAGGAGCGACCCTACACCGTGTCGATCAGCGCCGGGATCGTGCAATGCGACCCGGACGGCGAGCAGTCGCTGCTAGCCTATATCCAACGGGCCGACCAGCAGATGTACGAGCACAAGCGGCGCCGCCTGCATTAGTCGCGCTCCTGATGCTGCTGCTCGCGTTCGGAGCGCAGTTCCTGCTCGTTGGTCGTTTCTTCACCAAATGCCGTGGTGCGTTCGCTGGCTATCGAGTCGTCCAGCGACTGCTCGTCGTCGTCGACAACTTCCGGCGGGTTGAGCATGTCCGCAAGCATCGCGCGCAGCTCGGCCGTGTCCCATTCCGCGCCGCAGCGCTCCCGGGCGTGGATGTAGTGTTCGACTTCGCGTTCCTGGTCGGGAGTCAACGGCAGGCCGCGGAACGTCGTCCCGGGGTTCAGCTCATTCATGATGCCCTCGCTACTGCAATAAAAACGCCGTGAAACTGCGGTTTCCAACGGGACCGCGACGTTCGGATCGCGTCGAAAAATGGACCGCCGGTTATGGCGTCCAACCTCTTTCCTGAATCTACGCCGATTGAACGCCGGCAGGCGCACCGGAGCCTGCGTGTCCAATACCACCCGTGCAAAACATGGCGAGCCCAGTCGTGCGCGCCGATAGCAAAGATATAATGTTGGCTCGATAACCACGCAGGACGCCGACCATGCACATGACCATCGAAACGCTGCCTGAGCTCAAGCTTGCCGGCTTGGCCTTCGCCGGCGAGTTCTCGGTCCTTGGTACCGAGATGCCCAAAATCTGGATGACTTTCCTGCACCGGGAAAGCGAACTGGGGGCTGCCGATGGCGTGCGCTACGGCGTGCACCTGCAGGAGCAGGGCGGCGTGATGCTCGAGTGCATTGCCGGCCCGGTGGCGGACCTGAACACGGTGCCGGAGGGCATGGTTGGCCTGCGCATTCCGGCCCGCCGCTACGCGGTATTTACCCACCGCGGGCCGATGACCGCCGTGCAAGCCACCTACGTCACCGCGTTTGCCGCGATGGAGCAGCTTGGCCTGCACCCGGACGAGTCCGCGTGGCGCCTCGAACGCTACGACCGCCGTTTCACGCCTAGCGTCGACAATCCGGCAAATCCCGACAACGCCTACGACATCCTGATCCCGCTGCTCGACTGAAGCAGCGAAGCGAATTGGTGCCGGTATGTTTCCCGACCGCCGGCGCCGGTAGGGCAGCTTGCGCTGCCAAGGGGTGCTTTTCCTAGGAGCACAGCCATTCTGGCTCCTGAATATGACAGGCGTTTGACAGTGCGGCGCCCCGCGCCTGTTCCTACTGGCAAAAAACACAGATAATCATGTCTCCCGGTTATTGACCGACAGAAATTCCAGGAGATGTGAGTGAAGGACCACGACAACGAGCAGCCGCAGGCCGGCCTTCCCGACAAACCATCGCGCAGGCGGATCTTCCAGGCTGCGGCTGCCGTCGGCCTGTCCGGGACCTTGCCGGCCGTGGCCGATGCGGCGCCGGCGAAACATGCGAAGGGATCGCTCGACGCCAAGCTGAAGGCGCACGTCAAGAACGTGGTCGTGATCTACCTCGAGAACCGCAGCTTCAACAACCTGTTTGCGAATTTCCCCGGCGTGGCGCAGCCGCTGTCCGAACTGCCGCCGACCGCGGCGGCCCAGAGGGACCGCGACGGTTCGCTGCTCCCTTCGCTGCCGAAGGTGTGGGGCGGCATGGTGCCCGCGCGCCAGAACATCGGAGGCACCGACTACCTGGTCAGGGAAGACGACATCAAGAACCTGCCGAACGCGCCGTTCAAACTGACGGACGCGCAAGGCCAGCCGCTGCCGGAAGGCCTGGTCACGCGCGACCTGTGCCACCTGTTCTACCACAACCAGATGCAGATCAACGGCGGCAAGAACGATGGCTTCGTGGCCTGGGCCGACAGCGGCGGCATGGTCATGGGCTACTACGGCGAAACGCGGAAGAACCTCGGCCTGTGGCAGATCGCGCGCCAGTACACGCTGTGCGACAACTTCTTCATGGCGGCGTTCGGCGGGTCGTTCCTGAACCACCAGTTCCTGGTCAGCGCCCGCACGCCCGAATACTTCAACGCCGCGTCGACGCCGGCACACAAGAAGATCGCCGTGCTCGAGGACGGGCCGACCGGCTACCGCCTGGCAGTCGCACCGGACTCGCCAAAGTCGGCGCTTGATGGCAAGCCGAAGTTCGTCAACAACGGCGCCATTTCGCCCGACGGCTACACCGTCAACACGATGGCGCCGCCCTATCAGCCGAGCTGGGTGCGCCCGGCGCCGGGCGGCGACGCGATGACGGCCGACCCGCTCGATCCGTCGGTGTGCCCGCCGCAGGCTTACAACACGATCGGCGACCTGCTGTCGGCCAAGGGCGTGAGCTGGGCCTGGTATGCCGGCGCGTGGCAGGCGGCGCTGGACAAGCGTGGCGAAGGGTCGAAGCCGAACTTCCAGCACCACCACCAGCCATTCAATTATTTCAGGCAGTTCGCGCCAGGCACCAGGGCGCGCGCCGAGCACCTGCGCGACGGTGGCCTGGGCGATAGCCCCATTTCCAACAAATTCATCGCCGACGCTATCGCCGGCAAGCTGCCCGCGGTCACCTTCTACAAGCCGCAGGGTAACCTGAACCTGCACGGCGGTTACTCCGATATCGAGTCCGGCGACGCGCACGTGGCCAACGTGATCGAGCACCTGAAGAAGTCGCCGCAGTGGAAGGACATGGTGGTCGTCATCACGTTCGACGAGAACGGCGGCTGGTGGGACAACGTCGCGCCGCCGAAGGGCGACCGCTGGGGGCCGGGTTCGCGCGTGCCTGCGATCGTCGTGTCGCCGCATGCGAAGCAGGGCGCGGTCGACCACAACTTCTACGACACCACGTCGATCCTGCGCCTGATCACGCGCCTGCACGACCTGCCGCTGCTGGAGGGCCTGGCCGAACGTAATGCCGCGTTCGCGGCGCGTGGCGCGCGGCCGCCGGGCGACCTGACCGCTGCGCTGAGCTTCCGCTAAGTAATTCGACCTTCAAAAAGGGGCCGGGCACGGATGGGAATCCGGCCCGGCCCTTTGCCCTTCGGTCACGCATCTTGCCTGTTGGCTAACGCGCGCTGCTTGAGCAAGTCCGGCGATACACTTCGCTCTGCCAAAGTTTCCCCCCCAACGCAGACAGGAGAAGATCATGCAAAAGAACATGGTGTTGAAAGGACTGCTGGCAGTGTCGGCAGTGGCCGCAATGTTGAGTGCATTCGGCGTGAACGCGCAAACCAGCACGAGCGGGCAAAGCGCCACCGGCAATCAAACCCTGACCGGCAAAACCAACAACAAGAACGAGGACGAACGCGGTGCGTCCCCGGTCGCCGGCGGCAAGGCTCCTGCGACCGGCGGCGCCAGCACTACCAGCGGCAGCAGCGGCATGGGCGGCCAGGCCACGTCCGGCACCAGCAGCACGGGCAGCCAGACCATGGTCGGCAAGCCCAATAACATGAACCAGGATGAACGCGGCGCACCGCCGGCCGGCGGCGGCAGCACCGCCGGCATGAGCGGCGCCAGCGGCGCGGCCGGGGCGGCGGCTGCAGCGGGCGGCTCGATGAGCAAGGGCGACCAGAAGATGCTGATGGACATGGCGCAGGCCAACATCAATGAAGTCGAAGCCGGCAAGCTGGCCCAGAGCAAGAGCCAGAACGACCAGGTCAAGAGCTTTGCCCAGCAGATGATCGACGATCACTCGAAGGCATTGACCGAGGTGCAGACCCTGGCCCAGCAAAAGTCCGTGACCCTGCCGACCGGGCCGGACGCCAAGCACAAGGCCATGGCCGCCAAGCTCGAGAAGATGAGCGGCGACGCGTTCGACAAAGCCTACATGGCCCAGGCCGGCCTGGCCGACCACAAGAAAGTGTACAGCATGCTGGTGTCCGACCAGAAGCGCGCCAAGGATCCTGACCTGAAGGCACTGGCCGGCAAGATGGCGCCGGTGGTCGAGCAGCACCTGAAGTCGGCCCAGCAAATGCCGACGCCGAAGAGCGGGACCACGGCTGGGAAGTAAGCCGGTTCGGGTGCACGCTTTCGCCTGCTAACCACGCACGTCGTTCCCGCGCAGGCGCGCACCCATACCCCCGCCCACGTCGTTCCCGCGCAGGCGCGCACCCATACCCCCGCCCACGTCGTTCCCGCGCAGGCGGGAACCCATACTGAGCCGGCTATTCAAATTCAGCATGGGTTCCCGCCGCGGCAACGACGGTTTTCGGGTTGAAGCACGCACCGGTTCAGTCACGCGTCGCGCGCATGAGCGCAGCCATCGGCGCGCTGTGCGGGTGCTCCGCCAGTCCCGCGGCGATCCTCTCCCTGTCCCCCTGCGAGTGGTCCTGGCTCGCCTTCCATTTGCCCTCCAGCCGCTCGATCACGATCTCGATGCCCACCACCGCCTTGAGCAAACGCTCGATGTAATCGCGCGGCGCGTCGTCGACCGACCACGGCGCCGGCCGCGGCGACTCGTGCCGGCTTGTCAGCCGCCCCATCAGCGCAAGCAGCCAATCCGGATCGTCCACCGCGCGCAGCGTTCCACGCGCATGCACGACCGCATAGTCCCAGGTCGGCACCACCTTGCCATCGAGCGCTTTCTGTTCGTAGAACGCCGGTGTGATGTAGGCCGACGGTCCCTGGAACAGCACCAGCGCCGCCGCGCCGTCCTGCCGCCACAGCGGATTCGCGCGCGCGACGTGGGCGCGCAGCACGCCGAGCGGCGCCTCCGGCGTGGGCTCCGACATCTCGAATGGAATGTGGTCGGCATCCAGGCCGGCGGCGCCATGCATGACGAGCGCGCCGAGCGGGTGCTCGCTGACCAGCCGGTGCATCACGTCCGGCCGGGTCTCCTCGAAGCGGGAAGGGACGTACACGCTCAGCCCTCGACCACGACGTCGGCCTTGAGCGAGCTGGCGATGTAGCACTTCTCGTGCGCCTCATGGTGGATGGCCGCCAGCTCCCCGGCGCGTGGCGCGCGTTCGTCGCCGAACGCGATCGTTGGGCGCAGCCGGATCAAGGTCATCGCCAGCTTGCCGTCGGCATTGCGGTCGAGCGTGCCGACAGCATGGTCGCGGTACTCGTCGATGACAAAGCCGCGCTGCGCCGCAATCGACAGGACGAACAGCATGTGGCAGCTCGATGCGGCCGCCACCAGCGCCTCCTCCGGATCGACATTTGCGGCGACCGACATCGGCGCCGGCACCGACAGCGGCGACGACGATGCCGGTACGGTCAGGCCGCCATCGAACGACCATTCGTGCGCGCGGCTGTAGCGCTGGTCGGTGAAGGGCTGGTCGCCGCGGCGCCATGCCAGCCTTGCCTCGAACTGCTTCATGCTTGCTCCCTGGTTGACGAAGCCTTATCTTACGTCGCACCATGGCTTGCTCAAATATCCAATAACGCCAAATATGACCGTACCAATCCACCGGCCATGACCGTCCACGACCTTGCCGTCGCCGTACCGCTCGACCGTAGCGCGCCGCAGCCGCTGTTCCGCCAGCTGTACGCCCGCCTGAAGGAGGCCATCCTTGCCGGCGCGCTGCCGCCCGGCGCCCGGCTGCCGCCCACGCGCGAGCTGTGCCGCCTGCTCGGGGTGTCGCGCCAGACCGTGCTGGCCGCCTACGAACAGCTGATGGCGGAGGGCTACCTCGGCGGCGCGGTCGGCCGTGGCACCTTCGTCAGCGCCTCGTTGCCGCTGGCCCCGCGCAGGGGCAGCACGGCGGCGCCCGGATTGCTGCGCCCCTTGTCGAGCCGGGGGCAGGCGATGGCGGCCGCGATGGACAAGGTGCGCGGCCACGCGGGACCGCTGCGCGCCTTCCGCCCGAGCATGCCGGGCCTCGACCTGTTCCCGTTCGAGGTCTGGCGCCGGCTCGAGGCGCGCTACCTGCGCCGCGGCGGCCCCGACCTCGGCTATGCGGATGCCGCCGGTTACCGGCCGCTGCGCGAGCTGCTGTGCGCCTACTTGCGCGCCTCGCGCGGGGTCGACTGCACGCCGGAGCAGGTTGTCATCACCTCCGGTTCGCAGCAGGCCCTGTACCTGCTGGCGCAGCTGCTGCTCGCACCGGGCGACGGCGTGTGGGTCGAGTCGCCCGGCTACCAGGGCGCCTGCGCCCCGCTGGCGGTTGCGGGCGCCCGCATCTGCACCGTGCCGGTGGACGCCGACGGCATGGACGTCGGCTTCGCGGCGAGTGCGTATCCGGATGCGAGGATGGTGTTCGCGACGCCGTCGCACCAACTGCCGCTCGGCGTGACCATGAGCCTGGCGCGCCGCCTCGCGCTGCTGCGCTGGGCCGAGGCCAACAAGGCATGGGTGATCGAGGACGACTACGACAGCGAATACCGTTACACCGGCCCGCCGCTCGCATCGCTGCAAAGCCTGGACCGCAGCGGTTGCGTGATCTACGTCGGCACGCTGTCGAAGGTGCTGTTCCCTGGCCTGCGGCTGGGCTACGTGGTCGCGCCGCCAGCGCTGGCCGGCCCGCTGGCGCGCGCCCGCGCCGTCATCGACCGGCATAGCGCGACAGTTCCGCAGGCCGTGCTGGCCGACTTCATGGCCGGCGGCCACTTCACCCGACACCTGCGCCGCACCCGCGGGGCCTACGCCGAGCGGCGTGGCGTCCTGCTCGACGCCATCGCCACGGATATTGGTGGCCAGCTTGTATGCGGGCCTTCCGACGCCGGCCTCGACCTGTGCGTGCACTTTGCGGATGCGCGCGTCGACGAGGCAGCGGTGGTGCAGGGCGCGCTCGGGCAGGGCATCGAGGTGCGCCCGCTGTCGTATTACGCGAATCCGGCGGCCGGGCCGGAGTGCCAGGTGGCGCCCGGCCTGCTGCTCGGCTTTTCCGCGATCGCGCCTGGCGCCATCCGCGCGGGCGCGCAGGCGCTGGCGCGCGTGCTCGAGGCGCAGGGCATGCAGCCGCACCGGAGCAAGCTCATCCGTTGACACCCGAAAACGATGAGTGTTAAATTGTGCAACGTTTGGTGGTAACGTTTCCATCCTGGTGAATGGCGACGCTGCGGCCATTCGCGGGCGGCCATCTGGCGCCGGCAGTGGATCCAACCTGGGGAACGCATGGTGTCGAAAACGAATGGATGGCGCCAGTGCGCCCTGGCGCTCGCGCTGCTGGGCGCATGCACGCTCGATGCGCTGGCCGAGGCCAGGGTGCAGGCCTGGGTGACGACCGGCGACCAGTCCAAACTGCTGTCGCGCGAGAAGGACGCCGTGTTCGGCCGCGCCGCGCCGGCGCCGCTGGTGATCGACATCGATCCATCGACCCGCTACCAGCAGATGCAAGGCTTCGGCGCCGCCATCACCGACGCCAGCGCGGAGCTGATTCAGAACCGGCTGCAGCCGCAGCAGCGCGCCGCGCTGATGCAGGACCTGTTCGGGCGCGAGGGCGGGGCCGGTTTTTCGTTCACCCGCCTGACCATCGGCGCGTCCGATTTTTCAAGCCGCCATTACAGTTTCGACGACATGCCCAAGGGCGCCACCGATCCGGACCTGAAGCAGTTCTCGATCGACCCCCAGCGCGCGACCGTGCTGCCGACCGTGAAAAGCGCGCTAGCGATCAATCCCGGGCTGCGCGTGATGGCCTCGCCGTGGAGCGCGCCGGGCTGGATGAAGACCACCGACAGCCTGATCCAGGGTTCGCTCAAGCCGGAAGCTTACGGCGCCTTCGCCCGCTACCTCAAGCGCTACGTCGATACGATGAAGGCCGAGGGTGTGCCGATCTTCGCGCTGACGCTGCAGAACGAGCCGCATTTCGAACCGCCCACCTACCCCGGCATGCGGGTCGACCCGGCCCAGCGCGCGGCGTTCATCGGCGAGCACCTCGGTCCGCTGCTGGCGCGCGAGAACCGCGACACGCTGATCTTCGACTGGGACCACAACTGGGACCAGCCAGGCTCGCCGGCCGCGGTGCTGGCCGACCCCAGGGCGGCGCGGTACGTGAGCGGCATCGCGTGGCACTGCTATGCCGGCGATGTGCGGGTCCAGGCCGCGCTGCACGATGCGCATCCCGACAAGGACACGTGGTTCACCGAATGCTCCGGCGGCGAATGGGCGCGCGACTGGTCGAACAACCTGCAGTACTTCACGCGCACGCTGGTAATCGGCACCACGCGCGGCTGGGCGCGCGGGGTCCTGCTGTGGAACCTGGCGCTGGACGAGAACTACGGGCCGCACCTGGGCGGCTGCAGCGACTGCCGCGGCGTCGTCACGATCGACTCGCGCACCGGCGCGGTCACCCACAATGTCGAATACTACGTGCTGGCGCATGCCAGCCGCTTCGTGCGCCCGGGCGCGCGCCGCATCGCGTCCGACAGCGGCTTCGGCGACCTCGAGAACGTCGCGTTCCGCAATACCGACGGCTCGATCGCGCTGCTGGTCGCGAATGCGGCCAGGGCGCCGCGCACGTTCTCGGTGCGGGTCGGGAAGCAGAACTTCCGCTACACGCTGCCGGCCAGCAGCGTCGCCACCTTCACTTGGGGCGGCCGATAAGCCTCCGTGGGCGGTTCCGCGACACGCTGTGTTTCGATTGACAAAGAAATTTGAAACACGCAATATTCTTGTTGCAAGTTGGGAACGTTTCCAACTTGCCGCTACCATCAGAACCAACAATATCCTCATCGGAGACTCGCACCAATGAACAATGCAGCCAGCCCTAGCCTCGTCCAGCGCCAGGCGCCCAGCCTCACCCCGATCGCCACCGCGTGCGCCGTGCTGCTGCTGTCGGCCGCCGCGCAGGCCCAGGAGGCCGCGCCGATGCAATCGGTGGTCGTCACCGGCATCCGCGGCAGCATCGAGAGCTCGATCGCGATCAAGAAGAATTCGGACTCGATCGTCGAGGCCATCACCGCCGAGGACATCGGCAAGCTGCCGGACGTGTCGATTGCCGAGTCGATCTCGCGCCTGCCGGGCCTGACCGCACAGCGCGTCGCCGGCCGCGCCCAGGAGATCCAGATCCGCGGCATGGGCGGCGACTTCTCGAGCACCCTGATGAACGGCCGTGAGCTGGTCAGCACCAGCAACAACCGCAGCGCCGAATTCGACCAGTACCCGTCCGAGCTGATTGGCGGCGTGACCATCTACAAGACGCCGGATGCCGGCCTGGTGGGCCAGGGGCTGGCCGGCACCGTCGACCTGAAGACGGTGCGCCCGCTCGACCTGCGCGGTCGCACCATCGCCGTCAACGTGCGCGGCGAGCACAACTCGAACGGCAAGCTCAATGAAGGCTCGTCGCAAAACGGCAAGCGCGTGTCGATCTCGTACGTCGACCAGTTCCTCGACAACCGCCTCGGCATCGCGCTCGGCTACGCGCACCTCGACTCGCCAGGCCAGCAGCAGGAATACAAGTCCTGGTGGTGGGGTAACGAGAACAACCTCCCACCGGGGAACGCGGACGTGGTCGGCCTGAAGGGAGCGGAAGTGACCGCGACCTCGCGCGACCAGGTGCGCGACGGCCTGATGGCGGTGGTCGACTTCAAGCCGAACCGCGACTACCGCACCGCGCTCGACCTGTACTACTCCGAGTTCGACCAGCGCGAGAAGATGCGCGGCATGATGTGGAACTCGCACCAGTGGAGCGCCGTCACGTACAGGAACCCGCAGATCGAGACCATCGGCGGCACCCGCATGCTGACCGGCGGCTCGCTGGTCAACCTCGAGCCGATCGTCCGCAACGACGACAATCACCGCAAGGACAAGCTGTTCGCGATCGGCTGGAACAACAAGCTCAAACTGGCAAACAGGTGGTCGCTCGACGGCGACTTGTCCTACTCGTCGGCCAAGCGCAACGAGGACACGCTGGAAACCTACGCCGGCCTGGGCCCGGCCAACTCGGGCATCACCGACAACGACTTCCAGTTCAAGATCCCGGTCGGCGCCGGCCTGCCGCATTTCACGCCAAGCTACGACTATACGGATGCCAGCCGCGTCAAGCTGACCGACGTCGGCGGCTGGGGCCACGACGCGATGATGCACCACCCGAAAGTCGAGGACACGCTCAGCGCGGCCAGGCTGACTGCACGGCGCGAGCTGGACGGCTTCTTCCACCACGTGGAGGCCGGCGTCAACTACTCCGAACGCGAGAAGACACACGAGGACGTGTCGCTGACCTACAAGCTGAAGAACGGCCAGGCGTCGAGGACCGTCGAGGCCGACCTGATTCGTCCCTCGACCTCGCTCGGTTTTGCCGGCATTCCCGGCGTGCTGAGTTTTGATGCACTCGGCGCCCTGGCGCGCTATTACGATGTGCAGCCGCCCGATACCGACGTCGCGCAGCAGGACTGGGCGATCAAGGAGAAGCAGTCGACCGCCTTCGTCAAGCTGGGCATCGACACCGAACTCGGTAACGTGCCGGTGCGCGGCAACCTTGGCGTGCAGTACGTTCACGTGGACCAGCAGGCGCGCGGCAAGGCGGTCAATGGCAAAGTGACCACCGACATCGAGGACGGCACCGCGTACAAGGACGTGCTGCCAAGCCTGAACCTGAACTTCGACCTCGGCCGCTACCTCGGCGACACGTACCTGCGCTTCGGCGCCGCCAAGACCATGGCGCGTCCTCGCATGTCCGACATGCGCGCCGGCGCCAGCGCCGGAGTCGACACGACCTCGCGCATGTGGAACGGCAGCGGCGGCAATCCGAAGCTCGAGCCATGGCGCGCAAACGCGTTCGACCTGTCGATCGAGCACTACTACGGCAAGGGCAGCTACCTGGCCGCCGCCGTGTTCTACAAGAAGCTCAAAAGCTACATCTACAACCAGCAGCGCCCGTTCGACTTCAGCACCTTCCCGAACTCGAGCGACGTGGTCCCGCTGCAGAACATCGGCACGATGAACCAGCCGGCCAACGGCGAGGGGGGCCTGGTGCGCGGCGTCGAGTTGTCCGGCTCGTTCGAGTTCAACAAGCTGTGGCAGGTGCTGGACGGCTTCGGCGCGCAGGCCAACATCGGCATCACCGAGAGCTCGATCCACCCGAATGGTCCGGGTACCAAGGAGAAGCTGCCTGGCCTGTCGGGCACGACGTCCAACGTGACCGTGTTCTATGAGAAGAACGGCTTCTCGACCCGGGTCAGCCGGCGCTTCCGTTCGGCGTTCCGCGGCGAGGTCACCGGCCTGTTTGCGCAGCGCGCCTTCAGCGAGATCCTGGCCGAGAAAACCATCGACTTCCAGATGGGTTACGAGTTCCAGGAAGGCCGCTACAAGAACCTCTCGATCCTGCTCCAGGTGAACAACCTGAACAACTCGCCTTACCAGACGATGCAGGGCGACCCGTTCGCCAGCGGCGCCTACGCGCCCGAGCGCTACACCACCTACGGCCGCCAGATCCTGGTCGGCCTGAACTACAAGCTGTAAGCAGCCGGGTTCGTCCCGAAGAATCCCCGCCGCCGGTGCGCGGTGGGGACTGTTCATCCCACCTTCGCCCCTACACATGAACAAGAACCTGTACCCGACTGCCATCGCGCTCGCGCTGGCCACCGCCTTCGGCGCACCCGCAATGGCCGCCCCGGCCGCACCGCTGCCTGACTGGCCTCATATCAAGAGCGCGCTGCACAGCGACGCAAAGCTCGAGGCGCAGGTCGCGCGCATCGTGGCCGGCATGACGCTGGCGCAGAAGGTCGGCCAGATGACCCAGCCCGAGATCAAGACCACCACGCCGGAGCAGGTGAAGCAGTACTACCTCGGCTCGGTGCTGAACGGCGGCGGGAGCTGGCCGAACGGGAACAAGTACGCCACCGCCGCCGACTGGGTGGCGCTGGCCGACCGCTATTACGAGGCGTCGATGGCGACCGACATGGCGGTCAAGCTGCCGGTCATCTGGGGCATCGACGCCATCCACGGTAACAGCAACGTGTATGGCGCCACGCTGTTCCCGCACAATATCGGCCTGGGCGCCGCGCACGACCCCAGGCTGGTCGAAAAGATCGGCGCCGCGGTCGGCAAGGCGGTGCGCGCAACCGGCATCAACTGGGTGTTCGCGCCGACGCTGGCGGTGGTGCGCGACGACCGCTGGGGCCGCACCTACGAGAGCTTTTCGGAGAACCCGGCGCTGGTGGCCAGCTACGCCGATGCCTACGTGCGCGGCCTGCAGGGCAACCTGAAATCGGACGCGAACGTGGTCGCCACGGCCAAGCACTTCATGGGTGACGGCGGCACCGACCAGGGCAAGGACCAGGGCGTCACCAGGGCGACCCAGGCCGACATGATCAATATCCACGGCGCCGGCTACTACAGCGCGCTCGCTGCGGGCGCGCAGACCGTGATGGCCTCGTATAACAGCTGGAACGACGTCGCCACCGGCACCGACTACGGCAAGATGCACGGCAGCCGCGAGCTGCTGACCGGCGTGCTCAAGGAGAAGCTGGGCTTCGACGGCTTCGTGGTCAGCGACTGGAACGCGATCGGCCAGGTCCCGGGCTGCACCAACGCCAGCTGCCCGCAGGCGATCAACGCCGGCGTGGACATGGTGATGGTGCCGGACGACTGGAAGGAATTCATCGCCAACACGATCAAGCAGGTGGAGGCCGGCCAGATCCCGATGGCGCGCATCGACGACGCGGTCAGCCGCATCGTGCGCGTCAAGCTGCGCGCGGCGCTGCACAAGCCGTCAGGCAGCCGCTACGCCGGCAAACAGGATGCGCTGCAGGCGCGGGCGCTGGCACGGCAGGCGGTACGCGAGTCGCTGGTGCTGCTGAAGAACGACGGCGCGGCGCTTCCGCTGAAACGCGGGCAGCGCATCCTCGTGGTCGGCAAGAACGCGGCCAGCATGCCGAACCAGACCGGTGGCTGGAGCCTGACCTGGCAGGGCACGGACAACAAGAACAGCGACTTCCCGGCCGGCGACACGATCCTGGCCGGCATCGAGGAAGCCGCCGGCAAGGCCAGCGTGACCTACAGCGAGGACGCGGCCGGCGTCGACGTCTCGAAATTCGACAAGGTGATCGCGGTGATCGGCGAAACGCCGTACGCGGAAGGACTGGGCGACATCGGCCCTTCCGGCACCCTGCGCCATAGCGGCCGCTACCCGGAAGACCTGGCGGTGTTGGAAGCAGTGGCGGGCAAGGGCAAGCCGGTCATCACGGTGCTGGTGGCCGGCCGCCCGGTGTTCGCCAACGATCTGCTGAACCTCTCCGACAGCTTCGTGATGGCGTGGTTGCCGGGCACCGAAGGCAAGGGCGTGGCCGACGTGCTGTACCGCGCCCATGGCGCCGGTTTTGGCGGCAGGCTGTCGTTCTCGTGGCCGAAGTCGGTGTGCCAGGCCCCGCTGAACCAGGGCGACAAGGACTACGCGCCGCTGTTCGCGCCGGGCTACGGACTCAGATACGGCAGCAAGGACAACGTCGGCAAGCTCGATGCGCGCTACCCGGAAGGCGGCTGCGGCGTCACCAACGTCTACCCGGTGTTCAACCAGTCCGACCGCGCCACCTGGCCGCTGTACGTCAGCAGCGGCGGCCAGCGCGTTGCGCTCGGCGCCGACCTGAACCGCGTGCTGGCGCTGCCGACGCTGAAGGTCGAGACCAGCCAGGTCAACACGCAGCAGGATGCCAAGCTGCTGACCTGGACCGGCCCGGCGCGCCTCGAGGCGCACGGCGCCAGGGCGGCTGCGCTGCCGGCGTTCGCCACCACGGATGGGGCGCTGCAGTTCGATACCATCGTCGGCACCGCCCCGGCCGGCCGCGTGACCGTCGCGCTGGGCGGCGCGGAGCTCGATGTCGGCGCGGCGCTCGGGCGCCTGGCGGGCAAGGGCAAGCAGACGGTGAAGATCCCGCTGGCCTGCTTCACCACCAAAGGCGCCAACCTGGCCAGTGTCGACACCCCGTTCGCCATCGCCAGCGACGGCGCGTTCAAGGCCGCATTCGCCAACATCCAGGTGGTTGGCGGCGCGGCGAAGGACCAGGACGCGCTC
Source organism: Massilia sp. (assembly GCA_045810465.1). Classification (GTDB taxonomy): domain Bacteria; phylum Pseudomonadota; class Gammaproteobacteria; order Burkholderiales; family Burkholderiaceae_D; genus Telluria. The sequence goes on along the minus strand of JBJMVW010000193.1, from coordinate 9,451 downwards.
AGCTGCGGCGCGCCGAAATGAAGTAGCCGGGGGCGGCGCTCGCCGCCCCTCGTCGCCGCATGATTTATACTCCGGCGATGAACCCTACCCGCTGCACCTGGGCCAACCCGGCCAACCCGCGCTACCTCGCCTATCACGACGAGGAGTGGGGCGTTCCATGCCACGACGAGAACCGCCTGTTCGAGATGCTCAACCTGGAGGGCGCGCAGGCCGGGCTGTCGTGGGAAACGATCCTGAACAAGCGCGACAACTACCGCGCCGCGTTCGACGGCTGGGACGCCGAAAAGATCGCGCGCTACGACGACGCCAGGGTCGCCGCGCTGCTGGCCGATTCCGGCATCGTGCGCAACCGGCTCAAGGTGGCCGCCGCGATCTCGAACGCCAAAGCCTACCTCGCGTTGCGCGCCGAGGGACTGACGCTCGACCGGTACCTGTGGGCTTTCGTCGACGGCAAGCCGCTGGTCAACCGCTGGGGCCGGGGCGAACGTCCGGCGAAGACCGAACTGTCCGACCGCATTTCAAAGGACCTCGGCAAGCGCGGGTTCAAGTTCGTCGGTTCGACCATCATTTACGCTTACATGCAAGGCATCGGCATGGTCAACGACCACGACCTCGCCTGCTTTTGCCACCCGGGGCGCTAGCGTGGACTGGCGCGGCCGCGAACGCTGCACCGTGTTCGATTCGGCCTGGGGCGACGGCGGCCGCGTGCGCGCGCTCATCGAGGCCTGGCGTGGCGATCCCGCCGCGCCGCAGCACCTGCATGTGGTGGCACTCGCCGGCGGCCTGCTGCCGGGCTTTCACCGCATCCCGCAAGACGATCCGCGCCTTACGCTCGACCTGCTAAGCGCGCCAATCGACGCCGCGCTGGCGCAGCTGTCGGCCCGGCTCGACATCATCCGCCTGCACGGGGTCGGACAGGCCGGCCCCGGCTTCGCGCGCCCGCTGGCGCGGCTGGCCGCTGCCGATGCGGTGCTGGAGGCGGATGGCCTCGCGCCTGGGCAGGAGGCTGCGCTTGCCGCACAGGGCTTTGCGTTCGATCCGGCAGGGCAGGGGGGCGCGCGGCATGCCCGCTTCGCCAGCCGCAAGCCGCGTCCGCCATTGCCGCCCGCACCGGTCCGGCAGGCGATCGTCATCGGCGCCGGCATCGCCGGCTCCGCCGCGTGCGAGCGCCTGTGCGCGCGCGGCTGGCAGGTCACGCTGGTCGAACGCCACGCGCGCCCGGCGATGGAAGCCTCGGGCAACCTGGCGGGCATCTTCATGCCGCTGCTGTCCCGCGACGACAATATCCCGACCCGCCTGACGCGCGCGGCCTACCTGTACGCGCTGCGGTACTGGGAACAGCTGGGCGGCATCGGCACGGCGATCGAGGGCGCAGCCTGCGGCGTGCTGCAGCTGGCGCGCGACGCCGGCCATGCCGAGGTGTCGCGCGCGATCGCGGCCGAAGGACGCTATCCGCGCGAGTTCGCCGAATGGCTGGAGCGCGATGCCGCCGAGGCGCTGCTTGGCTTGCCCGCGCCCGACGGCGCCTGGCTGTTCCGGCAGGGCGGCTGGGCGCGGCCGGGCAGCGTGTGCGAGGCGATGCTCGCTGCATGCGGTTCGCGCCTCGCACAGCGCTTCGGCGCCGGCAATGTCGCGCTCGAACGCGTGGAGGGCGGCTGGCTGGTGCGCGATGCGAACGGAGCCGCCCTGGCGCAGGCGCCGGTGGTGGTGCTGGCCGGCGGCGCCGGCGCGACGTCCATCGAACAGGCGGCGCAGCTGCCGCTCGCCGCGATCCGCGGGCAGGTCACGCACCTCGACGCCGCCCTGCTGCCGCAGCTGCCGCTGGTGCTGTGCCGCGAAGCTTATTTGACGCCGGCCTCGCACGGCCTGTGTTCCGCCGGCGCCACCTACGACCTGGATCCGGGTCGCGAGCTGCGCGCTTCGAGCCAGCAGGAGAACATCGGCAAACTGAGGGCGCTGCTGTCCGACCCGCACGCGGCGGCTGGCGCGCCGCTGCGCGGCCGGGTGGGATTGCGCAGCGTCGCGCCCGACCGGCTGCCGCTGGTCGGCCGCCTGCCCAACTTCGACGCCGCCGGCACCACCGAGCGGCTGCGCGACGTCCCGCGCCATCCCGGCCTTTACGGCCTGCTCGGCTACGCCTCGCGCGGCCTGATCTGGGCGCCGCTGGCGGCCGAGCTGCTGGCCGCGCAGCTCGAAGGCGAACCGCTGCCGCTCGAAGCGAACCTGGCCGACGCGCTCGACCCGGCGCGTTTCGTGCTGCGCGCACGCCGCACCAGCCGCGTCCCGGCCGCCGGCTGATGCGGCGCCGGCCGGTCCGGCCCGGTATAATTTGTCCGAGCAGTGAGGCCCAAGGAGGCGTTGACGCATGGACGACACACCACAATCGAACGACTTGTTCCTGTTCCTCGCGTCGACCGCGCACGATATGAAGAACTCGATCAGCGTCCTGTCCGGCACGCTGGAGCGGCTGCTGGCCGGCGCCTCGCCCGGGCAGGAGCCGGCCTATCCGCAGATGGCGCACATGCTGTACCAGACGCGCCGCCTGAACGACAACCTGATGCAGCTGCTGGCGCTGTACAAGCAGGTCGGCAAGCCGGGCTACCCGTTCGACATACAGCAGCTGGAAATGGGCAACCTGGTCGACCAGGTGGTGGGGCTCGAACGTGTCCTGCTGGAGTCGCGCGGGGTGGCGCTCGAACTCGACTACGATCCGCACCTGATCTGGCACGTCGACGAGGACCTGATCGCCGGCGTGATCGCGCATGCGATCAACAACGCCGTCAACTACACCCGCGACAAGGTGCGCCTGGCGATCGCGCAGGTCGACGGCTGCCTCGAGATCCGGGTCGAGGACAACGGCGCCGGCTATCCGGCCACGATGCTCGACGCCGGCGCGGCCGCGATGCACGGCGCTGCCGGCGGCGTCAACTTCATGACCAACAGCACCGGCCTGGGCCTGTACTTTTCCAGCGAAGTCGCGAAGATGCACCGGCATCGCGGGCGCCAGGGCGCGCTGCGCCTCGAAAACGGCGGCGCGTATGGCGGCGGCTGTTTCATCTTGAGCCTGCCATGAGCGCGGCGCCGCACCGCCCGGGTGCCGCCGGCGCCATCGACCAGGTCGACTGGGCCTCCAAGAACTACCTCGTGGTCGACGACTTCGTCGGTGTGCGCCAGCTGCTGCGCGAAACCTTGCGCACGCTGGGTGCGCGCAATATCGACCAGGCGGCCAGTGGCGGCGAGGCGATGGGGCTGCTGTCGAGGATCCGCTACGACGTGGTGCTGTGCGACTTCAACATCGGCGAGGGCAAGAACGGCCAGCAGGTGCTCGAGGAAGCGCGCATGCGCAACCTGCTGATGCCGTCCAGCGTGTTCCTGATGGTGTCGGCCGAGAAGAGTGTCGAATCGGTGATGGGCGCGGCCGAGCACCAGCCGGACGCCTACCTGATCAAGCCGATCACGGAAGGCATGCTGCTGTCGCGCCTGAACCGCGTGTGGCACAAGAAGCAGGTGTTTCGCACCATCGACCAGGCCTGCGCCGAAAAGGACTACCTGCTGGCCGCGCGCTTGTGCGACGAGGCGATCGAATCGAACCGCGTGCACGAGATCGAGCTGCTGCGCATGAAGGCGCGGCTGATGGAGAAAAGCGGCGAGCCGACGAAGGCGCGCGAAGCCTACGAGCGTGTGCTGGAACAGCGCGAGTACCAGTGGGCGCGCGCGGGCCTGGCCAAGATCCGCATGGCCAACGGCGAATTCGAGCAGGCGCGCCAGATGTTCCAGGGCGTGATTGCGGAGAACCGCTACTACATCGACGCCTACGACCAGCTGGCCGCGGCCTACCACGGCATGGGGCAGGCCGAGGATGCCTGCGCGATCCTGGAGCGGGCGGCCAAGCTGTCGCCCAATTCGGTGCCGCGCCAGCGCAGCCTGGGGCAGGTTTGCCTGAGGCTGGGGCAGGTTGCGAAGGCCGAGAAGGCGTTCCGCAAGTGTGTCGCGATCGGCCAGTATTCGATCAGGAAGACGCCGGACGCCTACCTGGGCCTGGCGCGGCTGTGCGGGCTGAAGAACGACATCAAGGAAGCGCTGCAGTGGATCATGCTGGCGCAGCGCGAGTTCGGCGCCGAGCATCCGGACCTCCCGCTGCGCGCCAAGATCACCGAAGGGCTGGTGTATCACGAGAGCGGCGATTACCGGCGCGCGCGCCAGGCCGGCGACGAGCTCGAAGCGCTGCTGGCCTCGACGCCGCACCGGCCCGACATCCCGGCCTGCATGGAGATGGCCACGCTGCTGTTCGCGGTCGGGGTCAAGGAGCCGCCGGTGGAGCTGCTGTGCTACGTGATCCGCAACAACCACGACAATCTGCTGCTGCTCGACGAAGTGCAGCAGATTTTCGAGAAGGCGCGGATGGGCGAGGAGGGCGTCGACCTGGTCAACCGGTCGAAGAAGGAAGCCACGGACCTGATGAACCAGGGTGTGCTGCTGTGGAAGACCGGCAAACTGGGCGAAGCGGTCGAATGGATGCGCAACGCGCGCACGGCGGTGCCGAACAACCAGCGTATTTTGTTCAACGCGGCGCAGATCCTGGTGTCGTTCATGCAGCAGCAGGGGTACGACGCGGCGCTGGCGGCCGAAGCGGCCGAGGTGCTGCTGCACGTCGAAAAACTGCTGCCGGGGCAGCAGCGCTTTGCGCAGTTGATGGGACAGCTGGCGCAGTTGAAGGCGGGGGCGGAACCGGTGGAAATGAGTGATCGGCCCGAGACCTGAGCACGTCGTTCTCGCGAAAGCGGGAACCCATGCCGAGCTGCCTGGCCTGCGGCTCCTGCAACGCCTCGTTGACTAAAGCTCAGCATGGGTTCCCGCCTGCGCGGGAACGACGTATCGAGTGTTGCTGGTACTTTCAGTTCACGTAGGGTGCGCACTTGTGCGCACGCCGGCGTTGGCCCCGCACGTACAGCCTGCGGCGGCCGCGCCGCACCCGCATCCCGCCACCGCCGCCGCGCGCGGATCCTGTTCCTCGCTCCTGGTCCCCACCGGCCCCGAGTGCCTGCGCATCAGCTCCGCGCACAGCGTGTCGATATCGTGGGTGCCATCCGGCAGCCGCGCCGCTGCCGCCGCTTCAGCCAGCGCGCACTTCGCGATGTGATAGCCCAGCGCCCGGTAGCTTTCGAACTGGGCCTCGTCGAACCACTGGTCGGCGGTACTTTGGTGCGGATACTCAGGATGCGCCTTGCGGTAGTTGAGAACGTCCGCGTTCTCGCTGCCGACAATCGCCGGCTTGACGTACAGGAGCGTGCCGTCCACCCCATCCTTGTCCACATGGCTGTAGCGGATCACCCCCGCCGCGCAGCTCGATCCGCACAGGTCGGTGCCCGCGACCAGCTCCATGCGCGAGACACACAGCTCGATCCCGACGTGCAGGTCGGTCGCGCATTTGCGGATCGCGTTGCCGAGGTCCTCGAACGCCAGCCGCTTGTCGCTGGCTACGTCGACCGCGATGATCAGCCGGCAGCGCCGCCGCACCAGTTCGTAGATGCCGAGGTTTTCGAAGTGGCCGCCGTCGGACAGGTAGACGTAGTTGGCGTCGGCGTTGGTCATCCCGAACAGTTCCGCGATCAGGCTGAACAGCCCGATGCCGGGCGACGAGTTGGTCCACACGGGCTTCCTCGGGTTCGGGCACCAGCGCCCGAGCCGCACATTGAACATCGTCATCAGGAAGTTCAGCGGCGGCGACGAGTGCGAGCCCATGTTCGGGCTGGCGGCCGCACCCGATAGCGCGACGGCCATCCCGAGCCCCACCTTGGCGTCGTCGTCGTCGCCCATTCCCGAGCGCGAGGCGTACTGGCGCGTCGGGCGGTAGGTGCCGCGCTGGGCGTCGCGCAGGGCGCGGTTGTCGCCCTGGGCCGGCATCAGCGGCATCTCGAAGCCGCAGTAGCGCGGCGTGAAGGCGAACGAGGCGGCCTTGCGGGTCTGCCAGGCCAGCTCCTCGCCACTTACCAGGTTGAGCGAGGTGTTCACGATATGGTAAGGCTTCTGGTCCTGCAGGTCGGCGAATTGCGGATCGTCGTCCGGGTCGAAGCCGGTGAACGGGTGCGGCTTGCGCGCGGCGCTGCTGGCGCCGAAGTAGGCGCGCACCAGCCGGTTCCGGTACATCATATACAGCGAGAACTTGTTGATGTCGACGCGCCAGCCGAGCAGCAGCGCGGCGCCCAGGAAGCCGCCGAACACGGTTGCCAGCTTGCCGCCGCCGACCGCCAGGGTGGCGTTCGCATGGGCGACGTACACGCATTCGAGCGTAATGCGCTTCCAGCACGCGACCTGCGGCCAGCCCAGGATCGACTGCACCAGCGCCGACAGCAACGCGAAGATCCCGAGCGTGAACACGTACGGCGCCAGCCGCGCCACGGTGTCGAGCCGGCTGTAGGCGGCGCCCTTGATGCCGGTGGCGCTGCCGCTGCCGGCCTTCAGCCCGAGCAGGGTCATGACCAGCCAGCCGATCGCGGTGCCTGCGTTCGACCACGGCTCGTAGGTCAGCCAGGCCCAGTGCAGCAGCGGCGCGAAAAAGAACGCGACGCCGAACATGATCAGCCAGGCCAGCGAGAAGATCGACGACCACGCCCCCTGGCGGCTCCACCATTCGCGGCTGGCGTCGCTGTACAGGGGGCCGATCAGCCCGATCATCAGCGTCATCGTGGCCGAGAACAGCGTCATCATCAGCGGCATGCCGAAGGTGGTCAGCGCGATCGCGTTGTTCAGGACCGGATGGCGCGACGGATCGGGCATCGCCGACAGGCCGGCCAGCAGCAGGATCGTACCGACCGTGAGCGCGCCCATCGCACAGGCGAAATGCGACAGGCCTTCGTAGAATTCGGCGCGCGAAATGTCCGGGCTGGGTCGGTTGTGGCCGAGGCGCTGCTCGAGCGCCAGGCCGGCCGCGGCCACCAGCAGCAGCGTGGCCAGGATCGGCCCGGCGACCCATGCCAGCGCGTGCGCGAGCGCCGGGTCGACCAGGTCCCGGATCACATTGCCGGCAAATTCCTGCGCGCCGGCCAGCAGGATCGAGGTGACCAGCAGGGCGCCTGCCGCGCACACCGCATAACCGGCGCGCCGGTACGGGCTGGTACGGTCGTGCGCGAGGTACCAGCCGCAGGCCCAGACGATGAAGTAGACCAGCCCGGGCATCAGCAGCCAGCCCAGGCGCGCCTCGAAGTGCGCCTCGAGCGCTTCGCGCCAGAAGGTGGGGGCGACGCCGCCGTGGCGCCACAGGCCGATGCTGACCAAAAAGCCGGCCAGCAGCAGCGGCAGGTTGATACACCAGAGGACCGCGCCCTGGTAGAGCGGGAAGCGGCGTAGTCCGCGCGAACTCTCCGGCTTGCTCGATATCGACAGTGCGATGCAGAACACCGCGAACAGGAACAGCCCGGTGCCGGCAATCCAGGCCGGGTCGGACCATGTGGCCCAGGGTGCGTCGGGCCCCACGATCCGCTGCACGCACCACACCGCAAAGCGCGGCACTGTCAGCAGCGCGCACAGCCAGGCCACCAGCATCGTCAGGTTCAGGCCCGTGTTGCGCACGTAGGTGCCGATCAGGGTCCAGGTGTCGGCGCTGAAGGTGCCGCTGCGCGGCGACAGGTAATTGCTGTACTGGCGCAGGAACTGGATTTCGACCGCCTCGGCTTCGACCGCGTCGCCGGCCGCGCCTGGCGTGAGCATGGCTTCGACCTTGCGCACGTCGCCGTGCTTTTCGCGGATGCACTTGGACAGCCAGCCGCCGATGAAGCCGCCGCCGGAGACGGTCGACAGGTAATCGAAGTCGCGCAGCAGCTGCTGTTCGCCGATCGCCTGCAGCACACCCAGGTTGAAGGTGGCGCTGCGCACGCCGCCGCCGGACAGCGCGAGGCCCGCCAGCGCCGAGCCGTGCGCGCGCCCGAGCAGCGTCGCGCGGCAGGCCGGCGCCACTTCGTCCGGGCCGGCGCCGCCGCCAGGGCGTGGACGCAGCAGGTCAAGCTCGTTCTGGAACACTTCGCTGAACACGCTGCCCGACTGCGCGTTCAGCCGCCGCCACGTGGTTTCGTCGAGCGGGCCGCCGGCGTGGATGCCGGCCTGGCGCCGGAACGCGGCGATCGCCTGGTCCAGCTCATCGACCGTGCGGGCGCAGGGCGGCACCGGGCAGCCGGCGCTTTCGAGCTTGCGCCGCAGGTCCGCGACCTGGTCGGGGGTCAGGCTGGTGTAGTCGATCAGCTGCAACGCGCGCCTCCACGCAAGGGACAACGATGGCGCGGCGCGGGGAACCGGGCAGGCGGGAACGTCGAAGCGTCCCGGGCCGCACCAGAAAGTTCAGCACGGTTGCCGGGAAAGTGATGCCCGTCAAATCAACAAACGGGCAAATTGCTGAAATAAATTGTCCAGCGGTTAGCTTTTGTCGGTTTTCGGCTTCGCCGGGCGCGGTTTCGAATTGCCGACGCCGGGTTGCGCACTGGCGTTTGAGCTGTCGTCGTCTGCCGCGGGCGGCGTGCCGGCCGCAGGCTTGCCGGCTGCGCTGAAGCGGGCTGCCGCGTCCTGCGCCATGGCGGCGGTATTCGCCATCGCCTCCGGCGACATGGTGCTCGCCACCGCCTGGCGGAACTGGTCCTGCAACAGGTTCCACCACGCCACGGCGGCCGGCATCGAGGCGGCGGCGGGCGGTAGCCCGGGCGCCGGCTCGGCGCCTGGCGCCTGCTGCTGCTGCGGCGGCGCGCCAGCCGGCTGTGGCTGAGCGGAGGCGGCGCCGGGTGGCGTGAAGAAGGATTGGGCCGCGCCCTGCATGGCCTTGCCGTCGGCGCTGGCCTGGCCCATCGCCTGGGCCATGCTGGCGCCCATCGATTTCAGTGTCGCGATCGTTCCGCGCTGCACTTCCAGCGCCTGGATCGTCCCGCGCAGCATGGTCGTATTCAGGTTGAGCCAGGCCTCGACCGCCTTCAGGTCGGAGATCTTCTTGTCCAGCTCGTCAGTGGACAGGGTCGGGCCCGTCATGCCGGGAATATTGACGCCCGGAACATTCATATTGCCCCAAAGGTTCTTGACGAAGTCCAGCGTGTCCGTCATCCCGCTGACGTTGGGCATGGGAGGTTTGAGCATGGTCTTCTCCATTCATAGTGAGCTTAGCGTAGCAGATAAATAACAGCGCTTCAAAGGGGCGCGCGCTGCGGCAGCGCAAAGCCGGCCGGGCAGCTACACTAGGCGCATGAGTACCGTCCCGTTTCCAGGATCACGGCGCCGCGCGCTGTTGCTGGGCGCCGCCATCGTGCTGCTGCACTGGCTGGCGCTGCGCTGGCTGGGCGGGCAGGTTGGGGCGCGGCGCGAGCTTGCGTTCGAACCGATGCCAATGGTGGCGCGGCTGCTTGCCCCCGAGCCGCCGCCGGCTGCGCCCGCGCCGCCCAGGCCCGTGCGCAAGCCGGCGCCGCGGCTGCAAAGCGCG
>JBJMVW010000192.1:0-14540 GCA_045810465.1 Massilia sp. | reverse complement strand
GCTGAAAGCATCTAAGCGGGAAACTTGCCTTGAGATGAGATTTCCCGGAGCCTTGAGCTCCTTGAAGGGTCGTTCGAGACCAGGACGTTGATAGGTCAGGTGTGGAAGTGCAGTAATGCATTAAGCTAACTGATACTAATTGCCCGTACGGCTTGTCCCTATAACTTTGATTAGTTATAAAATAAGATTACAGTGTGCTGTTTGTTGAAACAGATTACTACTTGAAAAACTAACTTCTTCCAGATTCAAGGTACTGCTGCCCAACCGGGAGCATCTACCTGTACAAGTTATGCCTGATGACCATAGCAAGTCGGTCCCACCCCTTCCCATCCCGAACAGGACCGTGAAACGACTTTGCGCCGATGATAGTGCTGCAACCAGTGTGAAAGTAGGTTATCGTCAGGCTAGTTATATGAAAAAACCCCACCGGTGAAAACTGGTGGGGTTTTTTTTCGTCTGCCGTTTCCTCCCGCCCCGGTTGTAAAGCAGCCACAGCAGTAAAAACCGTTTGATCAATATCACATTGGGACTCATCATGGATCCGATGATGCTTTTTCGACACTTTGATCTCGCTATTTCGCTTGGGTCACATAAGAAGAAGGATCCACATGAGACGCTCGATCTGCCGCTCCCTCCCTCAGGCAAGCCTTCGGTTGACCTTTGTCCTTGTCACCTTGACCCTGGCGCTAAGCGCCTGCAGTCGCCATTCCGACACCAGCACACCAGCGCCGCCGGCGCCGCCCGCCGTGACGCTAAGTGCCGAGGTCTCCCGCACGACGCACGGCGTCGCGCATGTGCGCGCCAATGATTTCCGCGGCCTCGGGTATGGACTCGGCTACGCTTATGCGGAGGACAATTTGTGCATGTTTGCCGATGCGCTGCTGACTGTGCGTGGAGAGCGCTCGCTGTTCTTCGGGCCTGAAGCGCGCGCGACGCAACGGGTCGGCGACGAATACGGGGCCGCCAGCGGTTTCATGGACCTGAAGAACCAAGACAGCGACTTCTTCTTCAAGGGATATATCGACATCGAGCAGCTGCGCGCTGGCTACGCGGCCGGGACGAAAGAGCCGCGCGACATCTTGGAGGGCTACGTTGCCGGCTACAACCGCTACCTGAAGGACAAGGTCGGAAATTATCCGGCGGCATGCAATAACGCGAAATGGGTGCGGCCGATCACCGTCGACGACATGTACCTGGTGCTCGCCGAAAAAGCCTTGCACGCCTCCGGCCAGGTATTCGCCAAGGAAATTGTTGCAGGAGCCCGCGATCCCGGGATCACCGCGCCTGGCGTGGCCCGCGCCGCGCCGCGCAAACCCGACACCTCGTTCCTGACGGCCCGCCTGGCGATGCTGGCGCGCCAGGGGTTTGGCAGCAATGGCCTCGCCGTAGGCAAGGACATGTCGGCCAGCGGGCGCGGGCTGTTGCTGGGTAACCCGCACTACCCATGGACCAGCACCGACCGGTTCTACCAGGCTCACCTGACCGTGCCGGACGCTACGACGCGATGGGCGTCATCATCGGTGGCGTCCCTGTTGTCGTGATCGGATTCAACCGCGACGTCGCCTGGACCCACACAGTCACTTCCGCGGTACATTTCACGACCTTCAAACTGGCCCTCGATCCGGGCGACGCCAGCGGCACCACCTATCTGTCGGACGGCGAACGGGTCAAGATGACATCCAGGACGGTGACGGTCGACCTGCTGATGCCGGACGGAAGCATGAGCAAGCGCACCAAGACCTTTTACTTCAGCAAGCAGGGCGTGGTGCTGGCCAAGCCGGAGGCGGGCATCACGTGGACGACGAGTGCAGCGTATGTCCTCGCCGATCCAAACCGCAACAATACCCGCATGCTGGAACAATGGCTCGGCATTGGCACCGCGACCAGCGTGCGGGCCTTGAAGACCTCGCTCGATAGCGTTGTCGGCCTGCCATGGGTGAACACGATCGCGGCCGATCGCGAGGGCAATGTGCTGTATGCGGACGCCAGCGTGGTGCCGCGAGTCGGCGCGGACAAATTCGCAAGCGATTGCCTGATGCTGCCGTCGCTGCTGCTGTTCGATGGATCCCGCAGTAGCTGTGCCTGGGGGCAGGACCCGAATGCCCCTGCCGGCATCTACTCGCCGGCGAATGGGCCATCGCTGCTGCGTACCGATTACGTCGGCAATTCCAACGATAGCTATTGGCTGAGCAATCCCCGGGCACTGCTGACCGGACCGCCACCGCTTGGCTATTCGCCGCTGTACGGCCGCGTCGGCGTGGAACAGAAGCTGCGGACGCGGATCGGTTTCAGGCAGTTCGAAGACATGATCGGGCAGCGCAAACGCCTCCAGCTGGCTGACCTGCAGGAGCTGGCCTTCGCCGACCGGATCTATGCGGCCGAGCTGGTCGTCCCAGACCTGTTGCAGGCCTGCGCCGGCAGCACCGACCAACTGCTTTCACAGGCGTGCGCCGCGCTGGCCGCGTGGGATCGCCACGCCAATCTCGACAGCCGCGGCGCTGTTCTGTTCCGTGAGTTCTGGAACGTCGCCGCCGCCCTGCCGAACAAGTGGGCCGTCCCGCTGAACCCGGCCGATCCGGTCAACACACCGGCCGCCGTGGCACCCTCGGCAATGCCTGCGATGCTGGCGGCACTCAAGGGGGCCGCGGTCAAATTGCAGTCGCTTGGTATCCCGTTCGATGGCCGCCTCGGCGACTACCAGGCTGAAACGCGCAATGGCATACGTGTGCCGCTTCACGGCGCCGTCGGCGACATCGATGGTTCCTACAATTCGCTCCGCATGAGCACGGAACTGAGTGGAACCGGCTACAACAACGTGTACTGGGGAACCAGTTACGTGCAGACGGTGACGTTCGACGATGGCGGTCCGGTCGCGCAGGGAATGCTGGTGTACGGGCAGTCGGTGGACCCGAAGTCGCCTTTCTACGCGGACCAGATCGGCGTATTCTCGCGCAAGGAATGGCCGGTGCTTCCCTTCAGCCAGGACAAGATCAAAGCCGATCCGAATTACAAGACGATCAGCTTGTCGGAATAATTAGCGCCCGAGGTCTGCCCGGCCCGGGCAGCCCCCGCCGTGCCAGCACGACTGCCGTCCACGCACGGCCGCGCACCGTTTCGGGTTATGCTCGATAACTGATCGCAGATCAGGCACAAGCATGTCCAGACGGAACTTCCAATGCAAACGACCTCTCGCCGGCAAGTCGAGGCAAGCGCGCTGACGCTGGCAATGTCCGCCTTCCTGGCGGTCGTCTACAACAGCAAGTTCTGGGGTACCCTGACCTCGGCCATGGGCGGGTCATCGGTCGAAAAGATCCCCTTGGGGCTGGCCGCGTTCGCGGCCGTCCTGCTCATCTTTAATGCTTGCCTGACACTGGTCAGCTTCCGTTTCCTGATCAAGCCAATATTTGTCGCGCTGCTCGTTGCGACCTCCGCAGCCGCCTACTTTACCGACCAATACGGCGTGGCGATCGACCAGGCGATGGTGCAAAACGTCTTCGAAACCGACGCACGCGAGGCGTCCGAACTACTCAGCTGGAAGATGGTCCTGTACGTTGGCGTTCTCGGCGTCCTTCCCGCGCTGGCGGTGGCGCGGCTCGATATCCACTTCCAGCCGCCATTGCGCGGGCTTGCCATCCGGCTGGCCATTGTCGCGGCCTCGCTGGCCGGGGCTGCCGTGCTGTTGCTCACCTCGTTCAAGACCCTTGCGCCCGCGGTGCGCGAACATGAAGAACTGCGGCACCTTCTCGCGCCGGCGAACTACCTTGGCGCCTTGAACAGTTACTTGCACAGCCAGTGGACCACCCCGCTTCCGATTGAGGCAATCGGGACCGACGCCCACAAGGGACCGGCCTGGGCGGGGCAGTCACGCAAGACGGTCACCGTGATCGTCGTCGGCGAGACCGCACGCGCGCGCAATTTCTCGCTCAACGGTTATGCACGCGACACCAACCCGCAGCTGGCCCGCGAGCACGGCCTGATCAACTTCAGCCAGGTGCGCGCATGCGGCACTTCCACCGGGACGTCGGTCCCGTGTATCTTCTCGGCGTTGGGACGCGAAGCCTTTAAAGGCAACAGGGCGCACCGGCAGGAGGGCTTGCTGGACGTATTGGCCCACGCCGGCTTCGGTGTCGTCTGGCGCGATAACAATTCCGGCTGCAAGGGCGTGTGCGACCGCGTGGTCTACCAGGATCTGTCGCGGCCCGTGGCGGGCGATCGCAACTGCAGGGCCGACGAGTGCTACGACGAGCGCTTGCTGGACGGCCTGCCCGAGCTGATCCGTTCCGCGGGCAGGGACCTGGTGGTCGTGCTGCACCAGAAGGGCAGCCACGGCCCGGCCTACGCCAAGCGTTACCCGCAGCAATTCGGTCGCTTTAAACCTGCCTGCGCCACCACCGCATTCGAAAAATGCTCGCGCGCCTCGATCGAAGCCGCCTACGACAACACCATCCTTTACACCGATTTCTTCCTGAGCCGGCTGATCGGGCTGTTGCGCCGGATCGATTCGAAGGATGGCGTCGACAGCGCGATGCTGTACGTTTCCGACCACGGCGAGTCGCTCGGCGAAAACAACCTGTACCTGCACGGCGCGCCTTACCTGATCGCGCCCCCTGAGCAAATCCATGTGCCGATGATGCTGTGGATGAGTGGACGCTTCAGCGAGCGTTTTCGGCTGGACCCGACATGCCTGCGCACGCGGCGTCATCTCCCGCTATCCCACGACAACGTCTTTCATTCGGTGCTCGGAATGCTGGACGTGCGAAGCGATGTCTACCGGCCCGGCCTGAGCCTGTTCACGCCCTGCGGGCGACAACACGGCTAGGCCTGCGACAGCGGCACCGGATCTTCGGCCACGGCCCGCCCCTTGCTGATGCTTTCGCCGTCGTTACGCCGCAAGCGCCAGAACACGAACGATGACAGCAAGGTCAGCAATGCCAGCGTGAGGAAAGCGTGGTGCAGCGCATTCGTCACCAGCAACTGGTTCGTCTGCGGCACCTTGCCCAGGAACCAGCCCGTCACCAGTGAACCGGCGGCCAGCCCGAAGCTCATCGACAATTGCTGGAACGAGCTCGAGATCGTGCTCGCCATGCTCGAGTCGCGCTGCTCGACGTCGGCATACGCGAGCGTGTTCATGCTCGAGAATTGGAGCGAATTGAAGAATCCCTGCAGCAGCCCGATGCCGAGGATGGCGTAGGTCGGCGTCGTGGGCCCGACCAGCGAAAACAGGCCGATCGTCAGGCCGATGCACACCGTGTTCACGATCAGCACCTGGCGGTAGCCGAACCGCGCCAGCACGCGCGGCGCGATCAGCTTCATCCCCATCGCCGCGGCGGCGGTCGGCATCATCAACAGGCCGGAATGCCAGGCCGGCAGGCCCAGGCCCAGTTGGTACAGCAGCGGCAACAGGAACGGCAGGCCGCCCACGCCCAGCCGCGTGATGAAGCCGCCGAGCACCGAGATGCGAAAGGTGCGCACCCTCAGCAGCGACAGCCTCAGCAACGGATATTTGCGTTCGTTCGCATGCCACACGTAGGCGCCGAGCAATGCCACCGACAGTGCCAGCATCAGCCCCATCGTCATCGCATCGAGGGTGTGCTCGCCGAAAATCTCGAGCAGCCAGGACAGGATTGCGGTGCCGGAACTGAACAGGATCAAGCCGATCACATCGAGCGGCCGCTTTTCGTGGCCATGGTAGTCGGGCATGTGGCGGTACACCAAGTACAGGGCAGTCAGTCCCACCGGCACATTAATGAAGAAAATGGCGCGCCACGACACCCAGTGGACGATCAGGCCGCCCACGGTCGGGCCGAGCAGCGGCCCGATGAGGGCGGGCAGGATCACGAAATTCATCGCGCCCAGCAGTTCCGCCTTGGGAAAGGTGCGGATGATCGCAAGCCGGCCGACCGGCATCATCATCGCCCCGCCGATGCCTTGTAGCAGGCGCGCAAACACCATCATCGGCGCGTTCAGCGACAGGCCGCAGATGACCGAGGCGAGGGTGAAAATCGCGATGGCCAAGCCGAACACGCGACGGGTGCCGAAGCGGTCGGCGATCCAGCCGCTGACGGGAATGCCGACCGCCAGGCTCAGGATATAGCTGGTGACGACGGATTTGAGGCTGAGTGGGGTGACATCGAAGCTGGCCGCGATGCTTGGGATGGCAGTATTGACGATGGTCGCGTCGAGCTGCTCCATGAACAGGGCAGTTGCGACGAGCCACGGCAGGTAGCTCTTGGCGGTGCTGGAACTATTCAATCGGGCCTCATCCGGTCGCGCGCGGGAGGACCCGCGCCTTGGCCCGATTGTCACACAAATCGCCGGATGGCGATGTCAACCGGACACCCTGCCCGGCGGCAGGGCCCGTGGTTCAGAAGCGGTACGCCGCGCGCAGCACGAACAGGTTCACGCCGCTGTTTGGATGCTTGATGCCGCCGTTCGAGTAGTGCTGGATGCGGGCGCCAAGGTCCCACTTGTTGTCGAGCACATAGCCGACGCCGAGGTGGTCCGCGAACTCGAATGCGGTCGACAGGCGGTTGTCGGCGTTGTTGTAGAGCTTGGAAAACAGACTGACGCCGATACCGCCTTCCGCGTACAAGCCGAGCTTGTCGTCGCGCTCAAAGCGGAACACTGGCGTCAGGCCGACCACCGTAATGTTCTCGTGCCGGCCCGACACGCCCTGGTAGGCATTGCCGCGCCACTGGGCCAGGTTGGCGTCCCAATAACCCGACAGGTGATAGCCATTGGTCGGGAACCAGCGGCGGTTCCAGTCCGACTGGGCGGCAACGCGGATCAGCTGGGTCTTGTCGCCGCCGGCGACTTCGAACGACGCCGAGTCGACCAGGCGATCGGCGGCAAAGGCGGCCTGCGTCGCGAACAGGGCAGCCGCGGCCGCCAGGAATTTTCCAGTTTTGTTAATAGAGACCATAATCACTTTCTTTTGAGAGTACAAACACGCTGGCTAACCGAGTTATTGTACTGGCACCGGCGATCCGGCGTGTCGCACGCCCGATTGTTACAATGCGAGGCCAACCTGCAAGGAAAGGAAACAGATGACTCTACCAAGCCTGGCGTTCCTCGGCATCGGGCTGATGGGCAAGCCGATGGCCGCGCGGCTGGCGCAGGCCGGCTATCCGCTGCGCGTGTGGAACCGTAGCCCGGCCAAGGCCGAAGCGCTGCGCGCAAGCGGCGCCGAGCCGGCCGCGAACCTGGCCGACGCCGTGCGTGGTGCGGCGATCGTGATCTCGATGCTGGAAGACGGCGGGGTGGTGGGGCAGGTGATCGATGCGGCGCTGCCCGCGCTGCAGCCGCCTGCGCTGTGGATCGACATGAGTTCGACCCGGCACATCGAAGCGCTGGCCTTTCATGCGCGGCTCGAGCAGCACGGCCACCGCTTCCTCGACGCGCCGGTGTCGGGCGGCGTTGGCGGCGCCGAGGCCGGTGCGCTGGCGATCATGGCTGGCGGCAGCATGGCCGATTTCAGGCAGGCGGAGCCGCTGTTGCGGGTGATGGGCAAGCCGATGCTGGTCGGGCCGGCGGGCAGCGGCCAGGTCGCCAAGCTATGCAACCAGCTGATCGTTGGCGGGACGCTCAATATCGTCGCGGAGGCCTTGTTGCTGGCGCAGGCGGCGGGCGCCGACCCGGCCGCGGTACGCGAAGCGATCCGTGGCGGCTTTGCCGGCAGCCGGGTTCTGGATGTGCATGGCCAGCGCATGCTCGAGCGTAATTTCGTTCCCGGCGGGCAGGTGAAAAGCCAGATCAAGGATTTGCACAACGTGCTGGCGGCGGCGGCCGAGAACGGGCTGGCGTTGCCGGTGACCGCGCTGGTCACGCAACACTACGAGTCGATTGCGGGCGACCTGGCGCGGGCGGATCACGCGGCGGCGCTGCTTGCGCTGGAACGGATGAATCCCGGGCAGCGGCTGGGGAACGGGCCGGACCAGCTGCCGTAATGCTTCGTAGGGTGCCCCCTACGGCAATGCAGTGGACGGGTAGGGTGGGCACCCTGTGCCCACGCGGAGGCCAGCTCGTCGCGAACGTCACGCGTGGGCACGGGGTGCCCACCCTACGGGAAACGCTGGCGGTCAGGCGCCGGGCAAACTCATCTCCGCCAGCCGCATCTAGGGTGCGCACCCGTGCGCACCGTTACGCACATGTCGCGTGCGCGCAAGTGCGCACCCGGCGAGGCCGGTCAGGCGCCGGGCAAACTCATCTCCGCCAGCCGCACCCAGTAACTCGCGCCGATCGGCAGCAGCTGGTCGTTGAAGTCGTAGCTGGCGTTATGCAGCTGGCATGGCCCCAGGCCGTGGCCGCCGGCGCGGTGCTCGCCTTCGCCGTTGCCGATGAAGACGTAGCAGCCTGGCTTGGCCTGCAGCATGTACGCGAAATCCTCGGCGCCCATGGTCGGCTCGGTGTCGGCGTCGACCTTGTCGCTGCCCGCCACCGCCCTCATTGCCTCGATCGCGAACGCGGTCTGTTCCGGGTGATTCACCAGCGGCGGGTAGTTGCGCCGGAACCCGAAATCGACCGTCGCGTTGAAGGCGGCGGCCACCCCGGTCGCGATCTCGTTCATGCGCCGCTCGACCAAATCGAGCACCTCGGTGGTGAAGGTGCGCACGGTGCCGATCAGCACCGCCTCGTCCGGGATGACATTGGTCGCGCTGCCGGCGTGGATCTGGGTGATCGACAGCACTGCCGTGTCGAGCGGATTCTTCTCGCGCGAGATGATGGTCTGCCAGCTTTGCGCGATCTGCACCGCGACCATCACCGGGTCGACCCCGCGGTGCGGCTGGGCCGCGTGCCCGCCCTTGCCCTTGACCACGACGCGGAATTCGTTACTCGAGGCCATCATCGGGCCGGCGACCACGCCGAAGCTGCCAACCGGCAGGCCCGGCCAGTTGTGCATCCCGTACACGGCTTCCATCGGGAACTGCTCGAACAGGCCATCCTCGATCATGCGGCGGGCGCCACCGCCACCTTCCTCGGCCGGCTGGAAGATCAGGTAGACCGTGCCGTCGAAGTTGCGATGCTTCGACAGGTAGTGCGCGGCGCCCAGCAGCATCGCGGTGTGGCCGTCGTGGCCACAGGCGTGCATCTTGCCCGCGTGGCGCGACGCGTGCGGGAAGCCGTTCTGCTCCTGCATCGGCAGCGCGTCCATGTCGGCGCGCAGGCCGATCGCGCGCTTCGACGTGCCATTTTTGATGATCCCGACCACGCCGGTCACGCCCAGCCCGCGCACGATCGGGATGCCCCATTCGGTCAGGCGCGCGGCCACGACGTCGGCGGTGCGTTGTTCTTCGTAGCACAGCTCCGGGTGGGCGTGGATATCGCGCCGGATCTGCTGCAGCTCAGCCTGGAAAGCGAGGATTGGTTCGACTAGTCTCATCTGTTTCTCCCTGTGATGCCACCATGTCAATGCATGTTTGGAACTATTGTAGCCCTTCTCGATATGCGTCATCCAGAGGGGGCACAACGGCAGCCGGAATCGTATAAAGTATTGGTTTAGCGCTGTTTTTTCCTGGAACCGCCCCGAATGACAACCACTCAAGTCCGTGCCGTTTGCCCGCACGACTGTCCCGATACCTGCGCCCTCCTGGTCACTGTCGACGATGGCGTCGCCACCGAAGTGCGCGGCGATCCCGAGCATCCGACCACCGCCGGCGTCCTGTGCACCAAGGTGTCGCGCTATGTGGATCGCACCTACCATCCGGAGCGCCTGCTGCATCCGATGCGGCGCGTCGGCAAGAAGGGCGAGGGCAAGTTCGAGCGGATCAGCTGGGACGAGGCGCTCGACGAAATCGCTTCCCGCCTCGGCGAGATTGCCGTGCGCGCACCGCAAGCGATCCTGCCGTACAGTTATTGTGGGACGATGGGGCTGGTGCAGGGGGAGTCGATGTCTTTACGGTTCTTCAACAAATTGGGCGCTTCGCTGCTCGACCGTACCATTTGCGCCACAGCCGGTTTCACCGGTTACAAATATACGATCGGCGGCTCGATCGGCACCGATCTCGAACAGTTCCAGGATGCCAAACTGATCATCATCTGGGGCGGCAACCCGATCGCCTCCAACCTGCACTTCTGGATGCGCGCGCAGGAAGCCAAGCGCCGCGGCGCCAGGCTGATCGCGATCGATCCGTACCGCTCGCTGACGGCCGAGAAGTGCCAGCAGCACATCGCGCTGCTGCCCGGCACCGACGCCGCGCTCGCGCTCGGCATGATGCACGTGCTGATCAACGAAGACCTGCTCGACCACGATTACATTGCCGGCCACACGCTCGGCTTCGACGAGCTCAAGGCGCGCGCCGCCGAATGGACGCCCGAGCGCACCGCCGCCACCTGCGGCATTACCGTGGACGAAGTGGTGAACCTGGCGCGCGATTACGGCGGGCTGGCGAAGCAAGGCCAGCCGGTCGCGATCCGCGTCAACTACGGCGTGCAGCGGGTGCGCGGCGGTGGCATGGCGGTGCGCAATATTGCTTGCCTGCCGGCGCTGGTCGGCGCCTGGCGCCACGCTGCCGGCGGCATCCAGCTCTCAACGTCGGGCTCGTTCCCGGCCAACCGCATGGCGCTGCAGCGGCCCGACCTGCTGGGGAGCCGCAAGCCGCGCACGATCAACATGACCACCATCGGCGACGACCTGCTGAAGGACAGCTCGCCCGAATTCGGGCCGAAGATCGAAGCGGTGATCGTCTACAACGGCAACCCGCTGGCGATCGCGCCCGATTCGCGCAAGGTGATGCAGGGCTTCCAGCGCGAAGACCTGTTCACCGTGGTACTCGAGCACTTCCGCACAGACAGCGCCGACTATGCCGACATCTTATTGCCCGCCACCACCCAGCTCGAGCACGTCGACGCGCACCTCGCCTACGGCCACCTGTACATGATGGCCAATAACGCCGCGATTGCGCCGCTCGGCGAAGCCAAACCGAACACGGAAATCTTCCGGCTGCTGGCCGCGCGCATGGGCTTTGACGACCCGTGCTTTGCCGAGTCCGACGACCAACTCGCTGCGCAGGCATTCAACGCCAGGGATGCGCGTGCGGTACACTTCGACTGGGAATCGTTGAAGCGCAAGGGCTGGCAGAAGCTGGTGGTGCCCGATGCGCCGTTTGCCGATGGCGGCTTTCCTACGCCGTCCGGCAAGTGCGAGTTTTACTCGGGCACGATGCTGGCCGACGGCCTCGATCCGGTCCCGGCCTACATTCCAAATTACGAGTCGGTCGCGTCCAACCCGGCGCTGGCCGCGAAATACCCGCTGGCGATGATCTCGCCACCGGCGCGCAATTTTCTCAATTCGACCTTCGTCAACGTGCAAAGCCTGCGCGCCACCGAAGGCGAGCCCCGCCTCGACATTCACCCGAACGACGCCGCCGCGCGCGGCATCGGCGACGGCGACATGGCGCGCATCTTCAACGACCGCGGCTCGTTCGTGGCGAAGGCGCGCGTGACCGCGAAAGCGCGCCCCGGCCTGGTGGTCGGGCTGTCGGTGTGGTGGAAAAAACTAGCAGGCGACGGTAAGAACGCCAATGAAGTGACCAGTCAGCGCCTGACCGACATGGGCCGGGCGCCGACCTTTTACGACACGCTGGTGCAGGTCGAGAAGGCCGCACCCTGATCCGAAATGAACGTTTGGCCAAGCCGCCACATCCAAATGTCATTCCCGCTGCCAAAGGGAACGACGGGTAGGCGGCAGCCCTGAATCCTGACTTGAAATGAAACGCGAACGAATCACAAAAGCAGCGCGCACCGCGCTGGTCGCGGGAGCGGCAGCCGCTCTGCTGGCCAGCTGCTCCACGCTCAATTACTACACGCAGGCCGCGCAGGGACAGATCGAACTGCTGTCCGACGCCAAGCCGATCGACGACTGGCTGGCCGATCCGGCCACCAACCCGAAGCTGCGCCACCGCCTCGAGACGGCGCGCCAGATCCGCCGCTTCGCGGTGCAGGAGATGGGCCTGCCCGACAATAACAGCTACAAGAACTACGCGTCGCTGTCGCGCCCGTACGTCCTGTGGAACATCGTCGCCACGCCCGAATTGTCGCTCAAGCCCCTGCAGTGGTGCTTCCCGGTGGCCGGCTGCGTCAACTACCGCGGCTACTATAGCAAGGCCGAGGCCCAGGCCTACGCGCGCGAGCTGCGTGCCCAGGGCAACGACGTCGAGGTCGGCGGCGTCACCGCCTATTCGACCCTGGGCTGGTTCAGCGACCCCCTGATTTCGACCTTCATCAACTACCCGGACGCCGAACTGGCGCGCATGCTGTTCCACGAACTGGCGCACCAGGTGGTGTACGTGGGTGGCGACTCGCAGTTCAACGAGTCGTTCGCCAGCGCGGTCGAGGAGGTCGGCGTCGAGCGCTGGCTCGACCGCTTCGGTAGCGAGCCGATGCGCGAAGCCTACGACCGCTACTGGGCGCGCAAGCGCGACTTCCACGCGCTGCTGCTCAGGAGCCGCAAGGAGCTCGAAACGGTTTACAAGTCGGCCATGCCCGACGCCGACAAGCGCGCCGCCAAGGCGCGCGTGTTCGCCAGGCTGAAGGACGATTACCAGGTGCTCAAGCAGAACTGGGGCGGCTACGCCGGCTACGACAAGTTCTTCGCCGAGCCGCTCTCGAACGCCCACCTGGCCTCGATCGCGACCTATTCCGACTTCGTCCCGGCGTTCAAGGCGCTGCTGCAGCGCCAGCGCAGCTTCCCCGCGTTCTACAACGCGGTGCGCCGCCTGGCCGACCTCGACCGCGCCGAGCGCCACCGGGTGCTCAAGACCCTCGGCGCGACCGTCACCGACACCCCGCTGGTGGTGCAGCGCACCATGGGCGCGCCCCGGTAGAGGACTGGCTCGAATCTCGGCAAAAGCGCTTGCGTCCGCGGCTTCCGGCCGATAGGATCATAGAAGCAATAGCAAAGGCACAAGTTTGGTGCCTGGCCGATAACGATAAATATCCGAGACAGAGGCAACGATGGACAAAATTTGGCTGAAGTCGTACCCACCGAACGTCCCCGCAGAGATCAATCCCGACCAGTACCGCTCCCTCGTCCACCTGCTCGAGGAGTCGTTCCAGAAGTACGCCGCCAACAATGCGTTCGTCTGCATGGACAAGTTCCTGACCTATGCGGAGCTCGACACCTGCTCGAGGAAGCTCGCCGCCTGGCTGCAAAGCCGCGGCATGGCCAAGGGCGCGCGGGTCGCGGTGATGATGCCGAACGTGCTTCAGTACCCGATCGCGCTGGCGGCGATCCTGCGCGCCGGGTACACCGTTGTCAACGTCAATCCGCTGTACACCGCGCGCGAACTCGAGCACCAGCTGAAGGACTCGGGCAGCGAAGCGATCATCGTGCTGGAGAACTTCGCGCACACGGTCGAGGCGGTGCTGGACAAGACGCCGCTGCGCCACGTGGTCGTGGCCAGCATGGGCGAGCTGCTGGGCGGCGCCAAGGGCATGCTGGTCAACTTCGTGGTGCGCAACGTGAAGAAGATGGTGCCCGACTTCTCGCTGCCGAACATGGTCACCTTCAAGGACACGCTGTCGCAGGGCGCGAAAATGCCGTTCAAGCCGGTCGAGCTGGAGCCGTCCGACGTCGCCTTCCTGCAGTACACCGGCGGCACCACCGGCGTGTCGAAGGGGGCGACCCTCACCCACCGCAACGTGATCGCCAACCTGCTGCAGACCGAAGCCTGGGCGCAGCCGGCGCTGGCGCGGCCGCCGGTGGTCGAGTTCCCCAACATCGTCTGCGCGCTGCCGCTGTATCACATCTTCTCGCTGACCGTCTGTGCCCTGTGGGGCATGCGCGTCGGCGCGCTGAACATCCTGATCCCGAACCCGCGCGACATCCCCGGCTTCATCAAGGAGCTCGGCAAATACAAGATCCACATGCTGCCGGCCGTGAACACGCTCTACAACGCGCTGGTCAACCACCCCGACTTCGCCAAGCTCGACTTCTCCGAACTGAAGGTCTCGAACGGCGGCGGCATGGCGGTGCAGCAGGCGGTCAACGACAAATGGCGCCAGGTCACCGGCACCAACATCATCGAGGGCTACGGCCTGTCCGAGACCTCGCCGGTGGCCACCGCCAACCGCTCCGACGTGGCGGCCTTCACCGGCACCATCGGCCTGCCGATCCCGTCGACCGACATCGCGATCCTCGACGACGACGGCAAAGCGCTGCCGCCGGGCCAGCCGGGCGAAATCGCGATCCGCGGCCCGCAGGTGATGGCCGGCTACTGGAACCGCCCCGACGAAACCGCCAGCGTCATGACCGCCGACGGCTTCTTCAAGTCGGGCGACGTCGGCGTGATGGACGAAAAAGGTTACGTCAAGATCGTCGACCGCAAGAAGGATATGATCCTGGTCTCCGGCTTTAACGTGTACCCGAACGAACTGGAAGGGGTGATCGCGGCCCACCCGGGGGTGCTCGAATGCGCGGTGATCGGGGTGCCGGACGAGCATTCGGGCGAAGCGGTCAAGGTCTTCGTGGTGCGCCGCGACCCGAGCCTGACCGTGGCAGAGCTGATGAGCTACTGCAAGGAGCAGTTCACCGGCTACAAGCG
>JBJMVW010000191.1:0-2166 GCA_045810465.1 Massilia sp. | reverse complement strand
GAAGCGCCCGCTGTGGCGCACCTCCGCCAACCTGGCCGTGGCCGACCACAACGTGCCGACCACCGACCGCAGCCACGGCATCGCCGACCCGACCTCGCGCCTGCAGGTCGAAACGCTGGACGCCAACGCGAAGAGCTTCGGCCTTACCTACTTCAACATGAACGACAAGCGCCAGGGCATCGTCCACGTGATCGGGCCGGAGCAGGGCGCCACGCTGCCGGGCATGACCGTAGTCTGCGGCGACTCGCACACCTCGACCATCGGCGCCTTCGGCTGCCTCGCCCATGGTATCGGCACCTCGGAAGTCGAGCACGTGATGGCCACGCAAACCCTGCTCGCCAAAAAGTCGAAGGCAATGCTGGTGCAGGTCGACGGCGCGCTGCCGGCCGGCGTCACCGCGAAAGACATCGTGCTCGCCGTGATCGGCAAGATCGGCACCGCTGGCGGTACCGGCTACGCGATCGAATTTGCCGGCTCGACCATCCGCTCTCTGTCAATGGAAGGCCGCATGACGGTCTGTAACATGGCGATCGAAGCCGGCGCGCGCGCCGGCATGGTCGCGGTGGACGACACCACCATCAATTACGTCAAGGGCCGCCCATACTCGCCGGCCGGCCCCCAGTGGGAGCAGGCCGTCAGCTACTGGCGCACCCTGCATTCCGACCCGGGCGCCAGGTTCGACATGGTCGTCACGCTCAACGCCGCCGAGATCAAACCGCAGGTGACCTGGGGTACCTCGCCCGAGATGGTGACCTCGGTCGACGGCCGGGTGCCGGACCCCGACCTCGAAAAGGACTCGGTGCGGCGCGACGCGATGGAAAAGGCGCTGACCTACATGAACCTGAAACCGAACACCGCGATCGCGGACATCCGCATCGACAAGGTGTTCATCGGTTCGTGCACCAACTCGCGCATCGAAGATTTGCGCGCCGCGGCCGCCGTGGTGCGCGGCCGCCAGCGCGCCTCCAACGTCAAGCTGGCGATGGTGGTGCCGGGCTCGGGCCTGGTCAAGGAACAGGCCGAGCGCGAAGGCCTCGACAAGATCTTCAAGGCCGCCGGCTTCGAATGGCGCGAGCCGGGCTGCTCGATGTGCCTGGCCATGAACGCCGACCGCCTCGAGCCGGGCGAGCGCTGCGCCTCGACCTCGAACCGCAACTTCGAAGGACGCCAGGGGCAGGGCGGGCGCACCCACCTGGTGTCGCCTGCGATGGCGGCGGCCGCCGGTATCGCCGGCCACTTCGTCGACGTGCGCGCACTCTGATTTACAACTGAAATATCCAAGGAAAACCATGAAGAAAGTACTCGCTCTCGCGATCGCAGCGCTGGTCCTCGCCGGCTGCAACACCATCTCCGGCGTCGGCAAGGACGTCCAGCGGGCAGGCCAGGTGATCACCGGCGCCGGCGGCAAATAACAAGCGGCTCGCAGGCGCGAAACCGACACAGCAGATCATGGACAAATTCACGATACACGAAGGGCTGGTGGCGCCGCTCGACCGCGCCAACGTCGACACCGACGCGATCATCCCGAAGCAGTTCCTCAAGTCGATCCGGCGCACCGGCTTCGGCCCCAACCTGTTCGACGAATGGCGCTACCTCGACCACGGCGAACCGGGCCAGGACAACTCGCGGCGGCCGCTCAACCCCGACTTCGTGCTGAACCAGCCGCGCTACCAGGACGCCTCGATCCTGCTGGCGCGTAAAAACTTCGGCTGCGGTTCGTCGCGCGAGCATGCGCCGTGGGCCTTGCAGCAGTACGGCTTCCGCGCGATCGTGGCGCCGAGCTTCGCCGACATCTTCTTCAACAACTGCTACAAGAGCGGCCTGCTGCCGATCGTGCTGAGCGAAGGCCAGGTCGACCACCTGTTCAACGAAGTCAGGGCATTCCCCGGCTACAAACTGGTGGTGGACCTCGAGCGCCAGGTCATCCGCACGCCGGACGGCGGCCTCGCGTTCGAGTTCGCGATCGACGACTTCCGCAAGTACTGCCTGCTCAACGGCCTGGACGACATCGGCCTGACCTTGCGCCACGCCGACGAAATCCGCGCCTTTGAAGAGCGCCACCTGCGCAACCAGCCGTGGCTCGCCAACGTTATCTGAGACTGAACACATGAAGATCGCAATCCTGCCGGGCGACGGCATCGGTCCCGAAATCACGGCGCAAGCCGT
>JBJMVW010000190.1:0-17342 GCA_045810465.1 Massilia sp. | reverse complement strand
TTATCAGGCGAGTCGGGGTTGTAAACCTCGTCGCGATACAGGAAGATAATAACGTCGGCGTCCTGTTCGATAGCGCCCGATTCGCGCAGGTCGGACATGACAGGCCGTTTGTTGGGACGCTGCTCCAGCGAGCGGTTCAGCTGCGACAGCGCGATGACCGGGCAATGCAATTCCTTGGCCAGGCCCTTCAGCGAACGCGAGATCTCCGAGATCTCGGCGGTGCGGTTGTCGCCCTGTTTGCTGCCCTGCATCAGCTGCAGGTAGTCGACGATGATCAGGCCCAGCTTGCCGCACTGGCGCGCCAGGCGGCGCGCACGGGCGCGCATCTCGATCGGGTTCAGGGCCGGCGTCTCGTCGATGTAGAGCTGGGCGTCGTTCATTTTCTGGATCGCGTGCGTCAGGCGCGGCCAGTCCTCGTCGTTCAGGCGGCCGGTTCGCAGGCGGTGCTGGTCGAGCTGGCCGACCGAGCCGAGCATACGCATGGCCAGCTGGGCGCCGCCCATCTCCATCGAGAACACGGCCACCGGCAGGCCGGCTTCGATCGCGACGTTCTCGCCGATGTTGACCGAAAACGCGGTCTTGCCCATCGACGGACGGCCGGCGACGATCACCAGGTCGCCCGGCTGCAGGCCCGAGGTCATGCGGTCGAGGTCGATGAAGCCGGTCGGCACGCCGGTGATCTCGCCCTGGTTCTCGCGGCTGTACAGCTCGTCGATGCGCTCGACCACCTGGGTCAGCAGCGGCTGCACCGCGGTCCAGCCCTGGGAGCCGCGCGCGCCCTGTTCGGCGATCGCGAAGATCTTCGATTCGGCTTCGTCAAGCATCTGCTTGACTTCCTTGCCCTGCGGATTGAAGGCGTCGCCCGAAATCTCGTCGGCGACCGTGACGAGTTGGCGCAGGATGCCGCGATCGCGCACGATCTCGGCATAGCGCCGGATGTTGGCAGCCGATGGCGTGTTTTGCGCCATCGCGTTCAGGTACTGCAGGCCGCCCACTTCCTCGGCCTTGCCGAGCTGGTTGCAGGCCTCGTACACGGTGATCACGTCGGCAGGCTTGCCGGCGTTGATCAGGCGGACCATCTGTTCGAAGATGATCCGGTGGTCGTAGCGGTAAAAATCCTCCGCGTGCATGAAATCGGCAATGCGGTCCCACGCCGCGTTATCGCGCAGCAAGCCGCCGATGACGGACTGTTCTGCTTCGATGGAGTGCGGCGGGATGCGCAGTGATTCGATTTGCGGATCTGCTGAGGGGGCGTTCATGGCGGGCATTATACCTGCTTCAGCTCGGTGGCTGCAGAAGCGGGAAGAATTTCAGCAATATTTTGACAACATCCGGGCAAGAAAAAAGCCGGGCGAACCCGGCTTTTTAAGATTCAGCGAATGACCGCTTACGCTGCTTCGCCAACCACGGCGATGGTCACGTCGGACACCACGTCGGTGTGCAGGGCAACTGCAACCGGGTGCTCGCCAACGGTCTTCAGCGGGCCGGTCGGCATGCGCACTTGCGCCTTTTCGACCGGGAAGCCCTGCTTCGTCAGCGCTTCGGCGACGTCGAAGTTGGTCACCGAACCGAACAGGCGGCCGTCAACACCGGCCTTCTGGGCGATGGTGATGGTCATGCCGTTCAGCTTCTCGCCTTGTGCCTGGGCAGCGCCCAGCTTGACGGCAGCTGCTTTTTCCAGCTCGGCGCGCTTGACTTCGAACTCGGCCACAGCGGCTTGGGTCGCGCGGCGGGCCATCTTTTGTGGGATCAGGAAGTTACGTGCGTAACCGTCCTTGACTTTGACCACGTCGCCGAGGTTGCCGACGTTAACTACTTTTTCGAGCAGAATGATTTGCATATTTTTCTCCAGGATGTTCTGACTGTGCTTGTTGTCGTTGCGGACAATTAAGCGTGGTGCAGGTCGGTGTACGGCAGCAGCGCGAGGTAACGAGCGCGCTTGATGGCGGTGTCAACCTGGCGCTGGTAGTGCGCCTTGGTGCCGGTCAGGCGGGCTGGCATGATCTTGCCGTTTTCCTGGACGAAATCTTTCAGGGTGTCGACGTCTTTGTAATCGACCTGCTCGACGTTTGCAGCGGTGAAGCGGCAGAACTTCTTGCGCTTGAACAGCGGGTTTTGCTGTTTGCGCTTCTCTTTGAGCTTAGCTTTGTTTTTGTCGAACTTTTTACCGAATGCCATTTGAGGCTCCTGTATCTAAAATGTGGCTGCTTTCAAGCAGCGGCACTGAAATCAATGATGTGAAACACCAGGGCTTTGCTGTTGCGGTTCTTCCTGGCCAAAAATCCGGTGAACTGGTGCGCGGCGCCCAACTCGGCCCGGGCAAATCGTCCTGAAATCTCGCCCGCGGCCAGCGCGGTGATTTCAAACTCGACCTGCCGTTCCACCCCTGCCTCGCGCTGCTGCGAACTGTGCGCCAGAGTGGCGGACACGATCGGCACGCCGGCGGGCGTATAGCGCAATACGTCGCGCTCGAGGATGGTGGCTACGAACTGAAGCTGGTTCACTACCGGTTTGCAGAATCCCTGGCGCGGAAATTACGCTGCTGCTGCGGCCGGAGCGGCTGCTGCTGCCGGAGCGGCTTCAGCGCGGTGGCTCTTGGCTGCGTCTTCACGTTGTACCGACTTCATCATCGGCGACGGCGCGGTTTCGGCCTTCTTCATCTTGACGGTCAGGTGACGCAGCACGGCATCATTGAATTTGAATGCGGTTTCCAGCTCGACCAGGGTCTCGTTGTCGCACTCGATGTTCATGCAGATGTAGTGTGCCTTCGGCAGCTTCTGGATCGGGTAAGCCATCTGGCGGCGGCCCCAGTCTTCGACGCGATGGATGTTACCGCCGCGCGCGGTGACGCTGGCCTTGTAACGCTCGATCATCGCCGGGACTTGCTCGCTTTGGTCCGGGTGGACGATAAAAACGATTTCATAATGACGCATGCAACACTCCTTAAGGACGTTTAAACAAATGCCCACCTCGGCGTCAAGACGAGTGTGGGAAGGGGAAAGCCCGCGATTATAACGCGAAAAGCCGCAGGGTTCCACCATTTGTTGTTGCGCCGGCCCTGGCGCTACAGCCCCCACGGCACGACCGCCACCCCGAACAGCTGGCGGTGGAAGGTCATTACCAGCAGGGCCAGCCCGACGCCGGCCACCAGCGCGATCAGGTCCTGGCGCGCCACCGGCACGAACGGCTTGACCGCGCGGCGCCGGATTGCCGACGCCAGGTCGATCGCGGCCCAGGCCAGGAAGGCGCCGAACAGCAAGGTCGCGCGCAGCTCCCCGTTGGCCAGCAGGTGCACACCCGCCCACAGGAGGACGCCGACCAGCATCGGGTGCCGCACCACCCTGCGGATACGGTTGCGCATGTTGGCGCTGGCCAACAGCACGAAGCTCGCCAGCATCACGAGCGGCGCCGCGTGGATCGCCCCGATTGACGGCGCGAACAGCTGCGGTTGCGCCGGCGCGCGGGCGTAGCCAACGACAATCAGGACCAGGCCCAACGCCGACACCAGCGAGAACCCTGTTTTGTAGCGCTTCTCGCCGAGCGCCCCGGACAGCGCGTCGCGCACGCCGGTAAAAACCGGCAACAAATGGATGCCCGGGAAAAGCGCGAGGCCCACAAGCAGGAGTGTCATCGGTATCCCTTTCAGTCCGGCGCAAGGCAGCCCGGAAGTTATCTTTTTTGCAGCTTGGGGGCTGCCGTTCCAGCTGTCAATAGCGACCACGCCCGGCGATCCCGCCTTCGCCGCCGGTTTTCTTCAGAAAAACCAACGAGACCCATATTTTTCGAAAAATATCCTCGGTTTCGCTTGCGCTAAGCGAAATACTGTACAAAAATACAGTCTGTTCATACAACGTCGTCGACCACCCATGCTCAAGCTTACTGCAAGGCAAGAACAGATCCTGAACCTGATCAAGGAAGCGATCGAGAACACCGGCTTTCCACCGACCCGCGCCGAGATCGCGGCGGAATTGGGCTTCAAGTCGGCCAACGCGGCCGAGGAGCACCTGCAGGCCTTGGCGCGCAAGGGCGCGATCGAGATTTCGCCAGGCACCTCGCGCGGCATCCGGCTGGTTGGGATGGCTGCCGGCGAAGCGCTGCCAACCGTGGCAGCCGCCGTGATGATGGCGCTGCCGCTGGTCGGGCGCGTGGCCGCCGGCTCGCCGATCCTGGCGCAGGAACACGTCGAGGCGACCTTCAGCGTCGACCCGGCCATGTTCTCGGCCCGGCCCGATTTTTTGCTGAAGGTGCGCGGCTGGTCGATGCGCGACGCCGGCATCAACGACGGCGACCTGCTGGCGGTGAAAAAGGTCGACAGCGCCAAGAACGGCCAGATCGTGGTGGCGCGCCTGGGTGACGACGTCACCGTCAAGCGCTATCGCAAGACCGGCGAAGTGGTCGAGCTGCTGCCGGAGAATCCCGACTTCAAGGTGATCCGCGTGGCGCCCGGCGACGAGTTCGCGCTCGAGGGCCTGGCCGTCGGCCTGATGCGCACCTGGCACTGAACGCCATGGACGAGCGGATCAAACTGTTCGGCTTTCGCGAATCGGGACACGCGTACAAGGTGCGGCTGATGCTGAACCTGGCGCAGCTGCCGCACGAATTCGAAGAGGTGGACCTGGCCGTGCCGCGCGAACAGCGCGCCGAGCCCTTCCGCTCGTTCGCCAAATACGGCGAGGTGCCGCTGCTGCTGCACGACGGCCGCCCATACGTGCAGTCGAACGCGATCCTGCTGCACCTGGCCGCCCACAGCGGCGCGCTCGAGGGCGAGGCCGCGGCCTGCGCCGAGCGGGTGCGCGAGTGGCTGTTCTGGGAAGCGAACCGGATCGGCTTTTCGCTGCCGAACCTGCGCTTCTGCCTGCGGATGGGCGAGGGCGAGCCGGCGGTCATCGCGATGCTGCGGCGGCGCTTCGAGGACGACCTTGCGCGCCTGGACTGCGAACTGGCCGACGGCCGCGCCTTCATGCTGGGCGATGCGCCGACCGTGGCCGACGTGTCGCTGTGCGGCTACCTGTTCTGGGCCGACCAGGTGCAGGCGGTGGTGCCGTCCTACGTGCGCGGGTGGCTCGACCGCATCGCCGCCCTGCCCGGCTGGCG
The DNA here is from genome assembly GCA_045810465.1 of Massilia sp. Lineage (GTDB taxonomy): Bacteria > Pseudomonadota > Gammaproteobacteria > Burkholderiales > Burkholderiaceae_D > Telluria. The sequence continues at coordinate 12,248 of JBJMVW010000190.1, read as the reverse complement.
CCACCCGTACGACTTTTACAGCTGACTATTTGGTGGGCGCATAGTTTTTCTTGCGCGCCTCGATATCGGCCTGGCGCTCGGCCGATGGCCCCTGCCTGACGATCTCGTTGTGCTCGCTGACGTAGGCGGTGGTCGCGCTGCGCCAGACGTCGAAGTCGGCCAGCACCAGCTTCGAGCTCACCCGCGCATCCTCGGCCAGGTTGGCCTGCACCTGCTCCATGTGCGCGCTGGCACGCTCCATCTCGTCCTTGTTCATCAGCTTCCCGATGTCGGCCGGGATGCGCTGGACCAGCGGCAGCGCCTTGTTCAGGTTGTCGACGAAACGGTTGTGGCAATCCTGCCAGGCCTTCATGTTGTTGCTGACCCGGTCGATCTCGTCGTTTTGTTTGGATACGGACGGGAAGCGCGGCGCCGGGCAGCGGAACTGGCCCGACTTCAGCTCCGAACCGTCATACTTTTCGATCCAGTAATCGATGTCGGCGCGCCGCTCGACGCGCTGCTTCATCACGTCCAGCGAGGCGATCGCGACCTTGTTGCCCTTGGCGGCCGACTTGCGGAACCAGGCCTCGGCCTTCGCCTCGTCGACCGCGCCGGCCTCGCCATACCAGTACATCGCCGCCAGGCGCTGCTGGGCGTCGGCATTGCCGGCGTTGGCCAGCCTGGTGTACAGCTGCAGTGCCTGCGGATAGGCTTTTTTCGCGAACAGTGCGTTCGCATCGGCCAGCTCGTCGGCATGCGCCACCCCTGCCAACAGCAGGGCCACGCAGAACAGGTGTTTCTTCAGCACGAATTCCTCACTAACAGGTTTGCATGAGGCAATCATACCACCCGGCTTGCCGCGGAAGTTGTGGGCAAGGCGCCGTGGCATGCGATGCCTGCATGCTGGCGCCGCCGCGCTAAGCGGACAAGGCGTTGCGGAAGTCGTCGAGCAAGTCGGCGCTATCCTCGATGCCCACCGAGACCCGGATCAGCGATTCGGCGATGCCCATGCTGGCGCGGCGCTCGGCGCCCATCTCGAAGAAGATCGTGTGCGCCACCGGGATCACCAGCGTGCGGGTGTCGCCCAGGTTGGATGCCGGGATGCCGATCTGCAGGCGGTTCAGGTAATCGAAGCAGTCGATGCCTTCCTTCAGCTCGAAACTGAACAGCGAGCCGGCGGCGCGGAACAGCTGCTTTGACAGTGCATGCTGGGGGTGCGATGCGAGGCCGGGATAGTAGACCGCTGCCACGCGTGGATCGGCTTCGAGCATCGACGCCAGCGCCTCGGCGTTGGCGCAGCTGCGTTCCATGCGCAGCGCCAGCGTCTCGGCGCCGACCGCGATGTGGTGGGCAGCTTCCGGCGCGAGCGACGCACCGAAGTCGCGCAGCGCCTTCGCGCGCAGCTGGGCCATGCCCTGGGCGCTGGCTGGCTGGCGCCGGAAATTGGGCGCGATGTTGGGGAACGCGGCCCAGTCGAACAGGCCGGTGTCGGTCAGGGCGCCGCCGAGCGCCATGCCGTGGCCGCCGATCGATTTGGTCAGCGCGTTGACCACCAGGCCGGCGCCGACCGCCTTGGGGCGGAACAGGTAAGGCGTGGTCATCGTGTTGTCGACCACGTACAGGATGCCGCGCGCGCGGCACAGTTCACCGATGCGGGCCAGGTCCGCCACCTGCGTGCGCGGATTGGCGATGGTCTCGACGAACACGAAACGGGTATTGGCGGTCAGCGCCGCCTCGACGTTGGCGACATCGGTGGCGTCGACGAAGGACACGTCGACGCCCTGCCCCGCCACCGTGTTCCACAGGCTGTTGGTATTGCCGAACAGGAAGCTTGACGAGACCACGTGGTCGCCCGCCTTGAGCAGCGCCTGGGCCAGCGCGCCGATCGCGCCCATGCCGGTCGCGAAGCACAGGCTGGCGACGCCGTCTTCCATCTTGCTGATCTTGTCTTCGAGCGCGGCGACGGTCGGGTTTCCCTGGCGGCCGTAGCGGAAGCCCGGCTCCTTGCCCTGGAAGACCGACGCCAGCTGGCGCGCGTCGTTGTAGCCGAAGGCGACCGAGGTGTGCACCGGCTTGTGCAGCGAACCCTGCTCGATCGGCTTGCGGCGGTCGTTGTGCAGGATGGTGGTGGTGAAACCGTGTTGTTTTTTGTCGTTCATGGTGGTGATGCCGGCGGTGCCGTTCGCTTTCATAGGGTGGGCACCCCGTGCCCACGCGTGACGTTTGCCAGACGCTCGCTTGCGCGTGGGCGGGGGCTGCCCACCCTACGGATTATTCAGCGGCGACTGGTGGATTCAAGTTGAGGTGCGTGCGTACCGGATCCTCGACTTGCGATTTGGTCGGATTGTGGCGCGCATGTTCGAGGCGGTCGAGGTAAGCCGGCGTCACGTCGCCAGTCACGTAGACGCCGTCGAAGCACGAGGCCTCGAAGTTCTGCAGCGCCGGATTGACGTCCGAGATCGAGAGCTTGAGCGCGTCGACATCCTGGTAGACCAGGCGGTCGGCGGTGATCTCGCGGCACACTTCCTCGACCGTGCGGCCGTACGCGATCAGCTCGTCGCGGGTCGGCATGTCGATGCCATACACGTTCGGGAACAGCACCGGCGGCGCGGCCGACGCGAAGAACACCTTGCGGGCGCCGGCTTCGCGTGCCATCTGCACGATCTCGCGGCTGGTGGTGCCGCGCACGATCGAGTCGTCGACCAGCAGCACGTTCTTGCCCTTGAATTCGGAGCCGATCGCGTTGAGCTTCTGGCGCACCGACTTCTTGCGCATGCCCTGTCCCGGCATGATGAAGGTGCGGCCGATGTAGCGGTTCTTGATGAAGCCTTCGCGGTACTCGACGCCGAGCTTGAGCGCGAGCTGGATCGCGGCCGGACGCGACGAATCGGGGATCGGCATCACGACGTCGATGTCTTCGACCGGGATCTCCTTGCGGATCTTGTCGGCCAGGTACTCGCCCATCTTGAGGCGGGTCGCATACACCGACGCGCCGTCGATCACCGAGTCGGGACGCGCGAGGTAGACGTACTCGAACGCGCACGGGTTGAGCGACGGGTTCTCGGCGCACTGGCGCTCGAACAGCTGGCTGTCGTTGTCGATGAAGACCGCTTCGCCCGGCGCGATGTCGCGCATGAAGCGAAAGCCCAGGCCTTCCAGCGCCACCGATTCGCTGGCGACCAGGTATTCGTTGCCGTTGTCGGTTTCGTTGACGCCGATGCACAGCGGACGGATGCCGTACGGGTCGCGGAAGGCCAGCAGGCCGTGGCCGGCGATCTGGGCCACCACCGCGTAGGCGCCGCGCACGCGGCGGTGCACCGCGGCGACCGCCTTGAACACTGCGTCAGGATCAAGGCTGAGGCCGGTGGTCGCTTCCTGGATCTCGTGCGCCAGCACGTTGAGCAGCACCTCGGAATCGGAATCGGTGTTGATGTGGCGGCGGTCGTTGCGGAACATGTCTTCCTTCAGTTCCGCCTGGTTGGTCAGGTTGCCGTTGTGCGCAAGCGTGATGCCGAACGGCGCGTTCACGTAAAACGGTTGCGCCTCTTCCTCGCTCGATGAGCCGGCGGTCGGATAGCGGCAGTGGCCGATGCCCGTGGTGCCCTGCAGCGAACGCATGTTTCGGGTGCGGAACACGTCCCGCACGAGGCCGTTTGCCTTGTACATCGAGAACATGCTGCTGTGATTGGTTGCGATGCCTGCCGCGTCCTGGCCGCGATGCTGCAACAGCAACAGCGCGTCATACAATAGCTGGTTGACAGGAGTTTGCGAGACGACGCCGACGATACCACACATGGTGCGCTCCTAAAGACTGGACTGCGAAATTGCAGAAAGATTCAAAACTGTACATGCTGCGCGAGGGCAGCAGGCAAGAACGGCTTGACGGTGCGGGCGCCGGTTTCCGCCATCGGCGACAGCAGCGCGTTCTTCCAGAAAGCCTGTTGGGGAACGGAAGTCATCCCGCACAATATGACGCCGGCCAGCACGATTACAATGCCGCGCGCCAAACCGAACAGGCCACCGAGGCCGCGGTCGGCCAGCGACAGGCCGGTCGCGGTGATGAGGGCGCCGATCGCCAGCGAAAGCAGGCCCATCAGCACACGCACGCCAAGAAATAATGCAATGAACGCGACGATCAGGCGTACCGATTCGCCGGGAACCACAGAGGGTAACATGGGCGCGAGCTTCGCGCCGTACGCGTTGGCGACCACGAAGGCAACGATCCACCCGAGCAGGGACAGGATTTCCTTCACCAGGCCACGCATGGTACTGATGACAACCGAGGCCACCAGCACGAACAGCACCAGATAATCGAAGATCGTCATGCCTTGTTGGAATCGGTCCTGGCCACGTCAACCCGGGTTGGCCGACAGGCCCAGCTTGCCGAGCCTGGCGCGAACCTTTTCCGCCTCGTCGCGGCTGTACGGGCCGACCTTCACGCGAATCAGTTCGCCGCCCGCGCGCGGGAGCTTCTGGGTGAACGAATGGATGCCGGCCTCGCGCAGCTTCGCCTGCAGCTCGGCGACCTTTTCGGCGCTGCCCAGCGCGGCGACCTGCAGCACGACCTTGTCGCTGCTCGCCTCCTGCGCCCTGGCGGCGTCCTTGCCCTCCAGGATCGCCAGCGCGCGCGATGCGTCTTGCGGCGGCTGGCCGCGTTTTTCCTCAGGCCGGGCGGCCGGCTTCGCGGCTGCTTTTTCGGCCTGGCGGGGTTCGACGGTCTTTGGCTCGGGCTTTGGCGCCGCCTTGTGCTCTGGCTTGGGCGGCTCCTGTTTAACCGGCTCCGGTTTCAGGTGTTCGACTTTGGCCGGCTCCGGCCTGGGCGCCGGCGGCCTGGCCGCTTCCGGCTTCGGGCTGGCGGGCGCGCTGCGCACTTCGGCCGGGTTCGATTTGGCGACCGGCGGCGCCTTCGGCGGTTCGACGATCTCCTCGCCGCGGTCGACCGTGTCGGCGGCGGCGACCGGGGCGGCCTTCGGCGCGGGGTCGGACGGCGCCGGCAGCGGGGCTGCCTTGTCTTTCGCAGGGATCTGGATCGCGATGTCGCCGGCCAGCGGCTTGGGCTCGGAATCGAGCAGCATCGGCAGGCCTACCGCGGCCGCCAGCGCCAGCGCGATCGCGCCGACCAGGCGGCGGCGTGCGCGCTTCTTTTCCGGCAGCACCGGGTCGACCGCACCCCTGCCCTCGCGTCCGCGGCGCGCGCCCTCGCCTGCGCTCGAGGCGCGCTTGGCACGGGCGCGTTCGCCCAGCGCGTCATCCTCGGCGCGGGAGATAAAACGGCCACTGTCTTCGGCGGTGCGGTCTTGCTTGTTTTTACTTAAGAACGAGAACAAGCCCATGCGATTTTTTGTCAGTGTAGAGATGATTTTCGGGCCGCCATCACGCCGGCGACGGTGTAGAACGAGCCAAAGACCACAATTCTATCATTCTCCTCAGCACGGCTCATCGCATTCGCAAAGGCCTCGGCCGGATTCGCAAACGCGGTCGCCGAGAATTCGTCCGGCTTGGCGCCGGCCGGCCTGCTGGCCTCGAGCTTCTCGACCAGCGCCGCGGCCGACGCCGAACGGGGCGACGGCAGGTCGGCCACGCACCAGTGGTCGATGTACTGCGCCATCGGCGCGATCACGGCGTCGATGTCCTTGTCCTGCATGATGCCGAACACCGCGTAGGTAAACCGGTGGAAGCCCATGTTCCCGAGGTTCTGCGCCAGCGTGGCCGCGGCGTGCGGATTGTGCGCGACGTCGAGCACCACGGACGGGCGGCCGGGCAGCACCTGGAACCGGCCCGGCAGTTCGACCAGCGCCAGGCCGGTGCGCACTTCCTGGGCGCCGACCGGCAGCTGCAGGCGCAGCACCTCGAGCGCGGCCAGCGCGGCCGAAGCGTTGAGCAGCTGGTTGGCGCCGCGCAGCGCCGGATAGGCCAGCGAATTGCGGCGCTGCTCGCGGCCGCCATAACTCCACTGCTGCTTGTCGCCCTGGTAGTTGAAGTCGCGCCCGAGCAGCCACAGGTCGGCGCCGATATCCTCGGCGTGTTTGATGAGCGACTGCGGCGGCACCGGATCGCTGCAGATCGCCGGCTTGCCGGGCCTGAAAATGCCGGCCTTCTCGAAACCGATCTCCTCGCGCGTCTCGCCCAGGTAGTCGGTGTGGTCGATATCGATCGAGGTCACGATCGACACATCGGGGTCGACCACGTTGACCGCGTCGAGGCGCCCGCCCAGGCCCACTTCGAGGATCGCGACGTCGACGCCGCTCTTCGACAGCAGGTGCATGATCGCCAGCGTGGTGAATTCGAAGTACGTGAGATCGACCGCGCCGCGATTGGCCTCGACGAAGCTGAAGGCCTCGACCAGGGCTTGGTCGGTGGCCATCTCGCCGTTGATCCGGGCGCGCTCGTTAAAGTCGAGGAAGTGCGGCTTGATGTACAGGCCGACGCGGTAGCCGGCGCGCAGCAGCATCGCTTCGAGCATCGAGCAGGTCGACCCCTTGCCGTTGGTACCTGCCACCATGATCACCGGGCAGTCGAACCTGAGGTCCATGCGCTCCTTGACGGTGCGGACGCGGTCGAGGCCCATGTCGATATGGACTTCGGCGTGGCGCGACTCGAGCAGCGCCAGCCAGTCGGGCAAAGTGGTGGGAAGGTTTTGCATGGGATGGACTTCGATGGATGCGTGCCGTGGCACGGGTGCGGACCGCCGGCCCGCACCGTCAAGACTGGATTTAAGCGACGACTTCGGCGGCCTGGTTCTGCAACAGGGCCAGCAGGCGCGCGATCTCCTCGCGCATCTTGCGGCGGTCGACGATCATGTCGACCGCGCCCTTCTGCACCAGGAACTCGGCGCGCTGGAAGCCTTCCGGCAGCTTCTCGCGCACGGTGTTCTCGATCACGCGCGGGCCGGCGAAGCCGATCAGGGCCTTCGGCTCGGCGATCACGACGTCGCCCATGAAGGCGAACGACGCGGACACGCCGCCCATGGTCGGGTCGGTCAGCACACTGATGAACGGCAGCTTCTTCTCCGCCAGCTTGGTCAGCATCGCGGTGGTTTTCGCCATCTGCATCAACGACAGCAGGCCTTCCTGCATGCGCGCGCCGCCGGTGGCGGTAATGCAGATGAACGGCACCTTCTGCTCGAGCGCGATCTGGGCGCCGCGCACGAAGCGCTCGCCGACCACCGAGCCCATCGAGCCGCCCATGAATTCGAATTCGAAGCAGGCCACGACGACGGGCAGGCTCATGATCGCGCCGCCCATGACGACCAGCGCATCGGTCTCGCCGGTGGCGTCCATCGCGGCCTTGAGGCGGTCCGGATACTTCTTGCTGTCCTTAAACTTCAGCGTATCGACCGGCAGCGTTTCCTGGCCGATATCGTAGCGGCCGCCCTCATCGAGCAGGGCGTCGAGGCGGTCGCGCGCACGGATCCGCATATGGTGGCTGCACTTCGGGCACACGTGCAGGTTCGACTCCAGGTCGGCGCGATACAGGACCGCTTCGCACGACGGGCACTTGACCCACAGGCCTTCGGGCATGGTCTTGCGGTTCGCGGCATCGGAGCGCTGGATCCGTGGGGGCAGCAGTTTTTCCAACCAACTCATTTTTTCTCCTTTGCGGCAAATCTAAAGTTGGCCGTAGTTTATCCGGTACGACCATGCTTGTCGAATCATTGCGATTTGCCAATTAACACTTCGACACCACCCCAACCCACAAGTTCAGTCCGCCCCCCCCAACTGGGGTCAGACCCTAATTAACCGGAACTTTTCATTCAAGCAACAAAAACAATGAGGGTCAGAGTCGAATTATTCGGCAAGTCACAAATAATTCAGCAGATTTGACTCTGACCCTCATTTTACCGATGAGCATCAGTTGCAAAACAATTGGGGTCAGAGTCGAATTAATGGGAAATGTCACAATGTTCCAATTAATTCGACTCTGACCCCAATTTTTTATTTGCTGTCGAGGGCGGTGCGGATGCTGGCGACGAAAGCGCGCACCGCGGCCACAGCCTCTGCTTTCGGCGTATTCTCCAGTTCCTGGATGATCCGGCTGCCGATCACGACCGCGTCGGCCACCGCCGCGACCGCCTTGGCCGTCGCGCCGTCACGGATGCCGAAGCCGACCCCGATCGGCAATTTCACGTGCTCGCGGATCGCTTCCACGCGCCGCGCGACATCGACCGTGTCGATGCTGCCCGCGCCGGTCACGCCCTTGAGCGAGACGTAGTAGCTGAAGCCGCTGCCGTATTTCGCGACCTGCTTGACGCGCTTCGCCGTCGAGGTCGGCGCGAGCAGGAAGATCAGGTCGAGGTCGTTGGCCCGCATCGCGGTCGCGAAGGCTTCGCATTCCTCCGGCGGGTAATCCACCACGATCGCACCGTCCGCGCCAGCGTCCCTGGCTTGCCGGATGAAGTTGTCCGGGCCGATGCGCTCGATCGGGTTGGCGTAGCCCATCAGGACCACCGGCGTGGCCGCGTCCGTCTTGCGGAATTCGCGCACGTAGTTGAAGACGTCGGTCAGGCTGATGCCGAATTTGAGCGCGCGCTCGCAGGCGCGCTGGATCACCGGGCCTTCGGCCATCGGGTCGGAAAACGGCACTCCGAGCTCGAGGACGTTGGCGCCGCCCGCGACCAGCGCGTGCATCAGCGGCACCGTCATCTCGGGCCCGGGGTCGCCCGCCGTGATGAAGGTCACGAGGCCGGTCTTGTTTTGCGCCTTGAGCGCGGCAAAAGTGCTTTCGATTCTGGACATGCTGTTCTTTCTGTTGATGGATGGTGGCGCTGCTGTTGCGCAGACGGCAGCGTGCACGCGAGCGCGCACGCCGCGAGGCGCGATCAGCTGAAGTCGAGCCCCATCCGCTGCGCCACCGTGTGCATGTCCTTGTCGCCACGGCCCGACAGGTTGACCAGGATGAGCTTATCCTTTGGCAGCGTGGCCGCCAGCTTTACCGCGTAGGCGATCGCATGCGACGATTCGAGCGCCGGGATGATGCCTTCGATGCGGCAGCAGTCGTGGAACGCGGCCAGCGCTTCGTCGTCGGTGATCGAGACGTATTCGGCGCGCCCGATGTCCTTCAGCCACGCGTGTTCAGGCCCGACGCCCGGATAATCGAGGCCCGCCGACACCGAGTGCGTCTCGATGATCTGGCCGTTGGCGTCCTGCAGCAGGTAGGTGCGGTTGCCGTGCAAAACGCCCGGGATGCCGGCCGTGAGCGAGGCGGCGTGCTTGCCCGAGTCGATGCCCTCGCCCGCCGCTTCGACGCCGACCAGCCTGACGCCCGCCTCGTCGATGTATGGATAGAAGATGCCCATCGCGTTCGAGCCGCCGCCGATGCAGGCGACCACGTAGTCGGGCTGGCGCCCGGTCATCTCGGGCATCTGCACCCTGCACTCTTCGCCGATCACGGACTGGAAGTCGCGCACCATCATGGGGTACGGGTGCGGACCGGCGACCGTGCCGATGATGTAGAAGGTGTTTTCGATATTGGTGACCCAGTCGCGCATCGCTTCGTTGAGCGCGTCCTTGAGCGTCTTCGAGCCCGACTCGACCGGCACCACGGTGGCGCCCAGGAGCTTCATGCGGTACACGTTCTGGGCCTGGCGCTTGACGTCCTCGCTGCCCATGTAGACCACGCATTCGAGGCCGAAGCGCGCGCAGATGGTGGCGGTGGCGACGCCGTGCTGGCCGGCGCCGGTTTCGGCGATGATGCGCTTCTTGCCCATCCGCCGCGCGAGCAGCGCCTGGCCGATCACGTTGTTGATCTTGTGGGCGCCGGTGTGGTTCAGGTCTTCGCGCTTGAAGAAGATCTGCGCGCCGCCGGCCTGCCCGGACCAGCGTTTTGCGTGGTACACGGGCGACGGACGGCCGACGAAGTGCGCCAGCTCGTAGCGGTATTCGTCGAGGAAGGCCTGGTCGCGGCTGTAGCGCGCGTAGGCTTCGTTGAGTTCGGCCAGCGCGTGGCTGAGCGTCTCGGCGACGAAGCTGCCGCCGTACTGGCCGAAGTGGCCGGTGGCGTCGGGCAGTTGGTATTCGGTGGTGTGGAACAGTGCGGCAGCGCCGCGTTCAGGTGCTTCTTTCATCGGGTGGTTCGCTTCTCAAGTGATGGCATCGGCGGCCCGCACCGCGGCGATAAACGCGGCGATCTTGCGGGCGTCCTTGATCCCTTTCTGCTGCTCGACACCGCTGCTGATGTCGACCGCATAGGGACGTACGCGTACCACCGCTTCAGTTGCGTTTTGTACGCTCAAGCCACCACTCAAAACGACCCGAGGCGCGAGCTCTTTTGGGATGAGAGACCAATCGAAGACCTTTCCGGCGCCGCCGTAGGCGTCCACCCAGGTGTCGAGCAGGAGGCCCGAGAACCACGGACTGGCGGCGCGGTATGCAAGTTCGCATTCTAGCAAATCGGCCGCGCTGGTGTCGGGCTTGACGCGGAAGGCGCGCACGAACGGCCGCGCGACCGCGGCGGCGATGGCGGCGCATAGCGCGGGGGTCTCGTCGCCATGGAACTGGATCAGCCCGATCGGGGCGACGCGCGCCACCTCCGCAACTTCCGCCAGCGTGGGGTTGACGAACAGCGCGACCGGGCTGACGTAGGGCGGCAGCGCACTGGCGAGGCTTGCCGCAGCCTGCGGCGTGACGTAGCGCGGGCTTTTAGGGTAGAACACGAAGCCGAGCGCGTCGGCGCCAAGCGACACCGCCGAGCGCAGGTCGTCCTCGCGTGTGATGCCGCAGATTTTGATTCGGGTACGGTGCATATGGTCGGTTACAGCCAGGGCAGCGGCGAGGCGGCCTCCTGCGGCAGCCCCCACCTGGGATCGTACTCGATTTTAGCAAGGTACAGGCCATCGGGCATGAAGGTGGGCGCGGCGACGTCGCGGTCGCGGCTGGCCAGCACGTCGGCCATCCAGCCGGGTTCGTTGCGGCCGGTGCCGACGTAGACCAGCGCGCCGACGATGTTGCGCACCATGTGGTGCAGGAAGGCGCTGGCGCGCACGGTGAACACGATGATGTCGCCGCGCCGCTCGATCGACAGCTCGTGCATTTCCTTGACCGGCGTTCTGGCCTGGCAGCCGGAGGCGCGGAAGCTCGAGAAATCGTGGGTGCCGATCAGGTGCCGCGCCGCCTGGCGCATGCGCTCGACGTCGAGCGGGCGGAACACCCAGCCGGCGCGGCCGGCCAGCAGCGACGACGGGTTCGGATTGTTGTAGAGGACGTACTGGTAGGTGCGCGAGCGCGCCGAGAAGCGGGCGTGGAATTCCTGGCCGTCGACGGCGGGGGCGACTTCGGTCGCCCAACGCACCACGATCGAATCGGGCAGGAACGCGTTGACGCCACGGACCCACGATTGCGTGGCGCGCTCGAGCCCAGTGTCGAAGTGGACCACCTGCTCGATCGCGTGCACGCCGGCGTCGGTGCGGCCGGCGCAGGTGGTGTGCAGCGGAGCGCAGGCGAATTTTTCGAGCGCGATCTCGAGCCGGTCCTGGACCGTGTCCCGCGATGGCTGTTTCTGGTAGCCGTTCCAGCCGGTGCCCACGTACTGGACACCGAGTACGATCCGCTTCACGCCAATTTTGCGCGCATTGCGTTGGCCTTGCCGACCTGCTCGCTGCTGCCGCCCTTGATGACTTCGTCGAGCAGCTCGCGCGCGCCTTCCTTGTCGCCGATTTCCTGATACGCGATGGCCAGGTCAAGCTTGGTTTCCATCTCCATGTGCGCCGCCGACATGTCGCCGGCGCCGGTCGTCTCGCCTTCGGGAACCGCCAGCGGCTCGTCGCCCGCGTGCTCCGCCAGCGGCTCGTCGCCCGCGTGCTCCGCCGGCGGCAGGTCGAGGTCGATGCCCGCCATGTCGAAGCGCGGGATGGCGCCGTGCACGGGCGCGCCCGGCTGCTCCTGGGGAGCTGCGAACGGGTCGTCTTCGAGCGCCGTGTCCTGCTGCGGCGCAGCCGCGGCAGGCGCCGCCGATGTGTCGGGCAGGTCGAAATTCATCGCGTCGAGGTCGAACAGCGGGTCCTTCAGTTCCGGCGAGCCGGCCGCTGGCGCCGGCGATGGCGCCGCTGCCTGCGGCAACTGGAAGTTCATCGCGTCGAGATCGAACAGCGGGTCTTTGAGCTCGCTCGCCGGCGCGGTGTCTTCCGGCGCGGCCGGCAGGTCCGGCAGGTCGAATTCCTTGGCCAGGCTGGCCATGTCGATATCGGTCGCCGGGCCGCCCAGCGACAGGTCGAGCGCCAGCTCGTCATCGGCCTTGCCGGGTTGCGGCGCCGCCGCATCCTGCGCCGATGCCGG
>JBJMVW010000189.1:0-16598 GCA_045810465.1 Massilia sp. | reverse complement strand
GGTTCAGCAGCGATTGCACCGATTGCTCGGTCTGCGCGTCCTGCCCGTCCGTCTGCGCCGCGTCAAAGTTGCAGATGAAAGCGCCGCTGCCCTTGCGCGTGTTCAGGATACCTTCATCCTTGAGCAGGGCGATCGCTTCGCGCACGACGCTGCGGCTGACGCCGAAATGCACCGCCATCGCCTGCTCCGAAGGCAGCCGGGTGCCGGGCGCGAGGCCGTCGTCGCGGATCTTCTGGCGCAGCTTGGCCGCCACGCGCGAGCCGAGCGTGCCAGTCGCAAAACCGCCGTCCTCTGCACTGTGCACGGGGAGGGTGAACATCATTGTCTGGTCCATGGTTCTCGTCGCTAAAAGTTGCAGTCGCGGATGGAGCGATTATACAAAACATACAGCTTGACATACAAAAAATACACAACTAATCTACAGCCAGACAGATTTTATACATCTGCTTCCCGCCGTCGGCGGGCACACCTACCAGGCACACAGACCTATCAGGAGACAATGATGGCAATCACCGGAACACACCCGGGGCTGGGCGACGCGGCTCCACTTCAGCCTCCCATGATCGTTGACGAGGCTTCCCTCTATCGGAAAGTAACCTGGCGCATCGTGCCGTTCCTGATGCTCTGTTACATCGTGGCGTATCTCGACCGCGTCAACGTCGGCTTCGCCAAGCTGCAAATGCTGAACGACCTGAAGTTCAGCGAAACCGTCTTCGGCCTTGGCGCCGGTGTCTTCTTCCTCGGCTATTTCCTGTTTGAAGTGCCGAGCAATGTCATCTTGCACAGGGTCGGCGCGCGCATCTGGATTGCCCGCATCATGATCACCTGGGCCGTGATCTCCGGCGCCTTCATGTTCGTCACGACGCCGCTGACCTTCTACATCATGCGGTTCCTGCTCGGCCTGGCCGAAGCCGGCTTTTTTCCGGGCATCATCCTGTACCTGACCTACTGGTTTCCCTCCAAGCGCCGGGCCCGCATGGTGTGCACCTTCATGACCGCGATCCCGCTTGCCGGCGTGATCGGCGGTCCGCTGTCGGGCTGGATCATGGAAGGGTTGGCAGGCGTGGCAGGCTTTCGCGGCTGGCAATGGATGTTCTTGCTGGAAGCCGTGCCGGCCATGATACTCGGCATCGCCGTGCTGCTGTACCTGGGCGACGGCATCCGTTCCGCCAAATGGCTCAACGACAGCGAGAAGCGCCTGCTCGAGTCCCACATCCACGACGAAGCCCAGACCAAAGTGGCCCATCCGTCGCTGCGCGCGATGTTCGCCGATCCGCGCGTATGGGTGATGGCGCTGATCTATTTCTGCTGCGTGATGGGGCAGTACGGCCTGACCTTCTGGATGCCGACGCTGATCAAGACTGCCGGCATCAAGGGCGTCCTGAACATTGGCCTGTTCACCGCGATCCCGTACGCCGTGGCCGTGGTCACGATGCTGTACCTGGGCCGTAGTTCGGACAAGCATGGCGAGCGCCGCTGGCACCTGGTTATCCCGATGCTGCTGGGCGCGATCGGGCTGGTCGGCAGCGCACTGGCGGGCACCACCAATACCGCAGTCGCGATCGTGTGCCTCAGCATCGCCGCCGCCGGCGTGCTGGCATCGGCGCCGCTGTTCTGGAGCCTGCCGACCGCTATCCTGCAAGGCGTGGCCGCTGCCGCCGGCATCGCCGCGATCAACTCGGTGGGCAACCTGGCCGGTTTCGCCAGCCCGTTCCTGATCGGCGCGATCAAGGACATGACGAGCTCGACCGACATCGCCCTGTATGTGCTGGCCGGCGTGCTGGTGGCCGGCGCGGCAGTCGTGCTGAGGCTCCCGGCCCGCCTGGTCAACCGGTGAATCCTGGCGACCCTCATTTTTCAAAAGCAGGAGCAGATCAAAATGGCAGAGCAAATCAAGCGCGTCGGGGTCGTCGGCCTCGGTGCCATGGGGATGGGCATCGCGCAGTCGTTGTTGCGCGCAGGCCTCGAGGTGCACGCCTGCGACGTGCGGCCGGAAGCCGTGGAGAAAACGGTTGCGGCCGGCGCGCACGGCGCAGCCTCGCCGGCCGCGTTGGCGCCAACCGTGGACGCCTTGCTGATCGTGGTGGTCAATGCGGCCCAGGTCGAGCAGGTGCTGTTCGGGCTTGAAGGGGCCGCCGCCCACCTGAAGCCGGGCGCGGTCGTGATTGCCAGCGCCACGGTGTCGCCCGAGTTTGCCGAGGCGCTCGGCACGCGCCTGCTGGCGATGGGGCTGCGCTTCATCGACGCGCCGATCTCCGGCGGAGCGGCCAAGGCCGCATCGGGCCAGATGTCGGTGATGGCGTCGGGTGCGCCGGAAACCTTCGCCGCGTGTACCAGGCTGTTCGACGCGATCTGCGCGAAGCTGTACCGCCTGGGCGACCAGCCGGGCCAGGGATCGAAGGTGAAGATGATCAACCAGCTGCTGGCGGGGGTACACATCGCGGCGGCGGCCGAAGCGATGGCGCTTGGCCTGCGCGCCGGCTGCGATCCCGATGCGCTGTACGAAGTCATTTCCAACAGCGCCGGCAGCTCGTGGATGTTCCAGAACCGCGTGCCGCACATCCTGGCTGGCGACTACGCGCCGCTGTCGGCCGTGAATATCTTCGTCAAGGACCTGGGCATCGTGCTTGACTATGCGAAGAAGAGCGTGTTTCCGCTGCCGCTGTCGGCCACGGCGCACCAGATGTTCATGCAGGCCGCGGCCGCAGGGCATGGCCTGGAGGACGATGCGGCGGTCATCAAGTTGTTCCCCGGTATCACCTTGCCGACAGCGAAAGCCGGCAGCAAAGCGGCCTGAGGAGGACGGACATGGCGCTCTTACTTGGGTGTATCGCGGACGACTTCACCGGCGGCACCGACCTCGCGGGCATGCTGGTCAAGGCCGGCATGCGCACAGTGCAACTGGTCGGCGTTCCCGCCGGGCCGTTGCCGTTCGAGGCGGAGGACGTCGACGCGCTGGTGATCGCGCTGAAGTCGCGCACCAGTCCGGTCGATGAAGCGGTGGCCGAGTCGTTGGCGGCGCTGCGCTGGCTGCAGCAGGCCGGCTGCCGCCAGTTCTATTTCAAATACTGCTCCACGTTCGATTCCACCCCGCGCGGCAACATCGGCCCGGTCGCGGAGGCGCTGATGCAGGCGCTCGACACCAGCTTCACGATCGCGTGCCCTGCCTTTCCGGCGAATGGCCGCACCATCTACAAAGGCTATCTGTTCGTCGGCAACGAGCTGCTCAGCGAATCAGGCATGCGCAACCATCCGCTCACGCCGATGACCGACCCGAGCCTGGTGCGGGTCCTGCAGCGCCAGGTGACCGGCAAGGTCGGGCTCGCGGACTACGGCGTGGTCGAGCAAGGGGCCAGCGCGATCGGCGAGCGCTTTGCGGCATTGCGCGAACAGGGGTGTAATTTCGCCATCGTGGATGCGGTATCGGACCGCGACCTGGAAGCGATCGGCGCGGCGTGTGCGAATCTGCCGCTGGTCACCGGCGGCTCGGGCATCGCGCTGGGCCTGCCAGAGAACTTCCGTCGGCGCGGACTACTGGCGCGTGTCGATGCAGCCGATACCCTGCCCGCTACCGGCGGCGGCCGCGCCGTCATCGCCGGCAGCTGCTCGCAGGCCACCCAGCGCCAGGTTGCCCTGATGCGCCAGCAGGCGCCGTCGTTTTACGTCGATCCACTGGCGCTGGCACGTGGCGCCGACCTCGTTGCCGCTGCGCTCGCATGGGCCAGGGACCAGGTGGGCCAGGCGCCGCTGCTGGTGTTCGCGACGGCTGCGCCGGAAACCGTCGCGGCAGTCCAGGCCGAACTCGGCGTCGAGCGCGCCGGCAGCCTGGTCGAAGAAGCGCTTGCCGCCATCGCCCACGGACTGGTCGGACTGGGCGTGGGTCAATTGATCGTCGCCGGCGGCGAAACCTCGGGCGCGGTGGTCAAGGCGCTCGGCGTTTCGGGCCTGCGCATCGGCCCGGAAATCGATCCGGGCGTGCCGTGGACCGTCGCGCTGCAGGCGCAGCGCCCAGGCCCCCCGCTGGCGCTGGCGCTCAAATCCGGTAATTTCGGCAGCGATGATTTCTTCCTCAAGGCATGGAGCCGCCTGTGATGAGCGCCGCGATCCACACCGGGACTGAAGAAACGCGCCAGCGCGAACAGATCGTCGAGTTCGGGCGTTCGCTGTTCGAACGCGGCCTCACCGCCGGCAGCAGCGGCAACCTCAGCGTGCGGCTCGACGACGGCTGGCTGCTGACGCCAACCAACGCCAGCCTGGGCCGGCTTGACCCGGCGCGCCTGTCCCGCCTCGACTGGGAGGGCCGGCTGGTCAGTGGCGACCCGCCATCCAAGGAAGCCTTCCTGCACCGCGCGATGTACCAGCAGCGCGCTGGCGCCGGGGCGATCGTGCACCTGCATTCGACCCATTCGGCGGCCGTGTCCTGCATGTGCGGATTGCAGCACGACGATTGCATTCCGCCGCTGACGCCGTACTTCGTGATGAAGATCGGGCGCCTGCCGCTGCTGCCTTACCACCGGCCTGGCGACCCGGCATTGGCCGACGCGATCGGCGCGCTGGCGCGCCG
This sequence comes from Massilia sp., assembly GCA_045810465.1. Lineage (GTDB taxonomy): Bacteria > Pseudomonadota > Gammaproteobacteria > Burkholderiales > Burkholderiaceae_D > Telluria. The sequence continues at coordinate 12,034 of JBJMVW010000189.1, read as the reverse complement.
GCACTCGGCCGTGCTGCTGGCCAATCACGGCCCGGTCGTGTCCGGCTCCACGCTGGAGGCGGCGGTGTATGCCGCCGAGGAGCTCGAAGAAACCGCCAAATTATTCCTGCTGCTGCGTAACGTGCCGCACCGGCCGCTCGACGCCGCACAGGTCGATGAACTCAAGTCGGCCTTCGGGCTCGACCTTTAATCCGGAGCCGCGCCGTGCCAAAATTTGCCGCCAACCTGACCATGATGTTCAACGAAGTCGCCTTTCCGCAGCGCTTTGGCGCGGCCGCGGCGGCCGGCTTCAGGGCTGTCGAGTTCCTGTTCCCGTACGACTATTCGCCGCACGAGGTGGCGCTCTGGCTCAAGGAGAACAAGCTCGAGAACGTCCTGTTCAATCTGCCGCCCGGCGACTGGGCCGCAGGCGAGCGCGGGATCGCGGCCCTGCCCGGCCGCGAGGACGAATTTAAGGCCGGCGTCGCGCGCGGCATCGAGTATGCGCTGGCGCTGGGCACCCGGCGCGTGCACATGATGGCCGGCCTGGTTCCGCCTGGGGCCGACCGGCGTCGCCACCGCGAAGTCTATCTGGCCAACCTGCGCCACGCGGGGCGGGAGGTCGGCGCCCATGGCATCGAGCTGCTGATCGAGCCGATCAACGGACGCGACATGCCCGGCTATTTCCTCCACACGCAGGCCGAGGCGCATGCGCTGCGCGTGGAATCGGGCCAGTCGAACGTCAAGGTGCAGATGGATTTCTATCACGCCCAGATCGTCGAGGGCGACCTGGCGACGACGTTCAGGAACAATTTCGACGGCATCGGCCATGTGCAGATCGCCAGCGTCCCGGCGCGCAACGAGCCCGACGACGGCGAAGTCAACTACCCGTACCTGTTCCGCCTGCTTGACGAGCTTGGTTACGCAGGCTGGATCGGCTGCGAATACCGCCCGCGCGCAAGAACCGAGGACGGACTCGGCTGGCTGGCCGCGGCAACCAGACAAGGAGCACAACAATGAAAGTCTTGATTACCGGCGGCGCCGGCTTTCTCGGACAGCGCCTGGCGCGCCAGTTGCTCGTGCGCGGCGAGCTGGGCGACAGCCAAGGCAGGGCGCGACGCATCGACCAACTGGTGCTGGTGGACGTGGTGCCGGCCAATGACCTGGGCGACGCCCGCGTGCGGGTCGTGACCGGCGACATTGCCGATGGCGCCTTGCTGCGCCAGGCCATCGATACCAGCACCACATCCATCTTCCACCTGGCGGCAATCGTCAGCGGCCAGGCCGAAGCCGATTTCGATCTCGGCATGCGCATCAATCTCGACGCCTCGCGCCTGCTGCTCGACGTCTGCCGCGAGCTCGGGCACAAGCCGAAGGTCGTGTTCACCAGCTCGGTGGCGGTGTATGGCGGCGAGCTGCCGGACGTGGTGCGGGACGACACCGCGCTGAACCCGCGTTCGTCGTACGGCACCCAGAAAGCGATCGGCGAGTTGCTGCTCAACGACTACAGCCGCCGCGGTTTCGTCGACGGCCGGGTGCTGCGCCTTCCGACCATCAGCGTACGCCCCGGCAAGCCGAACAAGGCGGCGTCGTCGTTCGCCAGCGGCATCATCCGTGAGCCCTTGAACGGCGAACCGGCGGTCTGCCCGGTCGCGCCGGAAACAAGGCTGTGGCTATTGTCGCCGCGCGCCGCGGTCGACGCACTGATCGCGGGACACGAGCTGCCCGCCGAATCGCTGGCCGGCAGCCGCACCATCAACCTGCCGGGCCTGTCCGTGAGCGTGCGCGAGATGGTGGCCGCGCTTGACAAGGTGGCGGGACCGGAAGCGGCATCGCGTATCAGCTTCGTGCCGGATCCGGCGATCGAACGGATCGTCAACAGCTGGCCGGGCGCGTGGGATGTGACGCGTGCAAAGGCGCTCGGACTGTCGGCGGACGCCGATTTCGAGAGGATTGTGAGGGCATATATCGAAGAGGCTGCAGCACCGGGTTAACCAAGCCAGTCGTTCCGGCAGGGGCGCCGGTCCCTGCGGGAACGACGGCTTATGCTACAACCCTTCCAGCACCGCGTCGTCGCGCTGCCCGTCGCTGATCGCCCGCAGCCCCCGCGCGAAGTCATCGAGCAGCGCAGGCTCGGACGTGAGGTAGAGCGTGGCCTCGGCGGCGACCTGCTTCATGCCGAACTCGTGAAACCCCGACTGCACTCGCACCGTGACGTACAGCTGTCCGTTCCGGAAGTGCAGTCGCGCGTGGAATCCGCCGTGGCCGTACTCGGGTCCGAAGTGGCCGAACGTGAGGTCGTGAATACCGCCGCGCACCTGGTCCTTGAAGCGATGAAGCCCCGCGACGGCGTCCTTCAGCTGCCGCTGGCCGACATATACCTCGTTTGCAAACAACGAGCGGCCGTCGAAAACCGAGATGGCAAGGGTCACCGTGTCGTCGTCGGACATGGTTTTCGTCATTTTGATACGCGGTTTCACAGCGTGTCCACCTTACCGGTAATAGCGCGGCGCGCGGCCGCCGCGGTGGCCGAACATCATCAGCTCGGCCAGCAGCATGCGCGCCGGCTTGACGGTGTCGAGCACCGCCAGCGACAGCCCGAACAGCGATTGCAGCGGGCCCGTGTCGGTGAACAGCCGCGCCATCGCGTCGGTCAGGTTGATCGTCACGCGCCGGTCCTGCTCGCGGTCGGCGACGAAGCGCTCGATTGCCGCCGGCCCCCGATCTTGCCCCTGCGCCTGCGCCAGCGCACGCGCCAGTACCGCCGCATCGCGCAGGCCCAGGTTCAGGCCCTGTCCGGCCACCGGATGCAGGGTCTGCGAGGCATTCCCCACCGCCACCGTGCGCGCGGTCGAGCGGGTGTCCGCGTTCAGGCCGAGCGGATACGAGACCCGGCTCGACACCGCCGTGAAGCGCCCGAGCCGCGAGCCGAACGTTTCGCCAAGCTGCTGCAGGAACTGTGCGTCGTCCAGCGCCAGCAGGCGCGCGGCACTGTCGGGTTTCGCGCACCACACCAGCGCGTACTGGTGCCCGTCGGCGCCATCCTGCGGCAGCAGCGCCAGCGGGCCTTCATCGGTGAAGCGTTCGAACGCGCGGTGCGCGACCGGGGCGCTGGCCGTCACCCGCGCGATCACCGCGGTCTGCCCGTAATCGCGCCTGGTCGCCTTGTCGTCCTGCTGGCCGAACAGGCCGCCTTCGGCCTGCACCGCCACCGCGGCCCGGATCGTGCGGCCGTCGTCAAGCTTGAGCGCGACGTGGCTTTTCTGCTCGTCGATGCCTTCCGCGCGCGCCGGCCGGATCACGTCCACGCCCGCGCGCTCGCACGCGAGCGCCAGCGCGTTGGCCACGTCGCCGTAGCGCGCCACGTAGCCGAGCGCCGGCAGCTTGTGCTCGACCCGGTCCATCACGCTGCGGCCAAGGCGGCCGCGGCGCGACACGTGGATCTGGTGGATCGGCGTGGCCGGCAGCGGCCACGCGCCGATTTCTTCGAGCAGCAGCCGGCTGCCCCAGGCCAGCGCGATCGAGCGCGGGTCCGAGATCGCCTGGCCCAGCGACCTGGCGTCGATCAGTGCAATGCGGTTGCCGTCGATCCCGCGCCGCGCCAGCAGCGCCGCCAGCGCCATGCCCACCGGGCCGGCGCCGCAGATCGCCACGTCGTGAGTTTGTGCCTGTTCCGTCATCATGGCTTGCGCATCAGTGCTTCGATCTCCGCCACCAGCTTCGGCGCGCCGTCCGACAGCACGCGGCCGCCCGCCTCGGTGACGATCACGTCGTCCTCGATGCGGATGCCGATGTTCCAGTACTGCTCGGGCACGCCCGGCGCCGGGCGCACGTAGATGCCCGGTTCCACGGTGAGCGCCATGCCCGGCATCAGGCGGCGCGACGGTTTGCCTTCGAGCGCGCTGTCGCGGTAGGCGCCGGCGTCGTGCACGTCCAGCCCCAGCCAGTGGCCGGTGCCGTGCATGTAGAACTGCTGGTGCGCGCGCTCGGCGATGGCGTTGTCGGCAGCGCCGTATTTCGATTTGTCGAGCAGGCCGTGATCGAGCATGCCCTCGACCAGCACCCGCAACGCGGCGTCGTGGATGTCAGTGTAGGGCCGGCCCGGAACCACCGCGGCCAACGCCGCCGCCTGCGCCGCCAGCACCAGTTCGTACAGCGCTTTTTGCGGCTCGCTGAACCTGCCGTTGACCGGGTAGGTGCGCGTGATGTCCGAGGCGTAGCTATCGAGTTCGCAGCCGGCGTCGATCAGCACCAGGTCGCCGTCGCGGGTTTGCGCGTTGTTGCTGTTGTAGTGCAGGACGCAGGCGTTGGCGCCGGCGGCCACGATCGGCGTGTAGGCCGGGTACTGCGCGCCGCTGCGGCGGAATTCGTACAGCAGCTCGGCCTCGATCTCGTACTCGTACATGCCCGGCTTCGATGCGCGCATCGCGCGCGCGTGCGCACGGCCCGAGATCTCGGCCGCGCGCAGCATCGTCGCCTGTTCCGATTCGTCCTTGAACACGCGCATTTCGTCGAGCAGCACCAGCAGGTCGTGCGCCGCCGATGGCGCGGTGATGCCGGCGCGCGCCTGCGCACGCACCGCCTTCAGCCAGAGCGCCACCCTGGCATCGAGCGCCGTGTCGCGCCCCATGGCGCAGTACAGCGCCGGTGCGTCGGCCAGGATGCCCGCCATCTGCGTGTCCAGTTCACCGATCGGATACGCCTCGTCGAAGCCGAACGCTTCGCGCGCGCCGTCCGGGCCGTGGCGGTAGCCGTCCCAGATCTCGCGCTCGAGGTTTTTCTCGCGGCAGAACAGGATCGCGCGCGCCGGCCTGGCGCCGCTTGCCGCGACCAGCACCAGCGCGCTTTCGGGCTCGGTGAACCCGCTCAGGTAATAGAAGTAGCTGTCGTGGCGGTACGGGTAATCGCTGTCGCTGTTGCGCGCGATCTCGGGCGCCGTCAGGAGCACGGCTACCGCGCCCGGCTGCATTGCCGCGGCCAGGCGTGCACGGCGCGCCGCGAACGCCGTCATGGCGCTTGCCGCTTCGCCAGCGGGGCGTTGAGTTCTTCCAGCTGCCGCGCGGTGCCGACGTTGACCCACTGGCCATCGTAGATCTCGCCGCCGACGCGCTTGAGGTCGACGTACTTGCGCATCAGGGGACCGAGCTTGACGAATTCGCCGGCCTTGATCCCGTCGAACATCTCCGGGCGGTACACGCCGATGTTGGCGAAGTTCCACTTCGGCTCGCCGTCGTTCGACAGCGTGTACATGGTCAGGCCGAAGTCGCCGCCCGGGTTGTGCCACGGGTTCGGCGTCAGGTACAGCCAGGCGATGTCGCGTTCATCCTTCGGGTAGGGCTTGCCGAACATGTCGGTGTCCTTCAACACGTCCTTGACCTGCTCGAAGTCGAAGTAGGGCGCGTAGATGTCGGCCGACAGGGCCAGGAACGGTTCGTCGCCGAGCAGGTGCAGCGCGTTGGCGATGCCGCCCGCGGTCTCCAGCGGCGCCGGCTCGTGCGAGTAGGCGATGCGCGCGCCGTAGCGGCTGCCGTCGCCCAGCTCCTGTTCGATCATGTGGCCCAGGTGCGAGTGGTTGATCACGATGTCGGTGATCCCGGCGCGCACCAGGTTCAGCACGTGGTGGGTGATCAGGGGGCGGCCGCGCACTTTCAACAGCGGCTTGGGGCAGCTGTCGGTGAGCGGTCGCATCCGCTCGCCGCGGCCGGCGGCGAAAATCATGGCTTTCATCGCGGCGCCTTCAGAAGGTGTAGCCGACCTGCGGCGCTTTGTCCTCGAACGCGTCGAGCAGGCGCACCAGCGGCTTGAGCTCTTTGTAGCGGTTCGCGGTGCGGCGCACGTAGTCCATCACGGTCGGCAGGTCGCCCATGTAGATGCCCTTGCCGTCGCGGTAGTTCAGGCGGCAGAAGATGCCGAGGATCTTCAGGTGGCGCTGCAGCCCCATGAATTCGAAGTCGCGGTAGAACGCGTCGATGTCCGGGTTGACCGGCAGCCCGACCTTCTTGGCGCTTTGCCAGTAGCGCACCACCCAGTCGAGCACGAATTCCTCGTCCCACTGGATGTAGGCGTCGCGCAGCAGCGAGGCGAGGTCGTAGGTGACCGGGCCGTACACCGCGTCCTGGAAGTCGAGCACGCCCGGGTTGCCCTGGTCCATGAACATCAGGTTGCGCGAGTGGAAATCGCGGTGCATGTAGACCTGTTGCTGGGCCAGCACGTTGGCGGTGATGAGCTCGAAGATCTTGTCGAGCTCGCCCTGCTGCTGGTCGGTCAGGGTCACGCCGAGGTGCTTGCCGATGAACCATTCCGGAAACAGATTCATTTCGCGCAGCACGAAGGCGCGGTCGAACTCGGGCAGCACGCCCGGCTGGCTGGCCAGCTGGAACCGGATCAGCGCATCGACCGCGTCCGAGTACATGAACGACGCGTTGTCGATATTTAAACGTTGCAGGTAGGTCGTGGTGCCGAGGTCGGACAGCAGCAAAAAGCCGTTCTCCACGTTCTCGGCGACGATCGCCGGCACGGTCACGCCGGCGTCGCGCAGCAGGCCGTCGACGTGGATGAAGGCCGGCACGTTTTCGCGCGCCGGCGGCGCGTCCATCGCGACCAGCGTCGCGCCCAGTTTTGCGTGTAGCGCCGGCACGACATCGAGCCGGAAATAGCGGCGGAAACTGGCATCGGACGAAGCAGGCCGGCGCGAACCGACTTCCACCAGGCCAAGCGTACCCAGCCATTCAGTCAGCTGCGCCAGGCGGGCATCCTGTTCGGCGGAAGTGGGGGAATTTTGAGACAGAGAAGACATGAAGCGGCCTGAGGAATCCGGTTGATTTGGAAGATTCCCATATAATAAGGGATTCAATCCAAAAAATCGCCTGTAATGGTGCATCCCGAGTTTTCATGAGCTGGTTTACGGCCCTCCCATTCCCGCAGCGGCGGGCATTTGCCTTTTCCGCGCTTGTCACCGTCGCCACGGCGCCGTTGCACGCGCAAACCGCGGCGCGCGGCCCGCGCGTCGACGACCAGAACGCGCCGGTCACGATCAACGCCGAAGAGATTACCGGCCGCCCCGACCGCCAGCTCAATCTTGACCGCAACGTCGAGATCACGCGCGGCCAGACCGGCATGACCGCCGATACCGCCTGCTACTTCCGGGTCGAGGACGAGGTCACCGCCAAGGGCAACGTCAAGATGTGGCGCTTCGGCGACCGCTACAAGGGCGACGCGCTGCAGCTGAACCTCGACACCGGCAAGGGCTGGGTGCTGCATCCGGAATACCGGCTGCAATTGTCCAACGCCCAGGGCGGCGCCAGGCGCATCGACTTCCTCGGCGAGGACGTGGCGGTGGTCACGGACGGCACCTACAGCACCTGCGAAGGCCCGGACCCGAGCTGGTACCTGAAATCGAGCACGCTGCGGCTCGATTCCGGGCGCGACGTCGGCAGCGCCGGCAAGACCATCATCTATTTCAAGGGCGTGCCGATCATCGGCACCCCGGCGATGTCGTTCTCGCTGTCGGGCGCGCGCCGCTCGGGCTGGCTGCCGCCATCGATCGGCGTCGGTTCCAAGGGCTCGGGCGAACTGCTGGTACCTTATTACTTCAACATCGCGCCGAACCGCGACCTGACGGTATTCCCGCGCCTGATGATCGACCGCGGCCTGCAACTGGGCGCGACCGGCCGCTACATCGGCGAGACCGCGCGCGGCCCGTACAGCGGCGAGACGCACGCCGAGTACCTGCACCACGACAAAATCACCGGCACCGACCGCTGGTTCGTCAACTCCCTGCACAACCAGACCCTGGCGCCGGGCTGGTCGTACGGCTGGAACGCGCGCGCCGCCTCCGACGACCAATACCCGAGCGACTTCTCGCGCACCGTGGCGGCCAGCGCCGAGCGCCAGCTGCTGCGCGAACTGCGCACCGACTACAACGCCCAGTACTGGAGCTTCAACGCGCGCGCCCAGAGCTACCAGGTGCTGCAGGACCCGGCCTCGGTGACCAACCCGGCGCTCAAGGTGCCGCGCCCCTACGACCGGCTGCCGCAGCTGAACTTCCACGCTGGCCGCTACGACGTGCTGGGCGGCTTCGACTGGGCGGTCGACGCCGAGGCGACCCGCTTCTCGCATCCGGAGAATACCTTCGTGCAGGGCAACCGCGCGGTGGTGGTGTCGCAGGTCAGCTATCCGTTCGTGCGTCCCGGCTATTTCGTCACGCCGAAGGTGATGCTGCACGCGTCGCGCTATGACCTGAGCAACAACGATCTCGACCCGGCCAACCCGCGCCGGAACCAGATCAACCGGGTGCTGCCCACGTTCTCGCTCGACAGCGGCCTGGTGTTCGAACGCGCGGCCAGCTTCTTCGGGCAAGCGTCGACCCAGACCCTCGAGCCGCGCCTGTTCTACGTGCGCACGCCGTTCAAGAACCAGGAAGCGATCCCGAACTTCGACACCGCGGTTGCCGGCTTCAACTACGCCCAACTGTTCTCCGAAAACCGCTTTGTCGGCGCCGACCGCGTGTCGGACGCCAACCAGGCCACCGCGGCGCTGGTGTCGCGCTTCATCCAGAGCAATGGCGCCGAGCGGCTGCGCCTGGCCGTCGGCAGCCGCTACTATTTCAGCGATCCGCGCGTGCGCCTGAACCCCAACGAGCCGCGCAACCAGTCCCGTTCGGATGCGCTGCTGGCCGCCTCCGGCAGCATTTCCGACACCTGGAGCTTCGACAGCGGCGTACAATACGACGCGCAAGGCCGCAGCCTGTACAGCTCGAACGCGGGCGTGCAATGGCAACCGGCGCCGATGAAAGTGTTGAACGCCGAGTACCGTTACCAGCGCGACAGCTTCCGCAACGCCGACCTGTCGGGCCAGTGGCCGCTGTCGATGCGCTGGTATGGCGTGGGCCGGGTCAGCTACTCGCTGCGCGACCGCAAGCTGCTCGAGAGCCTGATCGGGCTCGAGTACAAGGCCGATTGCTGGGTGTTCCGGATGGGCGCACAGCGCTTCGTGACCGCCGCGCAGACGACGTCGACGCCGATTTTCTTCCAGCTCGAACTGAACGGCCTGTCGCGCCTGGGCTTCGGCAACCCGCTGGAGTCGTTCAACAAGAGTATTCCCGGCTATACTCGCCTGAATACGAATGTCGGCCACCTGTAAGCGGCCATGACTACGAGGGCCCTGGAGAGGGCCGTCAAGCGAGGGGCCCGTTGATTGGGCTAACAACTATTATCCTGAAATGAGTGCTTCCCAGACTATGCGTACTACCCGTTTGCATCAAATCAAGCTCGCAGCGGCGCTGCTGTGCGCGCTCACGGCTGGCCAGGTTTTCGCCCAGGCCGCCGCTCCCGCCGCCACCGCCGCCACCAAGCCGGGCACCGGTTTCCTGCCGCCGGCCTCGAGCAACGCGCACGTGATCGACGGCATCCACGTGGTCGTCAACGACGAAGTCATCACGACCAACGAGGTGAAGAACCGCACCGCCCAGATCGTCCAGCGCATGCGCGCCCAGCATGCCCAGCTGCCCGACGACGCCGACCTGCAGCGCCAGGTGGTCGAGGCGATGATCGTCGAGCGCGCCCAGATCCAGCTGGCCAAGGAAATGGGCGTCAAGGTTGACGACACCACGCTTGACCGCGCCATCGGCCGCATTGCCGAAGGCCAGAAGATGTCGGTGCAGGAGATGCGCAACCAGATGGAAAAGGAAGGGCTGCCGTTCGCCCAGTTCCGCGAAGAGATCCGCAACGAGATCATGATGCAGCAGCTGCGCGAGCATGAGGTCGACCGCAAGATCCAGGTCTCCGACGCCGAGGTCGACACCTACCTGGCCGCCGAGAAGGCCGCCGCCGCCGACAAGGTCGAGGTGGACATCGCGCAGATCCTGGTCAGCATTCCGCAGAACGCCTCGCCGGAACAGATCGCCGCCCGCAAGGCGCGCGCCGACGACGTGCTGCGCCAGCTGCGCACCGGCGCCGACTTCGCCAAGATCGCCACCACCTATTCCGACGCCCCCGACGCGCTCAAGGGTGGCGTGATCGGCTGGCGCGACCCGGACCGCCTGCCGACGCTGTTCTCGACCGAACTGCTCAAGCTCAAGCCGGGCCAGGTGACCCCGGTGCTCAAGTCGAACACGGGCTTCCACATCATCAAGCTGGTCGACCGGCGCAGCCTGGCCAAGGGCGACGACAAGGCCGTGGTCGAGCAGACCCACGCGCGCCACATCCTGATGAAGCCGAACCCGACCATGACCGAGGCCGAGGTCAAGCGCAAGCTGCTCGAGCTCAAGGAAAAGCTGGACAACAAGGCCGCGACGTTCGAAGACCTGGCGCGCCAGTACTCGCAGGACGGCTCGGCCACCAAGGGCGGCGACCTGGGCTGGCTGTACCCGGGCGACACGGTGCCGGAATTCGAGACCCCGATGAATGGGCTCAAGCCGGGTGACGTGTCGGGCATCGTGCAGTCGCCGTACGGCTTCCACCTGATCCAGGTCATCGAGCGCAAGAGCGAAGACGTGAGCAAGGAAAAGGAGCGCAACCAGGCGCGCCAGGTGATCCGCGAGCGCAAGACCCAGGAAGCCTTCGAGGACTGGGCGCGCCAGGTGCGCGACCGCGCCTACGTCGAGTTCCGCGAGGAAAAGTAAGCCAATGGCGACCCCCTCGGCTGTCCGTCCGGTGCTGGCGATTACCACCGGCGAGCCGGCGGGAATCGGACCGGAGATCTCGATCCGTGCGGCGTGGGCGCTGCGCGACGTCGCCAACTGCGTGCTGGTCGGCGACGCCGCCTTCCTGGCGCTGACGGCCAGCCTGGTCGACCCGGGCATCCGCCTGTCGGCGCTGTCGATCCAGGCGCTGCGCAGCGGCGGCCTGCCGCATTTCGCGCGTGACCGCATCGCTGTCATCGACGTGCCGCTGGCGGCGCACGTGGTGCCCGGCAAGCTCGATGCCGAAAATGGCCGCGCGGTGCTGGCTACGCTCGACCTCGCGGTCGAGGGCGTGCAGGCCGGCTGGTTCGACGCCATCGTCACCGCGCCGCTGCAAAAGAGCACCATCAACGATGCCGGCATCCCGTTCTCGGGCCACACCGAATACCTGGCCGAAAAAACCGCCACCCCGAAAGTGGTGATGATGCTGGCCGGCCCCCTCGGCGCCGGCCGCGGCTGGCTGCGGGTAGCGCTGGCCACTACCCACCTGCCGCTCAGGGATGTGCCGGCGGCCATTACCGGCGAAGGCCTGGCGCAGGTGCTCGACATCCTCCACGCCGACCTCAAAACCAAATTCGGCATCGCCGCGCCGCGCATCCTGGTCGCCGGCCTGAACCCGCATGCGGGCGAGAACGGCTACCTCGGGCGCGAGGAGATCGAGGTCATCGAGCCGGCCCTGCAGGCGGCGCGCGCGCGCGGCATCGATGCCCGCGGCCCGTACCCGGCCGACACGCTGTTCCAGCCGAAGTACCTGCAGGACGCCGACTGCGTGCTGGCGATGTACCACGACCAAGGCCTGCCGGTGCTCAAGCACGCCACCTTCGGGCGCGGCGTCAACATCACGCTGGGCCTGCCGCTGGTCCGCACCTCGGTCGACCATGGCACCGCGCTCGACCTGGCCGCCGAAGGCCTGGGCCTGGCCGACTGCGGCAGCATGGAAGAGGCGATCCGGATCGCGCTGCAGATGGTCCAGGCGCAGCGCGCCGTGGCCTCCCGCTAACCACCAAGAAAACAACAATGAAACACGTAGCACGCAAGCGCTTCGGCCAGAACTTCCTGACCGACAACCAGGTCCTTCACAATATCATCGAGGCGATCGCGCCGCGCCGCGGCCAGGCGCTGGTCGAGATCGGGCCGGGACTGGCCGCGATGACCGCGCTGCTGCTCAAGGAAATCGACCACATGCACGTGGTCGAGCTCGACCGCGACCTGGTCGCGCGCCTCGAAAAAGCCTACCCGCCCGAGCGCCTGGCCGTGCATTCGGCCGATGCGCTCAAGTTCGACTTCTCGACCATTCCGGTGCCGCAAGGGCAGAAGCTGCGCGTGGTCGGCAACCTGCCGTACAACATTTCGAGCCCGCTGCTGTTCCACCTG
>JBJMVW010000188.1:0-2308 GCA_045810465.1 Massilia sp. | reverse complement strand
GCGCATTGCCGCGCCCAACCGCTTCAAGCTCGACTGGGTGAAGTCGCAGTTTGCCGCCCGCATCACCGCCCTCGCCGCCCAGTACTGGGAAGCGCCGGTGGAAGTGCAGTTCGTGCTCGACCCCAAGAACAACAAGCCCAAAGCACCAGCCGGACCCGCGAGCCAGGCCGTCGCCCATGGCTCGGGCTATGGCGCGCCGGAAGCGCCGGCGCCGAGCCAGGGCAACGTCAACATCGCCAACTCGCCTAAGCGCGAGCAAAGCCGCATCAACACCGACCTGACGTTCGACAGCTTCGTGACCGGTAAGGCCAACCAGCTGGCGCGCGCCGCCGCGATCCAGGTGGCCAACAACCCGGGCGTCTCGTACAACCCGCTGTTCTTCTATGGCGGCGTGGGCCTCGGCAAGACCCACCTGATCCACGCGATCGGCAACCAGGTGATGGCCGACCAGCCGGGCGCGCGCATCCGCTACATCCACGCCGAGCAGTATGTGCGCGACGTGGTGACCGCCTACCAGCGCAAAGGCTTCGACGACTTCAAGCATTACTACCACTCGCTGGACATGCTGCTGATCGACGATATCCAGTTCTTCGGCGGCAAGAGCCGCACGCAGGAAGAGTTCTTCTATGCGTTCGAAGCGCTGATCGCTGCGAAGAAGCAGATCATCATCACCAGCGACACGTATCCTAAAGAGATCACCGGCATGGACGACCGCCTGATCTCGCGCTTCGACTCCGGCCTGACGGTGGCGATCGAGCCGCCGGAGCTGGAAATGCGGGTGGCGATTTTGCTGAAGAAGGCGCAGTCGGAAGGCGTCACGTTTTCGGACGACGTCGCGTTCTTTGTCGCCAAGCACCTGCGCTCGAACGTGCGCGAGCTCGAAGGCGCGCTGCGCAAGATCCTTGCGTACTCGCGTTTCCATGGCAAGGACATCACGATCGACGTGGTCAAGGAAGCGCTGAAGGACCTGTTGTCGGTGCAGAACCGCCAGATTTCTGTGGAAAACATCCAGAAGACGGTGGCTGACTTCTTCAACATCAAGGTCGCCGACATGTACTCGAAGCGCCGGCCGGCCAACATTGCGCGGCCACGCCAGATCGCGATGTACCTGGCCAAGGAGTTGACGCAGAAGAGCCTGCCGGAAATTGGCGAGCTGTTCGGCGGACGTGACCACACGACGGTCTTGCATGCGGTGCGCAAGATTGCCGGGGACCGGCAGAAGAATGCGGAATGCAACCACGAACTGCACGTACTGGAGCAGACGCTGAAGGGCTGATGGGAGCCGGAATGCACGAGACCGTCGTTCCCGCGAAGGCGGGAACCCATGCTGAATAGAGCGGCGCCGCGAAGGTTGCGGTTCCTGCGGCTCAGTATGGGTTCCCGCTTTCGCGGGAACAACGGGGGCAAGAATCATTTGCCCCCGGCAATTTCTGGCAAAATAAGCGCAGGAAAACAATTTAACCAAATACAAACCTGATCGAGGATAACTATGCAATTGGTCAAAACCACCCGAGACACGCTTCTCCGGCCACTGCAGATCGTGAGTGGTATTGTCGAGCGTCGGCACACTATGCCGATTCTGGCCAATATCCTCATCCGCAAAGACGGCGAGAGCGTTTCGTTCCTGTCGACCGACACCGAAGTGCAGATCACGACGCTGGCCAACATCGGCTCCGGCGCTGACGTGGCCGGCACCACGGTGGCGGCCCGCAAACTGCTCGACATCCTGCGCGCGCTACCCGAATCGGGTGACGTCAGCCTGACCCTGCTGAACAAGCGCCTGACCGTGCAGAGCGGCAAATCGCGCTTCGCGCTGCAGACCCTGGCGGCCGAGGAATTCCCGACCGTCTCGGTGGCCGACAGCTACAACGCGACCGTGACCCTGCCGCAAAAGACGCTCAAGCACCTGTTCAACATGGTGCACTTCTCGATGGCGCAGCAGGACATCCGCTACTACCTGAACGGCCTGCTGCTGGTGTTGGACGGCAACCACGTGATCGCCGTGGCAACCGACGGCCACCGCCTGGCCTTCTGTCAGGTTGAGACCGAGCAATCGTTCGAGCGCCAGGAAGTGATCATCCCGCGCAAGACCATCATCGAACTGCAGCGCCTGCTGGAAGAAATCGATCAGCCGGTGCAGCTCGACATCGCGAACAACCAGGTCAAGCTGACCTTCGCCGACATCGAACTGATTTCGAAGCTGGTCGAAGGCAAATTCCCGGATTACACCCGTGTGGTCCCGAAGGGTTACAAGAACAATTTCACGATGGATCGCGTCCAGCTGCTGCAGGCGCTGCAGCGCGCCGCG
>JBJMVW010000187.1:0-3388 GCA_045810465.1 Massilia sp. | reverse complement strand
TCCGGAATACCTGTCGGCGTTCACGGTCGGCGACCAGCTGCTGTGGGGCGCCGCCGAGCCGCTGCGCCGCATGCTGCGCATTTTGCTGGATAAGTAAGCAAGTCGTAAGCCAGTCCCCCGTCGTCACTGACGGCCACGTTGCCTGAACCATCATTCCCGCACAGGCGGGAATCCATGCTGAGTGTCAAAAGCCACCTCGGCATGGGTTCCCGCCTCCGTGGGAGCGACGTGTGTTAGCCTCGCTTTTTGCCCGATGATCGTAGCGAAATAACACCAAAACGCGGGCAAAAAGCTACGATTCGCCCCTGATCCCACCCCCAGTCACCCAGTCTCAGCCGTAGATGTGCTCGCAGAGCTTGCATGCTCCAAGGCATGATGATATGTTGGGATATCCGGGAGAGCGTCTTTCCCCAGCTAACTACTTCGTCCACATATGCAATTTAATCATCGCCCTCCGATCCTGTCGTCCGCGCTGAAAACACTGACCGCGGCGGTCGCCAGCGCGGTGTTCCTGTCGTCGGCAGCGCATGCGGCCGGCCTTGGCAAGCTCACCGTGCTCTCCGCGCTCGGCCAGCCGCTGCGCGCCGAGATCGAGCTGACCGCGGTGTCGGGCGATGAAGCATCGGGCCTGGTGGCCAAGCTGGCCTCGCCGGACGCGTTCCGGGTGGCGAACATCGAATTCAACCCGGCGCTGCTGTCGCTGCGTTTCGCGGTCGAGCAGCGCAGCGGGCGCCAGTACATCCGGATCAGCTCGAGCCAGCCGCTCAACGAGCCGTTCGTCGACATGCTGCTCGAACTGTCGTGGAACAACGGCCGCCTGGTGCGCGAGTACACCTTCCTGCTCGACCCGGCCGAGCTGCGCGCGACCCAGACCGCGCAGGCGGCTGCGCCGGCCGAGGCGCCAGCGCCGCGCCCGCGCGAAACCGCGCCGGTACGCACCGAAGCGCGCCCGGTGGCGGAGGCCGCCCAGCCGGCGCCGCGCGCACGTGCGCAGCGTCCGGCCGCCGCCGAGCAGCCAGCGCCATCCGATCATGCCAGCCGCGCCCCGGCGGCGATCGCCGACTACCGCGTCAAGCGGGGCGACACGCTGGGCCGCATCGCATCGCAGCTGAAACCGGTCGACATCTCGCTCGACATGATGCTGGTCGCGCTGTACCGCGCCAATCCGGACGCCTTCATCGGCAATAACATGAACCGCCTGAAGTCGGGCCAGATCCTGTCGGTGCCGGACTCCGACGCGCTGCGCGGCACCGGGCAAGGCGAGGCGCATGGGGTCGTCGTGGCCCACGCCGCCGACTTCAACGCCTACCGCAACAAGCTGGCGGGGCAGGTCGCGGCCAGTGCGCCGGTGCGTGCGCCGGCCGCGAGCCAGAGCGCTGGCGGCAAAATCACCGCCAAGGTCGAGGAACGCCCGACCGCGGCCAACGAATCGCAGGACCAGCTGCGCCTGTCCAAGGCGATGCCGGCGCCGAACGCGAACGGCAAGGGCGTCACCGCCAGCACCGAGGACGCGATCGCCAAGGAGAAGGCGCTGGCCGAAGCCCAGGCGCGCGTCAAGGAACTCGAGAAGAACGTCACCGACCTCGAGAAGCTGATGACCGTGAAGAACCGCGCCGGAGCCGAAGCCGCCGACAAGGCCAGGCAGGCAAAGGCGCCCGCGGCCAGGCCGGCCCCGGCGGCCCAGCCCCCGGCCCCGGCCGTGCTCAAGCCGGCGCAGGAGAAGGCGCCACGCAAGGCCGCTCCGGCAGCGCCGCCCGAGCCGAACCTGGTCGAGACGCTGATGGACAACATCAACTACATCGGCGCCGGCCTGGCCGTCCTGCTGCTGGCCGCGTTTGGCGTGGCGCAGCGGCGCAGACAACAGCCCGACGCGCGCAAGGCGCCGGAGCCGTCGATCCTCGGCGTGCCGGGCGAGCCGGCCCACGCCTTGTTCGCCGAGGCGGGCGGCCAGAGCATCGACACCAGCAACAGCGTGTTCAATTCGAGCTTCGCGCCGTCGGCCAGCCAGCTCGACACCAACGAAGTCGACCCGGTAGCGGAAGCCGACGTCTACATCGCCTATGGGCGCGATGCGCAGGCCGAGGAGATCCTCAAGGAAGCGTTGCGCACCCATCCCGAGCGCCACGCGGTGCGCCTCAAACTGCTCGAGATTTACGCGGCACGCAAGGACCAGCGCGCGTTCGAAGCCCAGGCCGGCGACTTGTACAGCGCCACGCGCGGGCAGGGCGACGAGTGGGCGCAAGCCGTCGCGCTGGGCCTGTCGATCGACCCGCTCAATCCGCTGTACGCCGCCACGCAGGACGCCGCCGCGCCGCAGCCGACCACCGAGGAGCGCGGCCAGCAGGCGCTGCTTGCCCAGCAGCTCGAACAGGCGTTCCGCAAGGACGAACCAGCCCACGGCGCGGGCCTCGATGCCGATGAAGCGCCGACCGCGCTGCCGCAGGCCGGCGCCGATGGCGCCGCAACCGAAACGCCCGCCGCCAAGGCTGCGGACGAGCACTCGCTCGATTTCGACCTGGGCGGCCTGGACTTCGAGCCGGTGTCGGCCACGGCCCCGATCGCGATGCCCGGCCCGGCGGCAGAGAGCGCGCAGGCCGAGCCGACCGCGGTGCCGGACCTCGAATTCGACATGGATCCGTTCGCGCCGAGCGCTGCCCCGGCAGCCGGCGCGGCGCCGACGGCGTCAAGCCCGGCGGCCGAGGAAGGCTTCGACCTGGCGTTCGACATGGACTTCGACAAGCCGGCATCGGCGCAGGATGCGGCGGCGCCGCAACCCGGCAAGGCCGATGACGAGCTGGCGCTCGACCTGTCGCTGGGCGGCCCGGCGACCGACATCGACATGGCCAACCTGGCCAAGGAATTCGACCTGCCGGACCTGCCGGCCGCGCCGGAAGACACCGCGCCGGCGAGCGAGCTCAAAGACCCGCTGTTCGACCTCGACGCGATGAACTTCCAGTTGCCGCAGGCAGCGGCGCCTTCGCCGGCGCCAGCTGCCGGCTCGCCGGAACTGAAAGACCCGCTGTTCGACCTCGACGCGATGAATTTCGACCTGCCCGATACATCGGCGGCGCCTGCCGCGGCTGCGCCGCAGCAGGACACGGCGCTCGAAGACGACCCGTTCGCAGCGCCCCCGGAGCAGCCGGGTGCGCCCGAGCACAGCGCCATCCCGCGCTTCGACATGGCGGGCATCGACCTCGACCTGCCGCCGGCGGAGCACGCGGGCGACGAGCCGCTGCCGGTTCCCGAAGCCGAGACGACCGGCGCCGGCGCTGGCGACATGTCGGCGGCGCACATGGAGATGGAAACCAAGCTTGACCTGGCCATCGCGTATCAGGAAATCGGCGACAAGGAAGGCGCGCGCGAGCTGCTCGACGAAGTCATCAAGGGC
>JBJMVW010000186.1:0-1868 GCA_045810465.1 Massilia sp. | reverse complement strand
CAGATCCCGGGCTCGATCGCGACCTACAACGCGGCTGGTGCGGTGACCGGCTTCGCCGGCACCCTGACCAACGCCGGCAAGGCCAAGATCGACGGCGTCGAACTGGAAGTGGTCGCCTACCTGACCAACCAGCTCAGCGTCAGCGCGATGTACAGCCACATCGACGCCAAGTACAAGGAGTGGATGGTCTCGAACGCCACCGGCACCGGCCTGATCAACATCGCGGACAGCACCGAGTTCCAGAACACGCCCAAAAACTCGGCCAACGTGAGCGTCAACTACGACTGGGCGCTGGGCCTGATGGGCCATGCCGGCACGCTGAGCCTGAACAACGGCCTGGCCTACAAGAGCAAGGTCTACCAGACCGAGGTCGCGCGCGCGACCGGCGTCCCGAGCCTGGATGCGACCTTGCCGGGCAACCTGATGCTGGCCCAGGACGGCTACACGCTGTGGGATGCAAGCCTGGTGTGGACCAGTTCCGACCGCAAGTACCAGTTCGGACTGCATGGCCGCAACCTGACCGACAAGCGCTACAGGGTGGCAGGCTACAACTTCTCCAGCTTCTTCAACTCCGTCACCACGTTCTACGGGGACCCGCGCACCTTACGGGCAACCCTGGATGTGAAGTTCTGAGCGACCGGCGAGGCCAACCGGTCCGACCGCACGATGAGGCGCCCCAGGGCGCCTCGCGGGGAGCCTCCGGGCTCCCCCGTCCAGGCGCTTCCACGCGCCAGTCAACATTCATAACGGTCACATGTCCACCTACACTGAAATCACGTTCACGAGTGACGACGGCTTACGCCTGTACGCGCGCGACTACGCGGGCGCAGGCGGACCTGCCCGGCTGCCGGTCATCTGCATCCACGGGCTGACGCGCAACGCGTCCGACTTCGACGAATTCGCCCCCATCATCGCCAACCTGGGGCGGCGCGTGCTCGCGCTCGACGT
Source organism: Massilia sp. (assembly GCA_045810465.1). Taxonomy (GTDB): domain Bacteria; phylum Pseudomonadota; class Gammaproteobacteria; order Burkholderiales; family Burkholderiaceae_D; genus Telluria. The sequence continues at coordinate 920 of JBJMVW010000186.1, read as the reverse complement.
GCGCGGCCGCGGCCATTCGGAGCGCGACCCGAATCACGACAACTACAACCCGCAGGTGTACGCCGGCGACGTCGCCAAGCTGATGGCCGACCTCGGCATCGCGCGCGCCGTGTTCGTCGGCACCTCGATGGGCGGCCTGATCACGATGGCGCTGGCGGCCATGAACATCGACCTGGTCGCCGCCGCGATCCTGAACGACATCGGCCCGGTGATCTCGGAAAAAGGCCTGGCGCGCATCGCCGGCTACGCGGGCAAGAGCACGAGCCTGTCGTCCTGGCAGCACGCCGCCCGCCACGTCCGCGACATCAACGCCTGCGCCTTCCCCGACTATCCGGAAAGCGAGTGGGACAAATGGGCCAGGCGCGCGTTTGCCCAGGACGACGCCGGCCGCCTGATGCCGCGCTACGATCCGAACATTGCCATTGCACTACAAACAGGTAAACTCAGGACGACCTCGCTCGCCGGCCGCATGGCCTTCCGGCGCCTGACGCGCAAGCGGCCGACGCTGTTGGTGCGCGGCGCGCTGTCCGACCTGCTCGAAGCGCGCCAGGCCGAGTGGATGCGCCGCGCGGCGCCGTCGATGCAGTACGTCGAAGTACCGAACGTCGGCCATGCGCCCATGCTGACCGAGCCGGCGGCGCTCGAAGCCATCGTCGGCTTCCTGTCGACCGTACCCTGAACAACCATAAAGGAGACGACATGAAACACATCAAGCCCTTGGCCGCCGCCCTGCTGGCCGCTTTTGCCGCCGCCGCCGCCGCGCCCGCGCTGGCCGCGCCCGACCTGAAAGTCGCGCTCATCGCCGGCAAGACCGGTGTGCTGGAAGCCTATGCGAAGGAAACCGAGACCGGCTTCATGATGGGGCTCGAATACCTCACCGGCGGAAAGATGGAGATCAACGGCCGCAAGCTCAAAGTGAT
>JBJMVW010000185.1:0-9099 GCA_045810465.1 Massilia sp. | reverse complement strand
GCGTCTATATTCTTCCCAGCGTGACGCGCTATGCGAGCAGTTACGAATGCGCGATGCAGAGTGGGTTAAGGCCGGCCTGGCAGTACTTCTCAGACTCCCCGACGGCGCGCCCGACGTGCAGATCGTTCGGGAAGCGATGACCTTTGGCATGGCGCCATCGCCTTTGTCTGCGTGGTTCGCGACTCCATCCTTGGCCGTACCCGGCCTTTTGCTCGGGGTTGCCACGGCGCCTGAACCGTACCTCGCTACATCGTGCCGTCGACTGTTCGAGATCATCGACCGATATTGCTAGCCAGTGGCCGCTGCACGGTTGAGTCTTCTGCAGCTGGCCGGGCATTGGCGATAGCGGCGCCGCGCTTGAGCCATGTAGGCGCGACCCAGCAATGACCAACCCTCGTAGCTGTTTTGCCTCACGGCTGAAGAAACTTACCCGGCACGGCATAGGTTGTGTCGGTCACTCTTCCCGTCTCCATGACTTGCTTGAATCTGTGCAGATTCGCCGATACTTCCTGCGCGGGGTATTTTCCGATCAACGCAAGTGCACCCTCACCCGTAACGGCATCGAATGTGCCAAAGTCGAAGTGTCAACCAACCACTTGAAGCTGGGCGCAGGATTTGACCATGCTGAACTATTTGTCCGCTGCGCCTACCCCTGTCCAATTAGTCTTCCATGTGGGAGGCTTCGTAGCGCTTACCTATCTTCTGATGCTGGGGATACATCGGCTGATCTCCTTAGAGTTGCGACGACAGCACAATGACGTCATCGGATTCCTCATCGCCGTGGTGGCCGTGTTCTACGGCTTGATCATTGCTTCTGTGCTCATCATTGCCATTAACCGCTTCGATCATGCCCAGCAACTAGTCGATAACGAGGCAAACGTCGTCGGGGATCTCGTACGCGATGCGAGGGCGATTTCACCGCAAGTCCAAGGCCCAGTCAAGCGACTAGCCTTGCAATATCTCGACGACGTTATCACGAAGGAATGGCCTGAACAGTTACGAGGGCAAAGAACGATCCTCGGGATGAAGACGTTGACCGAACTCACACAGGCAATCAGCCAGTACGAACCGCAGAGTCAGCGTGAGCTTGCATTTTATTCACGCCTGATTCAAAGGTTGGACGACCTGTACGATGTCCGAAGGGAGCGAATTTTCCTTGCGCGCGAAGGAATCGCCGGCGAGGTGTGGGCCGTTACCTTGGCGGGCGCCGTCCTCATCATTTGTTTTACGCTTCTGTTCGGTATCCAAAACCGCGGAATTCACTTCCTGCTGGCCTCATTCCTGGCTGTTTCGCTTGCACTGATTTTCGCGCTGGTGATGATGTTTGACACGCCATTTCAAGGAGAAATATCGGTATCCAACGAGCCATATTGGTTGATAAGCCAGCAAATCACAGCGCATTAACCAAGTGCATGGGTTTGCAAGTTGTGCATGAAGACAGCCAGGCGCAGTGGTGCTTCCAGAGTGCGGCGCTAGGCGATGCGCTTGGAATTGGCGGCGTCGAGCCGTGAGCGCAGCTCCTTCACCTCAGCCGCCAAATTGTCGCGGGCGGTCGAGGCTCCGATCAGCTCCATCTCGGCGGCAAGACGTGCATCGGATTCCGCCGCTGACGCCGCCACATTGCGCTCGATCTGCAAGCGCAGGTCCGCCAACTGGGCGTCCTTGCCTTCGATCGCAAGCTGGTCTTTGGCCTTGCCCACCAGGGCATCCATGGCAACCTGGCGTGCGTTGCGCAGCTCGGCCTCCAGGCGTTCGATCTCTTCGCTGCGCTCATTCACGGTCGCGAGGGCCTGATCGCGCTCGGCTTCGAGCTGCTCGCCCGATTTAAGCAGGGCTTCCATGTCGCTTTCGGACTGCGCAAGCTCGTCGCGAACGCCGGCGCTGGCCTCTTCCGCAAATTGCTGTACCCAGTTGCCCAGGGCGGCGACAAGCGACTCCGGCAGCTCCGCCTTGGGCGCTTCGGCCGACTTGGCGTGGCTGGCGCGCCACACTGTCAGGTGCTTGTGGATGGTGTTGGGGGAACCAGTGCCGAGGAATTCTTGTACTGCGTCGATGGTTACCCGGTTGCCGTCGTTCTGTAAGCTGGTGGCCGCCGCCGTAACCTCTTCAAATGTGACGTCTTGGCGTGCCATATCCGTTTCCATAGGGGTAAGGTTGTTGTTGGTAGTCCATATCATACGCTACGCAATACGATACGGTAGAGCAATGTTTGTGGGTTATAGCTCACAAACCTGCAATGTGATGCCCGTGCAACGGCTAAACGACCCGGCAGGGAAAGGCAGGCAAATTACGAGAGGGGTAAACGAAGACCGCGTAGCCATGGCACCGATGCAAACGGTGCCGGAGCTAGGCACGGGCAAGGAACAGCGCTGGCCAACCCGGCGCGTGGCGCGCACAAGTCGGTCAGTCAGGGCAGCAGTAAGCGCGGTGCAGGGGCTTGGCTAGTCGCCCGGCCCTTCGCCGGGCATCGTGTCCGCCATCAGGCGCAGCTCTTCCGGAGTCAGTTCCTCCGGCTTCTTGCCTGCCAACCCGTCTGTTGTGCGCGGCTGGGAACCTTTGTCCTGTTCCTGGGGCGCTTGGGGCGAAGGCGCCGGTTTTCCCTGGTCCTGGGTTTGCTGATCGTTTGCCATGCTGGTCTCCTGCCTCGGTCGGATCTGGAGGCGGGTCCAGTTTGGCACAGATGTCTTTTTGGGGGCGTCCGCCTGTTACATTGCGTGAAGCTGGTACCGCACGTCGTTGCGGTCCTGTGTTTGTGGCCCCGTGACCAGGTAGGTGTCCCATCCCAGGCGGCCAATGTTTCGTCCGTCAACCAGCGCCACGCCCTGCACGTCGGCCGCGCGCAGCACCAGCTCGACTTCGTATTCGAGCGACACGCCGGTGAACATCGTCAGCATGCTTTTTAGTGCGCGCGCTGCCAGGCCACCGGGCAGGAAGGCGTTGTAACTGGCGTAGTCCAGCGGTCCGATCACCAGGCGCAGGCGCAGGTCGCGCTGCCAGAAGCGGGCACCCGCCATCGCGCCCGCGCCCAAGGCGGCATTGGGGGCGCCGAGCGTCGTTTGCTGCGCCGGCGGCACGTCGTACCAGCAACCAATGAACTGTTCGGCCCTCACCGGCTGGCCGAAGTACTCCGACAGCACGCGCGAGATCTGTACCGCGGATGCCGGCCGGTGCCGTATCGAAGAGGCAAAGTAGCCGATCGATTCATCCAGCACCGCGCCACCCTCCGGGCCCGCGAGGCGCTTGCGCAGTGACTCGTTCCCGAGGCCGGCCAGCCCGAGCAGCAGCGGCAGGAAAGTATCGTTGCCGTCGACCTCGTATTTCAACTCCAGCCGGTACTTGCGCCAGGCCTCGTAGAACAGGGCCAGCGAGCGATTTGAAAACGTATCGAGAAACGCCCGCGCGCCTTCATCTTTCTGGTACAGCTGGTGCTCCGCAATCCGCTCGGTGTAATGCGCGGGCAGCACGCCGTTACCGCCCAACAGGCCCATGAAGGCGGGCGTGATGCGGATGTACTTGAGTGTGGCCGATTGCAGCGCTGCGCCGAGCGAGCCCGGATCGCGGTCGAGGCCGCGCGGGTCGGTGTCGATCGCCTCCAGCTGGCTCGCCGGGAAATTGAGCGACGTCGAATTCTGGAAGCGCAAGAAATTGGCGACCAGGCCCTGCTGGGGCATGCCGCGCCGCTTGAGCCAGAGTTCAAGCATGCGCACCGCCTGGAAGTATTCGAAGCGGTACGGTTCCTTGAACAGGCGCTCGATTACAGCAGGCTCAAATCGCCGCTTCTTGGCATGCATTTCAATAATTCTTCTCCGGTTTTATCCGACACCAGCACCAGTTGGGTGAAGCTGTTGGCGTGCACGTACAGTGCCAGGAAGCGTTCGATGATGTGGGCGAAAGCGTGGATCCCGCTGCCCACGAATGCTTCCTCGTCGATCGTCAGGCGCACCTCGACGCCGCGCACCAGGCAGCCGAACGGGTTCCCGGGCAGCCAGGCGCTGGCCGGCTTTTGTTCAATCGCCGCAATGCTGCCGATCTGGCGCTGCGACGAGGGCGAGCGCGGCAAGTCGTACAGCGCCAGCATTTCGCGGAAGGCATCGACCCCGCCGTCGGCCAGCGACAGGTGGTTCAGCGACAGGTGCGAAATCAGCCGCCAGTGCGCGCTGCGCCCGCGTTCGAAGCGGTACGACGCGGTGGGCTTGCGCAGGAAGCTGATCGAGCGCACGCTCGAACCGCCTTCGAGAAACAGGTCGCCACCGCGCTGGCCGTAGCCGAGCGCGGCCGGCAGGTCGCGGTTGGTGCACGTCAGCTCGACGTTCAGGGTATCGGTCTCGACCGCAGCCGGATCGAAGTCGATATCGACGATCGAGATCTGCGTCTCGAAGCCGGGACTCTTGTCGGCCAGCGTTTCGTCGCGCCGCATCGCCCAGTAGTGTCCGCTCTGTTCCGGCGTCTGCGCGTGCTTGAGCGAATAGAAGGGCCGGAACTGCACCACCGACTCGCCCTGCGGCGTCTGGCGCACCAGCGTGACCGACTCGATCGACTGGACTTCGTAAGCAAAGGCGCGCCGCGCATCGGCCAGCACCGGGTAGCTGGCGGTGGTATGGGTCAGGCGGATCGGCTCGCCGCGCTGGCGGAACAGGTTGACCACCGGGGTGCACCCAAGCAGGACGTTGTTGGTCGACAGCATGTCGAGCATGCGCGCAGTGTTCGAATCGGCCCGCATGCCGGACACCGCCAGGTGCAGGGTGATCGACCTGGTGCCCAATGGCAGCGCCCGCGCGAGCGCGGCCAGGTCGATGTCGAAAAAATTGAATTTTTCGGGGAAACAGAAGTACTCCGTCAGCAGCCGGTAGGCGGCATGCGAACGTGCCGGGAAATCGATCAGCGACTCGTCGTCGTCGAAACCTGCGGCGCCGATCGGAATGGCGGGCAGCTGAACCCAGCGGCCATTGCCGTCTGCCTCGACGTAGGCGGCAACGGTACGCATGAACAGCGTGTCGCGCAGTGCCGCGCAGAACGATGGCTCGCCGTCGAGGAACACGCGCAGCGTGGACAGGTCCAGCTGCCCGATCGCGACCTGTTCGACCGTGCTGGAGATGGTCAGGCTCACGCTCGAGGTCGCGCCGGCGGGCGGCCGGGCCGCTTCGGGGCTCTTGATGATCGCGGCGAATGACGCATGGGTAATTGCCAGCGGCGCCACGGTGACCGGGTAGACGGTGCGAAAGGTGCAGGCCGCACCGCGTACCGGGCGCGTGGTCAGCTGGGTGCCCCGGGCGATCACGCCGGCGGTGGTCTGCTGCGTTGCTGCACCGCTGAAATCCATGCGCGCGATCGAGCATGAGGGAAATGGCCGCAGGTAGTGCGGATACAGCACTTCGAACAGCGCTTCGGTAAATTCCGGGTAGTCGTCATCGAGCCGCTTGGCAATCCGCGCGTTAAGCAGCGCGAACGATTCAATCATGCGTTCGATGTGCGGGTCTTCGCAGACCTCGCCGCTGATCAGCAGCCGGCCGGCGATCTTGGGATAGCGTTCGGCGAATTCGCGCAAATTGCGGCGCAGGTATCCCAGCTCCCTCTCGTAATACGGCAATAATTGTTCCAAACTCAGCCTCCCGCAGGCGCGGCACGGCCCGCTTTGCTGATGCTGTATTGCAGAGTGGATGGTTGCAGGACCGCGTCGAAGTTGACCGCTTCTTGGGATGAGCTGCCAACCAGCAGCGCTGTAATGGAAAAATTGAGCCGGTTGACCGTGTTCTCGCGCACTTCGAGCAAGGCCCTGACGTTGCGTAGCCGCGGCTCGTGGCGCGCAATTGCCTTTTCCAGGCACATGCAGATATAGGCGCGGTCGGCGGGGCTCGACAGCGAACGGTCCGCAAAATCGTTCAGGCCGTAAGTCACGATTGAGCGGCTGCACTCCGGGTAGGCCTTGAGCGATCCTTCCGGGATGACCGAGCGGGTGTTGAGCAGGGCCTCGAGGTCGCGTGCGACCGCGTCCTTCAGGTCCTCGGCGGACATGCGCGACACCGTGGCGTTGGTGGCGCCGCGGACGGGTACGCCCAACAACCGGTCGAATAATCCAGGCGTAAAACCGTTCATCGGCCCCCCCAGGTCCACCGACATTTTGCGTAAAGCATTTACGCAAACTGAAAGTTCACTCAACTTTAAGGAAAAAAAAGCTCAAAGGCAATCACGCATTCCCACGTTGTGCAATACACACGATTACGCAACGTTTGCATGCCAAAACCCCCGGCGAATGTTATTGTTTCTTTAATTAAAGTTGCGCCCGATTCTGGAAAATACTTGAGGGATGCCAGCGACATGACCAGCAAAGTACTCTGGGGCGAGGGCCTGCTGCTGCGCCCCCAGCATTTCCAGCGGCAAGACCAATACCACGAACACCGGCTCCACCAGAGCATCAAGGCGGTCCACCCGTATGCATGGGGTGTGGAACAGCTGCAGGTCGACCGCGACGCGCTGGCCAACAATGTGTTGCGCATCCTCGAACTTGCGGTGCGGTTCCAGGACGGCGAACTGTACGATGCGCCCGGCGCCGACGAGCTTCCCGAGACCGTCGACCTGAGCCTGCTGCTGCAATCGCAACAGAGCGTGACCTACTATGCCGCCCTGCCCGGCTTCAAACCGTTCAGCGGTAACTTCGCCCAGCCAGGGCAGCCTTCGAACACGGCCCGCTTCGTGCAGGCGAACCAGGACACGCCCGACCTCTACACGCAGGCCGCGCCGGTGCAGCTGGCTTACCTGAAAAAAACAGTCCGCCTCGTCTCCGAGTTCGAGCCGCGCGACGCCTACACGCACTTCCCGTTGCTGCGCCTGCGCCGAGCAGCGACCGGTGGCTTCGAAATGGATGCGGCCTTCGTGCCGCCGAGCCTGTCGGTGGGGGCCGCGCCCATCCTGTTCCTGCAACTGCGCCGGCTGCTCGACGCGCTGCAAGCGAAGGTCAGCGCGCTGTATGGCCACCACCGCGAGCCGAGCCGCAACGTGATCGAATTCGGCTCCGGCGACATGTCCTCGTTCTGGCTGCTGCATACCGCCAGCTCCGCCTACGCCACGCTGACCCACCACTTCAACCATCCGACCCTGCATCCGGAGCGGCTGTACGAGCAACTGCTCGGCATCGCCGGCGGCCTGATGACCTTTTCCAAAAGCTGGACGCTGGCGGATCTTCCGTCCTACCAGCACAACGACCCGGGCCCCTCGTTCGCCAAGCTGCACCTGATCATCCGCGAGCTGCTCGACACCGTCATCTCGTCCAAATATTTCGCCATCGCGCTCAATGAGGTTCGGCCTTCCTACTACATCGGCATGCTCGACTCGGGAAAGATCGACGACAAGACCACGTTCTACGTTGCGGTATCGGCCAGCATGCCGACCCTGGAACTGGTGGATGCGGTGCCGCTCCGGTTCAAGGTCGGCGCCCCCGACGACGTGGAAAAATTCGTGCTCTCGGCATTACCTGGCGTGCGTCTTCAGTACGCACCACAGCTACCCGCCGCGGTTCCGGTACGTCCTGACACCTGTTACTTCATCCTGGAAGCAAAGGGCCAGATGTACGAGCGCATGCTGCAGGCGCAGTCGATCTCGATCTACGTTCCGTCAGGAATAAAAGAGCTCAAGCTCGAACTGCTGGCAGTGGCCGCCTGACACTCGCAAGTGTTAACTCGCGGCTGCGCCAGGCTCAACTGCTCGCATCAGGAAATATTTCGCACCAGCATTGACCAACGTCATGCCGCCGGGCTACATCGGCATGCTCGACTCCGGTAAGATCGACGACTGACACGCGACGAGCTGTCGCTTCGATTCTTCTGATCGCAAAGGAGTCTTGCAGATGGCAACGATGACGGCCCGCTCGCTCCGATGAAAGCCCCACCCGAGATTGCCTCCCTGGGCCTGTTCGGCACCGGGCTGAGCCAGCATGCGCGGCTCATCACCCTTGCCAGCGCGCAGGAACGCGGTTTGCCCGAATCGCTGGTGGTGGAACAGTTCACCGGGCGCGAGGCCGTCAACGAACTGTTCGCCTTCGACGTCGACGCGCTGAGCGTATCGACCGACCTCGACCTGTCGCTCTTTATTGGCGAGGAACTTACCGTCGCCCTGTTGCAGCCCGATGGCAGCCGGCGCGCGTGGCACGGCATCTGCACCGAATCGTCCTGGCTCGGCGCCGACGGCGGTGCTGCGCGCTATCGCCTGCGGCTCGAGCCGGCGCTGGCGCTGCTGGCAGTACGACGTGACAGCTACATTTTTCAGGACAAGAACGCGCGCGATATCGTTACCGAATTACTGGCCGATTATCCACAGGTGCGGTTTGAATTCGACGTTACGCAACACCTGGCGACACGCGCAGTGTGCACCCAGTACCGCGAAAGCGATCTCGAATTTTTCGTCCGCTTGCTTGCATCGGAAGGCCTGAGCTGGCGTTTCGAGCACGACCAGGCGGAGGACGATGACGATATCGGCGACGGCCAGGCCAGGCACCGCATCGTCATCTTCGACAGCATGGCCAAGGCGCCTGCGACCCCGGGCGGCGATACGCTCCGCTTTCACGGCGTGCGGGCCACCGAGCGGGACGACGCCATCGACGAATTCCGCGCGCGCCGCAAGGTGCAGGCCAATGCTGTCAGCATCAGCAGCTGGAATCCGGCGCAGCTGCTCGCTCCGGCGGCGGAGCAGCAATCGAGCCTGGACGCGGGAGAAGTGCCGGCGCTGTCGATTTACGACGGCAGCGGCGAGCGGATCGCCAGCGACAGCGGCGCGCCCGAGCCGCACAGCCAGCTGATGCTGCAGGCGCTGGAACTGGATAACAAGGTGTTTGAAGGCGGTGGCGCGGTGCGACGCCTGGCTGCAGGTTATGCGTTTCACCTCACGCAGCACGATCGCTATCCCGAGGGCGACAACGCCTTCACGGTCTTGTGGGTGCGCCATGAAGCGCGCAATAACTTCGAAACCGGGATCGTCGGCGGGATACAAACCGGAGTCGAAAAAGGCAGCTATCGGAATACCTTTGCCTGCGTGCGCGATGCCGTGGCCCTCGTCCCGCCAGAAACGGCCGCGCCACATAAAAGCACGGCTCTCGGACCGCAAAGCGCG
>JBJMVW010000184.1:0-6857 GCA_045810465.1 Massilia sp. | reverse complement strand
GGCCGATCACGCCCAGCGTGCCGACGATCTTGCCGTTGACTTCGTACGGCGCGGTCACCACGCTCATCTCGTCCATCGGCACCAGCTTCGATTCGCCGCCGATGAAGATTTGCACGCCGCCGGCCTTGCTCGACACCTCGAGCAGCTGCATCAGCCCGGTCTTTTGCTCGAACATCTCGAACATCTGGCGCAGCGAACTCATGTTGGAGGACAGGTCGGCCACCGACAGCAGGTTGCGCTCGCCCGAAATGACCATGGCGTCACCCTGGTCGGCCATCGCCTCGCTGCCGGCCTCGACGGCAGCCTGCATCAGGCGCCCCATGTCGTCGCGCAACTGGCGCAGTTCGCTGGTCAGGCGCCCGCGCACTTGGTCGAACGTCAGGCCGGCGTAGTTCTGGTTCAGGTAATTGGCCGACTGGACCAGCTGGCTGGGGGTGTAATCGACATCGGTCAGCAGCAGGCGGTTCTGGACGTCGCCGCGCGGGTCGACGATCACCAGCAGGATGCGCTTTTCCGACAGCCGCAAAAACTCGATCTGCTGGAACACCGATTCGCGGCGCGGGCTTTGCACCACCCCGGCGAACTGCGACAGCGACGACAGCATCTGCGCCGCGTTGGCAATCAGCTTTTGCGGCTGCTGCACCGGCAGGCGCATGCGTTCGGCCTCGACCGCGTGCTCGTCGATGTGCTGCACCGTCAACAGGGTGTCGACGAACAGCCGGTAGCCGCGCGGGGTCGGGATGCGGCCGGCCGAGGTGTGCGGGCTGGCCACATAGCCCATTTCCTCGAGGTCGGCCATGATGTTGCGGATCGTGGCCGGCGACAGGTCGAGGCCCGAAATCTTCGAAAGCGCACGCGACCCTACCGGCTGGCCATCGGCAATGTAGCGCTCGACCAGGGCTTTGAGCAGGGTTTGGGCACGGTTATCGAGTTGCATGGTTCCGGGAAGCGGGGTCAGGTCCGCTTATATTATGCCCGTTCGGCCGTGGGCTGTGCAGTTATCCGTGCTCGCGCCTGAGCCAGTCGACCAGTTCGCCGAAATCGGCCACGATCGCGTCCGGCACCACCTCGTGCTCCAGGTGCTTGCTGCTGCCGGTACGGTTCATCCACACCGCGCGCAGGCCGGCGCGCTGGGCGCCCTGCACGTCCAGCAGGATGTCGTCGCCAACATACACGGCGTCCTGCGGCGCCACCCCAAGCTCCCTGCAGGCGGCGTGGAAGATGGCCGCGTGCGGCTTGGCGTAGCCGAGCTGGTGCGCCGCGACCGACACCTTGAAATGGTGCGACAGGCCGATCGTCTGCAGGTCGGCGTTGCCGTTCGAGATCGAACCGACCAGCACCTTGCCCTTCAGCCGCAACAGCCCCGGCAGCACGTCGTCGTACGGGATTACGGCGTTGCGCGCGGCAAAGAACTCGATCATGGCCAGCTCGACCTTGGCGAGGTCTTCGCCGGCGTGCTCGAACGCGGCCAGCAGCCCGGCGCGGCGCAGCGCGCCCAGGTCGAGCTGGAATTCGGGACGCTGGGCCAGCAATTCGAGCCTGGCCTGGCGCAAGGTCTCGATGGTGAACTTGTCCGCCACCCGCGGTGCATTGGCGGCCAGCCATGCGTACAGTTTCTCTTCGGCCTGCAGGATCACCGGGGCGATCGGCCACAGCGTGTCGTCAAGGTCGAACAGGATGGCCTTCGGCCAGGCCCGGCGCATCGTAGTCATGGCGGTGGGAGTCAGAAAGGAGGGCCGCTCAAGGATAGCGAGGGCGGCAGCGAAAAGCAATCGTGGTGGCCTGGCGTTACACCGTGATACAAGGGTAATGGCGCTGTGGGTTGCCAAATGCACTAAAATGACGAGCGATTTGACTACTCATCGGCGCCCCTGCGCCTTACCCTGTCCGTTTTTGGAGAATTTATGAAGAGTTCGTACCTGGGCGCCAGCATCGCCCTGGCCTGCGCGCTGGGCTTGTCGGCCTGCGGAGGCAGCAGCGGCAACTTGCTGCTGAGCGGCAACGCCTACGGCGTCACCAAAGACACCCTGGTCCTGCAGAACAACGGCGCCCACGACGTCGTCATCTCGCCGGCTGCGGTCCAGCCAATTTATTTCTATTTTCCAGACCTGATCGAGACCGACAGCGACTACAACGTCACGGTCAAGTCGATTCCGTCGAACGCCGAAAAATGCGAGGTCACCAACGGCAAGGGCCGCTCCGCGTTTAACGTGAGCAATGTCGTGGTCGTCTGCACGCTGAAGATGCACCGGCTGGCCGGCAGCATTACTGGCCTCGGCAACGCCAGCGGCCTCATCGTGGTCAACGGTTCCGACCGCAAACCGATCGACCCAGGCGCCACCAGTTTCGAGATGAGCAAGGTGGGCGAAGACGCGGCCTACGGCATCACGATCCTGCAACAGCCGGCCAACCTGACCTGCAGCGTCAGCCCCAACGGCACCGGCAGGATGCAAACGGCCGACATCACCGACATCGCGATCAGCTGCGGTCCCGCCGCCTAACCTGTTCTGGAGAGAAATTTAATGAAGTCTTCCTTGATGCAGCCGGCCATTGCGCTGGCGCTCGTGCTGGGCCTGTCCGCCTGTGGCGGCAAAGCGACCTTCCCGGTTGGCGTCACCGTGTCCGGGCTGCAGTACGACGGCCTGGTGCTGTCGACAAACAATATGGACCTGGCGGTCAAGCCGCCGGCGAAGGCTGGCGACCCGGTCACGGCCAGCTTCGGGAAAAGCCTCGATTACGGCGAGCCCTTCGAAGTCAAGGTCACGCAGAATCCCGCGCACCAGGGCTGCGGCTATCCGCTCAATGATCGTTCGTACTTTGGCACGGCCGGGCAGCTGGCGCAAATCAACGTCCAGATCACTTGCGCCCTGCAAGCCCATACCATCGGCGGCCCGGTCAGCGGGCTCACGGCCGACGGCCTGGTGCTGGCCAACGGCAGCACCGGCGGTACCGTGGCGGTGACCAAGGACATGACCACGTTCACGTTCCCGACCACGGTGACCTATGGCGTCAGCTACGGCGTGACCGTGCTGACCCAGCCGGCCGGCCAGGTCTGCACCGTCGCTCCGAACGGCACCGGCGTGATGGGCGACGCGAACGTCACCGACATCGTCATCACCTGCAAATAAGGCGGCGTGCCGGGGAGATATTTCCGAATCGAATAGCACCCATTCGAAATGGAAATTGGATTTATATGCTGTGATGCAGCATACTGCATCTGTCTCCTCCAACTCTCCTCAGAAAAGAATTGGATTTCAGCCCGCCCACAAAGCGGGCTTTTTTTTGGCTCATCGCGGATTTCTGGGAAACGTCATTCCCGCGAAGGCGGGAATCCCAGTTCGGTTTCGTGGCCGCGGTCGCAAACTTGGGTTTCGCGGGGCCGCCGAGGCCTGCGCGGGAACGACGGTTTTCACGCTAATCCGAGAAGAACTTTTTTTTGTCCGCTGAGTACGGCTTGGCCGCTGAAGCGCGCCATGCGTATGGGAATGCTGGCATCATGGCCATGAGCTGCCGATGCGGGGAGGACCAGGTGCCTACCGAACAGATTGGTGAATACGAGATCGAGTATTCCGGCGTAAGGATGAGCGAGGTGGACGGCTGGGCCGCGCACGTGGCGATCTACGGCCCGTCGCCCAACCCGATGCATCGCAACAGCATCGTGCCGGACCAGCGGGTCGCGGTCGAGCAGGTGTTTGCGAGCGAACGCGAAGCCGAAGCCGGGGCGCGCCAGGCGGCGCTGGCGATGCTCGAGCATGGGAACCATAACGGGCCGGCATGAGGCGTAGGGCGCGCTCCAGTTCACGTAGGGTGGGCGGGTCTCCCGCCCACGCGTTCAAACAGTGGGTGCATCACACGCAACCGGCGCGCGTCCGCCGCCTGGCCGCGTCGGCGGGGAACCCGCCCACCCTACCAAAGCCTATCGCGGCAGGTTCGCCAGCGCCACGTATTGTTCGAGGCTCACCGCTTCCGGCCGCACGCCCGGGTCGATGCCGGCGTCCGCCAGTTGCTGTTCGGTGAACATGCCGGCCACGCAGTTGCGGATCACCTTGCGGCGCTGCGAGAACGCCTTCTGCACCACCGCTTCCAGCCGCGCACCATCGCAGGCCAGCTGGCGCCGCGTCGGCACCATCCGCACGATGGCCGAGTCGACCCGCGGCGGCGGATCGAACGCGGTCGGCGGCACCACGAACAGCAGCGCCATGTCGTAGCGCCATTGCAGCATTACCGACAGCCGGCCATAGGCCTTGCTGCCCGGTTCGGCCACCATGCGTTCGACCACTTCCTTTTGCAGCATGAAGTGCTGGTCCTCGACCAGGTGCGCGTACTCGGCAAGATGGAACAGCAGCGGACTCGAGATGTTGTACGGCAGGTTGCCGACCACGCGCAGCTTTTGCCCTTCCGGCACCGGGATACTCGCGAAGTCGAACTTGAGCGCATCGGCCGAATGCACGGCCAGGCGCTCGGGCGGATAGGCTTTTTCGAGGCGCGCGACCAGGTCGCGGTCGAGCTCGACCACGTGCATATGGTCGAGCTCCTTGAGCAGCAGCGCGGTCATCGCGGCCAGTCCCGGCCCGATCTCGACCATCGCCTGGCCGCGCCGTGGCCCGATCGCCTCGATGATGTTGTGGAGGACGTGGCCGTCGGTCAGGAAGTTCTGGCCGAAGCGCTTGCGTGCGACGTGTTTCATTGATGTTGTCTTTATGATTGTCGGGAAGCCGCGGCGCGCTGCGCGTGCACCATCTGCAGCGCGGCCCGGATCGCCTCTTCCATGCTGCCGCAGTCGGCCAGGCCCAGGCCCTGGGCCGCCAGGTCGAGCGCGGTGCCGTGGTCGACCGAGGTGCGGATCAGCGGCAGGCCCAGCGTGATGTTGACGCCACGCCCGAAGGTGGCGTGCTTGAGCACCGGCAGGCCCTGGTCGTGGTACATCGCCAGCACGCAGTCGGCGTCCTGCAGGTACTTGGGCTGGAACAGCGTGTCGGCCGGGTACGGGCCGCGCGCGTCGATGCCGCGCGCGCGCGCCGCCTGCAGCGCCGGTTCGATCACGTCGATTTCCTCGCGCCCGAGGTAGCCGTTCTCGCCGGCGTGCGGGTTCAGGCCCGCGACCAGGATGCGCGGCGCGGCGATGCCGAACTTCGTCCTGAGGTCGGCGTCGATGATGCCCAGCACCTGCGCCAGGCCGTCGCGCGTGATCGCGGCCGGCACGTCCTTGAGCGGCAGGTGGGTGGTGGCCAGCGCCACGCGCAGGTACGGCTGGCGCGCGCCGGGCGAACCGGCCAGCATCATCACCACCTTGGGGGTGGCGGTCTTCCCGGCCAGGTATTCGGTGTGGCCGGAAAACGCAATCCCGGCATCGTTGATGGCGCTCTTTTGCAGCGGCGCGGTGACGATCGCGTCGAACCAGCCGGCCTGCACGCCTTCGACCGCCAGGTCGAGCGTGGCCAGTACCGCGCGGCCGTTTTCGGCATTGAGCGTGCCCGGCACCACGTGCGCCGCCAGCGGCACGTCGACCACGGCAATCCGGTCACGCCCAAACTGCGGCAGGCCGCCGTTGCGCAGCGCCTGGATCGACAGCGCCGACACCCGGATGCCAGGGTCGACCAGGCTGGCGGTCAGCGCCAAAAAGGCGGCGTCGCCGACCAGCACGCAGTTGGCGACGTCGCGCAGCGCCCACGCCGCGCGGATCGAGATTTCCGGTCCGATTCCCGCCGGCTCGCCGGTGGTAATCGCCAGCACCGGACGGACAGCCTGCGGCGTCGGCATCGGCTTACTTGTCCTCGCGGAACTCGACGTAGGCGCGGTCGCGCACCTGGCGCGCCCAGTCTTCCATCGCTTCCTGGGTCTTGCGCTCGCGGATCACCTGGCGCGCCAGGTTGCGCTCTTTTTCCTTGCTCACGTCTTCGCTCTTCTTCTCGACCACCTGGATCAGGTGGAAGCCGTACGGCGACTGCACGATGCCCGACACCTCGCCCGGCTTGAGCGCGTTCATCGGGGTCTCGAATTCCGGCACGGTGTCGCCCGGGTACAGCCAGCCGAGGTCGCCGCCCTTGGTCGCCGAGCCGTCCTGCGAGTACTGGCGCGCCAGGTCCTCGAAGGTCGCGGCCTTGTTGTCGAGCTTTTCCTTAATCTCGAGCAGCTTGCGCTTGACCTCGGCCTCGGTCATGGTCGGGTTCGGCTTCATCAGGATGTGGCGCGCGTGGATCTGCTCGACCACGGTCTTGTCGCCAGTGCCGGCCAGGCTGCGCTTGTCGACCAGCTTGAGGACGTGGAAACCGGTGTTCGACTTGATCACCTGGGTCACCTGGCCCGGTTTGAGTTTGCGCAGTTCGGTGGCGAACAGCGGCGGCAGGCGGTCAGGGTCGCGCCAGCCGATCGCCCCGCCCTTGAGCGCGTCCGGCGCATCGGAGTAGGTGGTCGCGATTTTGGCGAAGTCGGCGCCGGTGCGCAGCTGGCGCAGCACGTCGTCGGCGCGCGCCTTGCGGGCCGCGATCTGTTCGGGCGAGGCGTTCTGCGGGATGCTGACCAGGATCTGCGCGATGTCCATCTCGACCTTGTCGGCGGCGGCGGCCTTCTCGGCGGCCATGTAGGTGTCGACCTCGGCGTCCGAGACCTGGATCTTGCGGTCGACCTCATGCTCGCGCAGCTGCTGCATCATGATCTCGTTGCGGATCTCTTCGCGGAACTGGGAAAACGTCAGTCCTTCCTTTTCCATCTGGTTGCGCATCTCCTGCACCGTCATCTTCTGGCCTTCGGCGATGCGGCCGATCGCGCGGTCGAGCGTGGTGTCGTCGACCTTGACTCCCATTTCCTTGGCCAGCTGGATCTGCGCGCGCTCGACGATCATCGCCTCGACCACCTGG
>JBJMVW010000183.1:0-13398 GCA_045810465.1 Massilia sp. | reverse complement strand
GGAGGAGATAGGGGCGGCGAATGCGATCGTGTTCAATCCGGACGGGACGGTGACGGCGGTGAGCGAAGGCAAGCGCCATGGGGTCGGCACGGCCCTGGTGCAGAAACGCGGTCACTAGGCGTCGGAAAATCATAGTGTGCGCTCGAGAGCGCACCCTACATATAGAAAAACCGGGGACCAGCCCCGGTTTCTTTTTACATGCCTGCGCTTACAAATGCGGCGTAATCATCGGCATCAAATCGTCGAAGGTGCGTCCGCTCGCGTTCTCGCCGATCGCGTGCATCTTCCACTCGCCGCCATGGCGGTACAGCTTGGCCATGACCTGCGCCGTGTGCGAACCCTGCACCGACAAGTCGTAGCGCGCCACCACCTGTTGGTTGGCCGCGTTCAGGATCCGGCAGTACGCGTTCTCCACTTGCGAGAAGTTCTGCCCGGTGAAGCTGTTGACGGTGAACACCAGCGACTTGACGTTGGCCGGCACGCGCGACAGGTCGACGATGATCTGCTCGTCGTCGCCCTCGCCCGCGCCGGTGCGGTTGTCGCCGGTGTGCACGATGCTGCCGTCCTTGCTTTTCAGCTGGCGGAACCAGACCACGTCCACCGGCCGGTTGGCTTCATCGAACATCACGCACGAGGCGTCCAGGTCGACGCTCTCGGTCTTCGCGCCGAAGCCGAAGAAACCCTTCGACTTGATCGCGTCCCAGCCCAGGCCCATGGTGACCTTGGACAACGAGCCGCCCGCTTCTTTCTCAAGCGAGATTTTTTGGCCCTTTTGCAGATTGACTGTCATAGTTACTCCTTGAATTAGCCCCGTCCGCCCGATTGCTGCACCCAGGCACGGAATGCATTGCGGTTGCGGGAAGAAACATAAATCTTGCCGCGGCCCGAGAAACGCAGGACGATTCCCTCGCCGCTGGTCTGGCTGTTGATCAGGTTGCCCAGGAAGCCGCTGCTCTGCCCGGTCGTGATCGACACCTCGTAGCGCAGCGTGCTGTCCCAGCACACAACGTGCGAGTTGTCGATGATCGCGTCCTTGCCCGGCTCCACGTCCAGTACCGACATCGACCCGAAGCCCGACACCACCACCTGCCCGCTGCCTGAGGTCTCGGTCACGAAGAAGCCGCCGCTGCCGGCGAACAGCGCGTTGCCGAGGCTTTGCGTGCGCACCCGCAGGTCGACGCCGGAGGTGGCCGCGACGAACGCGCCATCGCTGATGATGTAGTTGCCGCTCGGCCCCACATCGACCACCTGCATCGCGCCCGGCAAGGTCGGCGACAACAGGCAATCGCCGTCGCCGCGCGCCGCTTCGATGTGCTGCTGGAAAAACGACTCGCCGTTGGCGAAGGTCCGCATCAGCGCGCTGCCGAGGCCGCCGCGCATCTTGCCCTTCAGGTCGAGCGTCGACTCCATCATGACCATCGCATCGGACTCGCAGTAGATGGTCTCGCCGTGCCTCATCGACACATGCAGGAAGGGATCGACATCCCCGGTCACGGTAAATACTGGCATTGGAGACTTCCTTTCTGGGTGCCGCCCGACGCACGTGGCGCGGGCAGCAAACCTGGTTGCGATTAAACAGCAACGCCGTAGTTCTTGGCGAGTGGGCCGAGGCCGCCCTGGAAGCCCTGGCCGATCGCGCGGAACTTCCAGTCTGCGCCGTTACGATACACCTCGCCGAAAACCATCGCCGCTTCGGTCGAGCCGTCTTCCGACAGGTCGTAGCGGGCGATCTCGGTGTTGCCGTTCGCGTTGAGGCAGCGGATGAACGCCTTGCCGACCATGCCGAAGTTCTGGCGGCGCGCCTCCGCGTCGTGGATGGTCACGCCGACCACGATCCTGTCGACGTCGGCGGGGAGCTTCGACAGGTCGATGCTGATGGTTTCGTCGTCGCCCTCGCCGGCGCCGGTGCGGTTATCGCCCGAGTGCACCACCGAGCCGTCGGCCGACTTCAGGTTGTTGTAGAAGATGAAGTCGGCGTCCGAACGAACCTTGCCGGACTGGTTGAGCAGGAATACTGCACCGTCGAGGTCGAAGCCGGCGCCGTCGGTGGCGCGAATGTCCCAGCCGAGGCCGATCGTCATCTTCGTCAGGCCCGGCGCTTCTTTCGACAGGTTGACGTTACCGCCTTTTTGCAGACTGATTGCCATGATGTGTTTCTCCTAGAAAGTAAATGACTTCTCATGAACACCTGGGTACCACGCGCAGCGAGCTGGTGTTCTGCCGCTCACCGTGCGGTTCTTTACGTGCCGGCTGTTGAGCCGGCTTGGTAGGGTGGGCGGTCCTCCGCCCACCCTACGCTTACACCAACTGTTTTTCTTCTTCGCGGACTTCGAGGGCCAGCTTCTTGTGCCGGATCGACGACCACAGCGAGGCGCCGATGAAGGCCACGCCAACCAGGCCGGTGAAGATCTCCGGGATATGGAACTTCATGCTCAACAACATGATCGCCGCGAGGATACCGATCGCGTAGTGCGCGCCGTGCTCTAGGTAGACAAACTCGTCGAGTGTGCCTTTCTTCACCAGGAACACTGTGAGCGAGCGCACGAACATCGCGCCGATCGCCAAACCCAGCATGATGATCACGACGTCGGTGGTGATCGCGAACGCGCCGATCACGCCGTCGAAGCTGAACGATGCATCGAGCACTTCGAGGTACAGGAAGCCGCCGATACCGCCCTTCTTGACCATGTCGCCGACGTTGCTGCCGCCCTCTTCTTGCTTCTCCAGCAGGCTGCTCACCATGTCGACGCCGACGTAGATCAGGATGCCCCACAGGCCCGACATCAGCACCACCATCTTCTGCGCTTCGCCAACCAGGGCCAGGCTCGCCATCAGGGTGCCGATCGCCACCATCACCGAGATCGACGACACCTTGCCGAGCGCGCCGAGCTTGGCTTCGAAGTGGCCGAGCCAGTGCATTTCCTTGTCCTCGTCGAGCAGGAAGTTCAGGAACACCAGCAGCAGGAACATGCCGCCGAAGGCCGCCACTTCCGCGTGGTGGTTAGTCAGGTGCATCGAATACTGCTTCGGATCGGTCAGCGCCAGGTTCCACACGTCCATCAGCCCAAGGTCGGCCGCGACCGCGACGATCACCAGCGGGAACAGCAGCCGCATGCCGAACACGGCGATGATGATGCCTACTCCAAGGAACAACTTTTGCCAGAATGCGTCCCAGGTCTTCAGCACCGAGGCGTTGACGACCGCGTTGTCGAACGACAGCGATACCTCCATCACCGCGAGGATGGCCGCGATACCGACCGCGGTCAGCGCGCCGGCCAGCCCGCTGTGCGCATAGCCCCACCATGCGGCCGCCGCAAGGCACAGCGCGGTGACGATGAATGACACTTTGAAATGCTTCATCTTGTTTTCTCTCCAAATTGTTTATTGACAGGACGCAGTGTACGACCGTGCAAGCTCGCAAAAAAGCGAAGATAATGGAAGCATTACTTCGAAAAAACGGAAGAGATGAAAAACTCGGGCACCAATTTCCGCCACCTCTACTACTTTTGGGTGGTGGCCAAGGAGGGCAGCATCACGCGCGCGGCCGAACGGCTGGGCCTGGCAATCCAGACCGTCAGTACCCAGCTGGCGCTGCTGGAGCAGTCGGCCGGCAAATCCCTGTTCACCCAGCAGGGGCGGCGCCTGGTGCTGACCGAGGCCGGGCGCCTGGCGCTGAACTATGCCGACCAGATCTTCCTGCTGGGTGAACAGATGCAGGAAGCGCTGGACCAGGCCGACAGCGCGCGCACCCTGCTGACGGTCGGGATCAGCGACTCGCTGCCCAAGCTGACCGCCTATCGCCTGCTGGAAGCGACCACGCAGTTGCCCACGCCGGTGCGGCTGGTGTGCTACGAAGACCAGTTCGAGGCGCTGCTGGGCGAGCTGGCGCTGCACAAGCTCGACGTGGTGCTGACCGACCGCGCGGTGCGCTCGGGCACGACGCTGCGCGTGTTCAGCCACCAGCTGTTCGAAAGCGGAACCATCCTGGTGGGCGCGCCGGCCCTGGCCGCGGTGTACGCCGAGGGCTTTCCCGGGAATTTGAACGGCGCGCCGTTCCTGCTGCCGACGCGTAATAATGCCTTGCGTGGAAGAATCGACGAATGGTTCGAGCTGCACAATGTGCGGCCGGACGTGGTCGGCGAGTTCGAAGACAACGCGCTGCTCAACACCTTCGGGCGGCGCGGGCTCGGCCTGTTCTTCGCGCCGGCCGCGCTCGCCAGCGACCTGGCCGAGCAGTACGGGGCGGTGCTGGTCGGCCAGGTGCCCCAGGTGCGCGAACAGTTTTATGCGATCTCGAACGAGCGCAAGATCAAGCATCCGGCAGTGGAAGCCATCCTGTCGGCAGTACACAAGGGGGTGCTAGGCGCGGCCTGAGCGTACAATGCGTCCCGGCATTGCCTTTCCAAAAACCAATTTCTTTATATGCAAAACGTTTTATTTGTCGTTCTCGCCCTGCTGCTGGTCGCGCTGAACGGCTTCTTCGTGGCGGCCGAATTCGGCATCGTCACGCTGCGCAAGACGCGCGTGCGCGCGATCGCGAAAACCACCGGCCTGCGCGGCCGCATCCTGGCCAAGGTGCACGGCCAGCTCGACGCTTACCTGTCCGCCTGCCAGCTCGGCATCACGCTGGCCTCGCTCGGCCTCGGCTGGGTCGGCGAGCCGGCCTTCGCGCGGCTGCTGGAGCCGGCCTTCGGGGCCGTCGGGGTCACCTCGCCCGAGGTCATCCACGGCGTCTCGTTCGTGTTCGCGTTCGGCGTCATTTCGTTCCTGCACATCGTGGTCGGCGAACTGGCGCCCAAGTCGCTCGCGATCCGCCTGCCGGAGGCGGTCGGCCTGTGGAGCGCGCTGCCGCTGTACGGTTTCTACTGGCTGATGTACCCGGCCATCTGGCTGCTCAACGCCAGCGCCAACCTGGTGCTGCGCATTGCCGGCCTGGCCGGCGCCGGCAGCCACGAAACGCATTATTCCACCGACGAACTGAAACTGATCCTGCGCACCAGCACCGGCGCGCCGGGTGAGAAGATCACCCACGACCAGCGCCATATCCTGGCCCAGTCGCTCGACTTCAGCCAGATGACGGTGGCCGACCTGATGCGCCCGATCAACGAGGTGATCGCGCTGTACGCCAACCGCTCGGTGCAGGAGAACCTGGAGACGGTGCGCCGCAACCGTTTCTCGCGCTACCCCTACTTCGACGAGGAAGGCGAGGAAGTGCTCGGGATCATCCACCTGAAGGACCTGTTCTTCGCCCAGCAGTCCGGACGCGAGATCAACGACCTGGCCGACTTCCTGCGCCCGGTCGAGATCATCTCGGCCCGCACCCCGGCGCCTGAAATTTTCCGCCGCTTCAAGAGCGGCGCGCCGCACTTCGCGCTGATCGGCGAAAAAGGCAAGCGGCCGGTCGGCTTCATCACGCTCGACAACCTGCTCGGCGCCATGGTCGGCGAGATCCGCGACGAGTTCCGCCTCAATGAAAACGACTGGCTGCCGCAGGCGGACGGCACCCTGATCGGCAAGGCCAGCCTGCCGATCTTCTCGCTCGAGCGCGTGCTCGGGATCGACATCAACAACGAGGAGATGGGACTGGACGAGGTGGAATCGGTGGGCGGCCTGCTGATGGCCAAGCTGGGCGACATTCCAAAGCAGGGGCAGCGGATCGAGTTTCCGAAGTTCGACGTGGTGGTAAAGAAAATGAACGGGCCGCGCATCGTGCTGGTCAAGGTGATTCCGCGGCTCGAGCGCGGCGGCGATCCGGACGACCTCGACTAACGCCTGTCCTGCCGGATCACCTGGTCGCGGGTGCCGGTCCAGCCGCTGACCAGCGAATACCCCACCGCCAGCAAGGTCGGCCCGATGAACATGCCGACGAACCCGAACGCGAACACGCCGCCCAGCACCCCGAGCAAGGTCAGCAGGAACGGCAGGCTGCTGCCGCGGCTGATCAGCATCGGCCGCACCACGTTGTCGACGCCGCTGATCAGGAACAGGCCCCAGACCAGCATGAACACGCCCCAGCCGACGCTGCCCTGCATGAACAGCCAGATCGCGGCCCCGCCCCAGACCAGCGGCGGCCCGACCGGGACCAGCGACGACACGAACACCAGCACCGACAGCAGCGGCACAGCCGGCAAGCCGGCGATCGCAAACCCGAGCGCGGCCACCAGCGCCTGCGCCAGCGCGGTGCCGAGCAGCCCGTACATCACGCCGCGCACGGTCTGGCTGATGATGCTGGCCACCTCGCCGGCGCCCTCGCCCATCACGCGCCGCATGGCGGCCGAAATCACCTCGAGCAGCGCCTTGCCGTCGCGGTAGAAAAAGAAGCTGACGAAGGCGGCCAGGCTCATCTGGGCGACGCCGGTGCCGAGCATGAGGCCGCCCGCCATCAGGTAGTGGCGCGCCGGCTCCATCATGCGCTGGGCCAGTTCCATCATGTTGTCGCGGCTGCTGACCAGCTGGCTCAGGTAGTCGTGGGCCGGCGCGCCGACCAGCGGGATGCGGCGCACCCACTGGGGCGGCAGCAGTTCGCCATGCGCCAGCGCGTTCCTGACTTCATCGTAGGCGCGCGCGACGTCGTCGGCGAGGTTGTAGGCGACCAGCGCCAACGGAATGATCACCAGCAGCGTCAAGCTCAGCGTCATCGTCAGCGCCGCCAGCGTGCGGCGCCCGCGCATGCGCGCGAGCAGCACCAGGTACATCGGCCAGGAAGAAATAACGACGGCGGCGGCGAACAGGATCGCAGGCAGGAAAGGCAGGAGGACGTACAGGCAGCCGATCGCCAGCAGGACGACGGTGGCGACGCGGGTGTAGTTTCTTCCTGTGGTCTTTTCCATGCCGTCCATGCGTAAATGATATTTACGTCATGATAACAGCTGGCGGATGTCGTGCGCGATGGCGCGCGGGTCCTGGCCGTTGCGTACGAACAGGCGCAGCTTGCCCTGTGTGTCGAACACGTAGCTGCCCGCGGTATGGTCGATGGTGTAGCTGTCCGGCGTGGCGCCCGGCACTTTCGAATAGAAGACCTTGAATTCCTTGGCCACCTTGGCGGTCTGGTCGGGAGTACCGTACAGGCCGAGGAAGCGCGGGTCGAACGCCGGCGCGTACTGCGCCAGCAACTGCTGGGTGTCGCGCTCGGGGTCGAGGGTGACGAACAGCACCTGCACCTTGTCGGCCGCCGGTCCCAGTTGCTTGAGCACGGCCGCCATCTCGGCCATCGTGGTCGGGCACACATCCGGGCACTGGGTATAGCCGAAGAACAACACCACCACCTTGCCGCGGAAGTCGGCCAGCGTGCGCGGCTTGCCGTGGTGGTCGGTCAGCGCGAAGCCCTTGCCGTATTCGAGACCCGTGACATCGGTGTTCTGGAAGCTTTGCGGCCGGTTGGACAGCTTGTCGCAGCCGGCCAGCAGCACGGCCATGACGAGCAGGGTCAGTAGTTTTTTCATCTCAGAACCTGAAGTAGTGATCGACCAGCAGCGCCGCGAACAGCAGCGACAGGTAGACGATCGACCAGGCGAAGGCCTTGCGCGCCACCTGGTCGCTGTAGTGCTTGTACACGCGCCAGCCATGCCACAGGAACACCGCGTTGAGCCCGATCGCGGCAAGCAGGTACAGCAGGCCGCTCATCTGGACCGCGTACGGCAGCAAGGTGGTGGCCGCCAGCGCGATCGAATACAGCCACACGTTCAGGCCGGTGAACTGCAGGCCGTGCGTGACCGGCATCATCGGCAGGCCCGAGCGCACGTAGTCGTCGCGGCGGTACATCGCCAACGCCCAGAAATGCGGCGGGGTCCACATGAAGATGATCAGTACCAGCAGCCAGGCCTGCATCGGCACCTCGTTGGCGACGGCCGCCCAGCCGAGCGCCGGCGGCATCGCGCCCGACAGCCCGCCGATCACGATGTTCTGCGGCGTCGATGGCTTCAGGATGATCGTGT
This sequence comes from Massilia sp., assembly GCA_045810465.1. Lineage (GTDB taxonomy): Bacteria > Pseudomonadota > Gammaproteobacteria > Burkholderiales > Burkholderiaceae_D > Telluria. The sequence goes on along the minus strand of JBJMVW010000183.1, from coordinate 5,464 downwards.
AAATGATCGCGTAGCCGACGAAGGTGACGAAGGTCAGCCACATCGTCAGCGGATTGACCTGGGTGTACAGCACCCACATGCCGGCCGCGCCGATGATGCTGGAGAACAGGATGGTCTGGGTGCGGGTCAGCTCGCCCATCGCGGTGGCGCGGCGCGCGGTACGCGCCATGCGCGCATCGATCTCGGCTTCGACCAGGCAGTTGACGGCGAACGCGGCGCCGGCCAGCAGCCAGATGCCGATGGTGCCGGCGACCAGCGGCCGCCAGCCCGGGAAGCCGTCGGTCGACAGGAACATGCCGATCACGGCGCAAAACACGGCCAGCTGGGTCACCCGGGGCTTGGTCAGCGCCCAGTACTGGGCAACGCGGGTGGCTGGTTTCTGGATGGCGGTCTGGGTGCTCATTGATGGAGGCTCGCGGGCGTGACGTCCGGATTGGCGGACGCAGGCCGCGCCACGTCGAGTTGGTACTTTGCTTTGTAGTTTAACATGGTCACCAGCAGGACAAGCAGCGCCGCCCCCGCGTTATGCAACACCGCAATGGTCAGCGGGAAATTCAAGAACACGGTCGCAATCCCGGTCAGCATCTGCAAGCCCAGCACCAGCGCAAGCTTGCGCACAGTCGGGCGCAGGCCGGCGTGCGGCCAGGCGCGCCACAGCGTCAGCCCCAGCACCACCAGCACCACCAGCGCGAAATTGCGGTGCACCCAGTGAATCGCGGTCAGCGCCGAGAACGGCAGGTAGTGGCCGGCGGCAGTCATGCCGAGTTCGCGCCACACGGTAAAGCCGTGCCCGAAGTCCATTTCCGGCACCAGCTGCCCGTTGCAGAGCGGGAGGTCATTGCAGGCCAGCGTGGCGTAGTTAGTGCTCACCCACCCGCCCAGGGCCAGCTGGACCAGCAGCACCACGCCCGACAGCATGGCCAGCGTGCGCACCCGGCGCAGCCCGGCCGCATCACGGCTCGGGGCCGGCGGGTTCAGCACATTGTCTTCGCGCCCGCCCAGCCACACCAGCATCGACAGCAGCGCCAGGCCGAGCAGCAGGTGGATCGTGACGATCACCGGCTGCAGCTTCATGGTCACGGTCCACGCGCCGAATGCGCCCTGCAGCAGCACGAACAGGAACAGCGCGGTCGGCAGAGCCGGTGCGAAGGCGCGGTTGTGCGAGCGCCGCCATTGCAGCCAGGACTTGGCCATCAGGGTGATGATCACCACGCCGATGCCCATCGCGACATAGCGGTGGATCATCTCGATCCATGCCTTCATCACGGTGACCGGGCCGGTCGGCATGGCGGCCTCGGCGGCCGAGATATGTTCATGTGCCAGGAACGGGTTGGCCAGGCCGTAGCAGCCCGGCCAGTCCGGGCAGCCCAGGCCCGAGTCGGTCAGGCGCGTGAAGCCGCCGAACACGATCAGGTCGAAGGTGAGGAAGGCCGCGGTCCAGACCAGCTTGCGGTACTTGTTGGCGTCGGACGAGATCCAGACCATCGACAGCGGCAGGCAGGATGCGAGCACGGCGTAGATGGCCAGGTGGGCGAGGGTTGAAGCTTGCATTTTATCTTTTGCTAATTAACCAATTGCGGACGCCTTGAGCAGTTTGGCGATGTCCTTGTACATTTTCTTGCGTGCCGCCGGACGGTCCGGATCTTTCGGGAAGCTCATCATCAGGTTGCCGAGCGGGTCGATCAGGTAGATGTGCTCGGCCTGGGTGGTGCCAGCGTCGGCCGGCAGCCATTTGGCGACCACGCCGCCCGGCGCGCGCAGCATGTGGGTACCGTCGAATTCGCGGATCACGATCGTGTCGAGCGGGGCGGCGTCGGTGACCAGCCAGACGCGCTCGATGCGGTCCTGCTCCTTGCCTTGCATCAGGCGCAGCTGGCGCATCTCGAACAGCTGCTCGCGGCAGGCGTCGTTGCAGTCGCCGCCGCCGACCTTGAGCATCACCCACTTGCCCTTGAACTTGTCGAGCGTTTCCGGCCGGCCGTCGAGGGTGCTGCTCGCCATCGCCGGGATCGGATGGGCGCGCGGGTCGATCAGCGTGCCGTAATTGTTGCGCGCTTGCGGCTTGAGCACGTAATAAGTCAGGTACGACGCGAGCAGCGGCGCGGCGCACACAAGGATCACCGCGAACAGTTTCCAGCGGCCCCTGCCAACGGGCGCTGCGGCCCGCACGGGCTCAGTCGTCATGTTTTGTTCCACTTCGAAATCCTGTTATCACAAAAAATAGGAAGGCCATCACCGCCAGCGCGTACCACTGGAAGGCGTAGCCCTGGTGCTTTTCAATGCCCAGCGACCTCGCCGGCCAGTCGCGCAGCATGGCGTCGCCCGCGGCAGCCGGCCCGGTCTGCTCGATGAAGAACGGCTCCAGTTTCAGGCCGCTCGCCTGCGCGGCATCGCGGACCTCCAGGTTCTGGACGATCGCATTGGGGCGCAGCGGCGTCGGCGTGCCGAGCTGGAGCACATGGCCCGGCGAGCCGGTGACCACGCCCTCGATCGTCACCGTGCCTGCCGGCGTGGTATAGGCCGGCAGCTTGCCGTGCTCGGCCATATCGCGCGGCAGCCAGCCGCGCGCCACCAGCACATGCATATCCGAACCCGCTATTTTAAACGGCATTACGAGATAGAACCCGGTCCTGCCTCCATTTGGCCGATTGTCGAGGAAGACCGGCCAGCCGCGCACGAATTCGCCGGCCACCCGCACGCGCCGGAATTCGAGGGCATCGAGCGCGGCCGGCGCGGGGCCAAGCACGAGCGGCGGCGCGGCCTTGCGCTGGTCCAGGCGCTGCCCGATCGCGATTTTTTGCGCGGCGCGCCGCTCCTGCCAGTTACCCAGCGCAATCCCGAGCGCGACCAGCAGCACGGTGGCAACGAAGGGGATTGGCCTAAAACGGAAGCGGATACGCATTACAATGTGGCCTTGACTGAAAGGTACGGGAAGAACATGAAAATCTTCGTTGGCATCGCGTTTGTGCTGATCATCGCCAGCCTCGGCTCAGCCTTGTTCTTCCTGATGCGCGACAAGGGCCGCAGCAACCGGACGGTGCAGGCGCTGGCGATGCGGGTCGGGCTGTCGGTGACGCTGTTCCTGCTCGTGCTCGCCGCCTACAAACTGGGGTGGATCCAGCCGACCGGGCTACGCTAAGCAGATAAAAAAGCAGGGACAGGTTGCCGTTCGCAGCCCGTCCCCTTGTTTGATCCATTCGCCCCTGGACGTCATTCCCGCGTTCGCGGGAACGACGTTTTTCGGTGCTTACAGCCAGTACACGACGATATACAGCCCCAGCCACACCACGTCGACAAAGTGCCAGTACCACGCCGCGCCTTCGAAGCCGAAGTGGCTGTCCGGCGTGAAGTGGCCGCGCAGCACCCGGTACAGGACCACCGACAGCATGATCGCGCCCATCGTCACGTGGAAGCCGTGGAAGCCGGTCAGCATGAAGAAGGTCGAACCGTAGATGCCGGACGACAGCTTCAGGTTCAGTTCGGTGTACGCATGGTGGTATTCGTAGGCCTGGAAGCCCATGAAGACCGCGCCCAGCAGGATCGTCAGGAACAGCCAGAACGCGGTCTTGGCACGGTGCCCGGCGCGCAGCGCGTGGTGGGCAATGGTCAGCGTCACGCCCGACGACAGCAGCAGCGCGGTATTGATGGTCGGGATCGGGAACGGGCCCATCGTGCGGAAGTTCTCGATGGTGCCGGCCGGGCCGCCGTTGCCCCAGTGGCCGGCGAAGTCGGGCCACAGGATCTTGTGGTCGATGTCGGCCAGCCACGGCATCGTGATCGAGCGCGCGTAGAACAGCGCGCCGAAGAAGGCGCCGAAGAACATCACTTCCGAGAAGATGAACCAGCTCATCGACCAGCGGTAGGAGTTGTCGATGCGGGCGCCGTACTGGCCCGATTCGGACTCATGGATCGCGTCGCCGAACCAGAAATACAGCACCACGACCATCGCCACGATGCCGGCGATGCACACGCCCGGGCCCCACGGCTGGCCATTGACCCAGCCCGAGGCGCCGATCATGGTCGTCAGCATCGATAGGCCGGCAGCCATCGGCCATTTCGAAGGGCCAGGCACGAAGTAGTACGGCGCGGTGTGTGGCAAACTCATCTCGATCTCCTAAATCAGACTTTGTAGGTGTTGGGGACTGCTAAAAAATCAGGTTGATCACTTGCTAACCGCTATCCGGACAACCGTGACGAGCACGCCGATAAACAGTAACACCCCGATCAGCGCCGCGATGATCAGGTGGATCGGGTTCAGGTGCGCCGCATCGTGTTCGTAATCCTTCCTCTTGCGCACGCCAAAGAACGACCAGAACACTGCCTTCAGCGTGGCCCCGAACGTTGCCTTGCGTTCATGCGGTTTTCCTGGCTCGTCCATTTCGTCACTTCGACGCCACGGCGCCGCCTATCTCGAAAAACGTGTACGACAAGGTGATGTTCTTCACTTCCCGCGGCAAGGCGGGATCGATGAAGAATACCACCGGCATCTGGCGCGCCTCGTTCGGTTTCAGCACCTGCTCGCGGAAGCAGAAGCATTCGACCTTCTTGAAATGCGGCATCGCCGACTGCGGCGCATAACTTGGAATCGCCTGCGCCTTCACGGTGCGCGCCTGGGTGTTGACGACCTCGTAGGTGACGGTCGTCAATTCGTTCGGATGCACGGTGACGCTGCGCTGGGTCGGACGGAAGCGCCACGGTCCCTGCGCGTTCCCGTCGAGCTCGATGGTGATCGTGCGCGACAGGTCGACCTGGGTATTGGCCGGCCGCTTCACGGTGCCGTCCTTCTGGGTCAGCACGTTGATGCCGAGCACCTCGCACACCTGGCGGTAGACCGGCACCAGCGCGTAGCCGAATCCGAACATCGCCACCGCGATCACGACGAGCTTGCCCAGCGTGCTGCGGTTCAGGCGGATGCGGCCCTGGTTTAACTTGCTCACGTCAGCTCAGCCAGACACGTTTGACGAAGACCATCACGAAGAAGAACAACGCCACTGCCGCAAGCAGCCAGGCGGTCCTGGCGTTGTTCGGTTTCCGGGGTTCGGTCATTACTTCACCGTCGGCGGGGTTTCGAAGGTGTGGAACGGCGCCGGGCTCGGCACGGTCCACTCGAGGCCTTCGGCGCCGTCCCACGGCTGGGCCGATGCCTTGGCGCCGCCGCGTATCGTCGGCAGCACCACGAACAGCAGGAAGTACACCTGCGACAGGCCGAAGCCGAAGGCGCCGATCGAGGCCAGCGCGTTGAAGTCGGTGAACTGCGCCGCGTAGTCGGCGTAGCGGCGCGGCATGCCGGCCAGTCCCAGGAAGTGCATCGGGAAGAAGGTGACGTTGAACGTGATCAGCGACAGCCAGAAGTGGATCTTGCCGCGCAGCTCAGGATACATGTGGCCGGTCCACTTCGGGCTCCAGTAGTAGAAGCCGGCGAACAGCGCGAACAGCGAGCCGGCCACCAGCACGTAGTGGAAGT
>JBJMVW010000182.1:0-14821 GCA_045810465.1 Massilia sp. | reverse complement strand
GCGCGACACCTGCTGGATCACGTCGTTGCGGAACGCGAAATAGGTGCCGTTCGAGCCGGCCGAGGCATGGATCGCGGCAGTGCCGACGATGCTTTTGGTCGACGGCTCCTCGAGCACGAACAGGTAGGATTCTTCGCTCGGGATATCGACATGGGCGGCAAACGAGGCGATGGACAGCTCGACGGACGCGGCGATCTTCTCGCGCGTGCGCGGCAGCGTGTGCACTCCCGGCATCGTCACCGCGGCCATCGCCTCGAGGGCGCCGATATCCGCTAGGTCTGCCGGACGGACAACGTACATGTGAACTCCCAAAAGAAGTCGGTGCGTGCGAAGGCCGGCGCGCCTGCCAGGGCCGCGCCGGCCGGGTTTGCAGCCTTACGCGGCGGCGAGGAAGTTGTCGACCGCGGCGCGCATGATGCGGTCGGCCTCGGCGATCTGCGCGTCCGACACGACCAGGGCCGGCGCCAGGCGGATCACGTCGGGACCGGCGATCAGGAGCATCAGGCCGAGCTTCTCGGCGGCCTTGGTGATGTCCTTGGCGCGGCCCTTGTAGCCTTGCGCCAGCGGCAGGCCGATCAAGAGGCCCATGCCGCGCGCCTTGCCGAACACCTGCGGATAGTCGGCGGCCAGCTTCTCGAGGTTGGCGAAGATCTTGCTGGAGGCTTCCTTCACGCGCGCCAGGAAGGCCGGCTGGTTGATCGTCTGCAGCACGTTCAGCGCCACGGTCGCGGCCAGCGGGTTGCCGCCGTAGGTGGTGCCGTGCGAGCCGACGTTGAAGTGCTGGGCGATCTCGTTGGTGGTCAGCATGGCGCCGATCGGGTAGCCGTTGCCGAGCGCCTTGGCCGAAGTCAGGATGTCCGGGGTCACGCCGGTGTCCATGTACGCGTACAGCGAGCCGGTGCGGCCGACGCCGGACTGCACCTCGTCGAACACCAGCAGCGCGCCGGTCTTGTCGCACAGCTCGCGCAGCGCCTTCAGGAATTGCGGGTCACCCGGGATGACGCCGCCCTCGCCCTGGATCGGCTCGACGATCACGGCCGCCACATCGTCGGTGATGGCCGCACGCGCCGCCTCGATGTCGTTGTAGGTGATGTGGTTGATCTCCTGCGGCAGCGGCTCGAAGCCCTCGGTGTACTTCGGCTGGCCGCCGACCGACACGGTGAACAGGGTGCGGCCGTGGAAGGACGACAGGCAGGACACGATGCGCGACTTGTGCGGGCCGAACTTGGTGTGGGCGTACTTGCGGGCCAGCTTCAGGGCGGCCTCGTTGGCTTCGGCGCCGGAGTTGCAGAAGAACGCGCGGTCGGCGAAGGTCGCTTCGGTCAGGGCCAGGCCGAGGCGCAGCACCGGCTCGTTGGTATAGCCGTTACCGAGGTGCCACAGCGTGTTGATCTGCCTGGTCAGGGCGTCGACCAGTACCGGGTTGGCGTGGCCGAGGCTCGAGACCGCGATGCCGGAGGTGAAGTCCAGGTAATGCTTGCCTTCCTGGTCCCACACGTCGAGGCCCGAGGCGCGGACCGGCACCATGGCGGCGGGCGCGTAGGTCGGGACGAGGACCTCGTCGAAGGTCTGCCGAGTGACCGGCCGCGTGGTGACACCCGAATCAAGCTTTGCGTTCATGGCTTCTTCCTCATCGAATCTTTTAAGTACGCGCGGACACCCATGCCGCACACAATCAAATCATTATAGAAACACAGCCGTGCAAGTTCTTTTCAAACTGCGACAGCCATTTTCATTTTTGGCCTGACACGCCAAAACCGGGGACAGACCACGGTTTCGCCAAAACCGGGGACAGACCACGGTTTATTGTGAACTTCGTTAAACGGACACCTATTTTTCGAACCCTGCCCGTTCGATGCGACGAATATCGAAAAAACCGGTTTGCGGCCGGCGGACCGTCGCTATGCTGGTTTTTTTGTCTAAGTTCTTGTTTTAGCGGGACTTCCCTTAAACCGTGTTCTGTCCCCGGTTTTCTGGAAACCGTGGTCTGTCCCCGGTTTTGTGGATTTTGGCTTTAATGGCTGAGCCTGCGCTGGCGCTCTTCGCGCGGGGTGTTGCCGAACAGCGCGCCGAACGCGGTCGAGAAGTGCGATCCCGACGAAAAGCCGCACATCAGCCCAACCTGCACGATCGAGTAGTTGGTGTCGAGCAGCAACTGGCGCGCGCGCTGCAGCCGCAGTTCGAGGTAGTAGCGCGACGGCAGGCTGCCCAGGTATTGCTTGAACAGCCGCTCGAGCTGGCGCCGCGAGATGCCGGCCAGCTGCGCGATCTCGTCGGTCGAGAGCGGCTCTTCGATGTTCGCTTCCATCAGCGACACCGCCTCCGTCAGCTTCGGCTGCAGCACGCCGAAACGCGCCTGCAGGGCCACGCGCTGGCGTTCTTCGCGCCCGCGCACGCGGTCGACGCACAAGATCTCCTTGACCTGCGCCTGCACCGTCGCGCCGAACAGGATCTCGACCAGCGTCAGCGCGAAGTCGATGCTGGCCGCGCCGCCGCAGCAGGTCAGGCGCGCGCCGTCGATTTCGTACAGGTTGGGGGTGAACAGGGCGCGGTCGGCCAGGCTGTCGGCCTCGGCGTACAGCGACCACGGCAGGGCGGTGCGCACGCCGTTCAGCGCGCCGGCTTCGGCCAGCCACAGCACGCCGGCGCCGACCCCGCCCCAGACCGGCGCCGCGCGGCAGCGCTGGACCAGCGCGCGCATGTTGGCCGGCCGCAGGCTGGACTGCGCTTCGTCCGCCACCAGCAGCACCAGGTGCCAGTGGCGCAGGCTGTCGCCGCTAAATTTGTCCGGGCTGCGCACGTCGACGTGCAGGCGTTCCGGGCCGACGATCTTGGCCGCCAGCCGCAGCGGCTGGTACAGCCCCGACCAGGTCAGCGCGTCCGGTTCGCCGGCGTTGACCAGCAGGATGCGCAGCGGCGTTTCCTGCGCGAGGCCGGAAAGTTCAGCGTGCTGCATCGGGACAGTTCGGCATCATTACTCGGGGGCGAGCGCGGCGGCAGGCCGGCTCTCGGAATTCCATTGGCTGACTATCATACCGGAGATCAACAGCGCCGCGCCGAGCCAGGCCCGCGGGCTCAATGCCTCACCGAGCCACAGGAACGCGAAGAACGCCGCCGCGCCCGGTTCGAACGAGTAGATCACCGCCGCTTCGTTGGCGCTGGTGCGGGCCTGGCCCCAGGTCTGCAGCGAGATGATGGCGGCGGTCGCGACCGCGCCCAGGTAGGCCAGGTTCCACCAGTACAGCTGCAGGCCGCGGCCGATGTAGCTCCAGTAGTCGGCGTAATCCTGGCCGAGGGCGTCGCCGCCGCGCGGCACGTCGCGCAGCAGCAGCCAGAGCGCGGCGCACAGGGCGACCGTGGTGATCTGCGCGGCGGTCAGCGTCATCAGGCGCCCGGCCTGGCGGGTGCGCACTTCCATGACCTTGACGTAGACGCCGAACGCGAGCGCGCACAGCAGCGCCAGCGAGTCGCCCCGCCCCCAGCCGCCGCCATCCCAGCACAGCGCCACCAGGCCGGCCACCGCCAGCACCAGCGCGACCACCACCCGCCGTTCGGGCAGGCGCCCGGCGATCACGCCCAACAGCGGCACCACCAGCACGTTGAGCCCGCAGATGAAGGCGTTGCGGTTGGAGCTGGTCAGCGCCAGCCCCTCGACCTGGAACATGAAGCAGAAGAACAGGATCAGCCCGAGCAGCCCGCCCGACGCCAGGTCGGAGCGGCGCGCGCGCCACAGAAACGGCGCCAGCAGCAGCGCGGCCAGCGCGAAGCGCACGAAAATGATCCATACCGGAGCAAAGTAGCCGGTCAACCCTTTCATCGCGGGAAACGTTGTGCCCCATACGACGGTGACGACAAGCAGGGCGAGGATGCCGCGGAACTGGTGATTCATGGACGACTTTCTGCTCGGGTTCGGTTGCAATCCGGCTATGGTAACCGTCTCGGCGGTAAAAGGCGAACCCGCTCGGTGGCGTTGCGCGGGCGCGCGGCGTGCCGCGCGAAACCCCTGCTCCACCGGCTATAATCCCTCCATGGGGGAACGATATTTAAGAAGCGTGCGCTTGCTGGCCGAATGCATGCAGGGGTTCGAACGCTTTTCGGGCGAATCGGTGCGCGAGTCCGGCCTTACGCATGCGCAGTTCGACATCGTCGCAACGCTCGGCAATACGCCGGGCATGAGCTACAAGGAGCTGGGCGAGCGCACCCTGATCACCAAGGGCACACTGACCGGGGTGATCGAACGGCTGGAGCAGAAGGGGCTGGTCGTGCGCGAGCGCAACAGTGACGACAAGCGCTCGTTTTTCGTGCGGCTGACGCCGGCGGGCGATGCCCTGTTCCGCGAGGTCTTCCCGAAAGTGGTCGCGCACGGCAAGCAGCTGTTCGCGGCCTTCAGCGAGGCCGATTTCGACGCGACCGAGCAGGTGCTGCGCAAGCTGCGCCAGCAGATCGTGGACGGCGCGCGTCCTGCAAGCGTTTCGAATTCAACAACACAACAAAAGGAAGAACTTTGAAAACCGCTCTGCTTGAAGGCAAAAAGCCCGCCAAATTCGACAAACACATCATCGGCAACCTGCTGCTCGATGTGGCCCCGGCCGACGAGGTACGCCAGGAAAAAATGCTGATCGGCGTGCGCAACGAGGCCGGCGACATCTACCGCGTGATCGGCGCCACCAAGGTCAACAGTTTCATGAATGCGGTCGAGGAATTGGTCGACCTCGGCCTGGTCGACGAGTTGCAGGACACCGAAGAGCCGAAGGACGGCTACGACGCCATCTTCAGCGAACCCTGAGCCCGGCTGCCGCGAAAATGCTCGTAGGAAATTTTCTGCGAGCGCATGCTGTGCATGGAGGTATAATTTTTCCATGGACAGACTCGAAGCCCTCAAGAGCATTGCCGCCCAGGCTGGCCGCGGCGAGCTCACTTTCCCGACCAGCGTAGACGCGACGCTGAAGCTGCAGCGCGCGCTCGCCGATCCCGACTGTCACGTCGAAGCTGCGGCGCGGCTGGTGCAGGCCGAGCCGCTGCTGGCCGCGCGCACGGTGGCGATTGCCAATTCGGTGTCGTACAACCGCGGCGGCAACGACGTCACCAATGTGCCTGCCGCGGTGCAGCGGGTCGGCTTTCACACCCTGGGCGCGTTGGCGGCGGCCGTGATCGTGCGCCAGCTCGACAGCGAAATCACCGACCCCGGGCTGCGCGCCAGGGCCGACCAGCTGTGGCAGCACTCGACCCACGTCGCCGCGCTGGCGCAAGTGCTCGCGAGGCGCGTGTCGCATGTCGATCCGGAAACGGCGATGTTCGCCGGCATCGTCCATGAAGTCGGCGGTTTTTACGTGCTATCGCGCGCCGGGGAATTCCCGGGCCTGCTGGACGGCGATCCGGACGAATGGATCGAACACGGCGAGCTGGCGATCGGCCGCGCGGTCCTGCTCAGGCTGGGCGTGCCGGCGCCGGTGATGGGGGCGATCGATGCGATGTGGAACGGCATGCGCGCGCTGCCGCCGGAGACCCTGGGTGACACGCTGTTGCTGGCCAACGACCTGGCGCCGACCGCCTCGCCGCTGCACCAGCGGCCCGGCGCGACCAGTGCCCAGTCGGCCGCGACGATCGACTTCACGACCGGCGACGGCACCCTCGCGCAGATCCTCGCCGAATCGGCCGACGAAGTGCGCAGCCTGACCGCCGCGCTGGCCTGAGTTTTGTTTGCCCCGTTTTTGTTTGCCCGGTCCTAGTCGGGCCGGCGCCCGCCGCGCGGGGCCGATCCGGCGTCGCGGGCACCCGGCGGCACCGCCTGCCGTGGCTCGAGCTCGACCTGCTCGAGCGCCCTGGCAGCCGGCCCGTGCAAGACTGTGCCATGCACGTCGAAGCGCGATCCATGGCACGGGCAATCCCACGACCGCTCCGCGCCATTCCAGTGCACCACGCAGTCGAGGTGCGTGCAGGCCGCCGACAGTACATGCAGCTCGCCGGACTCGGCGCGGTAGACCGCCAGCTTGCGCATACCGTCACGCACGATCGCTCCCTGGCCTGCGGCAATCTGCTGCGGCGAGTCGAGCTCGCCGCCGGTCAGCCAGTCGCCGTACTGCGACAAGGTGTTGGCCTGCTCGGACACGAAGTCCAACACCCCGTGCGTCACCTTGCGTGCCGGATCGTAGATGACGCTCCACGGGTTGTCGCGCCCCATGATCAGGTCGGTTACCAGCATGGCGCCGGCCGTGCAGTGCGTCATGCCGTTGCCCGAGTCTCCGGTGATGAGGTACACGTTCTTGCTTCCCGCCGGATCGCGGCCCAGGTAGGCCACGCCGTCCGACGGCTCCATGACCTCGCCGGACCAGCGGTACTGAACCGACTGCGCCATCGGGAACCGCTCGCGCACCCAGCGTTCGATCTCGTCGTAGCGATGTTCGGGATGGCTGTCCTGCCCCACCTTGTGGTCGGCGCCGCCCACGATCAGGATCTCGTGGTCGGCGTTCGGGTACGGCGTCGCCAGCCGCACGTAATAATAGGGATCGCCGGTGTCCCACAACAGGATGCGCGGCACCGACCCTTTCGGTACCCGCATACCGATGACATAGGTGCGATACCCGGCCTGTTTGGTATGCATCACCACCCGGTGATTGAATGGCGTGTTGGTCGCCACCACCACCGCTTGCGCGCTGATCAGTCCGGCGTCGGTCCTGACGACCTGCAGGCCGGCGACCTCCTCGATCTCGACGGCGCGGGTCCCGCAATGGATCCTGCCGCCCTTGCGCACGACGGCCTGGGCCAGGCCGTCCAGGTACTTCAACGGATGGAACTGCGCCTGGCGCGGGTAGCGCACGCAAGGCCCGGTGTCGAAGCTCAGTCCCGGCACCCGCGCCAGCCGTTCGGCCGCCACCCCGGCCCGTTGCGCGGCCTCGCACTCCTTGTCCAGGTCCTTGAAGCGGTTGCCGGGCAGCGCATACAGGTAGCCGTCGAGGCGCTCGAACTCGCAGTCGATGCCTTCCTTGTCGACAATGGATTCGACCAGGTCGGTAGCGCGCGCAAAACTCGCCGCCACCAGCTTCGCGTTGCCGGTGCCGAACGAATCCTCGAGCCCGGCATACCATTCGTCTGGCGGAAAGAAATGCGCGGTGGTGCGCCCGGTTTCGCCGGCGCCGATGCCCAGGGCGTCGATCAGGATGACGTCCTGGCCTGCCGATGCAAGCAGGTAAGCGCTGCTCAGGCCCGCGATGCCGGCCCCGATCACGCAGACTGCGGCCCTGGCATCGGCTTGCAGGGGCGGGAACATGGGGATGGCGCTGGTGGCCATCCAGGCTGAGATCGAGGCACCGTTAGTGATTGGCAACATGGCTCCCCCTTTGGTTTAAGGATAATCTGCTGCGCGCTGCGCCGGCAGGTACTCCAGTATAGGCATTCCGGGCCAGCGCAGCGCCCGCTAGGCCGCTCGGGCCGCTCGGGTCACTTGACCACAAGCACTCCCTTCATGCCCGGATGCAAGGTACAGATGTACTCGTGCACGCCCTTGCTCGTTGCCCTGAAGGTCCACGATGCGCCGCTCGCGATGGCGCCGGAATCAAAGCTTCGGTCGCTCGAGGTGGCCGTATGCGGGAAAAAGTCCTTGTTCTTCCAGACCACCGTTTCGCCGACGTTGACCTCGAGCCGGGCCGGCGAAAACTGCATCGCCTCGACCACGACGGCATGCCGGGGTGGTGCCGCATGGGGCGCCGCGCGGCCAGCGTGGCCGAGGCACGCCAGCAGAAAGGCGCACGCCAGCCGCGTTCGCAGCAGTTTCATCCCGGTCGCCTACTTGAGCCCGGCCTGGATATGTTTCGCATGCTCGAGGTGAGTCACGAAGGCAGGACGCGTCTTGACCAGCAAGTCCTTCAGTTCGGCGTTTTTCGCACTCGGGATCAGGGTCTTGTCGAGGGCGTCGATCACCGTCTGGTGGTAAGTCACCTCGTCGTCGACATACGCCTTGTCGAACTCCTTGCCTTTCATGCGCTTGAGCGAAGCCAGGTTCTGGTCGCCGCCGTTCTTGAGGCTCTTGCTGGTGTCGTTTTCTTCGGGAGTGACGTGCAGCTTCCTGACCAGGGCAGTCGCCTGCTTGTTGACGCCGGCATGGTCGGTCACCATTTGTGTTGCGAAGGCCTTGACGTCGCTGCTGCTGGCCATTTTCTCGGCCAGCTTGCCGGCGTTGATATCCACCGTGTTGGCCATCACGACAATGGCGGCGATCTGGGCATCGTTCGGCGCCGCCGGCTGCGCCGAGGCGCCGGTGACGACGGCAAACAGGCTGGCGATGAGCGTACTCGTGAGCTTCTTCATGGTTGTAGTCTCCGTTATTAAATACGTGGAACCCTCGGTGGCCGGGTTGCGCGCATTAGATGAACGTCAGCTGTAAAGCGTTCCCGGCGCTTGTCGCGCGCACTCCTCAGCCTCGCGGGCGCAAGCGGCTCCCCTGGGTTACGATCAGTGGCCCGATGCCTCGCGATTCATCGTGATGACCAGACTGCCCGTGATCGCCCTGTCCGTCGTGCTGCTTGCCGCAGCCGTGCCCGTGCGTGCCGATTGCCACTGGGCCTGGCACTGCGATAAGTCGGCGGGATGCGGGTTCGTGCCCTTCTGCGACTCGCCCAACGACAAGCCACCCCCGCTGCAAGGCACAAAACCGGCGGACCACTGCCGGCCGCCGCCGCTGCCCCCTTCGCACCCCCCGCGCAAGCCTTTGCCGGGCTACAAGCCGATCGCTGTGGCGCCCCCCGGCCCTGCACGCTCCATCCCGCCCACCCCGTGCCCCGGGCAGCCTTCCAAATAAGAAGGCAGGGCCGCCGCTCGCCCGGCGCGTCGCGCATGTCGATCAGGAAACCGCCATGTTCGCCGGCATCGCCCACGGCGTCGGCGGTTTTTACATGCGCGCGCGCCGGGATTCCCGGGCCAGCTGGACGGCGCCCAGAAGGAATGGTCGAACGCGCCGAGCTCGCGACCGGCCACTCCGGCGTAAGTTTTGTCGACGGCCGGCGGCCGGCTGCCACCCCGCTGCAGGCGACCATTCCGGGCGCAGCCACCGGCGTTCGCGGCGCGCGGCAGCCGTACCGCGAGCGCGCCGCGCTGTCGGCCGTTTTTACGCCTTTCCTGACCCCATCGCCTGGGCAATTCGCGCTGGAATCGGGTTGACCGCCCCTTCCCGCCCCCCAGCCCGCCTGCCCTCGCCAACCTTGCCACGCGACAGTGTGGCCCGGTTCCTGCTCATTTCTTAAGCGAGCACAGCGCGAGGAGTCCAGGGTTGCCCTCGCGAAGTTCACACCTCCGGAACCCTGGCACACCGTCCTCAAGGGGAATGCTATGTCTAAGATCAGGCGTTTATTGGCCTGCACGCTCGGCATTATTTTTGCGTGCAGTACGCCAGCGGTAATGGCGCAATGGGTGGAACAAGGGCCCGGACCGACCCTCAACGGGCAGAGCGAAGGCCTGCCGGGTAATCCGGTGTCCGGTGGCGTCAATGCCATCGCGGTCGACCGGAGCCATCCCGGCACCGTCTACCTGGGCACGGTCAACGGCGGCGTCTGGAAGAGCAACAACGTCAACACCGCGTCACCGAGCTGGAGCCAGCTTACCGACCTCAAGCTGCCGGCGCTGTCGATCAACTCGATCGCGATCAGCCCGCTCAATTCATCCACCATTTTCGCGGGCACCGGCAGCACCAGTTCCGACGCCTTTGAGGGCAGCCCCGGGTTTGGCGTGATCCGCAGCACCGACGGCGGGGCCAACTGGGCGATCCTGGCCGGCGCCACCTTTGCCGGACGCCGCATCAACAGCATCGTCCCGCTGTCGCTCACCACCGGTGGGCTGGCAGGCCAGGTGGTGCTGGCGGCCACGCTGTTCGACGGCGGCGGCGTCTACCGCAGCACCAACGGCGGCGCCGGCTTCGCCCGCATCTCCGGTTCGGCCGGCCTGCCCGACGGTGGCGTCAGCAGCCTGGTGAACGATCCCGCCAACAACGCGCGCCTGTATGCCGGGGCGCCGGCGGGGTTTGGCGGCGTCGGCCCGGCGGCCGCTGGCGTGTATCGCAGCGACAACGCCGGCGTGAGCTGGACCGCCGTGAATACCGGCCTCGCCGGGCTGGCGACGTCGGGAAAGATCCTGCTGGCGGTCAGCCGCACGACCGGCGTCGTCTACGCGATGGTCATCGACACCAACGGCACGCTGTCCGGGGTGTTCCGCTCGGCCAATGGCGGGGTGACCTGGACCGCGATGGGGGTCCCGGTCCCGCCGCTGTTTCCCGGCGCCCAGGGCTTCTTCCATGGGGCCGTCGTGGCCGACCCGGTCGACCCGAACGTGGTGTATGTCAGCGGCGACCGCCAGGATCTGCCGTTTCCAAACGTAAACGGCTGCAACAACTTCAGCGCGAACATCTTCCGCGGCGACGCTTCGCTCGCGTCGCCCTGGCAAAACGTGGTGTGCAATGGCGCGCAGGGCACCTCTCCCCATGCCGACGCGCGCGACATGGATTTCGACACCAATGGCAACTTGCTGGAAGCCAACGACGGCGGCTTCTATCGCCTCGAGCAGCCCAACCTGGCCAGCCGCCACTGGGTTTCACTGAACGGCAACCTGCGGCCGGCCGAGATGCATTCGGCAGCGTTTGACGCGGTCAGCCGCATCGCCTTCGGCGGCACCCAGGATACCGGGACCACGATGCAGAACGCCCCGGGCAGCCTGACCTGGACCGACTTCCTGCAGGGCGACGGCGGCGTGGTCGAGGTCGACGACAAGTCGGCCGGTGGGGCGTCCTCGATCCGTTACACCAGCTTCCAGTTCCTCGGCGCCTTCAACCGGTCCACCTGGAGCCCGTCCAACACGCTGGTGGCCGGACCGACCCTGCTCGGCTTGCTGATCACGTCCGGTCCGGGCGCCGGCCAGACCCTGTTCCAGTACGACCCCACGATCCAGTTCTACAATCCGTACGTGCTCAACCGGATCGATCCGAGCCGGATGTTGATCGGCACCGCCAACATCTATGAATCGCGCGACCGCGGCGACACGCTGGCCAATCTGTTCCAGACCGGCAAAGCGATTTCATCGCTGTCCTACGGCGGCCGGCTGTACGGGGCCGCCAGGCCGGATGCGTTCTACGTCGGCACCGCCGGCATCGGCCGGCCGCTGATCCTGCACCGGGCAAGCGCGGGCGGCGCGATCACGGAACTGACGGCGTATCCCGGCGGCGGCGTGCGCGACCTGGTGATGGATCCGCAGAACGTCAAGCATATCTATGTGGTCGACGAACAGAACCGGGTGTGGGCGTCGTTCGACGAGGGCTGCAGCTGGCGCAACCTGACCGCGAACCTGCCCGGGGTCCTCGGATCGGCCCGTACCATCGAACTGTTCAGCCCGGATGCCTCCGGCCGCAAGACGGTACTGCTGGTGGGTGGACTCGGCGGCGCGGCCCAGATGCCCCGGCCCGGTTCCCATCGCGCCAGCTGGACCAGGCTCGGCACCAACCTGCCGCACGGGCTGGTGCTGGACCTGCGCTACAACTACAGGTCGAATGTGCTGGTGGCGGGCATCCTCGGGCGTGGCGCCTGGACGCTGACTAACTTCTTTTCGGGCGGCTATGGCGGCCACATGACGGCCGGCGCCGCCGCGGTGGTGACCGGCGCGGCTGAGGCAGCCCTGGCCATGCCGGCTGGCATGCCGGCCGCTGCGCCGGTTGCGAACCGCGGCGCCAGCCTCGGGGTGGCGCCAGCCAGGCAGTAAGCGCTTGATCCGCAGTGCGCGCCAAAAAAAATGCCCGCTCCGGGGGAGCGGGCCAAGTCCAAAACTAGGGATGTCCTGAAAGAGACAGGTCCATTATGGTTCCCGCGCGCCCCATGTTCTGTGCGCTGATTCACATTGCGCAAAGAAAATTTGACAATCACACGGCGTTTCGCCACGGCAAAAAAAACCCGCTCTCGAGGAGCGGGTGAAGTCCAAAACTAGGGATGTCCTGAAAGAGACGGTTCCACTATAAGGTACCGGCGCTCTGGCGCTCTGTGCGATAACTCACACAATTGCAATAATTTTTCCGCTCCAGCGCGCAAATCCGACACAGTTTGCGCTGGGCGATAAAAAAAAGCCGCCGCGGCCAGGCCGGGGCGGCTCTCATGCGGTTGACGGCGATCAGACCACGGCGCCGTCGGTTTCGTCGCGTTCCTTGACCGGCTTGATCAGGTCTTCCCGCTTCACGCCCAGCCACATTGCGATGGCGGCCGCCACGAATACCGACGAGTAAATACCGAAGCAGATACCGATGGTCAGCGCGATCGCAAAGTAGTGCAGCGTCATGCCGCCGAAGAACAGCATCGACAGCACCATCATCTGGGTGCAGCCGTGGGTGATGATGGTGCGCGAGATGGTGCTGGTGATCGCGTGGTCGATCACTTCGGTCACCGCCATCTTGCGCTGCTTGCGGAAGGTCTCGCGGATCCGGTCGAAAATCACCACCGATTCGTTGACCGAGTAACCCAGCACGGCCAGCACCGCGGCCAGCACGGTCAGCGAGAATTCCCACTGGAAGAAGGCAAAGAAGCCGAGGATGATCACGACGTCGTGCAGGTTGGCGACGATCGCCGCGACCGCGAACTTCCATTCGAAGCGCACGGCCAGGTAGATCATCACGCCGACCACCACCATGATCAGCGCGTTCAAGCCGTTTTGCGCCAGCTCGTCGCCCACCTGCGGGCCGACGAACTCGACCCGCTGCAGGCTCACGACTTCCTGCCCGGCCGCATTCACGCAGCTGGTGCGCGAGACCTGTTCGCCCTTGGCGGTCGTGGTCTGGACTTGCTTGGGCGCGCCGTTTTCGGCCGCGCACAGCGCATTGAACACGGTCGACGAAGTGGTGCCGCCCGGTTTGCCCTTCACCTGCGGCAGGCGCAGCATGACGTCCTGGGCGGTGCCGAAGCCCGACACCTCAGGCTGCTCGTAGCCGAGCCGTTCCAGGTTGCGGCGGATCTTTTCCTGGTCGGCCGCGTGCGGATAGCGCAACTCCATCACGGTGCCGCCGGTGAATTCGACCGAGAAATTCAGGTTCTTGGTCACCAGGAAGAACACCGCGGCGACGAAGGTCAGCGCCGAGATCACGTTGAAAACCAACGCGTGGCGCATGAACGGGATGTCCCGCTTGATCTTGAAAAATTCCATCTTGATTCCCGAGTGAGGTTATTTCTTCGCCGTGGCCCTGGTTTCCGCAGCCGGCAGGCCAGGGGTCCAGACAGTGCCGATCGCAAGCTTGCCCAGCTTTTTCTTACGGCCGTACCACAGGTTGACGACGCCGCGCGACACGAACACGGCCGAGAACATCGAGGTCAGGATGCCCAGGCAGTGCACCACCGCAAAGCCGCGTACCGCGCCCGAGCCGAACACCAGCAGCGCCAGGCCGACGATCAGGGTGGTCACGTTGGAGTCGAGAATCGTGGCCCAGGCGCGTTCGAAGCCGGCCGAGATCGCCGCCTGCGGCGTGTTACCCGCGCGCAATTCCTCGCGGATGCGTTCGTTGATCAGCACGTTGGCGTCGATCGCCATGCCCAGCGCCAGCGCGATCGCGGCGATACCCGGCAGCGTCAGGGTCGCCTGCAGCATCGACAGCAGGGCCAGCAGGAACAGCAGGTTGCAGGCCAGCGCCAGCACGCTGAAGAAGCCGAACAGGTGGTAGTAGATGATCATGAAGATCGCGATCGCGATGAAGCCGTACACGGTCGAGAACAGGCCGCGCGCGATGTTTTCGGCGCCCAGCTGCGGGCCGACCACGCGTTCCTCGACGAACTCCATCGGCGCCGACAGCGCGCCGGCGCGCAGCAGCAGCGCGATCTCGCCGGCACGCTCGGCCGAGCCCATGTTGGTGATCTGGAAGGTCGAGCCCAGCTCGCTCTGGATCGTCGGCGCCATCAGCACCTCGTACTTGCCCTTTTCCTTGAGCAGCACTGCCATGCGCTTGCCGACGTTGTCGCGGGTCGCTTCGCGCATCTTGCGGCCACCGTCGCCGTTCAGGTCGAGGCTGATCGCCGGCTGCTGGTTCTGGTCGAACGCGGCCACCGCATTCGAGATGTAGTCGCCGGTCAGGATCACGTCCTTCGACACCACCACCGGCGCGCCCGCGCCCTGCGTCATCAGCTCGGAATTGAGCGGGATCGCCGCGCTCGACTCGGTGCCCGGCACCACGGTCGGGTCGACCATGCGCAGTTCCAGCGTCGCGGTGCGGCCGATGATGTCCTTCGCGTGCGCCACGTCCTGCACGCCCGGCAGCTGGACCACGATGCGGTCGGCGCCCTGCTGCTGGATGATCGGCTCGGTCACGCCCAGCTCGTTGATGCGCTTGGACAGGGTCGCGATGTTCTGCTTGACGCCTTCCTCGACGGTGCGCTGGAGCGCGGCCGGCTTGAGGGTGACGATCAGCTTGAGGTCGGTGCCATCGGCGGCCTCGGCAAAAGCGAGGTCGGCAAACTGGTTGGCCAGCACGTCGCGCGCGCGGGTGCGGGTTTCCGGGTCGCGGAACTTGACCTCGACCGTGTTGCCCACGCGCTCGATGCCGGCGTGGCGCACGTTCTTGTCGCGCAGGATGCTGCGCACGCTCGACTGGATGCCCTTGACCTTGGTCTCGAGCGTGGCCTTGGCGTCGACCTGCAGCAGGAAGTGGACGCCGCCGCGCAGGTCCAGGCCCAGGTTCATCGGCAGTGCGCGCAGCGCCTGCATCCAGGCCGGGGTGTTCTTGACCAGGTTGACGGTGACGATGTAGTCGGGGTCGGCCGGGTCGCGGTTCAGGCCGCGCTCGAGCGCCAGCTTGGCCTTGAACTGGGCGTCGGTGCTG
>JBJMVW010000181.1:0-1948 GCA_045810465.1 Massilia sp. | reverse complement strand
GGTGTATTCCATCGCGCCGTGCGTCTCGAGCGAGCGCACGATGTTCTTGATGGTCGATGCCTTCTGGCCGATCGCGACGTAGATACACGTCATGTCCTGGCCCTTCTGGTTGATGATCGCGTCGACTGCAACAGCCGATTTACCGGTCTGGCGGTCGCCGATGATCAGCTCGCGCTGGCCACGGCCGATCGGCACCATCGAGTCGATCGACTTCAGGCCGGTCTGCATTGGCTGCGACACGGACTGACGGGCGATCACGCCTGGGGCGATCTTTTCGATCGGGGCGGTCAGCTTGGCGTTGACCGGACCCTTGCCGTCGATCGGCTGGCCCAGCGCGTTGACCACGCGGCCACGCAGTTCCGGACCGATCGGCACTTCCAGGATGCGGCCGGTGGTCTTGACGGTGTCGCCTTCCGAGATGTGCTCGTAGGCGCCCAGCACCACGGAACCGACCGAGTCGCGCTCCAGGTTCATGGCCAGGCCGAAGGTGTTGCCCGGGAATTCCAGCATCTCGCCTTGCATCACGTCCGACAGACCATGGATGCGGCAGATACCGTCGGCGACGGAAATCACCGTGCCTTGATTGCGAACCTCAGCCGAACCTTCGAGGCCCTGGATCCGGCTCTTGATCAGTTCGCTGATTTCAGATGGGTTAAGTTGCATGAGTGCTAACTCCTAATAGTTTCTTGATGCGTTGGGCAAGGGCGGTAGACGCCGGCGAGTCGTGCGAAGTTCCTTACGCTACCAACGCAACATGCATCTGTTGCAGCTTGGCGCGTACCGAGGTATCGAGCACTTCGTCACCAACGACCACGCGCACACCACCGATCAGCGAGGGATCCACTGTTACCGTTGGGTTCAGCTTGCGGCCAAATTTCGTTTCCAGCGTAGCAACCAGCTGCGACAGCTGGCCGGCCTCGACCGGGAACGCGCTGTAGATCAGCGCGTCGGCCGCACCCTGCTGAGCGTTGACGAGCTCATTGAACTGGACGCCGATTTCCGGCAACAGGCTGATGCGGCCGTTCTCGGCCAGCATCAGGATAAAGTTCTTCGCCTGGGCGTTCAGCGGCGACTTGACCAGGGACGCAATCGTGTCGGCCAGCTGTTCGTGCGTTACGTTCGGATTGCTGGCGAAGGCCTGCAGCTCCGGGTTGGCGCCGATCTGGGCCAGTTCCGACACGATTGCGGACCAGGCGTTGATGTCCTCGGACTGGGCGACGCGGAACAGCGCTTCAGCGTAAGGGCGGGCGACGGTTGCGAGTTCTGCCATGATCAGAGCTCGGTCGACAGTTGCGACAGCAGGTCGGCGTGCGCCGCTGCGTTCACTTCGCGCTTGAGGATTTGCTCGGCGCCTTTGACAGCCAGGCCGGCAACCTGGGCGCGCAGTTCTTCGCGGGCCTTGGTCACTTGCTGCTCGGCTTCCGCGCGGGCCTGGGCCACGATACGGTTGGCTTCCGCCTGGGCGTTGGCCTTGATTTCGTCGGCCACCAGCTGGGCGCGCTTTTCGGCGTCAGCGACGCGCCTGGCGCCTTCGTCGCGGGCGCCGGCCAGTTCGACCTGCACACGCTTTTCGGCAGCGGCCATGGCCTGCTTGCCCTGGTCGGCCGCGGCCAGACCTTCAGCGATTTTCTTTGCGCGTGCATCCAGCGCTCCCATCACCGGCGGCCACACGAATTTCGCGACGACCCATGCCAGGATGAGGAACACAATGGACTGCACAAACATTGTGGCGTTTAAGTTCACAGCTTTTTCCTTCTCAGAATGAAGTACGCCGGGCCGGCGTTTTTACTTCGCTGGCCCGGCTATTCAAGAGTCCGGGGTATTAGCCGCCGAAATTCGGGGCAGCGAAGGCGAACATCATCGCGATACCAACACCGATCAGGAATGCGGCGTCGATCAGGCCGGCCAGCAGGAACATTTTGGTCTGCAGGGTGTTCATCAGCTCAGG
>JBJMVW010000180.1:0-1553 GCA_045810465.1 Massilia sp. | reverse complement strand
GAACGATATCTGCTCGGCTGATACCTGAGAACAAGCAAGCGGTGCACTACAATGGCGGTCAGCCATGCAAACGCATCCACCCGCTGCCCCTTTCTCGGCGCGTTGGGGTGGTGAGCGGGACCGCCGGCGCAATTCACAGAAAGAACAATGAGCACCACGGACTTGCCCTTCCGGGCCACCACCGCCGAAGCCTGCGCCTGGCTGGCGCAGCAGACCGCCTCGCCCTGGACCCTGGCTCGCCTGCTCGAGCACGAGTTGACGCCATACGTCTGGCTCGATTACGACGCAGCCTATCCCGAACTGTTCGGCGACGCGTCGGGCGGCTATGCGGCGCCGATCTTCTTCGAGCGCGACATTGCCCGCCTCGCGGCCGGAAGCGAAGACGTCCTGATCACCATCACCAAGGACGCCTACAAGATCGTCGCGCGGCTGCCCGAATCCGGTTTTCGCCGTCGGCTCGATGAGCTGCGCTTCCAGAAGAAGGATCTGGAGCGGCTGGCCGGCAAGCTGAAACACGAGGCGCAAGCGCTGCCTCTGGCCAAGGCTGCGGCGGCAAGCGAATCGCAGTCGGGCATCGGCAAAGCGGAGGCGATGGCAGCGTTCGCGGGCATCGTGCGGCTGGACATGGACAAGGCACTGGACCAGGCCATCGGCATTTTCGGCGACGATGGCGCACGCGTCAAAGCGAGCGCCCGGAAATCGAAGCGCAACGCGGTCTGGAATCCCGTCACGCTGGCGCTGGGACTGCACGACGTCTACCGCGTTCCGCTCGGCCCGCTGAAGCGCGCATTCAAGGCGCACGACTTCCTGCATGCCTGGGAGGGCGATTGGGAGCAGTCCCTTCGTTTATTGGGCAAGTGACCGGGCTTGAGCCGCCCAGCAGCCGACGCAACTAATCGTTTATTCGGCCAGGGCTTGCAACGACAGGTCGGCCTGGAGCGCCAGCGGCATCGCCCTTGACCAGCGATTGGCGGACAGTGAAAACGTCAGTGAACGCACCTGGTGATACCACCCGGCGGGCACATACAGCATGTCGCCGGGATGGACGATGCATTCGATCATTGACGCCTGTCGCGCCAGCGGAAACTTTTTGAAGTCCGGCGCTTCCGGGTCGAATGGGGAGCCGAACAGCAGCGCATTCGCCTCGCGCGCATAGAGGAATTCGTCGTGGTGCGGCGGCGCCAGGAAGATCCGCTTGGATCCCCAGATCTGCACGAAGAGGTTGTCGTCGTAGTCGGCATGCAGGGGCGTCACCGTTCCCGCCGGGCCGAGCCAGAAGCGCGGCGGGCCCGGCTTCGTAAAAAACGCAGGCCAATAACAGAACCGGTTCAGTTCGCGCAGCTCCAGGTTGCCCAGGTAGGGAGGCAGCCTCTCCGTACCAGCCGCGACCAGGTCCAGGTACTCCAGCATCGACATGTCCTGCATCGCGCGGTCGGGCGCGAATGCGGTGTTGACGTAGTCGCCGACACGTGCGCGCACCGGCACGTTGCTGAAGCGTTCGCGCAGCGTCTGCGGAGTGTGTGATGTGATGTGCGTGGTGTTGGGTATGAGTG
>JBJMVW010000179.1:0-1853 GCA_045810465.1 Massilia sp. | reverse complement strand
CGGCACCAAGAACCTGCAGGACCAGCTGTTCTTGCGCGACATCCCGACCGTGCGCATGGCGCTGCGGGCGCCGGTGTCGGTGGCGCTGCTCAAGGGCCGCTCGAACTACGTGTGCCACTACCACCTCGAGCGCACGCTGCAGAACGGGCGCCTGACCTCGCGCGACGACGTCGGCCACCTGCGCGACATCTCGCGCTTCATCAAGATGACCCATTCGGGCGACAAGGCCGAGCTGGCCAAGGTGCCCGAGAACGCGTCGGTGTGGAACCTGGTCACGTCGACGCGCGACAGCTGCATGGGCGCCGAGTGCCAGTACTACCAGGACTGCTTCGTGATGAAGGCGCGCCGCGAGGCGCAGCAGGCCGACGTGGTGGTGGTCAACCATCACCTGTTCTTCGCCGACGTGGCGCTGAAGGACACCGGCGTGGCCGAACTGCTGCCGTCGGCCAACACCATCATTTTCGACGAGGCGCACCAGCTGCCCGACACCGCCACCTTGTTCTTCGGCCAGAGCGTGTCGACCTCGCAGGTGCTCGAACTGTGCCGCGACGTGCTGGCCGAGGGCCTCGCGCACGCGCGCGGCGGGCCGGACTGGGCCAAGGTCGTGATGGTGGTCGAGAAGGCGGCGCGCGACCTGCGCCTGACCTTCCCCCAGGACAGCACGCGGCTGTCGCTGCCGCAGATCCTGCCGACCTCCGAATTCTTCCCGGCGCTGGAAAAGCTGAAGGACGAGCTCGACGGCCTGATCGACGTGCTCGAGCAACAGGCCGAGCGCGCCGAAACGATCGAGCAATGCCGCGTGCGCGCGGTCGAGCTCAAGGCCGCGTTCGACGCCTGGAAGCCGGACGGCAAGGGCAAGGTCGTTGAGGGCGACCAGGCCGTGCTGTGGGTCGAGGCGTTCGCGTCCTCGCTGCAGTTGCACAAGACGCCGCTGTCGATCGCGCCGATCTTCTCGAGCCAGCGCGAAGGCACGCCGCGCAGCTGGATCTTCACCTCGGCCACGCTGGCCGTGAAGAACGACTTCAAGCACTTCTCGAACCAGATGGGCCTGACCGGCGAGCCGGCCAAGACCTGGCCGAGCCCGTTCAATTACGAGGAACAGGGCATCCTGTACGTGCCGACCGGGCTGCCGGAGCCGAACTCGATGGGCTACACCGACGCGGTGGTCGACTGCGCGCTGCCGGTGATCGAGGCGGCCGGCGGGCGCACCTTCTTCCTGTGCACCACGCTGCGGGCCGTGAACCGTGTGGCCGAGCGCCTGCGCGCCGAGTTCGCCGATCGCGGCCTCGGGTTCCCGCTGTTGGTGCAGGGCGAGCGCGGGCGCACCGAGCTGCTCGATTCGTTCCGCAACGCCGGCAATGCGGTGCTGGTCGGCAGCCAGAGCTTCTGGGAAGGCGTGGACGTGCGCGGCGAAGCGCTGTCGCTGGTCATCATCGACAAGCTGCCGTTCTCGCCGCCGGACGACCCGGTGCTGGCGGCGCGCATCGAAGTGATGGAAAAGCAGGGCATGAACGGCTTCATGCACCACCAGTTGCCGGAGGCGATCATCACGCTGAAGCAGGGCGCGGGGCGCCTCATCCGCGACGTCGACGACCGCGGCGTGCTGATGCTGTGCGATCCGCGCGTGATCAGCAAGCCGTACGGGCGCCGCATCTGGCAAAGCCTGCCGCCGTTCAAGCGCACCAGGGTGCAGGCCGAAGTGATCGAGTTTTTCAAGCCGGGTAGTGCGAAGGCCGGGTGAACCGTCGTTCCCGGCCTCGGCGGCAGCCCGGCGGGAACCCATGCTGAGTTAGCATCGCCGCTTCGTTACACACCACCACGGATCGAACTCAGCATGGATTCCCGCCTGCGCG
>JBJMVW010000178.1:0-11730 GCA_045810465.1 Massilia sp. | reverse complement strand
TCGTAACTCGCTGCCCCGCCAGATAGCGCACGGTTGTGGCCAGCACGGCCTGTTGCGGCCCAGCTACCAAAACTTGCATTCCATCGACTTTCTGTTTCTGGGAACGGCAAAGTGATGATAAATTCCTAACGAGAGTATTTACAAAAGGAAAACATCATGGGGATCTGGGTGAAACGGACCAGCATCGCGCTTGCCACGGTGGCAGTAGCGGGGATTGTCACGACGGTCGTCGGCAAGGCGATGGGCGAGCGCAAGATGGAGCGCAACATCGCGGTGACGGTGTGGCCGGTCGAGGTCACGGCCGACGCCGCCCACATCGAGCGCGGGCGTTACCTGTACAGCACGCGCGGCTGCGTCGACTGCCATGGCTCGAACGGTGGCGGCAAGACCGTGGTCAAGGATGGCGGCATGTATGTGGTGGCGCCCAACATCACCGCCGGGGCCAACAGCGTTACCGCCAGCTACAAGTCGATCGACTGGGTGCGCACGCTGCGGCATGGCGTCAAGCCGAACGGCAACCCGGTGATGATGATGCCGAGCGAGGATTACAACCGCCTGACCGATGACGACACCGCGGCGCTGGTCGCCTACGTCCAGCAGATGCCGGCCGTGCCGGGGCAGCGCGCGCTGATCCAGGTGCCGGTGCCGGTGAAGGTGCTGTATGCGTTTGGCGTAATCAAGGACGCGTCGGAAAAGATCGACCATAAACTGCCGCCGGCCAGACCGGTCGAGGCCGCAATCACCGCAGCCCACGGCGCCTATGTGGCCAATGCCTGCATCGGCTGCCATGGGACTCATCTCTCGGGCGGCAAAATTGCCGGCGGTCCGCCGACCTGGCCCGCCGCCGCCAACCTGACGCCGGGCAAAGGCAGCGCGATGGTTCGCTATTCGACGCCGGACACCTTCCTGGCGATGATGCGCAGCGGCCACCGGCCGGACGGGTCGGCAATCAGCCAGGTGATGCCGTTCGGCTCGCTCGGACAGATGAACGACATCGATTTGCGGGCGCTGCATGCTTACCTGCTGACGGTGCCGCCGCGCGAGGCAGGCCAGCGTTAACCAAGGGAAAGGTGCCGGTCTCGCGGTCTTAGCAATAAGTCAGTAGAATCGTCGGTTTCGTTCCGCGCACTAACCATGTCCCCGACCGCAATCCTGAACCGCCCCCAGACGCCGATCCGCACCGAAATCGCGACGCTATGGGGGCTGTCGTGGCCGATGCTGGTCGGACAGGTGGCAACGGTGGGGATGGGCGTGGCGGACGTGGCGATGACCGGCCATGTCAGCGCGGCCGAACTGGCGGCGGTGTCGCTCGGCACCTCGGTGTGGTCGATCGTGCTCGTCACCGTGATGGGCATCATGATGGCGATAAACACGGTGGTCGCGCACGAGATGGGCGCCGGCCGCTACGACCAGATCGCGCACTCGGTGCGCGAGTCAATGTGGATGGGCGTGGGCGTCGGGCTCACCGCCTGCGTCGCGGCCAATTGGTGCACGCTGCTGTTCGACCACATCGGCCTCGATGCGGCGGTGGCGGACCGCGCGTCGACCTTCCTGCACGTGATCAGCATCGGCATGCCGGCCTTCGCCTGCTACCGCGCGCTGTACGGCTACACCACCAGCATCAACCAGACCAAGCCGATCATGGTGATCGCGATCCTCGGCCTGCTGTACAACGTGCTGGTCAACTGGCTGCTCATCTACGGCAAGTTCGGGTTTCCCAAGCTGGGCGCAATCGGCTGCGCGGTATCGACCGCGAGCGGCATGTGGCTGATGCTCGCGGCAATGGTCGGCTGGATCAGGCTGTCGAGCGCCTACCGCATGACCTATCCATTCACGCGCTGGGAAGGCCCGAACTGGAGCGAGATCGGCAGCATGCTGCGGCTTGGGCTGCCGATCGGCGTCACGCATTTTGCCGAAGTCAGCGCGTTCGGCGTGGTCAGCCTGCTGGTTGCGCGCTTCGGCGTGGTGGAGGTGTCGGCGCACCAGATCGCGCTCAATTTCGTGTCGCTGGTATTCATGGTACCGCTCAGCTTTGGCATCGGCGCGCTGACCCGCGTCGGCCAGGCGATGGGCGAAGGCAATCCGGTGCGGGCGCGCTTCGTGGCCTGGGTTGGCGTCGGCATGTGCGTTGCGTTCGGATTTGCCTCGGCTGCCTTCATCGCCGTGTTCCGCTGGCCGATCGCCAGCATGTACACGTCCGACGCCGCCGTGCAGGCGACCTGCGTGATGCTGCTGGTGTTCGCGGCACTGTTCCAGTTGTCCGACGCGACCCAGGTTGCGGCCGCCTCGGCCATCCGCGGCTACAAGGTCACGCGCGCGCCGATGCTGATCCAGATGATCGCGTTCTGGGTTGTGGCGTTGCCGGTCGGCTGGATCCTCGGGCTTGCGCCGGCATGGTTCCCGTGGTCGCCAAGCAAGCCGATGGCGGCCACCGGCTTCTGGATCGGCCTGGTGCTCGGGCTGACCGTCGCCGCGGTGCTGCTGTCGTGGTCGCTCAACCGCCTATCGAAGCAGCGGGCGCTGGCCGGCAACTAGTTGCCTCAAAACCGGGGTCAGAGCACGTTTTAAAAGAAACGTTCCGAAAGGCAGAAACGTTTCAAAAAAAATGTGCTCTGACCCGGGTTTTGGGGCAACGGACTCGGCCGTATTTACAGCTTTTCGCGCGCCACTCTGGTATCGTCACGGTCGTTGCATAAAACTAACTTACCGAGACATCGCCATGCGCTTTCTTCTTCCTCTCCTGGCCGCGCTCGCGGCCGTTCCCGCATCCGCGGAACGCCTGACCCTGGACCGTATCCATGGCGACCCGGCCTTGTCCGGCCCCGGCGTGCGCAGCTTGCGCGTGTCGCCCGACGGCGAGCGCGTGACCTTCCTGCGCGGCCGGGCCGACAACCAGTTCCAGCTGGATCTGTGGGAATTCAACATGAAGGACAAGACCACGCACCGCCTGGTCGATTCGAAGCAGCTGGTTCCCAACGAGAACCTGTCGGCAGAGGAGAAGGCGCGCCGCGAACGCGCCCGCACCGCGAGCCTGTCGGGTATCCTGAGCTACAGCTGGTCGCCGGACGGCAAGCAGTTGTTGGTGCCGATCGCCGGCGACCTGTACCTGGTCGACGTGGCCAAGCCGGAAGCGGCACGCAAGGTTGCCTCGGGCAATGTTGGCGATCCGAAGATTTCGCCGAAGGGCCGCTACGTGTCGTTCGTGCGCGACCAGAACCTGTTCGTGATCGACCTCGCCAACAGCCAGGAGCGCCAGTTGACGACCGATGGCAAGGGCACGGTCCATAACGGCGAGGCCGAGTTCGTCGCGCAGGAAGAAATGGACCAGCGCACCGGCTACTACTGGGCGCCGGACGATTCGGCGATTGCGTACAAGCGCTTCGATGAAGCCCCGGTGCCGGTCGCGCGCCGCTTCGAAATCTTCGCCGACCGCACCGACGTGGTCGAGCAGCGCTACCCGGCCGCCGGCGACCCGAACGTGCTGGTCGAGCTGATGATCGTGTCGCCCACCACCGGCGCGCAGCGCAAGGTCGAGTTGGGCGCCGAGAAGGACATCTACCTGGTGCGCGCCGACTGGAGCGCCGACAGCAAGACCCTGGTCTACCAGCGCCAGACGCGCGACCAGAAGCGGCTCGACCTGGTCGCCGTCGACGCCGCCACGCTGGCGCAGCGCCCGCTGCTGGCCGAAACTTCGAACACCTGGGTCAGCATCCACGATGACCTGCGCTTCCTGAAGAACCGCAACGCCTTCATCTGGGCCTCCGAGCGTAGCGGCCGCAAGCACCTGTACCTGTACGATATGAGCGGCAAGTTGCTGCACCCTGTCTCGAGCGGCAACTGGGGGATCGACAACATCCTGGCGGTCGACGAGAAGGCCGGCAAGGTCTACGTTGCGTCGAACCGCGACGCAGTGATCGACAAGCAAGCCTATACGCTCAACCTCGACGGCAGCAACGCCGACAAGCCGGCGCGCATCACCAAGGGCGACGGCTGGCATGAGGATACGTTCGCGCAGAACGGCAAGGTCTTCGTCGACACTTACTCCGACCCGCAGACCCCGCCGCAAGTGTCGATCCGCCGCGCCGATGGCACGATGGTGCAATGGCTCGAACACAACGAGCTGAATGCGAACCATCCGTACGCGAAGTTCCTGCCGGACCATCTGCCGACCGAATTCGGCACGATCAAGGCGCACGACGGCCAGACCTTGTACTACTCGATCATCAAGCCGGCCAATTTCAATCCGGCCAAGCGCTATCCGGTGTTCCTGTTCACCTACGGCGGCCCGCATTCGCAGCGCGTCACCCGCACTTGGGGCAACTACTTTGACCAGTACATGGCGCAGCAGGGCTTCGTGGTATTCCGCCTCGATAACCGCGGTTCGTCGCGCCGCGAGCGCGCGTTCACCGACGTCATCTACGGCAAGCTGGGCCAGCACGAGGTCGAGGACCAGCTGACCGGCATCGACTGGCTGGCCCAGCAAGGCTTTGTCGATCCGAAGCGCATCGGCGTGTTCGGCTGGAGCTATGGCGGCTTCATGACCTTGCGCCTGCTGTCGGCGGCGTCGGACAAGATCGCGATGGGCGTGTCGGTGGCGCCGGTGACCGACTGGGCGCTGTACGACACCCACTACACCGAGCAGTTTGTGGGCGGCACGCCGAAATCGGCGCCCCAGGCCTACCAGCAGAGCGGCGTGTTCGCGCACCTGGACGGCCTGAAATCGCCGCTGCTGCTGGTGCATGGCATGGCGGATGACAACGTGCTGTTCACCAACAGCACGCGCCTGATCGACGCACTGGTGAACCGCAACGTCAAGTTCGACCTGATGACCTATCCGGGCGCCAAGCACGGCATCTCGTCGCGCGCCGGCCAGCGCCATGTATATGGACTGATCGAGGCGTTCTTCAAAAAGAACCTGGGTGGAACGGAACCGAAATAAGTCCTGGTCCCGCCAACGACACAGCCGCGAAAAACCTCGCGGCTGTTTTTTTTCGTTGAGCATCTTGTAGCGTGGGCGGGTTTCCCGCCCACGCGTCCAAACAGAGGACGCTTCGTGCTACTTCCCGAACTCGCTCCCGCCAGTTGAACGCGTGGGCGGGGGACCCGCCCACCCTACGCTGTGCCGCTTCCCATGTCCAAAAAGAAACAGCCGCGACGAATCGCGGCTGCGAGGTGCTACAGGGGGCACTGATTAGCGGTTGCCCTTGTTGAAGGCGTCTTTGACGTCGCCAGTTTTTTCCTGCACCTTTCCTTCAACCTGCTTGCCCAGGCCTTTGGCTTGCTGCTCGCTGCTACCGACAGCCTTGCCAACTTCTTCCTGGATCTTGCCGCCAATGTCTTTGGCCTTGCCCTTGATTTGGTCCTCGTTCATCTTGGATACCTCATCTGGTGATGTGTGAGACTTCACTATATGCTCAACCGGCCTTTCCATCCGTACGGTGCCTAACAGAAGGCTTTCTCCAGAGGCTGGCGAGCCAGGGCTGCTGTTCGCGCGGCAATCCTGGCGGACGGTAATAATGGTGCAGTGGCACAAATCCAGTCTCCGTGAGAAAGCGTTCCCAGGTCGGATAGTCGTAGTAGCTGCCGTAGCGTGGGCCGTTCCAGCCTTCCTCGTTGTGGCCACGCGGGTTGGAACTGAACAGCACGGCGCCGGGCTTGAGCGCGGCGTACAGGCTGGCAAGCACACCGGGCAGTGCCGCACTGGGGACGTGGAACAGCACGGCGTTGGCGAAGATGCCGTCGAAGTGTTCTGCCGGCAGGTCGAGATGCAGCAGGTCCTGGTGCAAAACCTGGCAGCCACTGTAGGCGCGGGCCATCTCGACAAAGCGGGCGCAGCCGTCAAGGCCGATTGCGCGGTGGCCGCGCGCGGCGAAGGTCTTCAGGTCGCGGCCCGGGCCGCAGCCGAGGTCGAGGATCGTGAACGGCGCCTCGGACTCGATGGCGTCCAGCAACGCCGCGATGTTCTGGCTGACGTCGTGGTCGATCGTGCCCGTGAAGAAGGCTTGCGCGTTGCGCTCGTAGTGCTCGAGGGTGCGGCGGGTGATTGTGTCGAATGGATCGGTCATCGTGATTCGGCCAAAAACTCTATAACGTCGTTGCCGCGTAGGCGGGAACCCATATTGAGCTGGCTACATCGCTTCAGCATGGGTTCCCGCGTTCGCGGGAACGACGGCATTACCAGACGCGCACCCGGTCTTCCGGCGCCAGGTACAGCGACTGCCCGGGCTGCACGTTAAACGCCTTGTACCACGCGTCCAGGTTGCGCACGGTCGCGGTACGGTAGCGCGGCGGCGCGTGGCCGTCGGTCAGGATGCCGCGGCGTTCGGACGCTTCGCGCATCTTGGTGCGCCAGCTGTGCGCATAACCGGTGAAGAACTGGCGGTCCGCATCCTCGCCCGCGCCCTTCCCCGCCGGCGATGCGTGGAACGCGTCGTAGGCCGCGGCCAGGCCCGCCAGGTCGGCCAGGTTTTCCGACAGCGTCAGCTGGCCGTTCACCGACAGGTCCGGGAACGGCTTGTAGGCCGAGTACTGCGCCACCAGCTTGCTCGACGCCGCCTTGAAGTGCTCGGCGTCCTGTTTGGTCCACCAGTCGCGCAGGCGGCCCTGGGCGTCGAACTGCGCACCCTGGTCGTCGAAGCTGTGGCTGATCTCGTGGCCGATGATCGCTCCGATCGAGCCGTAGTTCTGCGCATCCGGCGCCTTCGCGTCGAAGAACGGCGGCTGCAAAATCGCGGCCGGGAAGTTCAGCGCATTCTGCAGCGGCAGGTTGACGGCGTTGACCAGCTGCGGCGGCATCGACCACTCGGTCTTCTCGGGCTTCTTGTGCAGCTTGGCGATCTGCTGCGCGTAGCGGTAATCCTCGGCGCGCGCGACGTTACCGAAAGCGTCGGCCGGCGAGACCACCAGGGCCTCGTACGACTTCCATTTGTCCGGATAACCGACGCCGACGTACAGCGTCTTGAGCTTCTGCTGCGCCTGCGCGCGCGTGGCCGGCGCCATCCAGTCCAGTTTGTCGATGCGCTTGCTGAACGCGTCGATGATGTTGGCGACCATCTGCTGCACCTTCACCTTGTTCTCGGCCGGGAAGTAGCGCCCGACGTAGACCTTGCCGACCGCGTCGTCCAGCGCCTCGTTGGTCGCGGCCAGCGCGCGCTTCCAGCGCACCGACTGCTGCGGGGTGCCCGACAGTGCCTTGCCGTAGAACTCGAAGCGCTGGTCGGCGAAGGCCTTCGGCAGGGTGCTGGCGAAATGGTTCAGGCGGTGGAAGGCCAGGTAGTCCTTCCAGGCCGACAGGTCGCCGCCGGCGGCCAGCGCCGACTCGCCTTTCAGCGCGCTGGGATGCCAGACGGTGAACTTCTTCTGGTCGGACAATCGCGCGGCCTTGAAGAACGCGTTCCAGTCGATGCCGGGCGCGTTGGTGGCGAAGTCCTTTTGCGTCCAGGTGTTGTCGGCCTTCTGGATGTCGGCAGAATCCTCGCGCGAGCCGTGCGACCTGGCGATCTCGGTCTCGAGCGCCATCACCTTTGCGGCGCGCGCCTCGGGTTCGCTGTAGCCCGCCAGCTTGAGCATCGCCGCGATGTGCTGCTGGTACCTGGCGCGCAGGTCCGCCATCTTCGGGTTATCGTCAAGGTAGTAGGCGCGGTCGGGCATGCCGAGGCCGCCCTGCAGGATATACGGCGTGTTGTGCGCCGGGTCGTGCAGGCCGGACGCGACCCACAGGCCGAACACGTTCTCGGTGAAGAAATTGGTGTTGTTGAGCGGGTCGACGTCGGCGCGCAGCGATTCGCCCAGCACGCGCGACAGGCCTGCCTTGTCCTTGATGGCGTCGATCTTCGCCAGCATCGGCTTGATCGCGGCCAGGCCCCGGTCCTCGATCGCGGCCTCGTTCATGTAGGCGCTGTAGTAGTCGGCCACCTTGCGCGCTTCGCCGCTGGTGGCCTTGTCCGCGGCCAGCGCTTCGATCAGCTTGGCGATGCGCCCGTTGGTGTCTTCCGCCAGTGCGCCCATCGCACCCCAGCCGCCGCGATCGGCCGGAATCTCGGTTTTCGACAGCCAGTCCGAGTTCGCCCAGGCGAAGAAGTCGTCGCCCGGCAGCGCGGTAATACTGGCCGGCTTCTCGGGCACCGGCGCGGCGGCCTGGTTTTGGGCGAAGCCCGGCGCGAATGCGAGCGATACGCCGCACAGCGCCAGCGTGATTGCGGCTTTGATCGGTGTCCAGCTGGTTTTCATGGTGTCCCTTCTGTTGAGGTATCAATTATTTCGGGCAGGTAGGGTGGGCAGCCCCTGCCCACGCGTATCTCAGCACTTAGCATGCTTTCGCGTCGGCACGGGGTGCCCACCCTACCCATCTATCTATTGTCGTTTACTTTAATGCCGCCCGCACCTGCGGCAGCAGGCGTGCCTTTTGCGCCGCGCGGATGCGGATACCGTTACCGACGCGCTGCGCTTCCACCAGCGCATCCGGGCCAAAGTTCTGGCGCACATACTCCTCCATCATCTGCGCGTGCGCGGCATTGGCCGAGCTGGTGACAATGGTAGCAAAAGCGCGGTCGCGGTTCAGGGCGTCCAGGTTCTTCATCAGTTCCTCGCGGTGCGCGACCGCGAACTGCCAGGCCTGGTCGAGGTGTTCGCGGGCCACGCCAGGCACGATGTTGTTGACCACGTGCGGAGGCAGGTTCGGCGACAAGGCCATCTGCAGGGTGCGGCTGGCCAGCGCCGGGTCTTGAGCGGCCATTATCGCGCGTCCAAGGCGGCCGCGTTCCTCGTCGCTGGTGGTCGACATGGCCCGCCGGGCCAGCGCATCGTAGGTCGCTGCATCGGCGTAGCGCCCGCCGATACCGGTGACGAAGTCGATCATCGACGGACGCACCGAGGACGGATCGGCCAGGTAGCGCGCCAGCCGCGCGCGCGCCTGTTCGATGGCCGCCTCGTCGCCGGCACGCGCCAGCGCGCCGGCCAGCAGCGCGCGCAGTTCGCGGTCTTCGGCCGGTTCGCCCGCCTTTTCGTCCCAGCCCAGCTGCCCAAACTTCGGCCGCGCGAAGTCGAGGATGAAGCGGCGGATCAACGGCTGCTCCGGCTCGCCGCGCGCGAGGTTGTCGAGGGTGCGCAGGTTGCTGAGGATCGACTCCCACACCGCAAGCCGCGGCTCGTCGCGGTAGGCCGACACCAGCTTGAGGTAGCCGTCGAGCTGCATGCGGCCGGCCAGCACCAGCGTCCAGCTGTCGGCCAGCAGTTTCAGGCGGGTGCTGTCGGGCAGCCTGGCGGCCTGCGCGGCGAGCGCGGCGAAGCTGGCAGGGTCGTACTGGATGCGGAAGAAGCCGACGCTCTCGGGGTCGACCACCAGCGTGCCGTCGCAGCCGGCCTGGGTGAGCGTCGTGCTCGCGCCGGACAGCAGCGTGTACCAGGCCTTGCCGTCGACGGTGCCCACCTGCAGCGGCACGTGCCACAGGCGTTGTTCGGCCGCCGGTTCGTCGAGGCGGAACAGTTCCTGCGACAGCGTGACCTTGCGCTTGCCGTCCTCGCAGGCCTGCGCCACCCGGATCAGCGGGAAGCCCGCTTGCGTGGTCCAGTCGGAGGCCAGCTTCCCGACCGGCTTGCCGGACGCCTTTTCGAGCGCCAGCCACAGGTCGGTGGAGGTCGTGTTCGAGTACTGGTGGTTGGCCATGTAGGCACGGATGCCCTTGCGGAACGGCTCCTCGCCAAGGTAGGCCTCGAGCATGCGCAAGAAGGCCTCGCCCTTCTTGTAGGTGATCGCATCGAACGCGTTTGCCGCTTGCGCCTCGTTGTCGATGCGGGTCTGGATCGGGTGCGTGGTTTTGCGCGCATCGAGGTTGAGCACGCTCTCGCGCTCGGCGATGCCGTCCAGGTAAGGCCGCCATTCGGGGTGGAAGCGCTCGGTCGCCTTGGCCGCCATCCACGACGCAAAGCCTTCGTTGAGCCACAGGTTGTCCCACCACGCCATCGTCACCAGGTTGCCGAACCACTGGTGCGCGACTTCGTGGGCGTTGACGCTGAAGGTGAGCTTTTTGACCGAGTCCGGACTCTTCGCCGGATCGTACAGCAGTGCCGATTCGTTGTAGACGATGCCGCCCCAGTTCTCCATCGCGCCATTGAAGCCGCCCGGGATGGCGATCTGGTCCAGCTTGGCCAGCGGGTACGGCACGCCGAAGTAGTTGTTGTAGTAGTGGAGGATGTCCTTCGTCGCCGCCAGCGGGAATGCGGCCGAGGCCAGCTTGCCGGCGGTCGTGACCACGCCGATCTCCACGCCGTCCTGCCGGGCCGCGATACGTTCGAGTTCGCCGGCGACCAGCACCACCAGGTAGCTCGGCATCTTCGGCGTGGCCGCGAACGAGATGCGCTGTTTGCCGCCGTCGAGCTTCTGCTGCTTGTCGATGGGCGTGTTGGAGTAGGCCTTGAAGCTGGCCGGCAGGTCGACCGTCAGCTTGAACCGGGCCCGGAACGACGGCTCGTCCCAGCTCGGCAGCAGGCGCCGCGCGTCGGTCGGTTCCATCGTGGTCGCGATCATCTTGCGCGCCTGGTCGCCGGCCCGGTAGTTCATATAGAACATGCCGCGCGGCTCGCGGTTGATCAAGCCGCGGAACTGCAGCGCCAGCCGGTAGCGGCCCGGCGCCAGCGGCTGGTCGAGGGCGAAGCTCAGCGTCTGCTGTTGGCGGTCGAGCACCGGCGTGAGCCTGAGCTGGCCGAGCCCCTTGCCGGACAGGCTGGCGCCGTCGATTTCCATGTTGTCGGCGTTGAGCATGAGGCTCGAGGTTGCCTTCAGCACCTCGATGTCGACGGTCTCGGTGCCGCGGAACGCATTTGCCTCGAGATCGGGCACCAGGTGCGCGGCGTACTGGAGCGGGACGACGTCCTTCGGCAGCTTGCCCGGGGTGGCGGCGAACGAATACGGCGCCTCGGCCTGGGCGGCGAGCGCGCTGCAGGCGAGCGCCACCGCAGCGGCGGCATGCTCTGGCTTCATGTGTTTCATTAAGTCCCCTCCTGTTATTTTTAGCACCCGGTCGCGGCGCAAGAACCCAGCACGCACTGTATGCAAGCGTTTAGGGGAACGCGCGCCGAATGCGACGGGCTGCAAAAAACGAGGCCAAAACGTCAATTCCGGGGAATGGCGGATCGAGTCCGGAGCATGCCGGGTCGATCGGCCATGCACCACAGGTAACGCAAAAATATTTTTAAATTTTTTCAGCCGAAACCCTAAAGTTCGCCAAGCCCCATCCGTTAAGAAAGGACAACCGCTAATCCGGACCAAAAAAATTGCCTTGGTGCAAAATATGACCTCCAACGAAGTCCTCTCGATGTACGAAAACATTGCAGCCCTCACGAGCGGGATGGCGGTCGCCGCCAAGGCGGGCGACTGGAATGGCCTGGACCGGTTGGAGAACCAATGCGCGGCCGTCGCCAGCGCCACCCTTGGCGGCGTGCCCGCGCTCGACGGCGCCGCGCGCCTGCGCAAGGTCGACCTGCTCAAGCAGATCCTGTCCAACGACCGCGCCATCCGCGCCGCGACCGAGCCGTGGATGGGTCAGCTGGACCGTCTGATGAAATCGCACTGATCACCCTGCTCCGGAATACATGAAAGCGCCTGCGGGCGCTTTTTTTATTGTCGCCCCCGCTCGTCATTCCCGCAAAGGCGGAGAATCCAAGTTTCCATGCACAGCCCGTGCATATGCCCCTCGAGACGCTGCGGAACTGGGGTTACCGCCGGGCTGCCGC
>JBJMVW010000177.1:0-10576 GCA_045810465.1 Massilia sp. | reverse complement strand
GCCAGCGCGCCGACCGTGCCGACCAGCACCGACATCGGGTGCGCGTCGCGACGGAAGCCACGGAAGAAGAACTGCATCTGCTCGTGCACCATCGTGTGCTTGGTCACGGTGTCGGTGAACTTCGCTTTTTGCGCGGCGTTCGGCAGTTCGCCGTTCAGCAGCAGGTAGCAGGTTTCCAAGAAGTCGCAGTTGACCGCCAGTTGCTCGATCGGGTAGCCGCGGTACAGCAGCTCGCCCTTGTCGCCGTCGATGTAGGTGATGCTCGAGTTGCACGCCGCGGTCGACATGAAGCCAGGGTCGTAGGTGAACTTGCCGGTCTGGCCGTACAGCTTGCGGATGTCGAGGACGTCCGGGCCGATGGTGCCCTTGTAGATCGGAAAGTCGACGGGCGAACTACCGTCCGAGAACGACAACGTGGCTTTGGTATCAGAGATATTCATGGCACTTCCTTCTTGGGAGGAAAATAAAAATACGAAACCTGGTTTCGCTTTACGCTTGCCGCAGGCGCGCCAGCAAGGCACGTATATGCGGCAGGTCGACTTCACCCTCGGGCTCGGCACGCCCCAGCAGCAGGTCCATCAGCGGGTTGTCCGCCAGGTCGAGCAAGCGGGTCAGCGCATCGACGTCTTCGTCCGTCAATTCTTCTTCATGCGCATCCAGGAAGCGCGTGAGGATCAAGTCGTTTTCGAGCAGGCCGCGGCGCGCTCGCCAGCGAAGGCGCGCACGGTTGGCGGGGTCGGATTGATGCGTTGTCACACTAGAGTCCGTTGTTGGGTCAACACTATACTCCGGCTGCCAGACTTAGGCAGTACGGTATTTTTACTGTATTAGTTACTTTATGCGGCGCGGGTGCGAACACCTTTACCGCGTGCGCACGAGTCCTCGCCGGCCGCGCGCACCCTACGATCCATCATGCGCCGCGGGTTCTGCTTGCGGCGCAACGGTGGTACTTGATCTGAACGCGTGGGCGGGGGACCCGCCCACCCTACATGAGGCACCCGGGAGTGACCTGGCCTTTCCACCCATGGTTTGCGGCTACCCCCCAGGCTGCCAGGGGCGGCCGCAAAAAACCAGGTTAGATCGCGCGGCGGACCAGCAATTCCTTGATCTTGCCGATCGCCTTGTTCGGGTTCAGGCCCTTCGGGCACACGTCCGTGCAATTCATGATCGAATGGCAGCGGAACAGGCGGTACGGGTCTTCCAGGTTGTCCAGGCGCGCATTGGTCGCTTCGTCGCGGCTGTCGGCGATGAAACGGTAGGCTTGCAGCAGGCCAGCCGGGCCGACGAACTTGTCCGGGTTCCACCAGAACGACGGGCACGAGGTCGAGCAGCAGGCGCACAGGATGCACTCGTACAGGCCGTCGAGCTCTTCGCGCTCGGCCGGGGTCTGCAGGCGTTCTTTTTCCGGCGGGATCGAGTCGTTGATCAGGAACGGCTTGATCGAATCGTACTGCTTGAAGAACTGGGTCATGTCGACGATCAGGTCGCGGATCACCGGCAGGCCCGGCAGCGGACGCAGCACGATCGGCTGGGTCAGCTCGTTCAGGTTGGTGGTGCAGGCCAGGCCGTTCTTGCCGTTGATGTTCATCGCGTCCGAACCGCACACGCCTTCGCGGCACGAGCGGCGCAGGGCCAGCGAGTCGTCGACGTCGGACTTGATGCGCTGCAGTGCGTCGAGCAGCATCTTGTCGGTGTCTTTCAGCTCGACCGTGACGTCCTGCATGTACGGCTTCGCATCCTTGTCCGGATCGTAGCGGTAAATCTTGAGTTTGACTGTGCGTGTCATGTTTGACCTATCTTTTATCTTATGAGGGGCAGGTGGTGCCCTGCCCCGGAATTCATCAGAACGTACGTGGCTTCGGTTTGAAGGTGTCGACAGTCAGCGGTTTCTGGATCACCGGCTTGTAATCGAGGCGGTTACCTTCCGAGAACCACAGGGTGTGCTTCATCCAGTTGTCGTCGTCGCGCTTCTCGTAGTCGCTGTGGGCGTGGGCGCCGCGCGATTCCTTGCGCGCCGCCGCCGAGGTGATGGTGGCCTTGGCGGTTTCGATCAGGTTGTCCAGCTCGAGCGCTTCGACGCGCGCGGTGTTGAACACCTTCGACTTGTCCTTGAACGAGACATGCTTGCGGCGCTCGTCCAGCTTCATGATTTCCTTGTAGCCCTGCTGCAGCAGCTCGTCGGTACGGAACACGCCGCAGTACTTCTGCATCGTGGCGCGGATGTCGTTGGCGACGCCCTGCACTTTTTCGCTGCCGGTCGAGGTCTCGAGGCGGTTCAGGCGCGTCATCGCGAAGTCGGCGGCGTCTTTCGGCAGCGGCTTGTTCGACTTTTCCTTGAGGTTCGAGGCCACCACGTGGTTGCCGGCGGCGCGGCCGAACACCAGCAGGTCGAGCAGCGAGTTGGTGCCCAGGCGGTTGGCGCCGTGCACCGATACGCAGGCGCATTCGCCGATCGCGTACAGGCCCTTGACGATCTGCTGGCTGCCGTCGGCAGCTGGCGCGACCACCTGGCCGTGGATGTT
Source organism: Massilia sp. (assembly GCA_045810465.1). Classification (GTDB taxonomy): domain Bacteria; phylum Pseudomonadota; class Gammaproteobacteria; order Burkholderiales; family Burkholderiaceae_D; genus Telluria. Next base: position 8,054 of record JBJMVW010000177.1, on the reverse strand, counting down.
GGTCGGGATGCCGCCCATCTGGTAGTGGATGGTCGGGACGACCGGGATCGGTTCCTTGGTGGCGTCGACGTTGGCGAACTTATGGCCGATCTCGAGGATCGACGGCAGGCGCTTCTTGATCGTGTCGGCGCCGATGTGGCGCAGGTCGAGCAGCACGTGGTCCTTGTTCGGGCCGACGCCGCGGCCTTCCTTGATCTCCTGGTCCATCGAGCGCGACACGAAGTCGCGCGGCGCCAGGTCTTTCAGGGTCGGCGCGTAACGCTCCATGAAGCGCTCGCCGTTGGCGTTGATCAGGATACCGCCCTCGCCACGCACGCCCTCGGTGATCAGGACGCCCGCGCCGGCCACGCCGGTCGGGTGGAACTGCCAGAACTCCATGTCCTGCAGCGGCAGGCCGGCGCGCGCCGCCATGCCCATGCCGTCGCCGGTGTTGATGAAGGCATTGGTCGACGCGGCGAAGATACGGCCGGCGCCGCCGGTGGCGAAGATGGTGGTCTTCGCTTCGAGGATCATGCACTCGCCGGTTTCCATCTCGAGCGCGACCACGCCGACCACGTCGCCGTCGGCGTCGCGGATCAGGTCGATCGCCATCCACTCGACGAAGAAGTGGGTGCGGGCGCGCACGTTGCGCTGGTACAGCGTGTGCAGCAGGGCGTGGCCGGTACGGTCAGCCGCGGCGCAGGCGCGCTGGACCGGCTTTTCGCCGAAGTTGGCGGTGTGGCCGCCGAACGGACGCTGGTAGATGGTGCCGTCCGGGTTGCGGTCGAACGGCATGCCGAAGTGCTCCAGCTCGTACACGACTTTCGGCGCTTCGCGGCACATGAATTCGATCGCATCCTGGTCGCCCAGGTAGTCGCCGCCCTTGACGGTGTCGAACATGTGCCAGTACCAGTCGTCCTCGCTCATGTTGCCGAGCGAGGCGCCGATGCCGCCCTGGGCAGCGACGGTGTGCGAACGGGTCGGGAACACTTTCGACAGCACCGCCACGTTCAGGCCGGCTTCGGCCAGTTGCAGCGAGGCGCGCATGCCGGAACCACCGGCGCCGACGATGACCGCGTCAAAGCGACGGGTAGGGATTGCAGTTTTGATTGCTGCCACGATTACACGCTCCAGAGAATTTGCACAGTCCAGGCGGCGCAGGCGAGCAGCCAGAGCACCGTGGCGATCTGCAGGGTCAGGCGGATGCCGACCGGTTTTACATAGTCCATCCAGATATCACGCACGCCGACCCAGGCGTGGTAGAACAGGCCGAGGAAGGTCACCAGCGAGAACAGCTTGAACCACTGGCGCGCGAACAGCGCGGCCCAGCCGTCGTAGCTGAAGTTGCTTGCGGTGAGGAAGGAGACCAGCAGGACGATGGTGTAGATCGCCATCACGACCGCAGTGACGCGCTGCGCCAGCCAGTCCTTGACGCCGTAGTGGGCGCCGACGACGAGGCGGCGCGGGCCGATATTATTCTTGGTTGCCATTATTAAAATACTCCGAACAGTTTCAGGCCGACCAGCACGGTCAGCGCCAGGCTGATGACCAGCACCCAGCGTGCGGTGCTCTGGGCGGCGACCTTGTCCAGGGCCAGGTGGTTGTCCATGAACAGGTGGCGGATGCCGGCGGTGAAGTGGTGCAGGTAGGCCCAGGACAGGCCGAGCAGGAGGATCTTGACGAACGCGTTGTCGACGACGCCGGCAAAGTGCGCGAACGAGATCTCCGAGCGCAGGCTTTCCTGCAGCAGGTACAGCAGGAACGGCAGCATCAGGAAGATCCCCAGGCCGCTGATGCGGTGCAGGATCGAGACGATGGCCGATGGCGGCATGCGATACTTCGTGGTTATGTCCGTAATATGAATGTTACGGAACTCCGGCCGCTCCTTTTTCGGAACCTCTCTCACGGCTTCGGACATACAACACCTCCCTTAGACTGACAACAATTAACGAACCCTTCATTTTCGCCGATTTTGTGAACCGCACCAATATCCGGACACAGATATCGGAAGACTGCGAAAGAACCGGGTTTCGTTCGTCGCTTTCCCAAAACCAACGTATTTTAATCGCATCACGCGATTAGTGCAGCGGCCGCACAGACCGGTCTGCTTTGCATTCCGCGCGGGCACGGGGTGCCCACCCTACCCTACGAGCCAACCTGCCGCTTTCGTAGGGTGGGCACCCCGTGCCCACGCGGAATTAAGCCCTCCCCATCACGACAACTCGTTCTGGTAATGGTGGTGCGCGGTCAGGTACAACCCGCGCCGTAACTCGACTGCCTTGTCGCCGTAGGTGAACGACACCCGCTCGGCGCACAGCAAGGGCGTCCCTTCGGGCACGCCCAGGTATTCGGCCGCGCCGGCATCGGCCGCGACCGCCCTGATCTTTTCGGTCGCGCGGATCATGCGCGTGCCGAACTCGGACTCGAACAGGCCATACATTGGACCCTTGTACTCAACCAGCCGTTCAGCAGTCAGTCCCTTGAACAGCAGCCCCGGCAGCCACAATTCCTCGAGGATCGTCGGCGCGCCGTCGAACGACTGCAGGCGCCGGATGTACACCACCGGGTCGCCGGTCTTCAAATCGAGCAGGCGCGCGACTTCGGCCGAGGCGCGGATGCGCTTGACGTCGAGGAAGCGGTTGTCGGGATGGTGGGGAACGCCCTCGTCGGGCATCAGGCGCAGGAAGCGGAAGTGCGCGCGTTCCTCGTGGTGGGTGGCGACAAAAGTGCCCTTGCCCTGGCGCCGCAGCACCAGGTTTTCGGCCGCCAGTTCGTCGATCGCCTTGCGCACCGTGCCCTGGCTGACCTTGAAGCGGCCGGCCAGCTCGACCTCGCTGGGCATCAGTTCGCCCGGCTTCCATTCGCCCGACTGCAGGCTCTGGGTGATCAGGGCCTTGATCTGCTGGTACAGCGGGCTGAAGGTGGGAGAGGCGCCTGTCCCGGCGGCAGCGGTGCCGCTTGCTGCTGTGCCATTGTTGGCCGGATTGGACGAGACTGGGTTCATAGACCGCAATTTTTTCACAAAAGGCCATCCCCGTCCAGTGCAAAGCTGCCAAACTTATGTGTCTTATATAAGACATATGATATGAATTGACAGATGGATCAGCACGGGTCTACACTCGCGGTCGATCTGGGCACCGGCGCGCTGCTTCAGCCTCGCGGCCAGCGCCCATTTGATGGATGTCGCTTTTGGTATCATTGCACTTTTCCCCAACAAGCGTATCCTCGGCTTCGACCGTTTTTCATCCCACTTTTGGAGATTCATCATGGCTAAAACCCCTATGCGCGTCGCCGTCACTGGCGCAGCCGGCCAGATCGGCTATTCCCTGCTGTTCCGCATCGCCAACGGCGACATGCTGGGCAAGGACCAGCCGGTCATCCTGCAGCTGCTCGAAATCGATAACGAAAAGGCGCAGAAGGCGCTCAAGGGCGTGATGATGGAACTCGACGACTGCGCGTTCCCGCTGCTGGCCGGCATGACCGCGCATGCGGACCCGATGACCGCTTTCAAGGATGTCGACGTGGCCCTGCTGGTTGGCGCGCGTCCGCGCGGCCCGGGCATGGAGCGCAAGGACCTGCTGGAAGCGAACGCACAGATCTTCACGGTGCAGGGCAAGGCGCTGGACGCGGTCGCTTCGCGCAACGTCAAGGTACTGGTGGTCGGCAACCCGGCCAACACCAACGCCTACATCGCGATGAAGTCGGCCCCGAGCCTCCCGGCCAAGAACTTTACCGCCATGCTGCGCCTGGACCACAACCGCGCGCTGTCGCAGGTTGCGCAAAAAACCGGCAAGCCGGTCGCGTCGATCGAGAAGCTGGCCGTGTGGGGCAACCACTCGCCGACCATGTATGCCGACTACCGCTTCGCCACCATCGACGGCAAACCGGTCAAGGACATGATCAACGACGACGTGTGGAACCGTGACGTGTTCCTGCCGACCGTCGGCAAGCGCGGCGCCGCCATCATCGAAGCGCGTGGCGCCTCGTCGGCCGCGTCGGCAGCTTCGGCCGCCATCGACCACGTGCGCGACTGGGTGCTGGGCACCAACGGCAAGTGGACCACGATGGGCATCCCGTCGGACGGTTCGTACGGCATCCCTGAAGGCGTGATGTTCGGCTTCCCGGTCACCACCGAAAACGGCGAATACAAGATCGTCCAGGGCCTGGCCATCGACGCGTTCTCGCAAGAGCGCATCAACCTGACGCTCAAGGAACTGGAAGAAGAGCGCGCCGGCGTCGCCCACCTGCTGAAATAAGAAACCGCGGCGACTCGTGGAGAAGGACAAGCCACCGGTTCGCCGCCCGCGCCGCGCCGCCGCCCCCGGCGGCGCGGCCGCTTCCACGTCTGACCACAAGAACATGCATCCTTCCGAGGTTTTATTCCAGGGTAAACGCCAGCCGCTGCTGCTTCCCGCGTGCGACCACTACGCCGGTTCCGACAAGCTGATGCGCAAATCGATGGCCCTGCAACAAGAGCTTGGCCCCCTGTTCGACATCACCTTCGACTGCGAGGACGGCGCCTCGGCCGGCAACGAGCTGGCCCACGCGCAGCTGGTGGCAAGCCTCGCCAACGACGAAGGCAACCGCTTCAACCGCATCGGCGCCCGCCTGCACGACTTCAATAGCCCGCACTTCGAGCAGGACGTCGCGACCATCGTCGGCGGCGCCGCCCGCAAGCTGGCCTACGTGGTGCTGCCCAAGCCGGACAGCGTCGACGAAGTGCGCCAGGCGCTCGAGACCATCAACCGTCACGCAGTGCCCGCCGGGCGCGCGGCGCTGCCGGTGCACGTGCTGATCGAAACCCACGGCGCGCTGCACGACGCCTGGCAGATCGCCGCCCTGCCCCAGGTCGAATGCCTGTCGTTCGGGATCATGGATTTCGTCTCGTCGCACTTCGGCGCGATCCCGGCGGCCGCGATGCGCACGCCGGGACAATTTACGCATCCTTTGGTTGTCCGCGCCAAGCTGGAGATGGTTGCGGCATGTCATGCGCATGGCAAGGTAGCCTCGCATAATGTCACCACCGAGATCAAGGACAGCGCGGTGGTCGCCACCGACGCCCAGCGTGCCGGTGTCGAATTCGGCTTCACGCGCATGTGGAGCATCCACCCGGACCAGATCAAGCCGATCATCAAGGCCTTCACGCCGCGCGTGTCGGAAGTGAACGAAGCGACCAACATCCTGCTCGACGCCATGGCAGCCAATTGGGGCCCGATCGCACAAAACGGGCGCTTGCACGACCGTGCCAGCTACCGATATTATTGGACGGTGTTGCAGCGCGCAAAGCTGGCTGGCCTTGCGCTGCCGGATGCCGCGGCGGCAATCGTCAATCAACCGGAAACACACTGATGGCCACCACACTCAAACAACTCCTTACCGCCTGCTCGTTCGCGCTGGCGGCATCCTCGCTGTGCGCAGCTGCCGCGTCGGCGGCGGACGTCCACGAAAAGCATCCGAAGGCCACCAAGGTCCTGAAGGACAAGGCCAAGGCCCGATCGAAGGCCAAAAAGGCCGATGCGGCCGCCACTCCCGCGCTGGCCGAAGACCCGGAACCGGATCTCACCGACACCGTCAAGACCGAGTACAACTGCGAGCTCGGTAACAAGATCACGATCTACGCCAACGACAAGGACGACTCGCACATCGCGCTGCGCTGGAAGAAGCGGCTGCACCGCCTGGATCGGGTCGGCACCACCACTGGCGCGGTGCGCTTCGAGAACACGAGCTTCGGCCTGGTCTGGATCGGCATCCCGTCCAAGGGCATGCTGCTGGACTCGAAGCTGAACCGCCAGCTGGCCAACGAATGCAAGAGCGCCGCGCAGGCCCAGCCGGTCGTGGCTGCCGCGCTGCTCGACAAGAAAAGCTGATGCCGGGCGGTTCGCCGCCGCACGCATCGCCCTGTTGCATAATTAGTACCAAGTAATAACAAAATATCCCCACTGAAGGAGAGCTTATGTCTCGCAACACTTTGAACACCCTCAAGGATTTCCCGCTGTCGGCGGGCCAGTCCGGCCAGTTCTACTCGCTGCCGGCACTGGGCGAATCCCTGGGCGTTAACCTGTCGCGCCTGCCGGTGTCGATCCGTATCGTCCTCGAATCCGTGCTGCGCAACTGCGACGGCAAGAAGGTCACCGAAGAACACGTCAGGCAGCTGGCCAACTGGGGCCCGTGCGCCGAACGCACCGACGAAATCCCGTTCGTCGTGGCGCGCGTCGTGCTGCAGGACTTCACCGGCGTGCCGCTGCTGGCCGACCTGGCCGCGATGCGCAACGTCGCCGCCAAGACCGGCGCCGACCCGAAGAAGATCGAGCCGCTGGTGCCGGTCGACCTGGTGGTCGACCACTCGGTCACCATCGACCACTTCCGCGAGCCGGGCGCGCTGGACCTGAACATGAAACTGGAATTCCAGCGCAATAACGAGCGCTACCAGTTCATGAAGTGGGGCATGCAGGCGTTCGACACCTTCGGCGTGGTGCCGCCGGGCTTCGGCATCGTCCACCAGGTCAACCTGGAATACCTGGCGCGCGGCGTGCACAACGCCAACGGCACCTTCTACCCGGACACCCTGGTCGGCACCGACTCGCACACCACCATGATCAACGGTATCGGCGTGGTGGGCTGGGGCGTGGGCGGCATCGAGGCGGAAGCCGGCATGCTGGGCCAGCCGGTGTACTTCCTGACCCCGGACGTGATCGGCGTCAACCTGAAGGGCAAGCTGCGCGAAGGCTGCACCGCGACCGACCTGGTGCTGACCATCACCGAACTGCTGCGTAAAGAAAAAGTCGTCGGCAAGTTCGTCGAGTTCTTCGGCGAAGGCACCAAGTCGCTGTCGCTGACCGACCGCGCCACGATCGCCAACATGGCGCCGGAATACGGCGCGACGATGGGCTTCTTCCCGGTCGACAACGCCACCATCGACTACTTCCGCGGCACCGGCCGCACCGAAGACGAAATCAACGCCTTCGAGAACTACTTCAAGGCGCAGAACCTGTTCGGCGTGCCGAAAGCCGGCGAGATCGACTACACCCGCGTGGTGGAACTCGACCTGGCGACGGTCACCCCGTCGCTGGCCGGTCCGAAGCGTCCGCAGGACCGTATCGAACTGGGCCACGTGAAGAACACCTTCACCGAACTGTTCTCGAAGCCGACCACGGCCAACGGCTTCAACAAGAATCCGCTCGACCTGGCCAAGGTCTACGAAACGAGCAACGGCGTGCGCGTCAAGAACGGCGACGTTCTGATCGCCGCGATCACCTCGTGCACCAACACCTCGAACCCGAGCGTGCTGCTGGCTGCCGGCCTGCTGGCCAAGAAGGCGGTCGAGCGCGGCCTGACCGTAGCGCCGCACATCAAGTCGTCGCTGGCGCCGGGATCGCGCGTCGTCACCGAGTACCTGGAAGCGGCGGGCCTGCTGCCGTACCTGGACAAGCTGGGCTTCGGCGTCACCGCCTACGGTTGCACCACCTGCATCGGTAACGCCGGCGACCTGACCCCGGAACTGAACGCCGCCATCGCCCAGAACGACATCGTCGCGTCGGCTGTCCTGTCGGGCAACCGTAACTTCGAAGCGCGTATCCACCCGAACATCCGTTCGAACTTCCTGGCCTCGCCGCCGCTGGTCGTCGCCTACGCGATCGCCGGCAGCATGACGAAGGACCTGATGACCGAGCCGGTGGGCAAGGACAAGGACGGGGTCGACGTCTACCTGGGCGACATCTGGCCGTCGTCGCAGGAAGTGGGCGAGCTGATGCGCTTCGCGATGAACGCCGAGGTGTTCAAGAAGAACTACGCCGACGTCAAGGGCAACCCGGGCCAGCTGTGGGAGAACGTGTCGTCGGTCGCAGGTCAGGTCTACAACTGGCCGGAATCGACCTACATCGCCGAGCCGCCGTTCTTCGCCGATTTCGAGATGACCCCGAAAGCTGCCGCCACCGGCGTCGAAAACGCCCGCGCCCTGGGCGTGTTCGGCGACTCGATCACCACCGACCACATCTCCCCGGCCGGCTCGATCAAGGAAGACGGCCCGGCAGGCAAGTGGCTGAAGGACCACGGCGTGATCAAGGCCGACTTCAACT
>JBJMVW010000176.1:0-1840 GCA_045810465.1 Massilia sp. | reverse complement strand
GACCGCTTCGAACGCGCCCTTGGCGGTGATGCCCATCTTCTTGTGGTCGTAGCCGTTCGAGCCGCCCGAGGCGAAGGCGTCGCCCAGCCAGAAGCCGCGCTGCACGGCGATGCCGTTGGCGATGTCGGAGAAGGTCGCCGTGCCCTTGTCGGCTGCCACCACCAGGTACGGATCGTCCTGGTCGTAGCGCACCGTGTCCGACGGCGGCACGATCGCGCCGCGCACCCGGTTGTCGGTCACTTCGAGCAGGCTGGAGACGAACAGGCGATAGACCGCCTCGCCTTCGGCCGCAACGACTTCGCGCACCGCGTCCTTCGGCATCTGCTTGCACACGAAACCGCCCTTCGAGCCGGCCGGCACGATGACGGCGTTCTTGACCATCTGCGCCTTCACCAGGCCGAGCACCTCGGTGCGGTAGTCTTCCATGCGGTCCGACCAGCGCAGGCCGCCGCGGGCGACCGGTCCGCCGCGCAGGTGCACGCCCTCGAAGCGGCGCGAGAACACATAGATTTCGCGGAACGGACGCGGCTCCGGCACCAGCGCCAGGTTGCTGGTGTCGAACTTGAAGATGATCTTTTCGCCGTCGTTCTGGAAGTAGTTGGTGCGCACCGTCGCCAGCGCCAGGTCGACCAGCGCGGCCATGATCTCTTCGGTGTCGGCGTGGTTCACCGCCGCCAGGCCAGCCTTGAGCGCGGCCAGCCTGGCGGTACCCTCATCGCGCCCGGCCTGCGGCAGCGCCGGGTCGAAGCGCTGGCGGAAGCCGTCCACCAGCTGCTTGACCAGCACCGGGCGGCCGCGCAGGGTCTCGGCCATGTAACGCACCGTGAACTTGCTGCCGGCCTGGCGCCAGTAGCTGATGTAGGCGCGCACCAGCTGCACCTCGCGCATCGACAGCCCGCCTTCGACCGTCAGGCCGTTCAGGCGGCCATCCTCGGCTTCGTCGTTGAACAGCGCGGCAAACAGCTCTTCGGCCACCGCCGCGACGCCGGGCCGCGCCAGCTTGGCGGCGCTCTCGGCGTCGACCGCCAGCGCGGTGACGTAGTGGCGCACCCCGTCGGCAGTGGTGATCGCGAAGGTCTGCTCGCGATCGATCGCGATGCCAGCGTTTTGCAGCGCCGGCAGGATGCGCGACAGCGAAGGCAGGCTTTCGCCCGAATACAGGCGGATCGACGCGCCCACTTCGGCGTCGGCCTCGATGCGCACCGACACGTGGTTCGGCTGGCCGTTCTTCAGGACCGCCAGCAGGTCGCCGAAGGCGGTGGCCGGCGCGGTCCCGGTCACGAAATTGACCGGCAGGGTCGGCACCAGCTTGCGCAGCGTATGGCGGATGGCCAGGTCCTCGACGCCGTCGAGCAGCCCGGCGAAGCGGTCATGCCAGCCATCGAGCACGCCCAGCAGCGGCTGCTGGATGTCGGTTTCGAGGTCGAGCGGGTAGCGCGCCGCGTGCGCGATCAGGTACACGCGCGCCAGCGGCCCGTCGGCGACCAGGGTCTGCGAGCGTACCTCGCGCGCGCCCGAGCTGTCCTTGAGCGCCTGCGACAGCGCCGCCGCCACCGCGGCGCTGTAACGCTCGCGCGGCAGGTAGACCAGCACGTTCAGGTGGCGGCCATAGACGTCGCGCCGCGCGAACACCTTGGCGCGCGGCTGCTTGTACAGCGACACCACCGAGCTGCACACCTGGGCCAGCCAGTCCGGCTCGGCTTCCAGCGCTTCGGTGCGCGGCAGCGATTCGAGGATCTCGAGGAATTTCTCGGCGCGGAAGCCTTCCTGGCGCACGCCGGCGATCGTCAGCACCCTGGCCACGCGGCCGCGCGCAAACGGCAGGCGCGCCAGCGGGGTC
>JBJMVW010000175.1:0-5694 GCA_045810465.1 Massilia sp. | reverse complement strand
CTGCGCGGCCTCGAAGTGGGCGTCGATGGCCTGAACGAGAAAACGCGCGACCGCGAAGTGATCGAGAAGGAGCTGGGCGAGCCCGGGCCGGAGCGCATCTGGTACGTGGGCGACGCGTTCGCGCAGGGCTTCACGCTGGAGGAAGTGCACGCGCTGACGCACATCGATCCGTGGTTCCTGGTGCAGATCAAGGAGATCGTCGACATCGAGCTGTGGCTCGACCACCAGAAGCTCGATTCGCTCGACAAGCCGACCTTGTACCGCCTGAAGCAGAAGGGCTTCTCCGACCGCCGCCTGGCGTTCCTGATGCAGGCCACCCCTGACGCGGTGCGCGCGCGGCGCCACGAGTTCGGCATTCGCCCGGTCTACAAGCGGGTCGACACCTGCGCCGCCGAATTCGCGACCAACACCGCGTACATGTACTCGACCTACGACGAGGAGTGCGAGTCCAACCCGACCGACAAGAAGAAGATCATGGTGCTCGGCGGTGGCCCGAACCGCATCGGCCAGGGTATCGAATTCGACTATTGCTGCGTGCACGCGGCGCTGGCGATGCGCGAGGACGGCTACGAGACCATCATGGTCAACTGTAATCCGGAGACCGTGTCGACCGACTACGATACCTCCGACCGCCTGTACTTCGAATCGCTGACGCTGGAAGACGTGCTCGAGATCGTGGACCTGGAAAAGCCGGAAGGCGTGATCGTGCAGTACGGCGGCCAGACCCCGCTCAAGCTGGCGCTCGACCTCGAGGCGAACGGCGTGCCGATCGTCGGCACCTCGCCGGACATGATCGACGCGGCCGAAGACCGCGAGCGCTTCCAGCAGCTGCTCAAGAAGCTGGGCCTGCGCCAGCCGCCGAACCGCACCGCCCGTACCGAGGCCGATGCGCTCGAACTGGCCCAGGAAATCGGCTATCCGCTGGTGGTGCGTCCATCGTACGTGCTGGGCGGGCGCGCGATGGAGATCGTCCACGAGCAGCGCGACCTCGAGCGCTACATGCGCGAAGCGGTCAAGGTGTCGCACGATTCGCCGGTGCTGCTGGACCGCTTCCTGAACGACGCGATCGAGGTCGACGTCGACTGCATCTCGGACGGCGAAGCTACCTTCATCGGCGGCGTGATGGAGCACATCGAACAGGCCGGCGTGCACTCGGGCGACTCGGCCTGCTCGCTGCCGCCGTACTCGCTGTCGCCGGAAACCATCGATGAACTCAAGCGCCAGACCGCGCTGATGGCCAAGGGCCTGAACGTGATCGGGCTGATGAACGTGCAGTTCGCGATCCAGCAACAGGAAGTGGACGGCAAGCTGCAGGACACGGTGTTCGTGCTCGAGGTGAACCCGCGCGCGTCGCGCACGGTGCCGTTCGTGTCGAAGGCGACCGGGCTGCAGCTGGCCAAGATCGCGGCGCGCTGCATGGTCGGCCAGACGCTGGCCGCGCAGGGCGTGACGAAGGAAGTCACGCCGCCGTTCTACAGCGTCAAGGAAGTGGTGTTCCCGTTCGTGAAATTCCCGGGCGTCGACACCATCCTCGGCCCCGAGATGAAGTCGACCGGCGAGGTGATGGGCATCGGCTCGACCTTTGGCGAGGCGTTCGTCAAGTCGCAGCTGGGCGCGGGCATCAAGCTGCCGGAATCGGGCAATGTGTTCCTGTCGGTGAAGGGTTCGGACAAGCCGCGCGCGGTGACGGTGGCGCGCGACCTGGTGGGCCTGGGCTTCACGCTGGTGGCGACCAAGGGCACCGCGGCGGTGATCTCCGCGGCCGGTATCCCGGTCACGCCGGTGAACAAGGTGATCGAGGGGCGGCCGCACATCGTCGACATGATCAAGAACCACGAGATCGCGATGGTGGTGAATACGGTCGAGGAGAAGCGCAGCGCGATTTCGGACTCGCGCACCATCCGCACCTCGGCCCTTGCCGCACGCGTGGTAACCTATACCACGATTGCCGGTGCCGAGGCCGCGATCCAGGGCATGCGCCATCTGGATGAGATGCGGGTCTATGATTTACAAGGCCTGCATAAAACCTTAAACTAGGCATCAAGCAGTACCCGTAAAAACCACAGAGCTCGCGCGGCAGGCGTCGCGCGCCTCTGTGGTTTTCACTTGGTACGTCCAACTAACAACAGCACAAGCAGATAAAACATGAACACTCCACTTACCAAGTACGGCGCCCAGCTCCTGAAGGACGAACTGCACCAGCTCAAAACCAAGGAGCGCCGTAACGTCATCGACGCGATCGCCGAAGCGCGCTCGCACGGCGACCTGTCGGAGAACGCGGAGTACGATGCGGCCAAGGAGCGCCAGGCCTTTGTCGAGGGCCGGATCGCCGAACTGGAAGGCAAACTGAGCTCGGCCCAGATCATCGATCCGGCCACGCTGGACGCCGAAGGCCGCGTGGTGTTCGCATCGACGGTCGACCTGGAGGACCTGGAAAATGGCCAGAAGGTGACTTACCAGATCGTCGGCATGGACGAAGCGGACCTGAAGCTGAACAAGGTCTCGGTCACCTCGCCGATCGCCCGCGCGATCATCGGCAAGTACGCCGGCGACGTGGTCGAAGTGCAGGCCCCGTCCGGTCCGCGCGAGTACGAAATCCTCGAAGTGCGTTACGTCTGATGTTGGCCTGGGCCGCGTCGGGCGCCGCGTTCGGCCAGGCCGCGCGCCGGCTGGTGGCGACCCTGTGGGCGGGCAGCTTGTGGGCGGTCGGCTACCTGGTGGCGCCGACGCTGTTCGCGAGCGTGGACAGCACGCTGGCCGGCGAGATGGTCGGGCACTTGCTGCGCACCGAAGCGTGGGTATCCTTCGCTTGCGGCGCCGCGCTGATGGGGATGTTAGGCGCGGCGCCAGGCCTGGAAGGGCGCGCGCGCCGGGTTCTCGCTTACCTGGTGCTGGCGATGCTGGCGTGCGCGCTGGTGCTGTATTTCGGGATCCAGCCCATGATGGCGCAATTGCGCGAAGCGGCCGGCCCTGGCGGCGTGCGCGGCTCGCCGCAGTGGAGCCAGTTTGCGATGCTGCACGGCGTCTCGCAGCTCATCTACGTGATCGAAAGCGTGCTGGGGGCGGTGCTGGTCGTCAAAAATCGTTAGCCTCAGCACGTCGTTCCCGCGTAGGCGGGAACCCCAGTTTCGTGATGTGCCGCGATCGGGAATTCCGGCTGCGGCTTCGGAACGGAACTGGGATTCCCGCCTTCGCGGGAATGACGTACGAGCGTGCGGGCCGACAAATAAAAAACCGGGGACTTGCCCCGGCTTCGATCACTTGTTCAGTGCGTTTTTCTTGGTACTGGCCTGGCGCGGTTTGGCGCGCTTGACGTTGCCGCCGGCTGTCACCCGTTCATTTCCCTTGATCATAACCTTGGTGACGCTGGGCTTCTTGGTGCCGCTGGCGCTGGCCTTGACGATGGTGACCTGGCGCATGCCCTTGCCGGCCTTGGCGCTGCGTTCCTTGACCACGTCCTTTTTGGGGCGGTACAGGACCAGCAGCTTGCCGATGTGCTGGACCGGCGCGGCGTCGAGTTCGGTGGAGATCTGTTCGTACATCGCAACGCGCGCCTCGCGGTCGTCCCCGAACACGCGCACCTTGATCAGGCCGTGCGCGTCGAGGCTGGCCGAGATTTCCTTCATCACGGACGGGGTCAGGCCGGCCTCGCCGATCATGACCACCGGGTTGAGCCCGTGGGCTTCGGCGCGCAGGGCGCTGCGCTCGGCGGGGGTAAGTTTAAGCATAATAATTCTTCTGATTGAACCTTTAAAAGCAGTATTCTACGCGAATGGCCAAGAACAAATTAAATAAAAACTGGTTGCACGACCATATCAACGACCCCTATGTAAAGCAGGCCCAGAAGGACGGCTACCGCGCGCGCGCCGCCTACAAGCTCAAGGAAATCGACGAGAGCGAAAAACTGATCAAGTCGGGCCAGGTAATTGTCGACCTCGGTTGTACCCCGGGCAGCTGGGGGCAATATACGCGCCGCAAGCTGGCGGGCAAGGAGGGCGGCGGCATCAACGGCACCATCATCGGCCTCGACATGTTGCCGATGGAGCCGATCGCCGACGTGCATTTTATTCAAGGCGATTTCCGCGAATCGGACGTGCTCGACCAGCTCGACGTGGTGCTGGCCGAGCGCAAGGTCGACCTGGTGCTGTCGGACATGGCGCCGAACCTGTCGGGCATTCCCACCGCCGACGCGGCGCGCATGGAGCACCTGATCGATTTGGCCATTGAGTTCTCTCAATTCCACCTGAAGCCATCTGGCGCATTGTTGGTAAAGTGCTTTAAGGATATGGGCTTCACCCAGATCGTCGAGAAGTTTCGCGATGAATTCAAGGTGGTCAAACAGGTCAAACCGAAGGCCAGCCGCGACAAATCGTCCGAAATCTTCCTGCTCGGGCGCGGCCTCAAGCATCCGTCCGAGCGAAAACCGGGTGTTACGGACGATTCCGCCCTTGATTTCTGAGTCCGCAACCGCACATGCCGTGTGTAAGGATGCCGTTCCTTGCGCAAGCGGCTAGCGGCAGCCGGCAGAAGGCCGTAAAAAGTGGTATTTCGGCATCACATCAGTTTCGCGGCAGGCCGTGCGTGGCACGGGCTGCTTAATGCGAGTAAAATCGGCGTTCTAAGATCTGTAAAGATGCGCCTGCATCGGAGGAGTTTTCGTGAATAATATGTTTTCCAAATCCGCCATCTGGGTGGTCGTCGCACTGCTGTTGTTTATGCTGTTCAAGCAGTTCGACAACCACAGCGTCGCCGGCGGCAGCAAGACCGTTGCATATTCCGAGCTGCTCGATGACGTGAAAGCGCACCGCATCAAGGATGTGGTGATCGAGGGCGCGAATATTACAGCGACCCGCAGCGACGACAGCAAGGTGCGCGCAACCGCGACCATGCTCGACCGCGGCCTGATCGGCGACCTGCGCGACAATAACGTGCGCTTCGACGTCAAGCCGCCGGAGGAACCGTCGTTCCTGCAACAAGTGTTTATTTCCTGGTTCCCGATGCTGCTGTTGATCGGCGTCTGGGTGTTCTTCATGCGCCAGATGCAAGGCGGCGGCAAGGGCGGGGCGTTCTCGTTCGGCAAGTCGAAGGCGCGCATGATGGACGAGACCAACAATACCGTGACCTTCGCGGATGTCGCCGGCTGCGACGAAGCGAAGGAAGAAGTAACCGAGATCGTCGACTTCCTGAAAGACCCGACCAAGTTCCAGAAGCTGGGCGGCCGCATCCCGCGTGGCGTACTGATGGTGGGCCCGCCGGGTACCGGCAAAACCCTGCTGGCACGGGCGATCGCCGGCGAAGCGAAGGTGCCGTTCTTCTCGATTTCCGGTTCGGACTTCGTTGAAATGTTTGTCGGCGTGGGTGCGTCCCGCGTGCGCGACATGTTCGAGAACGCCAAGAAGCATTCGCCCTGCATCATCTTCATCGACGAGATCGACGCGGTCGGCCGCCATCGCGGCGCCGGCATGGGCGGCGGCAACGACGAGCGCGAGCAGACCCTGAACCAGCTGCTGGTCGAGATGGACGGTTTCGAGGCGTCCTCGGGCGTCATCGTGATCGCCGCCACCAACCGCGCCGACGTGCTGGACGACGCCCTGCTCAGGCCAGGCAGGTTCGACCGCCAGGTGCAGCTGGACCTGCCCGACGCGACGGGGCGCGAGCAGATCCTCCGCGTCCACGCGCGCGGCAAGCCGCTCG
>JBJMVW010000174.1:0-23957 GCA_045810465.1 Massilia sp. | reverse complement strand
CGCCGCCGCCGTGGCTGGCGCCGCGGCCGGCAGTTCGGCCCCGCCCTGTCCCGGACGGAACGCCAGCATGCGCAGCAAGGTCATCGTGAAGCCGGCGTACTCGTCCGGCGCCATGCCGATCTCGTTCCGCCCGTGCACCGCGATCTGGTAATACAGCTGCACTTCCTGCGGATCGAAGAGGCCGGCCAGGCGCTGGATGTCGGCCAGCTCAGGCAGGTCTTCCGGCACCGCCGCCGGCACGCTCTGCGCCAGCGCGATCCGGTGCAGCAAGGTGCCCAGGTCCTGCAACGCGCCGTTGTACGACAGGCTGCGGCTGGCCATTTCATCGGCCACCGCCAGCAGGTCGGCGCCATCCTGGTTGGCCAGCGCGTCGAGCAGCCGTACCAGGTAGGACTGGTCGAGCGCGCCCAGCATGCCCTGCACCGCGTCGAGCGTGACCTCGCCCGCCGCATAGGCAATCGCCTGGTCGGTCAGCGACAGCGCGTCGCGCATCGAGCCGTGCGCGCCCTGCGCCAGCAGGCGCAGCGCCGGCTGCTCGAAACTGACGCCTTCCTGCCCAAGGATATTTTCCAGGTGGCCCACGATGTGGCCGGGCGGCATCTGCTTCAGGTTGAATTGCAGGCAACGCGACAGCACCGTGACCGGGATCTTTTGCGGATCGGTGGTCGCGAGGATGAACTTGACGTGCTCGGGCGGCTCTTCCAGCGTCTTCAGCATCGAGTTGAAGGCGTGGTTGGTCAGCATGTGCACCTCGTCGATCATGTAGACCTTGAAGCGCGCATTGCTGGGGGCATACACTGCCTGCTCGAGCAGCTGCGCCATCTCGTCGACGCCGCGGTTCGAGGCCGCGTCCATCTCTATATAGTCGACGAAGCGGCCGGCGTCGATCGCGCGGCAGGCTTCGCACACCCCGCACGGCTCGGCCGTGATCCCGCCCTGCCCGTCCGGCCCGACGCAGTTGAGCGACTTGGCCAGGATCCGCGACAGGGTGGTCTTGCCGACCCCGCGCGTGCCCGTGAACAGGTAGGCGTGGTGCAGGCGGCCCGTGCGCAACGCGTGCGACAGGGCGCGCACGACGTGCTCCTGGCCGACCAGCGTTTCGAAGTTCTTGGGGCGGTATTTGCGGGCGAGGACTTGATAGGACATGGCGAGATTTTACCGTAGACCGCCGTCGCTGAGGCAAGATTAGGCGTTTGCCTGCAGTTCCTGCAAGCTATTGCATTTATTGAAACAGCTGCGGCGCCGGCCGGGCCAGGGCCGTGCTGACGGCATGTAAACGCAAAAAAGCTGCCGGTGGCAGCTTTTTTAAAAATTAAGAGGCGAGCCTGATCTGCGGCACTTGCGGTGAACGGCCGTGGCTGCTTCGTTCCCGACCTGACCAGGTTAGCCATGCCACAATGCGCAGGGGCCCGCCAGCAAACATTATAACCTACCGCGCGGATTTTGGGACACGGGCGGACCCACGTCGTTCCCGCGCAGGCGCACTGCTGTCCGGAATAAATAGTGGAGCGAGGCGGGGGCGGTCTAATTAGGTTCGGACGGTGGGCTCAGTGGATAGTCGACTTGAGATTGTTAGCACGTCGTTCCCGCGAAAGCGGGAATCCATGCTGAGCCAAATGTAGCCGAGGCTTCGCGCTGGTTCCGCAAAGATGCAAGCGGGTTATGGGTTCCCGCCTCCGCGGGAACGACATTTCACTGGTCCCGCTAGCGCTGGCCCTGCAGGGTCGCCATCATCTCCAGCAGCGCACGCGCGCCCGGCTCCGACGACGCCGGGTTCTGCCCGGTGACCAGGATGCCGTCGGTGAGCACATACGGCTGCCAGTCGGGCCCCTTGCTGAACTTGCCACCCAACCTGACGAGCTCGTCCTCCACCAGGAACGGCACCACATGGGTCAGCTGCACCGCCTCTTCCTCGCTGTTGGCGAAGCCGGTTACCCGTTTGCCCTTGACCAGCGGCTCGCCATCCGGCCCTTTCACATGGCGCAACACGCCCGGCGCGTGGCACACCGCAGCCACCGGCTTACCGGCCGCGTACATCGTTTCGATCAGCTTGGCCGAGACGGGGTCCTCGGCCAGGTCCCACATCGGGCCATGCCCACCCGGATAGAACACGGTGTCGAAGTCGCCCGCCGACACGCTCGACAGCTTGACCGTGTTGGCCAGCGCCTGCTGCGCCGCCGGATCGTTCTTGAAGCGGCGCGTCGCGTCGGTCTGAAAATCGGGTTCGTCACTTTTCGGGTCGAGCGGCGGCTGCCCGCCTTTCGGCGAGGCGATCGTGACTGTTGCCCCGGCGTCCTTGAACACGTAATACGGCGCGGCAAACTCTTCCAGCCAGAAACCGGTCTTCCTGCCCGTGTTGCCGAGCTGGTCGTGCGAGGTCAGTACCATCAGGATGTTCATTCGTGCCTCCATCTGCGCTGTGGTCAAAGACCCAGTCTAGCGGAGCCGCGCGCGCCTACAAGCCCAGCTGCTGCCAGATCTCGTCCACCCGCGCCTTGACCTCGGGCGCCATGACGATCGGCGTACCCCACTCGCGGCTGGTTTCGCCCGGCCACTTGTTGGTCGCGTCGATCCCCATCTTGCTGCCCAGGCCGCTCACCGGCGAGGCGAAGTCGAGGTAGTCGATCGGCGTATTGTCGACCAGCACCGTATCGCGGGTCGGGTCGACCCGGGTCGTGATCGCCCAGATCACTTCCTTCCAGTCGCGCACGTTGACGTCCTCGTCCACCACCACGATGAACTTGGTGTACATGAACTGGCGCAGGAAGCTCCACACCCCGAACATCACGCGCTTGGCGTGGCCGGCGTACTGCTTCTTCATCTGCACCACCGCCATCCGGTAGCTGCAGCCTTCCGGCGGCAGGTAGAAGTCGGTGATCTCGCTGAACTGCTTCTGCAGCAGCGGGATGAACACCTCGTTGAGCGCCACCCCCAGCACGGCCGGCTCGTCGGGCGGCTTGCCGGTGTAGGTCGAGTGGTAGATCGGGTCGCGCCGCATCGTGATGCGATCGACCGTGAACACCGGGAAGCTGTCCTGCTCGTTGTAGTAACCGGTGTGGTCGCCGTACGGGCCTTCCAGCGCGTGCTCGAAGCCGGACGGATGGTTCGCATCCGGATAGATGTGCCCTTCCAGCACGATCTCGGCCGAGGCAGGCACCCGCAGCTCGCTGCCAATCGCCTTGGTGAGCACCGTGCGCTGGCCGCGCAACAGTCCCGCGAACTGGTATTCGGACAGGCTGTCGGGCACCGGCGTCACCGCGCCCAGGATGGTCGCCGGGTCGGCCCCGAGCGCCACCGCGACCGGGTACGGCTGGCCCGGATTGGCCAGCGCGTGCTCGCGGAAGTCGAGCGCGCCGCCGCGGTGCGCCAGCCAGCGCATGATCACCTTGTTCGGCCCCAGCACCTGCTGGCGATAAATGCCCAGGTTCTGGCGCTTCTTGTTGGGCCCCTTCGTGATCACCAGGCCCCAGGTGATCAGCGGCGCCACGTCGCCCGGCCAGCAGTGCTGGATCGGCAGGCGCGCCAGGTCGACGTCCTGTCCTTCCCAGACGATCTCCTGGCACGGCGCGCCGCGCACCTCCTTGGGCGACATGTCCCACACCGCCTTGACCAGCGCGCCCAGGTCCATGAAGTCCTTGAAGCCCTTCGGCGGTTCGGGTTCCTTCAAGCGCGCCAGCACGTGGCCGATCTTGCGCAGCTCGCCGACGTCGTCGGCGCCCATCCCCAGCGCCACCCGGCGCGGCGTGCCGAACAGGTTGCCCAGCACCGGTATCGGGTACCCGGCCGGGCGCTCGAACAGCAGCGCGGGACCGCCGGCGCGCAGGGTGCGGTCGCACACCTCGGTCATCTCGAGATTCGGCGAAACCGGCACCGAGACCCGCTTTAATTCGCCGATCTGTTGCAGCTGAGAAATAAAATCACGCAGGTCAGAATAGTTCATCAAGTTTTGTTCGTTTTTTTAGATCACACAGTGTTGTTCAAATAGCCACGCCAAGTGCTTGATTTCGCAGGGCTTTGCTGCGTTGCAGCACGGAAAGTAAGATCCAAAAGTTATAAGGCGCTAGCGTGCTAGGGTTGACTTGGTATAAACGACCCCCTACAATCTGCCCTACTTGATGAGGTGGCCACGTCTCCGGACATGATTTTAGCCGTTCTCATACATTCACGGGGTCGGGGCCCCAACGACATTTTAAGGAGTGTTTTCACTAGGCGTCTGCCTGAATCCCCGAGACAGTTGTTGAGCCACTGGTGCGCCCCACTGGGCAGCCGCCAGCTGAAGCAAAGCAATGACGGCGTTTGGTCGACCGCACGGCGGCGACAGACGATTTTTCTGATGCACGGCATTAGTGCCCCGCAGCGCCTCCAGCGCCGCGCAGGGAAGGCTTTTGCCGCGACAAAGGGGAATACGATGATTCATCGTTTCATCGGCACGAGCGCAAAGCTCGTCCAAACCATGGCCAGCCAGCCAATCACCTTGTCTTCGGTGACCAAAGCGGCACGGGGTCTGTTGACCACCGCACAACATACGCTGACCGTATTCGGTCTCTCCGCAGTCGCCATCGTCGCCCTGCTGTACACCCGCCCGGACCTCGCCCAGCACGTGTCCGAACTGCTCCACCCGCAGCCGCCAGTCCAGGCCGCAGCGCCAGTTGCCCCGTCGCTCGCCGAAGCAGTGACCGTGCAAGCGGTCGAAACCACCCACGTGGCGGCGGCCGAGGACAAGGCCGTGGCCGCCAACAGCCGCCAGCAACAGTTCGTCACCTCGTGGCTGTCCAAGCGCTACCGGGTCGCCGGCGACGCCGCCAACATGCTGGTCTCGACCGCCTACAGCACCGCGCACGAGATCAAGCTCGACCCGCTGCTGATCCTGGCGGTGATGGCGATCGAATCGGGCCTGAACCCGTTCGCCGAGAGCCCGGTGGGCGCCAAGGGCCTGATGCAGGTCATGGCCAAGGTCCACCACGACAAGTTCGAAGAAGTGGGCGGCGCGCAGGCGGCGCTCAACCCGGTGGCCAACATCCGGGTCGGCGCGCAGATCCTGAAGGACTACGTGACCCGCTCCGGTTCGGTCGAAGCGGGCCTGAAGACCTACGTCGGCGCCGGCGCGTTCGACAGCGACTCGGGCTATGGCTCCAAGGTGCTGGCCGAGTACCGCCGCCTGAAACAGGTTGCGGTCGGCAAGAACGTGCCGACCTTCACCCCGCCGGCGCCTGTCCAGGTCGTGGCCGACAAGGCCGCCCCGGCAACGCCGAAGGCTGAAACCACGCGCGAGACCCACGAAGCGCCGGCCCGTTCGGGCGACGCACTGGCCGGGCTGTAACACCGGTACCGTTCACGACCAGGCCGCCGCCAGCGCAAGCTGCGGCGGTTTGTTTTTTTGTACGGTCTTGCGTGACCTGAACGCGTGGGCGGGAAACCCGCCCACCCTACCGGAAGCGGGCCAGTCTCGCAGGGCAGGTCTCCTGCCCACGCGTCCGACCAGCGTGATCGGACCCCTTCCCGGTCGTTCCGACGGAACCCCAGCCGCGTAGCGTGGGCAGGTCCCCTGCCCACGCGTCCGGCCAGCGTAATCAGACCGTAGGGTGGGCACCCTGTGCCCACGCGAAAGCTGGCGGGCCGGGGAACGTCCGCGTGGACTTCCCCTCTCCGGTCGTTCCGGCCACCCCCACTCCGACGAAAAACAAAAAAGCCACCGGGCGAACCACGGTGGCTTCTCTATTAGTAGGGCGCTTAAAAATCAGCGCCGCCCGTCCGCTCCTACCTCGTCCGGCCGCAGCGTGCCGGCCAGCCGGTCCAGCACGCCGTTCACGTATTTGTGGCCGTCGATGCCGCCGAACGACTTGGTCAGCTCGACCGCCTCGTTGATCACGACCCGGTACGGGATCTCGGCGTGGTTCTTCAGTTCGTACGCACCCAGCAGCAGCACCGCGTGCTCGATCGGCGACAGCTCGCCAAAGCCGCGGTCGATCACCGGCCCGATCGCCTCGCGCAGTTCGACCGACTGGCTGATGGCGCCGTGCAGCAGCGCCGCGAAATACTCGCCGTCGGCCTTGTCGAAGCCGTGCGCCGCGCGGATGTTGTTCACAACCGTCGAAGCAGGCTCATTGTTCAGCAGCCATTGGTACAGCCCCTGCAGCGCGAACTCGCGCGCGCGGTGGCGCGGCGTGCGGTTCTTGCTCGGGTTGGCATGCAAGCTCTTGTCAGTCATTCTCAAACCCTTCCTGTTCTCAGTCTTCCTCGGCCTGCAGCTCTTCGAGCGCGATCAGCAGGTTGGCCATCTCGACCGCCACCCGCGCCGCGTCGCTGCCCTTCTCGGCCATGCGCGCCTCGGCCTGCTCGTCGTTCTCGGTGGTCAGCACCGCGTTGGCGATCGGCATGGCGTAGTCGAGGCCGATGCGCGTGATGCCCGCGCCCGACTCGTTCGACACCAGTTCGAAGTGGTAGGTCTCGCCGCGGATCACCGCGCCGAGCGCGATCAGCGCGTCGAACTGCTGGGTTTCGGCCATCTTCTGCAGCGCCAGCGGGATTTCGAGGGCGCCCGGCACGGTCACGTGCAGGATGTCCTCGTCGGCCACGCCCAGGTGCTTCAGTTCGGCCAGGCAGGACGACAGCAGGCCATGCCCGACGTCGGCGTTGAAGCGCGCCTGCACGATCCCGATGCGCAGGCCCGCGCCTGCCAGATTGCTTTCATATGTTGGTACCGTCATGGCTGCCCTCTTCTTGTGTTATTTAACTAGGTGGATGTGAATGGTGGCCGGCGCCGAGCCCGCGTCACGCGCCCGGATTGGGCAGGTAACCGGTGACTTCAAGGTCGAAACCGGCCATCGACGGCATTTTGCGCGGATTGGCCAGCAGTTGCATCTTGCGCACGCCGAGGTCCTTCAGGATCTGGGCGCCGATGCCGTAGGTGCGCAGGTCCATCGAGGCGGCGCGGCCGACCGGGCGCGCGCCCTGGGCGTCGAGCGAGGCGAACTGGGCGAACAGCTGGTCGGCGGTTTCGCCGCAGTTGAGCAGCACCAGCACGCCGCTGTCGGCGTTCTTGATCGCCTTCATCGCCGTCGCCATGTTCCACGAGTGGGTGGTGGCGCGGCTTTCCAGCACGTCCAGGATCGAGGCCGGCTGGTGCACCCGCACCAGCGACTCGCGCTCGCCGGCGATGTCGCCGTGCACCAGCGCCAGGTGGGCCGCGCCGCTCGGCTTGTCGCGGTAGGCCACCAGGCGGAAGTCGCCGTAGGCGGTCGACAGCGGCCGCTCGGCCACGCGCTCGACCAGGGTTTCGTTCTGGCTGCGGTAATGGATCAGGTCGGCGATGGTGCCGATCTTCAGCTTGTGTTCCTTGGCGAACTCGATCAGGTCCGGCAGGCGCGCCATGGTGCCGTCTTCCTTGATGATCTCGCAGATCACCGAGGCCGGGGTCAGGCCGGCCATCTCGGTCAGGTCGCAGCCGGCTTCGGTATGCCCGGCGCGCATCAGGACCCCGCCCTTGACCGCGCGCAGCGGGAAGATGTGGCCCGGCTGCACCAGGTCTTGTGGCCTGGCGTGCTTTGCCACCGCGGCCTGGATCGTGCGCGCCCGGTCGGCCGCCGAGATGCCGGTGGTAACCCCCTCGGCCGCCTCGATCGACACGGTGAAGTTGGTGCCGAACGAGGTGCCGTTGCGGCTGGTCATCATCGGCAGGTCGAGCCGGTCGCAGATTTCCTCCGACAGCGTCAGGCACACAAGGCCGCGCGCGTGGCGGATCATGAAGTTGATCGCTTCCGGGGTCACGAAATCGGCGGCGAGCACGAGGTCGCCCTCGTTTTCGCGGTCTTCCTCGTCGACCAAAATGACCATGCGCCCGGCGCGCATTTCTTCAACGATTTCCTGGGTGCTGGAGATAGACATACGGTATTCCTTGGTACGGACGCATTTCGCGTAATCCGCTATTTTAAAGGATTTGCCGGGTTTTCAGCGGGCGGCCCCCAGCTTGTGCCGGCAGCGCCAGCTGGCGCCGGCCGCACGTTGTCAAAGCGCAACAATTCCAAATTTACAGTGTGTTAATTGTCAAATTGTGTGTTTTTACATGCAACATTATCGCGCACTATGGCCTGGCTGCATTATGATAGTCCCGATCTGGTTCGCCTGCCCTCAGCTGCGAGGGCGTATTTTGGGAGTCACCATGCCGGCATTCCGCGATGTCCCTCGCTCCGTCGCAGCAACGGAGCGCACCTGATGGCCACAATCCTGGTGGTCGACGACCGCCCCAGCAACCGCGAGTTCCTGCTCACCCTGCTCGGTTTCACGAACCACCGCGCGCTCGAAGCGCAAGACGGCGCCCAGGCCCTCGAACTGGTGCGCGCCGAACGGCCCGACCTGATCATCACCGACATCCTGATGCCGACCATGGACGGCTACGAGTTCGTCCAGCAGCTGCGCGCCGATCCCGCGCTGGCCGCGACCCGCGTGATCTTCTATTCGGCGGTGTTCGCCGAGCGCGAGACGAGCGCGATGGCGAGCAGCTGCGGCGTGCACACGGTGCTCAGCAAGCCGTCCGACCCGCAGGCGATCTTCGACGCCATCAACGCCGAACTGGGGCTGCGCGAGGATGGCTCGCCCCTGCCCGCCGCGCGCAGCGCCCTGCCCGCCGCCGCATCGCAGGCCGCCCCCGCCGGCGCCGCGCTGGCGCGGGCGCCGTCCGAGGACCGGCTCTCGGTGCGCCTCGCCGCGCTCGAGGAAATGTGCCTGCGCCTGATCGGTGAGCGGCGCCCGGACGCGCTGGTCGCCGTGTTCCTGCAGGCGGCCAGCCACATCCTCGGCGCCGACCACCTGGCCCTGTGCCTGCTCGAGAGCGACGAATGCACGGTGCGCCACCTGGCGGCCCATGGCGTCGACAGCGCGCTGGTCGCCCCGCACGCGCTCGACCGCGCACGCCTGCCCGGCGCCCTGCTCGCTGCCCGCGCCCCGCTGCGCCTGCCCGGCGGCGACCCGATGCTGGCCGCGCTGCCGCCGGGCCACCCCGAGCCGGGCGCCTTCCTCGGCCTGCCGGTGCGCGACTCGCAGCACCTGCACGGCTGGATGTACTGCGTGCGCCATCCCGGCGCGGCGCCGTTTTCGAACGAGGACGAGCGCATCGCGGCGACCCTCAGCGCGCAGCTGGCGGTCGCGTACGAGAACCTGAACCTGTACCAGGTGGTGCAGCGCCACGCGGCGCAACTGCAGCTCGAGGCGACCGCGCGCGCCCAGGCCGACGCCGCGCTGCGCGAGAGCGAACACCGGCTGGAGCTGGCGCGCCAGGTGTTCGACAGCACCGCCGAGAGCATCATGATGACCGACGCCGACGCCAACATCGTCGCGGTCAACCCGGCCTTCGAACAGATTACCGGCTTCCGCGAACACGAAGTGGTGGGGCAAAATCCGCATCTGCTGCGCTCGGGCCGCCACGATACCGCCTTCTTCCGCGAGATGTGGGCCAGCCTGGCCGCGGACGGCCAGTGGCGCGGCGAGATCTGGAACCGCCGCAAGAACGGCGAAGTGTACCCGGAGCGCATGAGCATCAGCGCGGTGCACGACGAAGCCGGCGCGCTGTCGGCCTATGTCTCGGTATCGTCCGACCTGTCGGCGCTGAAGGCGGCGCACCACCAGCTCGACTTCCTCGCCAACCACGACGCCCTGACCCTGCTGCCGAACCGCTCGCTGCTGGGCGACCGCCTGCAGCAAGCGATCGCCGCCGCGCGCCGCGACGGCGCCCAGCTCGCGCTGCTGCTGTTTAATGTCGACCGCCTGGCGCGCATCAACGACAGCCTCGGGCACGCGGCCGGCGACACGCTGCTGCGCGAGGTGGCGCGCCGCGCGCTGGCCGTCGCCGGGGCCACCGACACCGTGGCCCGCGTTTCGGGCGACGAGTTCGTGCTGTTGCTGACCAATTGCGCCGACACCGACGACGCCATCGTCGCCGCGCGCCGCCTGATCGACGAGATCGCCCAGCCGCTGCCGATCGGCGGCCACGACGTGGTGGTCACGGTCAGCGTCGGCATCAGCATCTTCCCGCGCGACGGCGCCGCCGCCGGCGACCTGCTCAAGGGCGCCGACGTCGCGCTGACCCACGCGAAGGACGCCGGGCGCAACGGCTTCCGCTTCTTCAAGGGCGAGATGAACGTGCACGCGCTGCGCTGGCTGTCGCTCGAGACCCACCTGCGGCGCGCCATCCCGCGCGCCGAACTCGCGCTGCACTACCAGCCCCAGGTCACCTGCGGCGGCCAGATCGCCGGCATCGAGGCGCTGCTGCGCTGGGACAGCGCCGAACTGGGTCCGGTCGCGCCCGCCGACTTCATCCCGCTGGCCGAGGACATTGGCTTGATCCAGCAGATGGGCGAGTGGGTGATGCGCGAGGCCTGCCGCCAGAACAAGGCCTGGCAGGACGCCGGCCTGCTGCGGGTGCCGGTCGCGGTCAACGTCTCGCCGCACCAGTTCAGGGCCGGCACCGTGCCGGCGGTGGTGCGCGCCGCGCTGCGCGAGTCGGGCCTGGAACCGCGCTACCTCGACATCGAACTGACCGAGAGCGTGATGATGGGCGACTCCGAGGCGACCCAGGCCCAGCTGGCCGAGCTGCGCGCGCTCGGGGTCTCGGTCTCGCTCGACGACTTCGGCACCGGCTACTCGTCGCTCGGCTACCTGTCGCGTTTCGCCATCGACAAGCTGAAGATCGACCAGGGCTTCGTCCGGAACATCACCACCGAGCCGCGCAGCGCGGCGATCGCCCAGGCCACGGTCGCGCTGGCGCACGGCTTGTCGCTGCGGGTGGTCGCCGAGGGCGTCGAAACCGCCGGCCAGCGCGATTTCCTGGACACGCTCGGCTGCGACATGCTGCAGGGCTTCCTGTTCAGCCGCCCGCTGCCGCCGGCCCGGATGGAACCGCTACTCCGCGCCGGAAAGATTACTGCTTGACAAAAGGCGTCGCAGCCTACCCGTTCAATATCGTTGAACGGCCAGGCGATGTCGCGCCCAGGCCAAGGAGGCCAAGCTACGGCTGAGGCCGGAGTAGAATGGACGCTTGAGTTCACCACCGGATACCCGATGACCAAGCACTTCGTCCGAACCGCCTGCCTCGCCGCCGTCCTGCTCGCGCAATCGCTGGCGGCCCACGCCACCCTCAAGCTTGACGCGCCGATGCCGGTCGGCCCCAGGGTCAAGGTCGGCAAGCTGGCCAATGGCCTGACCTGGTATATCCAGCGGAATGGCAAGCCGGAGCAGAAGCTCGAACTGCGGCTGGTGGTCAAGGCCGGCTCGATCCTGGAGGACGACGACCAGCAGGGCCTGGCCCACTTCACCGAACACATGGCCTTCAACGGTTCGACCCACTTCAGGAAGCACGAACTGGTGAACTACCTGCAGTCGATCGGCGTCAAGTTCGGCGCCGACCTCAATGCCTACACCAGCTTCGACCAGACCGTGTACATCCTGCCGATTCCGACCGAGCGCAAGGAGGACGTCGACAAGGCCTTCACGGTACTGGAAGACTGGGCGCACGGCGTGACGTTCGACGCGGACGCGATCGACAAGGAACGCGACATCGTGCTCGAGGAACTACGGCTTGGCAAAGGCGCGGCCGACCGCATGAGCAAGGTGCTGATGCCGAAGATTTACAACGGCTCGCGCTACGCGCAGCGGCTGCCGATCGGGAAGGAAGAGATCCTGCGCGGTTTCAGGCCCGAGACGCTGCGCCGCTTCTACCGCGACTGGTACCGCCCGGACCTGATGGCGGTCGTGGTGGTCGGCGACATCGATCCGGCGCGCGCCGAGGCGCTGGTCAAGGCGCACTTCGGCAAACTGAAAAACCCGGTGCGCGAGCGGCCGCGCGCCTACGCCCCGATTGCGGCGCGCGCGGCGACCGAAGCGGTGATCGTGACCGACAAGGAAGCCACCACCAATTCGCTGCTGATCCGCTATCCGGTGCAGCCGGTGCGCGAAGCGGGCACCGTGCGCGCCTACCGCGAGGAGCTGGTCGAAGCACTGTTCACCGGGATGCTGAACCAGCGCCTGCAGGAGCTGTCGCAGCTGCCGGCGCCGCCCTTCATCGGCGCCAGCAGCGCCTTCGGCAAACTGACCCCGCGCTACAAGTCGTACAACGCCAGCGCCCTGCTCGGGCCGGGCGGCACTGGGCCCGCCATCGACGCACTGGTGCAGGAAAACGAACGCGCGCGCCGCTACGGCTTCACCGCGGGTGAACTGGAACGCGTCAAGAAGAACCTGATGCGCACCTACGAACGCGCCTACAACGAACGCGACAAGACCGACTCGGCGGCCTACGCCGCCGAATACCTGCGCCACTTCCTCGAGCAGGAAGCGATCCCCGGCATCGAGGCCGAATACCGCTACGTCACCGAACTGGTACCGGGCATCACGCTCGACGAGATGAACGCCTACGCGCACCGCACCATCCCGGCCAACTCCGGCAAGCTGGTGGTCTACAGCGGCGTCGAACGCAGCGACACGCCGCCGCCGTCGGGCGAGCAGCTGCTCGCGGCGGTGACCAGGGCCGAACAGGCGCAACTCACTGCGCACGACGAAAAGGCGCTGGCGGCGGCGCTGATGGACAAGCCGCCGGCGCCGGGCAGCATCGTCGCCGAAGCGCACGACAAGGTGCTCGGGCTGACGCGGCTGACGATGTCGAACGGCGTCAAGGTGATCCTCAAGCCGACCGATTTCCGCAACGACCAGGTGCTGATGAGCGCCGTGCGCTTCGGCGGCCAGGCCCTGTTCGACGACAAGGACATCCTCAATGCCCGCTACGCCAACGCCATCGTCGCCAGCATGGGACTGAAGGACCTCTCGCCGATCGACCTGCGCAAAGTCCTGGCCGGCAAGGCCGTGGGGGTCGACGTGGGCATCGGCAGCTACACCGACGTGGTCAGCGGCAGCGCCGGCGCCAGCGACATCGACACCATGCTGCAGCTGGTGTGGCTGCGCTTCGCCAGCGTGCGGCGCGACGAAGACCTGTACAAATCCTGGGTCGGCAAGCAGGTCGAACTGGCGCGCAACCGCCTGGCGCAGCCTGGTGCGCGCTTTGGCGATAGCGTGCTCGCGACCCTGTACAACAACAACCCGCGTGCGCCGCGCGCGCTGCGCCCGGAAGAGTTTTCCGGGCTCAGCCTCGATCGCAGCATCGAGATCTACCGCCAGCGTTTTGCAAGCGCGCGCGACCTGACCTTCATCTTCGTCGGCAGCTTCGACGTCGCTGCGCTCAAGCCGCTGCTCGCGACCTACCTCGGCAGCCTGCCGACGCCCGAGATCCCGGTCGCTTACCGGGACGTCGGCCTGCGCCCGGTGACGGGCGTGGTCAAGCGCGAAGTCAGGAGCGGCGCGGACGACAAGAGTACCGTGTCGCTGACCTTCACCGGCCCGGCCGAGGTCTCGGAGACCGAGGAAATGCGCCTCGGCGCGCTGGTCGAGGTGATGAACCTGAGGATCATCGACGTGCTGCGCGAGAAGCTCGGCCTGATCTACGGCGGCGGCCTGAACGGCGGCATGAGCAAGATCCCGTACGGGCATTACTCGATTGGCGCCACCTTGCCGACCGGCCCGGCGAACGTCCACAAGGTGCTGGAGGCGACCTTTGCCGAAATCGAGCGCCTCAAGCGCGACGGCCCGGACGCGGCCGACCTCGAGAAGGTCAAGCGCAACTGGCTCGACAGCCACCGCAAGTCGCTGCGCGAGAACGGCTACTGGCTGGGGCACCTGCAGAACTCACTGACCGAAGGCACCGACCCGGCGCTGATCCTGAGCCTCGACAAGCGGGTGACGGCGCTCAGCGGCGCCGACATCAAGGCCGCCGCGCAGCGCTACTTCGACACCGGCAACTACGTGCAGGTGGTGCTGTATCCGGAAAAGGACGGGACGGCGGTGGCGAGCGGAACCCAGTAGCTTTCCCGCGCTGTCACGCCGGATTTGAACGCGTGGGCGGGAGACCGGCCCACCCTACCGGAAACCGCGTGGCCTCCTGTAGGGTGGGCGGCTGGTCCGCCCACGCGTTCAAGTTGGGCATGCGTCGCCGCCGCCCCTGGCTTGACATCCAGGCCGCCGCCCAGCGCTACTTCGACACCGCCAAACGGGCCGCGTCCTGCACAGCGACGACCGCGTGGGCACGGGGTGCCCACCCTACGGACAACATATCAGCCAAGCTTACTTCAGGTACCGGTCGAACCACGCCAGCGTGCGTTGGCGCTGGTCGCGCTGGTGCTCCGGCTTCCTGATCGCGTGCCCCTCGCCGTCGTAGATCACCAGCGAGGCCGGCGTCCCCATCGCGCGCAGGCCCTTCCAGAACTCGACCGACTGCGCCGGCGGGCACTCGACGTCGCGCTCGCCCACATAGATGAAGGTCGGCGTCGTGGCCGCCTTGATCGATTCGATCGGCGACGCCGCGCGGTAAATCGCCGGGTCGTCATACGCCGACGCGCCGAAGAACGGGATCATCCAGGTGTCGATGCCGTTCTGGCCGTAGTAGCTGATCCAGTTCGCGATGCCGGCGCCGGCAACCGCCGCCTTGAAGCGCTGGCTGTGCGTCACGCCCCACATCGTCATGAAGCCGCCGTACGAGTGCCCCATCAGGCCCAGGCGCTCGCCGTCGACTGGCGCGGCCTTGATCGCCGCGTCCACGCCGGCGAGGATGTCGCGCCAGTCGCCGCCGCCGAAGTCGCGCTTGTTGGCGCTGCCGAACCTGGCGCCCTGCCCGAAACTGCCGCGCGGGTTCGGCATGAACACGAAATAGCCGCGGCTGGTCAGGTCGCGCAGCAGCGGGTTGCCGTGGTTGCCCTCGGCGACAAAGCGCGGGCTGGCGGCGGCCGCCGGGCCGCCGTGCACCACCACGATCATCGGGTACTTTTTGCCCGCTTCGAGCTTGCGTGGCGAAACCAGCCAGCCCTGCACGTTGAAGCCTTCGTTGGTCCAGGCGACGCTTTGCGCGCTCACCTGCGGCGCGAAGCCTTCGTTGTCGCGCGTGATCGCGGCCAGCTGCGGCAGGCGCCCGGCGACAATGCGCGGCGCGTGCTCGTAATCCTCGTGCACCGATGCGGCGAGCGCGCCGTCGGCGCTGAACACGAAGCGTCCGTCGCGCGAGCCGGCGGCCGTGACCGGGCCGGACCACAGCGTGCGCGTGGTGCGCGCGACCGGGTCGATCGACACGACGGTGGCATCGCGCCCGGCCAGCACCGACGCCAGCAGCTGGTTGCCGCGCCACGCGATGCCATTGAACGAGCCGGCGTAGCCCGGGGTGATGTCGACCGGCTCGCCGCCCGCCAGCGGCACGGTGTACACGTCGCCGCCGACCGAGCCGAAATCGCTCATCAGGCCGCCGATGAACGCGACCGTTTTGCCGTCAGCCGAGACGTGCGGCATATTCATCTGCATCCTGGGGGCAGCGAGGATGCGCAGTTTGCCGGTCGCCGCGTCCACGTGGCCGAGGGTTGCGACCCACCAGTTGGCGTCGCCGTTGCCCTTTGCGCTGGTGAGCACGAAGCCTTTGCCGTCCGGCGTCCAGTCGTATTCGTAGACGAAGGTGTCGGCCGGCGACAGCAGCGCGAGCTCACCGCCGGCCGCCGGGACCAGCGCGATACGCTGCTCGTCTTCGTCGGAGCCGATCTCGCCAACCTGGCGTGCGCCGGCTTCGGTGGCGCCGGTCAGCTTTTTGGCGCCGACCGTGGCCAGCAGCGCCAGCTGGCTGCCGTCGGGCGACCAGCGCGCCGTGTTGGCGACGCCCTTGACCGTCGCCACCACCGACGGCTTCTTCATGTCGCGCACCACGTACAGCGTGGCCGTACCGGCCTTCGGGTCCGAGGCGATGAACGACAGCGCCTTCTGGTCCGGCGACCAGGACGGGAAATCGTACGCGCAGGTGGCGCATGGATCGAACTCGCCGGCCACTTTGCCGCTCGCCGCATCGCGCACCACGATCGCCCCGTGGGCCCGCTTGCCCGGCTCGCCCGTGTCCACCGATTCGATGGCGGCGATGCGCTGGCCGTTGGCGCTGATCGCCAGCGAGCGGAAGTCGCGCATGCCCTGCGGCGCGGCCGCCCAGGCGCAGGCGCCGGCCAGCAGCGATGCCGTCACGGCGGTATGTACAATCGCTTTAAACTGAGTCATTTTTCACGTCCTGTTTTAAGGTGTCTCCACATTCGCGCCTGTTGGCGGGCGCGTACCGGCGCCGAGCGGCAAGGCGCACGCGGGCAGTCTAAGCCAAAAACGGGACGAGCGGATGAGCTAGTTTTACGGTAGCGGACGAGGTATTTACGGGTGCGGCCCGCTGCCCGGGAACGATGTGGGCACCCGTGGGACTCAGGGCTTGGCAGCCGTCAGCATGCGCTCCACGTAGCGCGCGATCAGGTCGATCTCGAGGTTGACCCTGGCGCCCGCGTGCAGGTGCTTGAGCGTGGTGACCGCGATCGTATGCGGGATCAGGTTGATCGAGAAGCGGCACACCTTGCGCCCGCTCGCTTCCAGGTCCTCGACCCGGTTGACGGTCAGCGACACGCCGTTGACGACCACCGAGCCCTTATAGGCGAGGAACTTGCCCAGCTCGACCGGCGCGTCGATCACCAGCTCGCGCGATTCGCCGCGCTCCTCGAAACTGTGCACCTGGCCTAGGCCGTCAACGTGGCCCGTGACCAGGTGCCCGCCGATGCGCTCGGCCAGCGTCAGCGCCTTCTCGAGGTTGACTTCGCCCGGCCCGGCCAGCCCGACCGTGCGGTCGAGGCTCTCGCGCGAGACGTCGACCTCGAACGCGCTGCCGGTCTTGGCGACCACCGTCATGCATGCGCCGTTGATGGCGATCGAGTCGCCCAGCGCGACGTCGGCCATCGGCAGGCCGCCGGCGTCGATGTGGAGACGCACGCCCGCTTCCAGCGGCGTGACCGATTTGATATTGCCAACGGTAGCGACGATACCAGTAAACATAAAGCCTTATTCCTCAGGTTTGATAAATCGGGCCAGGATGCGCACATCGGCGCCTACCTGCTTGAATTCATGGAACCGCAGCGCGCGCTTGTCGGCCAGCCGCGCGAGCGGCGGCAGTGCGAACATGCCCTGTCCGGCGCCGATCAGGCACGGGGCGAGGTACACCAGCAGTTCGTCGACACAGCCCTCGCGCACCATCGACGCGTTCAGCTTCGCGCCGGCTTCGACGTGCAGTTCATTGATCTCGCGCCGGCCCAGTTCGAGCATCAGCGCGGGGAGGTCGACCTTGCCAGCCGCGTTGGGCAGCATGATGACCTCGTGGCCGGCTGCGCGCAGCGCCGCCTCCTTGTGCAGGTTCGATACGGCGGCCACGATCCAGCATGGCGCCCCCTGCAGCACGCGCGCCTCGGGCGCGATCTCGAGCTTGCTGTCGACGATGACGCGGCGCGGCTGGACCGGGGTGTCGACACCGCGCACGGTCAGCTGCGGGTCGTCGGCCTTGACGGTGCCGATCCCGGTCAGGATCGCACTGGCGCGCGCACGCCACGCGTGGCCGTCGGCGCGCGCCTCCGGCCCGGTGATCCATTGGCTCTCGCCGCTATCGAGCGCGGTCACGCCGTCCAGGCTGGCGGCAGTCTTCAGGCGCACCCACGGACGACCGTGGCGCATGCGCGAGAAGAAGCCGATGTTGAGTTCATGCGCCTGATCGGCCAGCAGGCCGGAACTGACGGCGATGCCGGCCGCCCCGAGCTGCGCCAGGCCGCGCCCGGCGACCAGCGGGTTGGGGTCGGCCATCGCCGCCACGACGCGCCCCAGCCCGGCGCGCACCAGCGCCTCGGAACATGGCGGCGTGCGGCCGTGGTGGCTGCACGGCTCGAGCGTGACGTAGGCGGTGGCGCCGCGCACGTCGTTGCCGCGCGCCGCGGCATCACGCAGCGCCTGGATCTCGGCATGGGCCTGTCCGGCCGGCTGCGTGTGCCCGGCGCCGATCACGACGCCGTCGCGCACGATCACGCAGCCGATGCGCGGGTTCGGCGCGGTGATGTACATGCCCTTCGCGGCCCATTCCAGGGCCAGCGCCATGCCCTGGCTATCGGTATTGATCTGCAAGGTATCGTTCAAGTCGTCGCGTTCAAGTCGAGGTAAGCAGCTAGGGCGGCGCGTCGGCGCCGTCGCACGAACTGTCGCGCGCGGGATCGCACACGCGCGCCCGGCCCAACATGTTGATTTTAATACGGCGCGTGTGGCGGCCGTGAAACAACGACAGCGTGCCCCAGCGCGCCTGCGCACTGCCGGT
This sequence comes from Massilia sp., assembly GCA_045810465.1. GTDB lineage: Bacteria > Pseudomonadota > Gammaproteobacteria > Burkholderiales > Burkholderiaceae_D > Telluria. The sequence goes on along the minus strand of JBJMVW010000174.1, from coordinate 5,737 downwards.
GTCGCTGCAGCTGCGCCCGGCGCCATTGTAGGCGATGTAATACGGCGGTGCAGGACTGGTGAAGGAAAAGTGCAGCGCGATGCCGTCGGCCAGGGGGCCGTGCGCGGTGATGATGTCGTCGGCCCGGCCGGGCTTGCGGTCGCCGTCGCGGTCGACGAACACGGTCCAGCCGCGCGTCCAGTCGGCGCCGGCGGGGTCGGCCGGCGCCAGCTTCACGCGCGTGTTGCGCGCCATTGCGTGCAAGCGCGCAAGCCGGACCGCGCCGAACAGCTCGTTCGCCGCGGTCCGGAGCTGCTGGGCGCGAACCAGTTCGCGCAGGTCGGGCGCGGCAACCGCCAGCGCAAGCGCGGCAATCGCCAACACGCCCATCAGTTCAACCAGCGAGAAGCCGCGCGCCGCATGCTTCATGGCCAGCAGCGGCGCGAGGGGCCGCTGGCGCCATGTTCGCCGCTACTGTTGATGGTCAGGGTGCCGCAGTCGGGATCGCGAAAGCGCCGGTCGACCTTGCCGGTGCCCGGGCGCGCCCGCACCTGCACGCATTGCGTGAGCGCGCGTTCGGGGCAGGCTTCGGCATCCAGTTCGTATGCGCTCGCCAGCGCCGTGCCCCCGCTCCACCACTTGAACCGGGGCGCGGCCGGCGCCTCGCCCGACGAAAACGCGACGTATGAATTGTGCTGCGCGTAGTGCAGTTCCTCCTGCTGCAGCGCGTCGATCATCGCCACCTGGGCCTCGATGCGGCGCGTCTTGACCACGTGGCTCAGATAGCTGGGATAAGCCAGCCCCGCGAGCACCATCAGGATCGCCAGCACCACCATCACTTCGATCATCGTGAATCCCCTGCCACGCCTCATCGCTCGCTCCCCTGGTCTGGTGTTCGTTTGGCCGCGGCCTGGTGCAGTTCCGGCCAGTTGCCGATCTCGCGCCAGCTGATCCGTTTGTCGGGCAGCGCCGCCTGGCTGCCTGCCGCCGGCGGCTTGCGGTAAATAGACTGCAGCACCACGCGGGCCGCCTCGTGGCTGCCGTAGCCGATGGCGGTAATCCGGTAGAACTCCCCTGCCGCCGGGTCGGTGGCCAGCGCGAGGCGTTCGATGATGTAGCGCGGCGGCCGCGCCGGCAGCAGCGCGCTGCCGGTCGGCAGGACCGCACCGGTAAAGCGGCCGTAGGGAACGGCGGCATCCCCCTCGATGTCGGCGCTCTGCCACACGGGGACTGCGGCGGGCAGCGTGATGCGGCACAGGCCCAGCGCCGCCCCTGCCCGGCCGCACCCATGCACGAACGCTGCGCCGCCCGGAGCGAAGGCGGCGGCGCGCGCCGACGACGGTCCGGCGCCGCCAGCGATATCGCGTTCGGCATCGGCCAGCGCCCCTTCCGCCGCCTGCAATGCAAGCTGGCGGTCGCGCTCCAGGCGCGCCGATTTCCCGGCGTCGAGCGCGATGCGCGCCGCCGAGACGCCGAGCATCAGCACCACCAGCATCAGCGACAGCGCGGTGACCAGCGCAACGCCGCGTTCGCGCCAGCGCCGGCGAAGGCGGCGGTTCATCGGCGCGGCCTGCGGCGCAGCAGGCGCCTGGCCGCGCGTGCAAGCTTCGCGGCCGACCTGATCCAGCGGTCGCTGCGCTCGCGGCCGAGCTCGGCGTCGGCAATGCGCTGCTTGAGTTTGCGCTTGCCGGCCGCGACCGAGATCTGCACCGTGCGCCGCGCGTTTTGCAGCATGCGCGGGCGCGACCGATAAAGCTCGATCCGGTGCAGCGCCTTCAGTTGCCCCAGCATCTTGAACTTGTAGTCGAAACGTCCCCACCCGAAGTGATAGTGCGTGCAGCCGCGTTCGATTGCATCCGCGATACTGAAGTAACAGCACAATTTTCCCAACTGGTACAGGTTGTAACGCGAATCGTGCGCCAGCACGCACAGGTGGTAATGCGAGCCGACGCGGCAGCAGATGGCGCCTGCGCAGACGCGCGACTCGATTGTTGCAACGCCGACCAGTCCGTACTGCCGCACCAGCTGGAACAGTTGCTCGATACCGCCGTCGTCGTAAGTCGACGTCTGCCCTTTCGCGTGCATGCGGGCCTGGTTGAAGGCGATCACCTGCCTGAGCTGCCGCTCGTTCACCTCGCCTTTGCTGTAGAACTCGAAGCGGAACGATGGAAAATCGCGCAATAGCTGCCGGTGCGCGTAGCGGATGCCGGCCCGCGTGTTCTTGCCGAGCTTGGACAGATAGTCGTCCGCAGAGGCGGGGAGCGCCAGCCGGATGTCTTCCAGGCATTCCACCCGTTGCAGTGGATAGGCGATGGCGCCGGCATTGGTGTCGATCGCGTAGAACGAGATCAGCCACACCGACGGGTAGCGCGCGAAGACCGCGTCGGCAAAGCGGTTGATCTGGGCCGGAGGGATCGCAAGCTGCTCGTTATAGACGGTGACGTGGTAGCGCTCGCGCCGGAACAGGAACAGGGCCGTGACCTGGCCCTGCTCGCGAACCACATAGGTGCTGGCGTTGGGCGCGGCCTTGTAAGCGTCGAAGCGCGCGACGGTCGTCATCAGGCACTGGTACAGCCGCTCGAGCTCGGCCTCGACAAAGGCCGGCACCTGGTTGTCGTAAAAGCGGATGTCCGGCTCCGCGCCGGCGCCGGTGGCGTCGGTCGACGGCACGAGCAGCGCATCCGGCGCCTCCGGTGGCGGCACATTCATCGGCTTGCCTCTTTGGTTGGCCCCGGCGCGTGGCCGCGCAGGGCGATCGTGGTGGAGAACAGCCTGCGCTCGCGCGCGCGCCCGTCACCCGCGAGCCCGGCTTCGGACAGCCGGGTTCCGGGGTCGCCCGCGCTGTGCGCCTTACCGTACAGACTGCCGAACAGGTCGTAAGTCGCCCCCGCCGCGGTCCCCTGCCCGCCAGTGGGCGCGTGCAGCAACAGCGCCACCTTGACGCTGACGATGCGTTTCCAGAAGGTGCGCCGGCGCCGGTCCCGGTCGCGCTCGGCGGGGGTAGCGCCGGCCAGCGGCAGCGCCGCATCGAGCGCCGCGATGGCGCTGGCATTGAGGTAGCGGTTGGCCACGCCGTCCGGGATCGGATCGGTATCGACGCCGTACAGCACCTGGAAACCATCGACGCCGGCCACCACCGCATCGGCGCCCCAGCTGCTCGCGCCGCGATACTTGCAACGCAGCTCGGACTCACCCTGGCCGTTGCGGGCCACGTAGAAGATGCTCCACCCCTCTTCGTGCGCGTGCACCGGGAACCCGGCGCAGCTGGTGACGCTGCCATCGCCATCCGGCGCCGGCCCCGCACCGGCAAAGCGCACCGCCAGCACGTCGCTGCCGTTGACCGCATCGGGCAATGGATTGGCAATCCCCGCAGCGGTTTTGCTGACCGAGCGATTGTCCAGGCCCGCCAGCTGCGCCGGCGCGGTGTCGTCCGGCCCAAGCCTGGGGTCGACCTGTTCCCAGTCGATGTAGGCGGCCTGGCGCACGGCGCGCCCGATAAGCTCGAGCGCATACCGCCCACCGTCGTCGACCGCCGCTGCTTCGGCCTGCGCCACGTAAGCGCGGTTGGCCGCCACCAGCAGCGCCCCGGCCCCGAGCAGGACCAGCAGGCCGAGCGCCATCGATACCAGCAATTCGGCCATCGTCACGCCTGCCTGGCGCGCGCGGCGGCTCATGGCACCACCATCGCAACGACAGGCGCCGGCGCGGCGCCGCTGTCGTTGCCGCGCCAGCCCAGTTTGACCACCACCGGCGCGCTGGGCGCGGACGCGCATTCCCAGGCCAGCGTGGCCGCCGCCGCGTCGCCGATCGCGGCATCCCGGCATACGACGATGCGTCCGCGCGGAAAGCCGGTGCGCACCGCTTCGGCGGCCTCGAACAGGTCGAACCCGGCCATCTGCAAGGGAGTGCAGCCGGCATCGCCGTAGCAGGAAACGGGCGTGGCGGGAGGCGCGCCGCTGGCGTCGTAGCGTAACTGCAGATAAGGATTGTCGCCGTCGGCGCCGGCCATCACGACCGGGTTGGCGCGCATGCGGTCGGCCAGGCTGGCGGCCAGCTGCACCGCGGCCGACATCAGCGCCGAGTGGTGGCGCGTGCGCTGGGTGGCAAGCTGGGTGGCACTGGCGCCGACGATGCCGACCGCCAGCACGAACAGCGCCACCAGCACTTCAACAAGCGTGAACCCGCCAATCGAACGCAAAGCCACCGGCCACCTCCACAGGATGAACGCTGGCCACCGTCGAGGCTGCTAAGCGCCGCATGGCCGATCACGTGAGGTCAGACCTTATCAGGCGAGACCGTGCCAACCATGAGTTGGCTCAAGCGTGCGCGGGCGACAAAAAAGAAGGGAGTGGAGAAGGAATTACTTGCGCGGCTGGCCGACTTCGGCGATCGCCTGCTGGAACTCGGAGAGGTCTTCGAAGTTCTTGTAGACCGACGCGAAACGGATGTACGCGATCTTGTCGAGGCGCTTGAGCTCTTGCATCACGAGCTCGCCGACATAGCCGGTGTCGACCTCGCGCTGCCCGCTGTTGAGCAGCTTTTCCTCGATCGACGCGACCGCCGTATCGATCGACGCCGCCGATACCGGGCGCTTGCGCAAGGCTAGCATCAGGCTGCCGCGCAGCTTGGACGATTCGAATTCGGTGCGGCTGCCATTCTTCTTGACGATGATCGGCATCGACAGCTCGATCCGCTCATAGGTGGTAAAGCGCTTGTCGCACTGCGAGCAGCGGCGCCGGCGCCGGATGGCGTCGCCCTCCTCGGATACGCGCGTATCGAGGACCTGGGTGTCTTCACTGTGGCAGAAAGGACATTTCATGAGCGCCGGTTGCTGCTTCAGTTACTGCTTTAAAAAGGGCCGCGCGAACGCGGCCCGGGTCGCTGTCACGAAGCGTAGACCGGATACTTGTCGGTCAGCTTCTTGACTTCCGCCTTCACGCGCTCGATGGTGGCCGCGTCGTTCGGATTATCCAGCACGTCGGCGATCAGGTTGCCGACCTTGGTCGCATCCTCTTCCTTGAAGCCACGGGTGGTGAACGCCGGGCTGCCAAGGCGGATGCCGGAAGTGACGAACGGCTTTTGCGGGTCGTTCGGGATGCCGTTCTTATTGCAGGTCATGTGCGCCTGGCCCAGGATCGCTTCGGCTTCCTTGCCGGTCAGGCCCTTCGAACGCAGGTCGACCAGCATCACGTGCGACTCGGTACGGCCCGACACGATGCGCAGGCCGCGTGCAATCAGCGCCTCGGCCAGCGCCTTGGCGTTCTTCACCACCTGCTGCTGGTACTGCTTGAACTCCGGCGACTGCGCTTCCTTGAACGCGACTGCCTTGCCGGCGATCACATGCATCAGCGGACCACCCTGGATGCCCGGGAAGATTGCCGAATTGATCGCCTTCTCGTACTCGGCCTTCATCAGGATGATGCCGCCGCGCGGGCCGCGCAGCGACTTGTGCGTGGTCGAGGTGACGAAGTCGGCGTGCGGGACCGGATTCGGGTACTCGCCCGCCGCGATCAGGCCGGCGTAGTGCGCCATGTCGACCATGAAGTAGGCGCCGATTTCCTTCGCCACGCGGGCAAAGCGTTCGAAGTCGATGCGCAGCGAGAACGCCGACGCGCCCGCGATGATCAGCTTCGGCTTGTGCTCGCGCGCCAGGCGCTCCATCTGCTCGTAGTCGATGTCTTCCTGCTCGGTCAGGCCGTACGAGATCACGTTGAACCACTTGCCCGACATGTTCAGCGCCATGCCGTGGGTCAGGTGG
>JBJMVW010000173.1:0-2417 GCA_045810465.1 Massilia sp. | reverse complement strand
TTGCCTCGAAGAGCGCGTCGCAAAATAACTGCTGGGTGTCGGCCAGCGCCTTGGGGACCGGATATGCATGCACAGCGCCAGCACTGCCTGCACGTCGTTCCCGCGTTGGCGGGAACCCCTGCGACACCACGTACCCCGCCGCGATTTCACGGGCCGTCGCCACCTCCTGCAACAGCACCTCCAGCGGCGGCACGTCGGTATCCCACTCGACCAGCGCCGGCACCTGCCCGAAGCGCCCCAGCGCCGCCTTGTACAGCTCCCACACCTGCGGCGCGACGGCCGCGCCATGATGGTCAATGACCGCCTCGGGCGTCACCAGATGGCCGCCGAGATGGATTTCGCCGACACTGCCCGGCGGCAGCGCGGCGATGGCCGCCAGTGCATCCTCGCCGTGGTTGCACTGGTTGACGTACAGGTTGTTTACGTCGAGCAGCACGCCACAGCCTGTGCGCCGCACGAGTTCGGCCAGCAATTCGGCCTCGCTCATCGCGTCATCCCGAAAGCGGACGTAAGTGGAGACGTTTTCGACCAGGATCTGGCGCCGCAGGACATCCTGCACCCGCCCTACCCGCTCGCACAGCAAGCCGAGCGCATCGCCGGAGAGCGGCAACGGCAGCAGGTCATTCAACTGGCGATCATGCAGCGCTCCCCAGCTCAGGTGCTCGGAAACGAGCGCGGGCTCGACGCGTTCCACCAGCCTGCGCACCCGTTCGAGGTGTTGTTCCGAAAAGCCGCGCGCCGAGCCCAACCCAAGCCCGACGCCGTGCAGACTGACCGGATAGTCGCGCCGCAGGCTGGACAGCACGTGCCAGTCCCAGCCCGCCTGGGCGATGAAGTTTTCGGTGTGAATTTCAAGCCAGCCGACCGGCTGCCGCTGCTCGAGGAATTGACGGTAGTGCGGGACGCGCAGCCCGATGCCGATGCCGGGCGAGCTGCCGGTGGTCGACACGACTGGCGCCTTTATTTACCCGCGTTCAGCTTGCCGCCGAGCTTCTTGCAGGTGCCTTTGGCGACAAACTTCCATTCGGCCGATTCGTGGTCGGCCTGCGCCTGGCCCGCACAACCATGGGTCGCGGTGCCGCAGTCGTTCTGGCCGGCCTTGGCCACGCCAAAGCATTTTTCCTGGTCCTGCCGTGAGGCAGCCAGCTGTTCGTCGGCGGCGGAAACGGCGCTGGTCGCGCAGACGCTCGCAAGCGCGGCGGCAAGCATGGCGTGACGTTTGTTCATGGGCGGGGCTCCTGTAGTAGTCGGCACAAATGCTGTGCGCCGGCAATTCTACTATGGTCCCGCCCGGGCGGGACCGTCAGGCGGTCGTATTGACGTTGTTGCCCAGGTGAGCCGGCAGGTTCTGCACGGTCGGGGACGGCTGGATCGCCTCGATGAGCTGGGTCGCAGTGGCCTTTTCGATGTCCTGCGCACGCTTGAGGACGGCAATGTCGACTTCTTGCCGGGTGCCGGTTTCGGCGATGCTTGTGGCCAGTTTTGCAATACCGGTAACGTCCATTTGTTGCTCCTGACTAGGGGTATCCTCCGGTAACGACAGGTTTCGCGGAAACTTTAGGCGGATGAACCTCAACCATTCGTCATTCCCGCGGAGGGCTCGGCGCCCCCGCGGAATCCCAGTTGGGACCGCGACTATAGAAGCGAACTTGGGTTCCCGCCTTCGCGGGAACGACGTGTTCAGGCTGGCAGCCGGGTGTTGAGCCAGCTCAACACCTGCCCTGGCTCATTCAAATCGAGCCAGACGATGTGGTCGGCGAGGCCCGCGGGCCTTTGCGCGTCCGACGCCACCGCCACGATGTGCCGGTCGTCCGGGTACATCGGCGGCTGGCCCAGCGCCGGACGATGCACCTCCAGCTTGGGGATCGGCTCCCATTTGTAGCCCTCGACCAGCGTCAGGTCGGCGGGCGCAAGGCGCGCCAGGTGTTCGGCCAGCGGCGGCTCGTGCATGCCGCCCAGTTCGCGCATGATGGCGACGCGGTACGGCGACGCCAGCATCACTTCGGCGGCGCCGGCCGCGCGCAGCCGCGCGCTGTCCTTGTGCGGCGGCTCGAGCACGACGTCGTGGTGGCTGTGCTTGATGACGTTGATGCGCTGGCCGCGTTCGGCCAGCCGCGCGACCACGAATTCGAGCAGCGTGGTCTTGCCGCTGCCGGACCAGCCGACCACGCCGAGCACGTTGTGCCCGTGGGCGGCCGTATCAGTAGCCGACACGATAGCGGTAGCCCCGGTAGTTCATCACGGCGGCCGTCGGCATCAGCTTCTCCAGCACCAGCCCCGGCGCGACCTCCTCGCCTTCGTGGCGCAGGGTCTTGTCGATCAGGAGCAGGCGGTCGGCCGGATTCGGCGAATAAATATACCCGCCAAACGTCACTTTCGGCACTTCGCGCTGGACCGCATCCGGCAGTTCGCCGAAG
>JBJMVW010000172.1:0-35254 GCA_045810465.1 Massilia sp. | reverse complement strand
GTTTCGAAGTCCAGGACTGCATCGCGCAGGGAGACAAGGTCGTGGCCATCGGACACTACGCATTCACAGTCAAGTCAACCGGACTCGGGTTCGAAGCCGACTGGGCCAGCCTGTTCACGGTAGCAAACGGCAAGATCACGCGTTTCAAAGAATTTACCGATAGGCTCGGGGCCGCGAGGGCTTACCACCCCGAGGCCGCTTTGACGGGGAAGGGTACCGCGGCGGGCACCGGAGCGCCGCCGGTGTAGTGATTACGTCACTGACGGAAACCCAGACCTTTCGCTACATTGGGAGGGCGTGGTTGAGGCCGGGTTGAGGAGAACGCTCGGCTCGGACGGAAACCGAGGATAAGTCCTTGTTGTCAAACAATCTGAAGGATTCCCACTCGATTTCGCCGAACTGGCTTTTCTCGTTAACTACCGAATTTTCTCATTAACTTCTAGTCGTTCACAGCGACGCCGGCGTTGTGCGCCTGCTGGTCGGCGTGGTACGAGCTGCGCACCATGGCGCCGACGGCGGCGTGCACGAAGCCCATCTCGTAGGCCTCTTCCTCGAACATCTTGAAGACGTCCGGGTGCACATAGCGGCGCACCGGCAGGTGCGAGTTCGACGGCGCCAGGTATTGGCCGATCGTCAGCATGTCGACGTTGTGGGCGCGCAGGTCGCGCATCACTTCGAGGATCTCCTCGTCGGTCTCGCCCAGGCCGACCATGATGCCCGACTTGGTGACCGCGTTCGGGTACTTCTCCTTGAAGTCGCGCAGCAGCTCGAGCGAGTGCTTGTAGTCGGCGCCCGGGCGCGCTTCCTTGTACAGGCGCGGCACGGTTTCCAGGTTGTGGTTCAACACGTCCGGCAGGCCTTCAGCGAAGATGTTCAGCGCCTTTTCGAGGCGGCCGCGGAAGTCCGGCACCAGCACTTCGATCTTGGTTCCCGGCGAGGAAGCGCGGGTCTTCTGGATGCATTCGACGAAGTGGCCGGCGCCGCCGTCACGCAGGTCGTCGCGGTCGACCGAGGTGATCACCACGTACGACAGGCGCAGGTCGGCAATCGTCTTGGCAAGGTTGGCCGGCTCGTCGACGTCGAGCGGGTCGGGGCGGCCGTGGCCGACGTCGCAGAACGGGCAGCGGCGGGTGCACTTGTCGCCCATGATCATGAAGGTCGCAGTGCCCTTGCCGAAGCATTCGCCGATGTTCGGGCAGCTCGCCTCCTCGCACACGGTGACCAGCTTGTTGGCGCGCAGGATGTCCTTGATCTCGTAGAAGCGCGACGACGCCGTTGCCGCCTTCACGCGGATCCAGTCCGGCTTCTTCAGGCGTTCGGTCTGCTCGACCGGCACGATCTTGATCGGGATGCGCGACGTCTTGCTGGCGCCCTTCTGCTTTTCGCTGGCGTTGTACGGAACGGTGCCGGTATCGGTTTCGGAAGTCATTTGGCTCTTGCCCTTGTGGGGCCTTCAGTTGGTTGGTTCGGTTTGGGCCTCGGCGACAGGCGCCAGGTGGCGCACCAGCGCCTGTGCCAGCGCCTGCTGGACGTCGGCCAGCGGCGCTTCCACGCCCATGGTGCGCATATCGACCGTGGCCAGGCCCGAGTAGCCGCACGGGTTAATCCACGAGAACGGGGACAGGTCCATCGCGACGTTCAGCGACACGCCGTGGTAAGTGCAGCCATTGCCGCGCACCTTCAGGCCGAGCGCGGCGATCTTGGAGCCCTTGCGCGGGCCATCGGCGATATAAATGCCGGGCGCCCCGGCGATGCGCTCGCCGCCAAGATTATACGCCGCCAGCACATCGATGACCGCCTGTTCGATTTTTTCCACAAACTGGCGCGCATACAGTTTGCCGCCGGGCTTCTGGCGCCGCAGGTCCATCAGCAGGTAGATCACGACCTGGCCCGGGCCGTGGAAAGTCACCTCGCCGCCGCGGTCGGTCTGCACCACCGGAATCGCGTGCGCCAGGACGCCGGGGCCGGCCAGCAGGTGGCCGCGGTCGGCGCCCAGGCCCAGCGTGAACACCGGCGGATGCTCGACGATCCACAGTTCGTCGCCCGTGTCGGCGGTGCGCGCTTCGGTAAAGGCGCGCATCGCGGCGAAGGTCGGTTCGTAGTCGGCGCGGCCAAGCTCGCGGATGATCGGCGTGGCGGGGCGGGTCGGTTGCATGAGGGCGTCGCTCGGGATGGTGGACAGCCCGTTCATTATAAGCCACCTGCATATTGCGCGTCCGGCCCATGCGCGGGCCGCATCGCCACGCCGGCTGTTACAGCACGATCTTGACCATCGGGTGCGCCGACAGCGTACGGTAGATATCGTCGAGCTGTTCGCGGCTGGTCGCGCGCACCACCACGGTCAGGCCCACGTAATTGCCCTTGGCCGAAGGACGCTTTTCCAGCCGGCCGATGTGGAAGGTCGGGTCGAACTCGAGCACGACGTCGACGATGGTGGCGGCGAAATCCTCGTGCGCCTCGCCCATCACCTTGATCGGGAAGTCGCTCGGGTATTCGATAAGGGAATCTTTGGGGTCCATGTCAGTATCCAGTGCAAAGAACGCATTGTAGCCAATGTCGCCATTTTGGGCCGGAACCGTGGCCAGGCAAAAAAAGGGCCGGCGCTGGGCCGGCCTGAACTATTCCCATCGCAGGAAGAATAGCGGGAAAAATCGCTAGCTCGGGGCACCGGCGGACGCCACCAGCGCTCGCTGGCCACCGCCGCTGGGCAGGGTGCGCCCGAGTGAGGCCACTGTACCGGTCGCCGGCCTGGCCGGCGACCGGCTTGTGACGAAATGCTGTTTTGACCGGCTGGATTACAAAAACCCGTGGCTGGGCTGGCCAGCGAGCGTGCGGGCTCAACGTTCCATCTGCCGTCCGCCGCGCTCGCGACCGCCACCGTGGTGCTCGTCCGAGCGCCCGCCCTGCGGGGCCGCCTGGGCCTGGGCCTGGGCCTGGGCCGGCACTGCGGCTGCGGGCGGCGGCGGAGGCGCCGGGCGCGCCATTGCCGCGGCGGGAGGGGGCGCCATCGGATGCGAGACCACCGGCGGCGGGGCCGGCTGCCCCGGCGGCGCCGGCGGCCGCACAGCCTGCAGTGGCGCGACCGTCCGCGGCGCGGGCGCCGCCATCGGCGGCTGCTGCAGCCCGCGCTGCTCGCGCCAGCGGTGCCCGGATTCGCCATCGCCGCGGTGCGGCCGCTCAAAGCGCGGCGCGAAACCGGACGGCGCGGGCGACGGCTGCATCGGCGGCGAGGCGATCACGGTGCCGGCCGCTGGGCCCTGCTGCATCGGCGGCGAGGCGATCGCCGTGCCTGCCACCGGTCCTTGCTGCATTGGCGGCGACGCGATCGAGGTGCCTGGCGCCGGCCCTTGCTGCATCGGCGGCGACGCGATGTTGGTACCTGGCGCCGGCACCACGTCGGCCCGCCCGGCCGGGAGGCCCCCGGCTTCCAGCGGCGCCGGCGACCGATCGCGCCGGCGGCGGCCATCCTCGAACACTTCGCGCCCCTGGTGGCGATCGCGCCACGGGCTGTTCTGCAGCTGCGGGGCGGGCGCAGCGGCGGCCGGCGCCGGCGGCGCGGTCAGGACGGTTCCCGGCTGCCGCGCTTGCGGCTGGGCCTCCATCATTGGCGGCGCGGTCAGCACCGGCGTACGCTCGCCCCGCCTGGCGCCATCGCCGCGCTCGAAACGCCCGCGCCCGTCCTCGCGGCGGTGGTCGCCGCGTTCATGCGCCAGCGGTGGCGGTGGCGCGCTGCCCGGCGCGACCGCCGACCCACCCGGCGCCGGCGCCCCCTTCGGCACACGCGGCACGTCGACCCGGTCACGGTGGCCGAACGCATCATGCGGCACCACCGTCAGGCCCTCCGGCCGATGGTTCCGGTCGCGGGTGCGGCGATCGTCCGGGCGCAAGTTGCGGTTCCACCAGCGCAGGTGGCCTTCGGGCGCGCGGTACGACGGCACGAAGCGGTCGTACGGGGACAACGGATACCAGCCCTGCGCCGGCACCGGCCGCTGCCCGTGTTTGTCGCGGAACGCCATGTTCCAACCGGCGCCGCCGACCCAGCCGACCAGCGCCGGCGCCCACACCGGGTGGCGGTCGTGGCGGCCGGGAGCCCATGCCCAACGGTGGTTCACGTGTACCCAGCGGCCATAGTGGAACGGCGCATAACCCCACGGCGCGTTATCGACCCAGGTCCAGCCCCACGGGTCGATCCAGGTCCAGCTGCCATCGCGATACGGCACCCAATCCGGCCCGACCGACGGCAGCCACAGCGCGCCGTATTCGGCGTCGGAGCGCCAGCTTCCATAGCGGTCGAGGTCTTCGTAGCCGGTCATCTCGGGCGGCACGTAGCGTGTCGCCTGCGAGCGATCCTGATACTGGTCGCGCCCGAACGACCAGTCGTCGAACGCGTCGCGGGTAGCTTGCGCGGTGCGCACGTCGGCGCCCTGCACCTCGGCGCTGCGGCCGGCGCGCAGCGCCAGCTCCGCGCCGCCGCCTTCGACCTGGGCCACGCCGTCGAACACCTGGACGGTGCTGGTGTCCTGCTCGCGCTCGGCATCGACGCGGATCCGGCCCGGCTGCTGCATGCGCACGCGCGCCTGCGGCGTGACCAGCTCGAAGCCGGCCAGCACATCCGCATTCACGATGCGCACGCTGGCGCTGCCGTAATGCAGGCGCAGGCGCAGGTTGTCGTCATCCAGTTCGGTCACTTCGAGCGCCGAGTCGCCATCCAGACGGACCGAGGTGGAACCGATGCGCAGCTCGGTGCGCGCCCCACGGGCCGTGCTGATCCTATTGTGGGAGGTCACCGGCCAGTTCACCTGGACGCCCGCGGCCGGCGTGCCCGCATCGCCGCTGATGCTGACCTGGCCCTGCGTAAGCGCGACGCGCCCGACGCGCGCCGGCGGATCATCGGCCAGCGCGACGGTGGACAAAGCAGTGAACGCCAACAGCGTCACGGTCTTCAGCAAACGGTTACTCATCATAAGCTCCAGCAAAAAACCTCACCCCCCACAGGCGGGGAGCGGACGAAGTGCGCCTACCTGATTACAACGCAGTAGCTCCAGCGCCGACAACGCGGGTTACAGAAAGTTGCACATCAGCCCAGACCGACAAGTGGGGTCAGAGTCAAATTGTTCGGCAACTAGTTGCTTCACCAAACAATTGGGGTCAGAGTCAAATTGTCAGGCAAGTAGTTGCTTAACAATTCGACTCTGACCCCAATTTATAACGATTTGCTGGGCAATAGTTGCTCAACAATTTAACTCTGACCCCAATTTTGGGGTGCAGGGGTCAGGCGGCGGGGCCGCGCTTGACGAAAAATAGCAGGGCGCCGACCACGATCAGCACGCCTCCAAAAAAGCGGTTTTGCAGCCGGACCGCGCGCGGGTCGCGGAAGTAGCGCTGCATCGAGGCCGCCAGGAACGCGTAGCCGTGCATGACGATGGTGTCGATCGTCACCATCGTCGCTCCCAATATCAGCAGTTGCGGCAGCAGCGGGGGGGCGCTGGAGATGAAGCCGGGTAGCACCGCAACCATGAAGATGATGCCCTTCGGATTGGTCGCGTTGGTGAGGAAGCCGGTCAGCACGCGCCGCCCGAACGACGGGTGCGCAGCCAGCCCTTCGGTCGAGATCGCACTGGTTTCGGCTTTCGAGCGCCATTGCGACACGCCAAGGTAGATCAGGTACAGCGCGCCGATGGTCTTGACTACCGTGAACGCGAGGCTCGATGCGAGCAGCAGCGAGCCGACGCCGGCGCCGGCGATCGCGAAGACCAGCATCAGGCCAAGCTGCAGGCCGAGCACCGTGCCGCTGGCCTTTTTCAGGCCGTACGCGAGGCCGTGCGACATCGATAGCACTGCGCCCGATCCGGGCGACACCGCGATCAGGGATCCGGCAATGACGAAGGTAATCCAGGTGGTAAAACTCATGCGGGGGGAGGGAAAGCAGGGGAGGCGGCGCAGCGCGCAGCGTCCGGCGGAGTGCCGGGCTGCGCGCCATGCCGAGGGGTACAGCTTACTTCTTCTTCGGGTTGACGGCGGCCTTCAGGGTCGCACCGGCAGCAAAACGCGGGCTCTTCGAAGCAGCGATCTTGATCACGTCGCCGGTTGCCGGGTTGCGGCCTTTGCGCGCTGCGCGCTTGGTCACCGAGAACGTGCCAAAGCCGGTGATACCGACGGTGTCACCCTTTTTCAGGCGCTCGGTGATGATCTCGATGATCGTGTTCACCGCACCGTTGGCAGCAGCACCCGACATCTCAGTACGTTTCGCGAATTCCGCGACCAGTTCGCCTTTTTTCATAAGTCCCTCCGGGGTTAAAAGAGCGGGAAGATTAGCACAAATATTGCCAAGTGTAATCATTTCCGCTCGACCCCGGAAGCGCCCGGCGCCAGCGATGCGGCGCCGCCACACTGCCCGTCAGGCCCGGCCCGGTTCCACGGCGGGCGCGGCCAGGCGCGAGCGCAAGGCGGCGTTGATCAGGGTCTGGTAGCCGGTGCCGCAGCGTTCCGACAGCAAGCGGAACTGCTCGAGCACTTCGTCGTCGAGGTAAATCGTGATCCGGGTCTTGCGCTTGACCGGGCGCGCGCGGCGTGCGGGCGCGGCCGGCTTCAGGTGCGATTCAAGGTTCATGGGGTCTCCTTCGGTGTTCCTGGCGGCAGTGCCGCAGCCAGCGAATCCTGACAATATACGTACCGCCCGGGGTGGCAGCAGGCAACAAGCGACGAGTTGCAGATTCGCAGCCCTGAACTGCAGAAAGCCGCGCTGGACGGTGTGCGCCCCCGGCCGGCGCCGTCGGTTAAGATGATGCGACTTTGACACTACGGAGCACCGCTGATGGCTGCAGGCAGTTTGCTGGCATTGATCGACGATATCGCGAGCGTCCTCGACGACGTCGCCCTGATGAGCAAGGTAGCGGCCAAGAAGACCGCCGGGGTGCTGGGCGACGACCTCGCGCTCAATGCGCAGCAGGTGGCCGGCGTGCGGGCCGAGCGCGAGCTGCCGGTGGTGTGGGCGGTCTGCCTCGGCTCGCTGCGCAACAAGGCGATCCTGGTGCCGGCCGCGCTGGCGATCTCGGCCTTCATCGCGTGGGCGATCACGCCGCTGCTGATGCTCGGCGGCGCCTTCCTGTGCTACGAGGGCTTCGAGAAGCTGGCGCACCGCTACCTGCACAGCGCGGCCGAGGATCAGGCCCACGAGGCCGAGCTGGCTGCCGCGGTGGCCGACAATTCGGTCGACATGGCAACGCTCGAGCGGGACAAGATCAAGGGCGCGATCCGCACCGACTTCATCCTGTCGGCCGAAATCATCGTGATCGGGCTCGGCACCGTGTCGGGCGCGCCGTTCGCCCAGCAGCTGGCGGTGCTGGTCGCCATCGCGGTGGTGATGACGTTCGGCGTGTATGGCATCGTGGCCGGCATCGTCAAGCTCGACGACGCCGGCCTCTACCTGAGCCGCAAGGCCGGCCACGCCGCGCAGGCGCTCGGCAACCTGCTGCTGGCGGCCGCGCCGCGGCTGATGAAGGCGCTGTCGGTGGTCGGCACGGTCGCGATGTTCATGGTCGGTGGCGGCATCATCGGCCATGCGCTGCCGCCGCTGCACCACCTGGCCGGGCGCGCGGCCGCCGCGGTCGCCACCGTGCCGGGACTCGGCGCCGTGCTGGCGGCGGTCACGCCGACCCTCATCGACGCGCTGGCCGGCGTCGTCACCGGCGCGCTCGTGCTGCTGGTCGTCAAGCTCGGCACCCGGCTGTTCGGCGCGAAAGCCTGACGCCCAGGCCCGGCGCCCCATGCGCGGGCTCGCTTACACGAGCCTGACACCGGGCCCGACTGTTGTTATTCCCCCTACGCATGCTGTTGTTCAATTGACAGCCGGCAGTGCGCACCGCAGCATGGGTCGGTGCTTGCCGCCATGACAATCCTGGTGGCCGAGCGCCCGACAACCACCAGGGGAAAACAACAATGCAAAAGAAATTTGTACCGGAAAAACGGATTCTTGCCCTAGCCGTCGCGTCGCTGTTCGCCAGCGGCGTTCATGCCCAGCAGGCCGCGACCGACACCAATGCCGCCACCGTCATCGTGACCGGCACCCGGGTCGCCAACCGCACCGCGCTCGACACCGCCTCCCCGGTCGACATCATTTCGGCCGACAGCCTGAAGACCAGCGGTACCACCGAAATCAACCAGGCGCTGTCGCTGCAGCTGCCATCGCTGAACTTCCCGCGTCCGGCGCTGACGGACGGCACCGACACGATCCGCCCAGCGACGCTGCGCGGCATGGCGCCGGACCAGACGCTGGTGCTGGTCAACTCGAAACGCCGCCACGCGTCGGCGCTGGTCAACCTGAACGGCAGCATCGGGCGCGGCTCGGCGGCGGTCGACATGAACACGATCCCGACCGCGATCGTCAAGAACATCGAGGTATTGCGCGACGGCGCCGCGGCCCAGTACGGCTCGGATGCGATCTCCGGCGTGGTCAACATCCGCCTGCGCACCGACAAGAGCGGCGGCGAAGCGAGCGTCACCTATGGCGCCCACAAAACCGAATACGACCTGCTGAACGACGTGCCGCCAAGCGGCGGCAGCTGGAGCGGACCGTCTTCGCGCGAGCGCACCGACGGCCAGGCCGCCACCGTCAGCGCCTGGAAGGGGCTGGCGTGGGGCGACACCGGCTACCTCACCCTGGCCGCCGAATACAAGGACCAGGCCCGTACCGAGCGCGGCGGCTACGACATGCGCCAGCAGTATCCGAAGGTCAACGGCGCGTTCGACCCGCGCGAAAACACGATCAACCGCTTCAATGCCTGGTATGGCGATCCCGAGCTGAAGCAGTCGACCCTGTTCGCGAACGCCGGCAACACGCTGGGCGGCGGCGTCAAGCTCTACGGCTGGGCCAGCTACCAGAAGCGCGAGGCCCGTTCGGCAGGCTATTTCCGGCGCTCGCTGGATGCCAAGAACATTCCCTCGATCTACCCGGACGGCTTCCTGCCGATCATCGCGCCGACCGTGGACGACTACAGCGCTACCGGCGGCGTCAGCTGGGTAGCGGGCGACTGGGACATGGACGCCTCGCTCGGCTACGGCAAGAACAAAATGCAGTTCGAGATCCAGAACACGCTGAACCGCTCGATCGGCCCGTCTTCCAAGACCGTCTTCGATGCCGGCGGCTTCTCCTACGACCAGCTGGTATTCAACCTGACCGGCGTGCGCAGCATCGCGATGGACGCCCTGGCGTCGCCGTTGAACCTGGCGATCGGCACCGAGGCGCGGCGCGAAGGCTACAAGCTGTTCGCCGGCGAGCCGGATTCGTACCGCTACGGCGGCGAGATGGTGCCTGGCACGGTGCCCGGCACCACCGTCCCGGCGGTGCCGGGGGCCCAGGTGTTCTCGGGCTTCCGCCCGACCAACGCGACCGATACCAGCCGCACCGCGGTCGGCGCCTTCGTCGACCTGGAAGCGAACATCACGCCGCAGTTCCTCGGCTCAGTCGCGGTGCGCGGCGAACACTACTCGGACTTCGGCAACAGCCTGGCCGGCAAGCTGGCCGGCCGCTATGACTTTTCCAAGCAATTCGCGTTGCGCGGCTCGCTGCAGAACGGCTTCCGCGCGCCGTCGCCGCAGCAGCAGAACTTCACCGCGAACTCGACCAACTTCATCAACGGTATCCCGTTCGAGATCGCGACCTTCAAGCCGACCGACCCGGTCGCGGTGGCGCTCGGCGCCAAGCCGCTGAAGGCCGAAAAATCGGTCAACGCCTCGCTGGGGGCGGTGATGCGGCTCGACCAGGTCAGTGTGACCGTGGACGCCTACCGCATCGACGTGAAGGACCGCATCATCCTGTCCGAGAACCTGACCCAGGCCAACGTGTTCGACTACATCAAGTCGCAAGGCTTCGTCGGTATCAGTGGCGGGCGCTTCTTCATCAATGGCGTCGACACCAAGAACGAGGGCGTCGACATGGTCGTGAACTGGCCGGTCAACGCCGGTACCGCAGGCAAGTTCGACTTCACGGTCGCAGGCAACGTGAACCGCGCCGAAGTCACCAAGGTGCCGACCACCGCCCAGCTGTCGGCCTTGCCGGGGGTCGCGCCGTCGCTGTTCGACCGCGTCAACGTGCTGACGCTCGAACAAGGCCAGCCGAAGAACAAGGTCAGCGCCAACATGAACTGGAAGCTGGGCCAGATGGGTGCAACGCTGCGCGCGACCCGCTACGGCAAAGTGCTGTCGCCGGGCACCACGCCGGCATTCGACTTGATCATCGGCGCCAAGACCGTGGTCGACCTCGAGGCGCGCTACGCGGTCACGCCGAAGCTGAACCTGGCGCTGGGCGCGGACAACCTGTTCGACACCTATCCGAAAACGCTGTCGCCGGCGCTGAACACGACCGGCAACACCCCGTTCTCGACGTACTCGCCGTTCGGCTTCTCGGGCCGCTTCGTGTACGCCCGCGCGACCTACGGGTTCTGAGCGCCAGCGATGGCAATGCGAAGGTCGCCCGCGGGCGGCCTTTTTGTTGGTGCGAGCTGAGCTTGGTAGGGTGGGCACCCCGTGCCCACGCGGACATACGCACTGCGCGAACTTACGCGTGGGCACGGGGTGCCCACCCTACGATTTGCGCCCCCCAGTCCTGCAATTCATGCAGGGAGTCCCACCCGCCGCCGCTGCAGCACATTCACACTGTCGCGCACGGCCCAGGCCAGCGCCCCGCCAGCGAGCGCGCTCAGCATCCAGCTTGCCCAGCCGTAATCGACGCGCGCCAGCCCGCCCGGCATCCCGCTCCAGCCAAGCAGCGCACTGCCCACCAGCACGACCAGCGCCCCCAGGTTCATGAACAGAAACAGGTGCAGCACCCGTTCCGGCACCGGCAGCACCCGGGTGTCGCCCTCGATCACGACGTCGCGCGCCGACACCAGCACTTCGCCGAGAAACAGCGCGGCGATCCACCACACCAGTTGCCCATGCCACTCGAACCACGCGAGCGACGCGAAGATCGCCGCGAAGATGTATTCGCGCGCGGCGTGCAGCCGTTCCTCCGGCCCCGCGCCCGGCTGCGATGGCAGGCGCGCCAGCAGCTCGTGGTTGAGGATCACGTCGATGCCACCAAGAACGCCATGCAAAATTAACGCGTAGACATAGAACGGCACGTTTTTTCCTTCTGCCTTAGACTAGCTCCGCCGCGCCAGCATGGCGCCGGCCGCGAGGCCCAGGCCGAAGGCGCCGTAGACCAGCGCCAGCGCCGGGCGCGACAGGCGCTTTTCGTAGCCGGGACGCAGCCGCCGCGGCGTCAGCTGGTAGTCGACGAAACAGGCCACGGCCGACGCCGCGGTGGCGACGCCGAGCGTGGTCGCGGGCTCCTTGCGGTCGAGCAGGCGCCCGCAGAAGCGTTCGAACAGTACCGACCAGAACGTCGCGCTGCCGTGGTGGATCAGGTAGCCGGGCAGCGTGTAGCGCAGCGACGGGTGGTCGCGGCGCGCCGCCTTTTCGCCCCAGATCCAGTGGCTGATCGCGTTGGTCGGCGCATACGGGCTGTTGGCCTCGTTATTGCCGAGCAGCGCCAGCGCGACGGTCGAGGCCAGGCTGGAGGTTGCGCCTCCGATCGCGCCGCGCCGGAACGCGGTTTTCCAGTTGTCCATAGCGTCCTCTTGTTATTGGCGGGGTGAAAGGAGCATGCATGCGGATCTTGCTGACGGGAGCAAGCGGCTTCATCGGAAGACACTTGCTGCACGCCTTGCTGGCGGAAGGCCACCACGTGGTGTGCGCGGTGCGCAAGGTAAAAACCAGCACCGACCCGCGCCTGACCTTCATCCATGCGGACTTTGCAAAAGATACCGATAAATCGGCCTGGCTGGCGCGCCTTAGCGGTATCGAGGCCGTGATCAACGCGGTCGGCATCTTCCGCGAATCGGGCGCCCAGACTTTCGAGCGCCTGCACACCGAGACCCCGCGCGCGCTGTTCGCCGCCTGCGCCGAATCGCAGGACGTGCACATGGTCATCCAGTTGTCCGCGCTCGGCGCCGACCGCGACGCCGACACCGGCTATCACCTGTCGAAGAAGGCGGCCGACGACTACCTGGCCTCGCTGCCGCTGCGCGCCTGCATCGTCCAGCCTTCGCTGGTGTACGGCAAGGACGGGACCAGCGCGCGCGTGTTCAAGGCGCTCGCCAGCATGCCGTTCACGCTGCGCTTCGGCAGCGCGCCGCAGCTGGTGCAGCCGATCCACGTCGACGATGTGGTGGCCGCGATCGTCGGCCTGCTGAAGCACCGGTTGCCGCTGCCGCCCGGCGGCGCCACGGTGCAGCGCGTGGCGCTGGTCGGCCCGCAGGCGCTGTCGTTCACCGATTACCTGGCGGCCTTGCGCGCGGCGATGCGGATGGGCAAGCTGCGCGTGCTGCGCCTGCCGGGCGGCCTCGCGCGGCTGCTCGCCCGGCTCGGCCGCCAGGTGCCCGGCGCGGTGCTCGACGAGGACGCGCTGCGCATGCTCGATCGCGGCAACACGGCCGACCCGTCGGTCACCGCACGCCTGGTCGGCCGGCCGCCGCGCCCGGTCGCCGAGTTCATCACCGACCCCGACGCCGAGCGCACCCAGGCCAAGCTCGACTGGCTGCTGCCGATCCTGCGCTTGAGCATCGCGGCGGTGTGGATCATCACGGCGATCGTTTCGTTCGGGCTGTATCCGCCGGCAGCCAGCTACGAGTTGCTGGCGCGCACCGGCATCCCGCAAGCGCTGCGTCCGCTGATGCTGTACGGCGCCGCCGCGTTCGACCTGCTGCTGGGCATCGGCATCCTGTTCCTCGCGCGCCGCCGCTGGCTGTGGCTGGCACAATTGGGGCTGATCGGTTTTTATACCGTGGTGATAGCGTGGCGCCTGCCGGAGTTCCTGCTGCATCCGTACGGGCCGCTCACCAAGAACCTGCCGATGCTGGCGGCGATCTGGCTGCTGTACGAACTGGAGGACAAGTGATGGACTATGTCGTCGTCAAGTGGCTGCACATCCTGTCGTCGACCTTCCTGTTCGGCACCGGGATCGGCTCGGCCTGGTACATGCTGTTTGCCAACATCAGCCGTGACGTGCGCGCGATCGCGGTGGTCAGCAAGTACGTGGTGATTGCCGACTGGCTGTTCACGGCCACCACCATCATCGCCCAGCCGACCACCGGCTTTTACATGATCCGGCTGGCCGGTTTGCCGATGCACAGCAAATGGATCATGTGGTCGCTGGTGCTGTACCTGGTCGCGGCCGCATGCTGGATCCCGGTCGTGTGGCTGCAGATGCGCCTGCGTGACCTGTCGGCCGAGGCGGCCGGCACCGGCAACGCGCTGTCGGGCCAATACTGGCGCTATTTCCGGGCCTGGGTGGCGCTGGGGGTGCCGGCGTTCTTTGCCTTCGTCGCGATCTTCTGGCTGATGGTGGCGAAGCCGGTGTGACCTAGACGCTCGGCAACGGCGGATTGCTCGGCCCCTTCACCTCGCGCAGCACGAACGAGGTGTAAATCTCCTTCACGTGCGGCAGCCCGTTGATGTGGGCCTCGGCAAACACCCCGTACGCCGCCAGGTCCTCCGCCACCACCACCAGCTGGTGGTCGTAGCGTCCCGAGATGCGGTGGCAGGCCAGCACTTGCGGGATCGCCACCACCGCGCGCTCGAACGCCTGCAGGGATTGCGTGCCTTTGCCTTCCAGCGATACGTACACGAAGGCGGTGACCTGGTAACCCAGCCGCTCCGGATCCAGCCTGGCGTGGTAGCCGCGGATCACGCCCTCTTCCTCCAGCCGCTTCACCCGCCGCCAGCACGGCGACGTCGTCAGCGAAACGCGCTCGGCCAGCTCAGCGCTCGACAGCCGCGCGTCCTCCTGCAGCGCTTCCAGTATTTGCCGGTCGGCGCGGTCCAGCTTCACCCTCGGTTCATTCATTGCGCACTTCCCTTGTCTGGCGAAACGATCATTGCGTGCATACATACATTTCCGTTAAGAATGTAGCAAATTTTTGCTGGGATAGCTCGATATAATTATTCTATTGTTGCCAGTATTTAACGAAAGTTTTTCTATGTCAGGCCAGCAGAAAGGGTTGTGTTTCATGCCAGTACAACAGTTGAGATTCAAACGTTCCGTGTTAGCCGTTTCCGCAACCCTTGGCCCGCTGCTTGCGGCATCGAGCCCGGCGTTCGGCCAGGCGCTCGAGCCAGGCGAGGCCCCGAAGATGGAACGGGTGGTCGTCACTGGCTCGTCGATCAAGCGCATCGACGGCGAAACCGCGCTGCCGGTTCAGATCATCAAGCGCGAGGACATCGAGCGTACCGGCGCCACCTCGACCGAACAACTGATCAAGCAGATCAGCTCCTTCAGCAGCGCCGGCAGCGTGACCGCCGCCAGCGCGGCCGGCACCCAGACCGGTTCGATCTCGGCGCTGTCGCTGCGCGGCCTGGGTTCGGCGCGCACGCTGGTGCTGATCAACGGCCGCCGCTCGTCGGTGTACGGCGGCAGCTCGAGCGGTTTCGCCGGCGCCGCGGTGGACGTCAACAGCATCCCGATCTCGGCCATCGAGCGGATCGAGGTATTGAAGGATGGCGCCTCGGCCGTGTACGGCAGCGACGCGATCGCCGGCGTGGTCAACTTCATCCTGCGCAAGGACTACCACGGGGTCGAGGTCACGGGCAGCTACGGCGCCCCGACCACCAGCCCGCACGCCGCCGAGAAGCGCGCTTCGCTGTTCGCCGGCTTCGGCACGCTCGACGAGCAGGGCTACAACCTGACCGTCGGCGCCAACGTCCAGAAGGTCGCGCCGATCATGGGCGCCGACCGCGACTACGCGCGCCGCATCAACCTCGGCATGCAGAACGACCTGCTGTCGAACATCGCATTCCCGGCCAATGTACGCATCCCGTCCACCGGCGCGCTGAGGAACCCGATGCTGCCGAACTGCGGGCCGGTGTCGCAGGTGTCGCCCTACGCGACCACGATCTGCAGCTTCGACAACAGCCCCGACGTGTCGGTCCAGCCGGGTTCGGAACGCGCCAACCTGCTGTTCAACGGCCGCATGAAGCTGGGCGCCGGCGCCGAAGGCTATTTCGAGAGCGGCTACAGCCAGACCAAGACGATGACCAGCACCCAGGCGGTGCCGCTGTCGTTCAACACCAACCTCCCGGCCAGCAACCCGTACAACGCGTTCTTCCGCAACCTGGTCAACACGCAGTACCCGGCGTTCGCGAGCAAGCCGTTCACGCAGACCTTCGGCGCCCAGTTCCCCGGCGCCTTCCTGCTGCCGCCGTCGAGCCCCTACTATCCGCAATCGTGGGCCGCGGCCAATGGCCTGGCCGGCCAGCCACTGATCCTGGCTTACCGCGACGCCGCCAACGGCGTGCGCCACCAGACCGACCAGGCCGACGCCGCCCGCTTCGTGGTGGGCGCGCGCGGCACCGCCGCGGGCTGGGATTACGACGCCGGCCTCTTGTACAGCCAGAACAAGGTCAAGGAGATCCTGGAATCGGGCTTCCCGCAGTATTCGAAAATCCTGCCGTTGCTCGACAGCGGCGTCATCAATCCGTTCGGGCCGACCAGCGACCCGCAGGCGCTGGCTGCGGCCAAGGCCGCCGAGTTCGTCGGCGCGGTGTACGGTTCCAAGACCTCGGTCACCAGCATCAACGGCACCGCCTCGCGCGAACTGATGCAACTGCCGGCCGGCGCGCTGAACCTCGCCGTGGGCGCCGAGTACCGCCGCGAGAAGTTCGAGTACGATCCGTCGCTGGCGGTCCAGACCGGCGACATCGCCGGCCAGGGCGGCAACCAGCTGCCGGTGGCGGCCTCGCGCCACGTCGCTTCGGCCTACGCCGAGGTCAACGTACCGATCCTGAAATCGCTCGAAGCCGACTTCGCGGTGCGCTACGACAACTACGAGACGGTCGGCAGTACCGTCAACCCGAAAGCGTCGCTGCGCTGGCAGCCGTCCGACAAGCTGATGCTGCGTACCGCGGTCGGTACCGGCTTCCGGGCGCCGTCGCTGACCGACATGTACGCAGCCCAGGCCTCGAGCGTGACGGCGAACGGCACGCGCGACCCGCTGCGCTGCCCGGATCCCAAGACCGGCCTGCCGACCGACTGCAACAACCAGTTCGCCACCATCACCGGCGGCAACCCGGAGCTGAAGCCGGAAAAGGCGGTGTCGATCACCTTCGGCGTGCTGGTCGAGCCGATCCGCGACCTGTCGATCTCGCTCGATGCCTTCCGCGTGAACCTGAAGGACGCGATTGTCGGCGGCGGCCTGAGCTCCTCCTTTATGCTGAGCAACGCGGCGCGCGCCAACCAGTACGCCCAGTACATCCTGCGCGGCCCGGCCGACCCGTCCAACCCGAGCGGCCTGGGCCCGATCACCGCGATCCTGCAGACCAACGCCAACCTGTTCAAGACGCAGATGGCCGGACTCGACGTCGATCTGAAGTACGGCCTGCGCTTCGACCAGGGCCGCAAGCTGGTGTTCCGCCTGAACGGCACCTACCTCGACAAGTATGACGTGCAAGGACCGGATGGCAGCTATTCGAGCTCGATCGATCAGGCCAGCTCGGCCGCAAACGGCGTGCAGCTGCACTGGAAGCACAACGCCAGCGCCACGTACGAGGCCGGTCCATGGTCGGCGTCGCTGACGCAGAACTTCCAGAAGGGCTACAACGACGTGGCTGGCAACAAGGGCGGCCCGGCGCGCGAGGTTTCCTCCTACCAGACCTTCGACGCCCAGGTCGCCTACGCCGGCTTCAAGTCGCTCAAGCTGACGGCGGGCATCCGCAACCTGGCCGACCGCGATCCGCCGTACACCAACTACTCGCCGAGTTTCGTTGGCGGTTACGACATCAGCTACGCCGACGTGCGCGGCCGCTTTGCGTACCTGACCGCAACTTACGCCTTCAAGTAAGCGCAGCACTGCTGCCGAAAAGCCCGGCCGGCGCCAGCCTGCCGGGCTTTTTTTACGCTTGTTCGCGCAATCCGATATCGCGTTGATCTATCGCAGCCTCGCGGCCTAAGTTATCTGTTCGCCATTCGGCATCGTCGAAGGCCGGCCTATCCTGCTCCACAACACGTTTTGGAGAGGTGATCCAATGATTAACTCGTACTCGCGCACAAGGCGCACTCGTATCCTGACTGCCTTGCTCCTGTCTTCCGCCGCCGCCTCTGCGTGGGCGTGGGAAGCGGGACGAATGACGGGCGGCGGCTCCATCATCTGCAAGGGGCCGGCCTACCGCGTCACATTCGGCTATGAGCTCCACTGCCAGCTCGACAAGCAGCCGATTTCAACTCCGAATAATCTCGAGGTTAACTTTTCCACGGGCACGCACTTCCACCTCACCGCCCTCAACCAGGCGGAGTGCTCGGGGCAGAACACGACGCATCCCGATGCCGGGTTCAACCAGATCGCCGGGTTTGGCACCGGCAGGCTCGATGGCCAGCCTGCACGGATCGAATTCAAACTTGTCGATAATGCCGAACCTGGGGCGGGCGCCGACCAGGCGTTCTTCCGCATTACCACCGGTTCGAACAACGAGGAGGTCCTCAATTGCGGCCCCACCGTGCTCGAGGGCGGCAATAACCAGGCGCATCGGGCAACCGGAAATAAACAATAAGCGAAGCAACCCGGTGAGCGCGCGCTGCGAAATGCGGCCCACGCGTAAAATCGGCCCGGCAGTTGGTGACCAAAGGAGGAACTGATGCAGGCTTATCAAATTCTGCCGGGCGAAAACATCGACGGATTGCGCTGTGTGGATCTTCCCGACCGCGACCTGGGCGCGGGCGAAGTACGGCTACGGGTGCACGCGGTGTCGCTGAACTACCGCGACCTGATGGTGGCGAAGGGCGACTACCTGGTCACCGTCGACGATCCGATCATTCCGTGCTCGGACGGCGCCGGCGAAGTGCTCGAGGTCGGCCACGGCGTGCGCCGCTTGCAGGTCGGCGACCGCGTGGCCGCCTCGTTCTTCCCGCACTGGCTCGATGGCAGCACTTCGCCCGACAAGGTCCGCCATGCGCTGGGCGGGGACATCGATGGCATGCTGGCCCGCGAAGTGATCCTGCACGAGGAGACGCTGGTCAAACTCCCGCCCACGCTCAGTTTCGTCGACGCGGCCACGCTGCCGTGCGCGGGCGTGACGGCATGGAACGCGATCTTCGTTTCAAGCAACCAGGTGAAACCGGGCGACACCGTGCTGCTGCTGGGCACCGGCGGCGTGTCGGTGCTGGGCCTGCAACTGGCGAAGGCGGCCGGATTGCGCGCCATCATCACCTCGTCCAGCGACGAAAAACTGCAACGTGCCCGTGAGCTGGGTGCCCACGACACCATCAACTACCGCACCACCCCCGAATGGCACGAGGAGGTGCTGCGGCTGACGCACGGATCGGGCGCGCAGGTGGTGCTGGAAGTGGGCGGCAAGGGCACGGTCAACCGCTCGATCGCCGCCGCCGGCATGGGCGGCAGCGTCGCCATCATCGGCGGCGTCAGTGGTTTCGGCGGCGAGGTCAACCCGGCCACGCTGCTCTCGAGCGCCAAGCGATTGGTCGGCATTTTCGTCGGCAGCCGCGCGATGCTCGAGGACGTGATGCGCTTTGCCGCGGTGACCGACCTGAAGCCCGTGGTCGACCGCGTCTTCACCTTCGACCAGGCCCGGGAAGCCTATCGCTATATGGATTCGGGCTCACACTTCGGCAAGGTGGTGGTGGCGGTGAGCAGCTAGGGGCCGCGCCTGGCCACCGTCGTGTCAATTGAACATCCCGATTTTAAAGATGTGTGTACATTAATTTCCCTATAAACATTGCACCGCGGGGATGACCGGAACGGGTCCGGTCGCGCGTTGCGATCAGGAGGGGGAGTGATGCACGCACGATCGTTGTCATGTGTGCCGTTGATTACGGCACTGCTGTTCCCGGCATTAACTGCAAGTTCGGCGCTGGCGGCCAATCCGGCCTCGGGCACCGTCACCGACCGCAGCACGGCCCTGTCGTACTCGGCCGGGCCATTCCTGGTCCCAAACACCACCGCAACGGCCGGCTCGCTCGTCTGCAACGCGGCGGCTCCCTGTGACGATTTCAAACTCACGGTCGACCTGCCGGCCACCTACGCCAGCGGCTACAACATCACCGTGAAAATCCAGTGGCCGAACAGCAGCGCCGACTTCGACCTGTACGTGCTTGACGCCGACGGCAACCTGGTCAATTCGTCGGCCTCGTCAGCCGATCCGGAAGTGGCCGTCATTCCGGCCGTGGCGGGAAATTACACGCTGCGAGTGGTGCCGTTCGCGCCACTGGCGGAAAGCTTCGTCGCCAGTGTCGAGCTGGCGCCAAGCCCGACAGCGGCGGCACCCGCGCCGGGAACCCCGCCCGGCTACGCGACGTTCCAGCCGCCCGCCGCCTCCGGCCTGGGCACGACGGCAGGGGAGCCGACCATCGGCTCAAACTGGAAGAGCGGCAAGGCGTTAATCCAGTCGAATACGGAAACGCTCAAGGTCAGTTTCAACGACGCGGTCTCACCGGCGGTTGCAAGCTGGGAGGCGAAGAGTGCATCGCTGCCGAAATGCACGGCCGTCACCGGTCTCGACCCGATCCTGTGGACCGACTCGAGAACCGGACGCACCATCGAGTCGCAACTGATCGCCAATCCGGTCGTCAACAGCCTGTCGTGTTTCACCGACGATGACGGCGAGACCTGGACCCCGAGCGAAGGCGGCGGCGTCGGCCAGGGCGTCGACCACCAGTCGATCGGCGGCGGCCCTTACGCGCCGGGCACGATTTTGCCGGCGCCAAGCTATCCGCATGCAGTGTATTACTGCTCGCAAAGCATTGCCCTGGCGACCTGCGCACGCAGCGACAACGGCGGCCTGACCTTTGGCCCGTCAATGCCGGTCTACACGGCGGCCGATTGCGGCGGCTTGCATGGCCACGTGAAGGTGGCGCCGGACGGTACCGTTTACCTTCCAAACAAGAACTGCGGCGGTGCGCAGGGCTTTGCGGTGTCGACCGATAACGGCATGACCTGGACCATCCGCAAGGTGCCGGGCAGCAGCGCGGGCGACAGCGACCCATCGGTTGGCATCGCCGCCGACGGTACTGTGTATTTCGGCTACCAGAACGGCGACGGGCGGCCAAAGGTAGCCGTGTCGCGCGACCGTGGCGCCACCTGGCAGGACGACCAGGAAATCTCCGCCCCGTTCGGGATCCGCAACACGGTGTTCCCTGCGGTCGTGGCCGGCGACGCCGACCGCGCCGCTTTTGCCTACCTCGGCACCACCACCGCCGGCAATTACCAGGACGCAGCCTTTGCCGGCATCTGGCACCTGTACATCGCCCACACCTACGACGGCGGCAAGAGCTGGATCACGGCAGACGCTACGCCGGCCGATCCAGTCCAGGCCGGCTGCGTCTGGCTGGGCGGCGGCTCGAACCCGTGCCGTAACCTGCTCGATTTCATGGATGCGACCGTCGATCAGCAGGGCCGGGTGCTGGTGGGCTATGCCGACGGCTGCACGCTGGCCTGCGCGGCCGATCCGAAGCCGGTGGACGACCCGGCTAACGGCTACCATTCCGAAATTGCTTCGATCGCAAGGCAGGCCAGCGGAGGCCGGCTGTTCGCGCAATACGACCAGCCGGACCTGACCGTGAGCGCCATCACGGCCGCCCAGCCGAACTCGAAGGCGGTGCTGACCGCGACCGTGACCAATCAAGGCACCAAGGGCGCCAGCGCAGTCGTGGTGCGCTTCATGCAGGGCACGACCGTCCTCGGCGACAGCACGGCGGTTACCCTGGACAAGGGCGCGACGACGCAGGTCAGCCTGACCTGGCCGACAACGAATGCGAGGGGCAGCCACCTGATTACCGCGGTGGTCGATCCGGCCAACGCCATTTCGGAGTCAAACGAAGCGAACAACAAAGCGATGAGCACGATCACCTTCAAGTAAACGCATTTCCACCAGCCAACGCGCGGGGCTTGTTCAGCCGGCGCGTTTTTTATTGGCGCTGTCTGCGTTATGCGCCCCGCCGGCTCAGCGGTTCTGCATCTGCACCAGTTCGATCTCGAACAGTTTCGGCCACAACTTGCCGGTCACGAACAGGCGATGGCGCTTGCCGTCGTAGGCGATGCCGTTGAGCACCGCGTCGGCCGAGTCGGTGCCACGCCGCGCCGGCGGCAGCAGGCCGCTCAGGTCGATCCAGCCGCGCACGCGGCCGCTGGCCGGATCGATACGGGCGATCACGTCCGTTCCCCACACGTTCGAGAACAGCTCGCCGTCGACCATCTCCAGTTCGTTGAGCCGGTCGATCGGCTTGCCGTCGGCGGTGACGTGGATGCGGCGCAGCTCCTCCTGCGTTTTGAGGTCGAGCACGCGGATGTCGGCGCTACCGTCGCTCATGTAAAGATAGCGGGCGTCGCTGGCCAGGCCCCAGCCCTCGCCGGCGTAATTGAAGCGGCGCTTGAGCGCGAAGGTCTTCAGGTCGTAGACGAAGCCGACATGCGAGGTCCAGGTCAGGCCGATCAGGTCCTGCCCCACCAGCGCAGAGCCTTCGCCAAAGAATTCCGCCGCCAGCTCCTTTTTCTGCAGCACCTTGCCGCTTGCCAGCTCGACCTTGCGCAGCGACGAGCGGCCGTTCATGCCCGTGCTCTCGTACAGGTAGCCGTCCTTGAACGACAAACCCTGCGTGAACGCCTGCGGATCGTGCGGATAGGTGTTCTTCACGACGAATCCGTACACGGGAATGGCGGCCTGTGCCGACAATCCGAACAAGGAACCGGCGAGTGCGAGGATGACGAGTTTTTTCACGGCTTCTCCGAAGTCAGGTTGGGTCTGCCGGCGCGGCTGGGCACATCCGTTCCGCAACGCCGGTGCCGTATGGTACGACAGTGGCGTCACCGCCGCCACGTGCACAGCCATTGCGGTGGCGCGCTAGCGGGCCGCCCGCCGCCAGGCGCTCGCCCGGCGGACCAGCCCGGCGATCCCATCGTACTGGCGCGCGGGGATCGCCAGTTGCGCCGGCATGCCGCGCGCGGCCAGCACCTGCTCGGCGGCCATCCAACCCGACTTGACGGCGCTTTCCATCGTGCACGGCATGTGGGTTTGCACCCAGTCGCCGGCCAGGAACAGGCCGCGCATCGGCGTGCGGCTGGCGGGACGCTTGCGTTCGAAGCCGACCGTGGGGCAGGGTATCGCCATCGGGATGCGGTGCACGTCGGCGTGCACCAGCTTCGCCTGCGTCGCGTCCGGCGCGAACTCGGCAAGCTCGCGCACGCTGGCCTGGACGATCTCGTCGTCGCTCATGCCATGTGCCCGGTGGCTGTAGATGATGTTGCTGGCGACGACGGTTGGGCGGCCCTCCCAGCCGTAGCGAATCTGGGACAGGTCGTAAAAGTCGTAGTTCAGGCGCCCGGGGGACCACAGGTGCGAGAAGAAGCGCTCGGTCGCGAGCTTGCGGTCGAACCACAGGTAGCAGGAAATGTAGGGACTCGGCTCGAACGTTCCCAGCGCGTCGAATGGCGCGCGGTCCTGGCAGCTGGGCGGCGCCAGCGGCCCCAGCGCCTGGGGCGGCACCGCGCTGACCACCTGTTCCGCATGCAGGCGCGTGCCGTCCGCCAGCACGACCCCTGCGGCGCGTTCGCCGCCAACGATCGCGCGCACCGCGGCGCCGGTCAGTACCTGTCCGCCGGCCTGCTCGACCAGGCGAACGGCTTGCCGCGTGTACAGTTCTCCCAGCCCCACAGTGGCGAAACCGAAGTGCAGGCCGCGGTAGCCGCTCAATTGCGCATGGATGCGCATCAGCGATGCGGTCGAGCAGCGCTCGATCGGCACGTTGGTCACCACCATCGCGGCGAAGCGCCACCACCAGTCGATCATCGGTTCGCTCACGCCTTGTGCGCGAAAGAAATCGAGGGCCGCGATCCGGTCGAGCTCCGCCACCTGTTCCTCGCCGAACTGCATGCCACGCCAGCCGGTCCGGAGCATCGACAGGTAGTCGCGCGCCCCAAGCCCTGGCGCGCGGAGCATGGCCGGCACCAGGCTGAGCGGGGGCGGCAGTGGCGCGTGGCGCAGCGCAACGGGACGCGGCTTGCTGGCGATCGTCAGCAGCTTGCCGGGCTGCCAGCGGATCAGCCTGCTCGTGCCGAGCCGCTCGAGCAGCGCCAGCATGTTGTGGTACTCGGAATGGAAAATGTGGGGCCCGATGTCGACGATGTCGCCGGTGTGCCAATCGGTCCAGCTGCTGGCGCGCCCGCCAAGGCGCTGCCCGCGCTCGAGCACAGCCACTTCGAGGCCCTTGTCGGCCAGCGCCACGGCACAGGCCAGGCCCGCCAAGCCTCCTCCGATAACGGCTACCTGGGTCACTTAATTGCTTTCTGTTCAGCTAACGTGAACTGCGGTTCGCGTCAGCCATGTTCAATTAAGCAGGCTCGGGTATCGGTGCGGGGGCGCACATTGAAGGAGAAAGCGTTATGCCGGCGAGCCGCGCGGGCGGCAGTGGCGGATTTACGAGCAACAGCACCACCGGCAGCCAGGATGGCGTTTGTTGCCCGAGATTAAAGAGATAAACCAAATAAATGATTTAACAGGTATATACCAGCTAAACCGTTTATTCTTTTTATCCCGTGGTGGCGGCTTGCCGTACGCCGTGTAAATCAATGCTGGCTCGGCTGCTTTCCGGTACTCGGCCGCTGCGGTGGAGCAGCCCTGGAAATGTCTTCCAGCGTGCTGTCGATGGGCCCCTCTTGCCGGGTGGCCAGGTCGCCGAGCGACACCACCCCCGCCAGCTCCATGGAGTGGCGGCTGACCACCGGAAGCCTCCTGATTTGCTGGTCGCCCATCTGTTGCAGCACTTCGCCAACCGACTGGTCGTCGAAACACCAGGAAACGTCCTTGCTCATCACGTCGGCGACCCGGCTTGTCGCGGGAGCGATGCCCTCCGCCACTGCCCGGATCGTGATGTCGCGGTCGGTAATCATACCCAACAGGCGCTTGCCGTCGCAGACGGGCACGGCGCCCACATTCAAGTCGCGCATCATTTGCGCTACGCGCTGCAGATCAGCATCAGGTGGGACGACCGAAACGTCGCGTGTCATCACTTCAGAAATAGCCTGCATGGCATGCTCCTCAGGTAAAAACCGCCGGTAGTGGGTTGCGATTTGAACCGGCAGCGCCCGCAAAGTTTCGTCTCGCGACGCACCACCGGCAAAATGGCGCCGCTCGCCGCGCATGGGCGCAATTTTGTATTCGGAGCAGAACTTACGCGGGCCAGCCATCTCCAATCCCTTTGGCCACTTTTAAAGCCGGCAGCCGGGTGGCCGTTTCACGCGCCGGTTGCGGGCGGCACTACAGTGAGGAGATGATGATGCAGAGAGTGTCTGAAGTCATGTCGCGCGATGCCCAGGTTGTATTTCCACAGGAAAGCATTCAACGCGCGGCGCAACTGATGGACGAACTGAACGTTGGTGCGCTGCCGGTATGCGACGGCCAGCGTTTGGTGGGGATGGTGACGGACAGGGATATCACGGTGCGCGGCACTGCCGCCGGAAAGATGCCCGGGGAAGCGCACGTGGACGAAGTCATGTCCGCCGAGGTACGCTGGTGTTTCGAGGACCAGCCATTGGATGAAGTCATGATCCAGATGGCCGACAGCCAGGTCCGGCGTATTCCGGTGGTGTCGCATGACGACCAGAAGCGGCTGGTCGGCATCGTGTCATTGGGCGACGTCGCGACCAGGACGCGCGATCCGGCACAAAAAACGGATGTGAAGGACGTGGTGGAAATGGTGTCGGAACCGGGAGCGGCCAGTGGACCGGCAATGCAGGCCGACAAAATTGCCGGGCGCAGCGGGGAGGTTCCAGCCGATGCCGGCGCAGGCCGTCCCGCCGGGATGAGCGGTACCAACATGCCGGGCGCGGGGCAAAGCAGCATGGGGGTTGCCGGGTCCTCGGGCGAGCCCGAGCCGGCTGCCGATCAGTCCGGCGATTGAGGCCTGGCGCCAGCGGCCGGCCGCCCACGGTTGGCCTGCGTGGACGGCCGGTGTGCTTGCAGCACTTGCCCGATACCGGCCACCACTGAGCCAACATCGACAAACGCATTGCCGGGTTAGCCGCGCTGCGCGCCGACCTCGCACGCAGGCTAAACGAACCGGCGAGCCAATGCCCGTTGCGGCCCGAGCAATGACTGCGACGCCCGTCAGCCAAAGGTGAACGCAAACGTCTCCACGCCGGGATCGAGGAACTCGATCTCGAACTGGCGATCCGCGATCGGTCCCGGCTGGCGTATCAGCTGGTAGAGCCGCTGCTCGGTAACCTTGCCGTTGCCCTGCGCGTCCACGTCAAGGCCATGGCCGGCCCCGGGCGGCTGCCCATCGACCAGCACCCGGAACCGCACCGGCGCAGTGCGCGCGGGCGGCCCCATCACAAGGTGAAGATCGCGTGCATGAAAGCGGCACGCGATGCGCCCGTTGGGCTTGTTCAGCACCGTGGCCTGTTTCTGAACCGTCCAGTCACCGGCCAGGGCCCAGTGGTTCAGCTTCAAACGGGAGGGGACGGCATACACTCGGCCCTGGTCCGGCGCGGCGCCGCCCGGGGACGCGAAGTTTTCAGTGCGCTGGTAGCCGACATAGTTTTCGGGCGATTTCAGGCTGTCCCAATCGGCGGCCGCTTCCACGCCGCGGCCATCGGCGCTCACCAGGTCGCGATCGACGCCGTCGCGTCCGGCCTCGGCCAGCAATTGCTGGAGAACCCGCTCCGACTGCTCGTAGTCGCCCTCGCCGAATTTATGGTGCCGGATGTTTCCCTGGGCGTCGACGAAATACAGCGCCGGCCAGTAGTCGTTGTCGAACGCGCGCCACAGTGCGTGCTCGCTATCAATGGCCACCGGGTAATCGATGCGCATGGATGCCACTGCCCGGCGCACGTTATCGACGTCCTTCTCGAAGGCGAACTCGGGCGCGTGCACGCCGATCACCACCAGTCCCTGGTCACGGTATTTGGCGGCCCACGCCCGCACGTACGGGAGCGAGCGCAGCCAGTTGATGCAGGAATAGGTCCAGAAATCGACCAATACGACTTTGCCGCGCAGCCCGGCCGGCGTCAGCGGGGGCGAATTGAGCCATCCGGTTGCACTGTCGAGGGAAGGCAACTTGCCTTCCACCGGCAGCCGCGCGAGGGCCGGGTCCTGTCCTTTGGCCTTGCCGTCCGCGGCACGAGTAATGCCGAGCTGGGCTGCGGCAATGGCCACGGCCAGGTTGCCAGACAGGCGGCGCCGGCGGCGGTTAATTTGTTCAGCCATGATCGGCCTCCATGTCGATGACCGGCTGTGTCAGCCCAGCGCGGTGGGTTCGGGAACGACCATATGACACCCGGGCGGCCGAAACGTTTTCGGTGACCGCTTCACGCTTTGGCCGCACCCGGCGCAGACCTACAGCGCGCTGATCACCAGTTTGCGCTTGCCATTCGGCGCCAGCGGGATATCGCTCTCCTCCTGCAGTGAAATATCGAAAAAGCCACCCCAGCGGCGCTGCTGGGCTTGAAGGACGAAGGCGCGCTGGTCCGTGGTGAGGCGGCCGTGGCGCGCCACCACCGCCAGCGTGATTTCACCCGCGCGCCGCTGGCGCACCTGGTACAGGCGCACGAAGTTCCAGGTCGCCTCGTCGATGACGATGGAAAGACCGGGAATGCGCTTGCCCGTCCGGTCGACCAGGAATTCCTGCGCGCGCCCGTCGATACCGGAGCAACGCCCGTTGCCGTCGATGTACCCGTAGTCGCCGGTGCGGTAGCGGATCAGCGGCATCACGTCGTTCCATAGCGAGGTGCCGACGATTTCGGCGCGGTCGTCGTCGATGCGGTTTTCGGACCAGCCATACAAGGGCTGGAACAGGTAGTCCGATGTTCCTGCAGCGTCGCAGCTGGCAAAAGCAAGATTTGTACGCTCGGACAAGCCGTAGTTGAGCGACACCGGACAACGGAACAGCCGGCGGATCGCCCCAAGTTGCCCGGACGTGGCCGGCTCGGACGCCAGCAACACTGCCCTGAGCTCACAGTCGAGCTCGTTTGTGCGAAGCAGTTCGGCCAGAGCTGCGGCGGAACTCGGGTAAGCATGCACATAATCTGGCCGGAAACGGTTGACGGCCTCGACTATCGCGGCCTTGTGCTGTTCGCCAACATGGTAGGGCGACAGCATCAGGCGGTTGCCAACGACCCGCGTCGGGCCCTCGTGCGCCAGGCGGCGCGCGTCGACCCCGATACGCAAGATGCGCGCCTTGTCGAAGGAAAAGCCGAGCTTGCCCCACTCATGCGTGAAGAAGGCCTTCTCGAGATCGGCCAACCGCTTGCTGCGCCACACGCCTATGCCCTGGCCCGACGAACCGCCACTGGTTGCATATATTAGTTTGCGGGGATCGAGCCGGCTGTCGAGAAACTCGCGCTGCTGCGCCATCACCTCCTCCTTGGCAAGGTAAGGGAAGCGCGCGAGGACCTCGCCCAAGGGTTCATGTGCCGCCTCGGCTGCGCTCAACCTGACCGTGCGGCGGTAGTGAGGCACATGTTCAAGCGCGTGGACGAGCAGCTGGCGCAGGCGCAGCTTCACCTGCGCCGCGACAACAGCCGCGTCCTGCGCCAACAACGTGCGCAGGCGAAAGAAATCGCGGTGGTACAGCACCCGGGCGGGAAGATAGCAGCGCCAGGCGTTGTAGCGACCTTCAAGCCAGCGGTGCAGAGCCACTGTCCTATCCGTTAAGAATGCGGTGGAATTCGGCCGGGGATACATCGCCCAGTCCGAGGCTGGACAGGGTGCGCGCTTCGTCCGCAAAGTCACGGTCGAGCAGTCCGCCAGCGATCACGATCAGCGCATCGGCGACCGGCGTGGGCACTCCCATCAGGCGGCCAATGGACGACATCAGCGCCAGTCCCATCGGCACGTCCTCGGTGACGAAGCGCGTGTCCATGCTGGCCGGCCCCTTGGGCCCGCCCTCTTCGGCATACCGGCGAAACACCGACAGCGAAGGCTGCGACAGGTCTTCCTCGTTGCGGAACCTGCATTCGTCGAAATAGGACGACGGCGTGCCGCCGGTTGCCGCGATCACGGCGTTTTTTTCGGCGTCGAGCCGGGCCAGCAGGCGCAGGACGGACGGGGTGAAGGCTTCCTTGTACATCCAGAATTCGCCTTGCGCGTATTCGATCCGGCTGGCCGACAGCAAGGTGCCGATCGTGTGCACGATCAGGTTGGGGTTGTGCATCGCCGACTCGACCACGTTGGTGCGCGTCGCCACGTAGGTGGGAAACAGCCGGGCGGCGCGGGCCAGTCCTTCGGCGGCCCGTTCGCGCGGCACGAATGCCAGCGCGTTGCGCGTATTGCGGAACAGGATATTCACCACGCCCGGCGCGACAAGGCGCGCATCGTAGGGCAGGCTCTCGCCCTCCGCCAGGATAAAACCTGCGCTGGCCTGCCACGGCAGGAAGTGGCAGGAGCCCATGTAGCCGGGCGCCAGCAGCACCAGCTGGCGTTGGTCCAGCCAGGGGCCGATCCCGGCTGCGATTTGGGGATGGAACTGGGTCTGGGTGGTGACGATGATGGCGTCTGGTGCGACGGCAAACGCCTCGCCGGTGTCGCGCGTCGCGAGCGCCAGTGTGGCGGTACGC
The DNA here is from genome assembly GCA_045810465.1 of Massilia sp. GTDB lineage: Bacteria > Pseudomonadota > Gammaproteobacteria > Burkholderiales > Burkholderiaceae_D > Telluria. The sequence goes on along the minus strand of JBJMVW010000172.1, from coordinate 6,662 downwards.
GTCGCGCCGCCGTCGGGGTTGCTGACGACCTTGATCGCGTGCGACTCGCGCAGCGCGTCGAAGTTCTCATCATGCAAGGAGCGTGATGTTTTCAGCAGGACCACCCGGTGCCCATCCAGCGCAAGGATTGCACCCAGTGCGCATCCGGCATTGCCGGCACCAACCATCAAGACGTTCATCCCCGTCTCCTGTTCAGCGACGCCGGATGGCGCACCCTGACGATGCCAGTGACGGGTTCAGCGGGATTGCGGTGGCTCAGTTATGCTCGGCGGGCGGGGTGGAACTATTTTTAAGCCCATCCTGGCATAGGCCTTTAACAGCGGAGGCGGGGTCAACGTCCGATGTTATTTACGCCAAGGAGGCCGCTGGCCGGACCAGGGTCGCGCAGCGGCGGTAAGGATCTTCGTTGCTGATACAGAGCACCGGCGCTGCGCCTTCGAGTGCGTGGTGGTGCGCCAGCGCGAGTGCGGTCATGAACGGCACAATGCCGCAACTTCCGGTTGCGGCGCCGATGCACATGACATCCGTCGCGCCGTCGAGCTGGGGCATCGCGGCGGATGCAAGGCCCATCAGCTCAAGTACGCGGTTGGAGCGGTGGCCGGTGTCGGCCAGCATCATTGCTACTTCGGACAATTCGGCTGGGGCGTGCTTGAGCGCACGTTGCACAAGCTCGCCAAGCAGCTTTGGATCCGCGCGCCGGGTATCGTCGGCCGACGAATCGCGCCGAGCTTCACTGACCGGATCGAGCAGCGCAAAAGCGGCGCCCTCGATTGACCGCGCCTGTGCCAGGTCGGTCACCAGCAAGCCGGCGGCGCCCTCGCCGGGGATCAGGCCCTGCGGGTGGGATGAGGTGAACAACGACGAACTGGCTGCCAACTGGGCTACGCTCTCGTCGCCGATATGGGACGCGCAAGCCACTATCATCGCTGCCAGCGGCACATTGGTCGCTCCTGCGTCGTGCGCCAGGCGGCCGAGTACTGCCGACGGTGTCCTGTTCTCGGCGGTCACCTCCGGCGCCACGGTGATATTGGCATGCGGCCAGCCGGACTGGTCGACTGTGTGCTTGAGCCACATGCCGAACGCGCGGCGCTGCTCGATCGGCCATTCTGCGGGCAGGATCGGCACCAGCTGGAGCATCGGCGGGGAGCCCGCCGATGGAATCATGTTCGAGGCTGCATGGCTGGCCAGGTCGTCCACCACAGCACTTGCCAGCGTCAGCGCACGCCACTGCTCGTCGCTGAAACGCAGCTCCGGCATGCCGTTACGGGAAAGCCATTCGCCGATGTCTTCCTGCAGCGCTTCGTCCGTGGCGTCGCCGCTGCGCGCCGTCATGACGGGAAAGCCATCGTCGTCGACCAGTTCCTGGTCGAGGTCGGCGCGCGCCTTGTTATCCGCGATGGCCGCGGACAGCTCCTCGACCGAGGCGCCATGCGGCGAACGCAACGACGCCGCCAGGATGGCCAGCGGTGGTGGTGCCAGCAGCAGTGCTCCCGCTTTGGTCGATTGGGCGGGCGCGGCGATGGCCGGGGCCGCTGCGCGGCTGGCGATCAGCTTACTTCCGAGCCAGAACGCAAGCAGCAGGGCCAATGGCAGCGCGAGCAGGTACAGCACCAGGTCGCTGGTGGCGAACATGCTGTCTGTCGCCTGCCAGTAGAAGATCGCGCATCCCCAGCAGGCGCCGAAAACGAGCGCGGCCAGCAGTGCGCCTTTAAGCCAGGCGCGCATCGGGGGTGCAGGCAATGCAATAGTGGTGGACATAGGCATCGGTTAAATATTGTCGACCGTGGCTTGCTGGCCTGCGATCAGGACCGCGCCGCAGGCAGTCTTGTCGCCATGCCGCGCTACGGGTTTGCCGTCGACGATCATGGTCGCGTCGCCGCTGACGATGGGAGCGTTGCCGTGTATGGGGCAGCTGGCCTTGTCGCCCATGCGTGCAATGCCGATCCCACCGCTGTCGCTGTGCTGCGAAGCTTCGATGACGACGCCGCCGTGGGACGTCTTGTCGCCCAACCTGATCAATGGTCCTGCCATGAGTAGTCTCCGTTTAAACCGTTTCAGTTGCGACACCGCTAATCACGATTCCTGCGTCATGTCATCGCTGTTGCGCAGCGTTACGAGTTAATGCTTATTTCACGGGCGCACTGCTTACGAATTTGGGTCAGTACACGTAGGTGCGTTTGGTAACAACTGCTGCTATTGCTAGTCACACGCTTCGCCCACTTCGTACACCGACCACTTGAACTTTTCATATGTAAGGGTTCTCACCTTGACGCATGCCTCGTTCGCGAAATACTGCAGGATGACTTTGTCCGGCTCTGCGCGGATACTCGCATCCCAAGCTTTTCCTGCCGCCATTAGTCCCCGGACGAGCTCTTCGCTTCGCGCCACCATTCTGAACGTTGGCTTGTCTCCCGTTGATTCCGCCGCTTCGTGGACTTTCTTTGGTACGAAGCTCTTAACATAGCTGCGATTAGTGTCATTATCGGGAACACAGAGCATCGCATCGACGGCTCGCCATGCTTGTGCGGCGTCTTGGACCTTACCCGCCAACAACGTATCCCGCAGATGGTTTTTTGGTACTGCGGCGCAGGCGTTGCTATATTCTTCCCCCTGTATCCGAAGGGTCGGGTACTCTTCGGTCGCATCGATTGCATGGCACGCCATCGCCAGGCTCCACGAGGTAACCGCTAAAAATGCTCGATACGAACCGCGGCAAAAAAAGGCGGCCAAGGCTACTTGGCGTTTCTAAGAAATTCATTAAATACTTCTTCAATTTCCTGCGTTGTCATATGCGTTGATTGCAAGATTCCTTCAAGGTCCCCTCGTGTAAGCGGGTAGTCCCGTAATGCCTTTGCCAGCTCAGATTTACTCAGCGCGCGGGCTTCGATCGGGTCGATTTCAGTCGCGTCTGCCAGATCCCGGAGAGGAAGCGGCATGCGATCAATGTTTATGTACACCTTGTACCTGGTGAAACCCTCAGGGTAACTTTGGTCGAAATATAAGGTTGTGCCCGCTGGCAGCAAATGTAGATTTTTTGTAGGCTCGTTGCTTACAAGAACCATCGGCGCTTCTAGAGTGGTAACTTTGGTCATTTTGGCGTGTTTCCATAACGTAAATAAAAGTGCGACAACAAGAAAGCCGAAGACCGTTCCGGCGAAGAAAAAGAAAACATTTTTCGTTTTCATTTTCTTGTCCCGTAAACGTCTATGCGTAGCAGCTTAATGGGACTTGCCTCGCTTAGGAAACGATGCAAGTTCGCTGGCAAAAACAGGCGTTTTGCGCCGCCTTGGGCTGTGAGTGCCAGTTCCTCTTTAAAATTTAGCACGTCTGCAGGACGGTTGAACTTTTCCGACCCTTGGTCAATCTTTGGCACCGCTACTTTCGCGCCATCGAGACTGAGCGTAGTGCAGTTAGGTCCTAATGCGTGATAATTGGTCGACAATTTATAAACAGAAGTGGTATTTGTTCGCCGACCGGGCATCTCCTTCCCTGTTTTTATCAATTGGTCAAAGTACGCCTTTCCTACAGCCACTTGCTGATCAAAAATTAAGTAGACAAATCCAGTCGTAATCCGTTTCAAGGCGTTCTCGCCGTTTATATAAGGTTGGAATGCGCTCCACACCCGTAATATGCCGTCACCACTCTCTCCGAACATCCCCGTTATCTTGCCGTATCGTCCGAAGTCGTAAGTGATATCTCGCGTCGCCGTCTTGAAACGCAATGCTGTATGCCCATACCGATGTTCTTCCCCATCAGCAGCCTTGTACGGGCCACCTACTAAAATTTGCATCTCCGCGGTGGGATTAATTTTGTCGTCGACAATCGACTTGTCAGACTCGACCGTTTTCGTTTCGAAAGGTTTTGCGGCCGCCATATTACGTATCCTCGCTAGATGAGGGCAGCACTCCCCACCATACTTTGATGCTTTGCTCGGAAACAGTTTTTACCTGGATCGTCTTACCCTCGTTGTCGGTCATTCCAAAGTAGACTTCTCCCTCCGCTGTTCGTAGTTTGTACGGCATTTGTGCTATCGGTTCGGCTGTTACCTCGTTAATCGCCCGAACTTGTTGCGCGAAAATTTTTACCCGAGTGTCTGGTAACTTAGCGAGTTTAGTAGAACCGGCAGAACCAGCGTCAAACAAATGCTGCCCACCCTTAACGGTAAAATTCCCCGGGCACGCAAACGTGATATCTCCACCCTCAAGCGTTACCGACGATTGCCCCGCCTGCAGCACGATCTTTGTCTTCGCCTTGATCTCAATGCAGTCATTCACCGAGATCACCGTAATCTCCCTGTCCGCCAGAACCTCCAGCTGATCCGTGTGCGCCTGCAGCGACACTGGCCCATTCCCTGCAATTGCCTGGATCCCTCCCGAATGCGTAAAGAAGTTCGCCGCATTCGCCGCCACCGACGACACCGTATGCGCTGCGGCCATGTGCAGGTCCGACCGCGTGGTCCAGTGCAGTTGCTGGCCGGCGAAGATCACGGTGGACGCGGGCGTAGCCCAATTGATGCTGGCCGCTGAATCCATCAGCACGATCGACGCACCGAACTTCTCCACGGGCTGCCCAGCATCAAGCTCGCGGGCGCCGCTCTTTGCCTTCGCAGCTACCTGCCCGTTGACCGCGCCAGCATATTTGCCCTTGGCCTTCGGATCGATTTGCTCGATGAAGTCCGCCTGTGCCTTCTCCGCGTCCTTGCTGACCAGTGCCTGCTGCTGGGCCGCCGCCTCGGCAAGCGTGCTGCTCAACGCTTGCGCACCCTTGAATAGCGATACGGCTTCGACTGCATCCATCTGCGTCGATGCGACGCCGCTGCCCTGCCTGAGCCGGCCACTGGTCGACAGCAGCACGCCTTCACCTCCGCGCACCACGCCCCAGGCATCCGTGCGCAGCTCGAAACCGCTGCCCCGATAGCCGCCACGGTGAGCCGAGGAGGGCGCCTGCTGAATCAGATAACCAAGGTTCAGCTGTGTCGCCGCGCTGCTGGTCGCAAGCCGCGTGCGCAGCTGGCCGGGGCTGTCGTCCAGCTGCCACTGGTTAAAGCCATTCCTGTCGAAGTTATGGCTGTGGATCCCCGACAGCACGCCCGCATGATTGACGCCTGAATCGACCCCCGCGGCAAACGGTGGCGCGTCCGATCCGGTATAAAGCTGGGCCACAAGCACCGGCCGATCGATGTCGCCTTCGATAAAATCGACCAGCACCTCGGTGCCAATACGCGGAGTGAACTGTGTGCCCCAGTTAGGTCCAGCCAGCGCTTCGGCCACGCGTACCCAGGTGCCGGAGGTGTCGTTGCCTGGTGCATTGCCTTGCTCGTCGGTGTTGTGCACAAGCCCGCCCGGATTGGCGCTTGGCCCGCGCTGCCACGCAAACTGGATCTTTACCTGATGGTCGCGCGTGGTCGTGGAAACCGCATCGGCCAGCCCGACCACGACCGCGCTTTGCGGTCCGAGAGCCGTGCTTTTATGTGGCGCGGCCGTTTCTGGCGGGACGAGGGCCACGGCATCGCGCACGCAGGCAAAGGTATTCCGATAGCTGCCTTTTTCGACTCCGGTTTGTATCCCGCCGACGATCCCGGTTTCGAAGTTATTGCGCGCTTCATGGCGCACCCACAAGACCGTGAAGGCGTTTTCGCCCTCGGGATAGCGATCGTGCTGCGTCAGGTGAAACGCATAACCCGCAGCCAGGCGCCGCACAGCGCCACCGCCTTCAAACACCTTGTTAGCCAGCTCCAGCGACTGCAGCATCAGCTGGCTGTGCGGCTCGGCCGCGCCGCTGTCGCTGGCGATCCGCTCGCCGCTGCCGTCGTAAATCGACAATGGCGGCAGCTCGCCCGCGTCCAGGCTCGATTGCTGCTCCGCCGCCGGAGCGAGCAGCTGCGCCGGATCCCAGCTGCTGATGCTGACAGCATTGGCCTGCACCTTGCGGCGCGCGCGGAATTCGTCGATGGCGTCGTCCCGCTCGGTGGACCGCACGCCGTGAAAGCGGAGCGTATCGCCGCCCGGGGTCGCAGGCGCCTTGGCCATGCTGTCGAAGATGACGATGCGGTGCCTGGCCTGGCCGTCGCCGATATCGTCATCGTCTTCCGCCTGGTCGTGCTCGAAACGCCAGCTCAGGCCTTCCGATGCAAGCAAGCGGACGAAAAATTCGAGATCGCTTTCGCGGTACTGGGTGCACACTGCGCGTGTCGCCAGGTGTTGCGTAACGTCGAATTCAAACCGCACCTGTGGATAATCGGCCAGTAATTCGGTAACGATATCGCGCGCGTTCTTGTCCTGGAAAATGTAGCTGTCACGGCGTACTGCCAGCAGCGCCAGCGCCGGCTCGAGCCGCAGGCGATAGCGCGCAGCGCCGCCGTCAGCGCCGAGCCAGGACGATTCGGTGCAGATGCCGTGCCACGCGCGCCGGCTGCCATCAGGCTGCAACAGGGCGACGGTAAGTTCCTCGCCAATAAAGAGCGACAGGTCGAGGTCGGCCGATACGCTCAGCGCGTCGACGTCGAAGGCGAACAGTTCGTTGACGGCCTCGCGCCCGGTGAACTGTTCCACCACCAGCGATTCGGGCAAACCGCGTTCCTGCGCGCTTGCCAGGGTGATGAGCCGCGCGTGCTGGCTCAGCCCGGTGCCGAACAGGCCCAGGGAGGCAATCTCGGGTGGGGC
>JBJMVW010000171.1:0-63493 GCA_045810465.1 Massilia sp. | reverse complement strand
TCCTTGCCCGGCTCCGGGCGCCAGGTGCCGTCGTAGCGCGGCTTTTCGCCGGCCGCGCGCATGCGCTCGCGCATCGCCTCGACTTCGTCGGGCGAGCAGTAGCACAGGTAGGCCGTGCCCTGCTCGATCATGGTCAGGATCACCTCGCGGTAACGGTCCATGCGCTGCATCTGGTAGAACGGGCCCTCGTCGTGGTCCAGCCCCAGCCACTTCATGCCGTCGAGAATCGCCTGCACCGCCTCCGGCGTCGAGCGCTCGAGGTCGGTGTCTTCGATGCGCAGGACAAAGGTGCCGCCGAAGTGGCGGGCGTAGGCCCACGAATACAGCGCGGTGCGGGCGCCGCCGAGGTGGAGGTAGCCGGTCGGGCTGGGGGCGAAACGGGTACGGACGGTCATGGCGAAAAGCAAAATGGTAAAACAGCTATTCTACCGCGTTGCGCCGGGCGCCACACCCGCAGCCGGCACCGAAGCGAGCTCCTGGCGCCTGGCGTCAATGTAGGCCGCGAGCGCGTTCACGGTCTGGTAATCGTACAGCAGTTCGGGCGCGATCGGCAGCGCGGTTTGCTGTTCCAGCTCGAGCGCGATCGGCACCGTCGCCAGCGAGTCCATGCCCAGCTCGGTGAACGGGGTGTCGTAGCCGATGGCGGGACAGTCGATCGCGCCCTCGCTGCGCAGCCATTTCATCACGCTGTCGTACACCAGCTGGCGCGTCGCGCTCGGCGCTGGCGGCGCGGCCGGCGGCTCCGCGGCTGTTGTGTCGGGCGCGAGGCGGCGCAGCAGCGGGTCGAGTTCGCCCGCTTCCGCTGGCAGCGTCTGCTCGACGTCGCCGATCGCGTCCGCGTAAGCGTCGATCCGCTCCAGCACGGCGGCGGCCGGCCGGACCGCGGCGCACTCGTCGAGCCTGCGCCGGGCGCCATCGAAGCGGGCGCGCGCCCACGCCACCGCCTCGGCGCCGCCGCCCTCGCCTGCCGCGCGCTGCTCGCCAGCGGCCAGCAGCAGCGCCCACGCGCACAGCTCGCCGCCGAGATAGTCGCGCCACTGCGCACCGGCCGCATCCTCCGCAACCGCCCTGCCCTGCGCAAGCGCCAGGGCCAGTTCGGCGGCCAGCGCAGGGCGCCCCAGGTTGGCCGCAATGAAGGCCTGGGTGCCGTTGTCCGCCAGCGCGGCGCTGGCGCCCAGGTGCATGGCCAGGGTTTCGCTCGGCCCTTCGAGGATGCGCAGCGCGCGGGCGTCGCGCAGCAGTTGCGGCGCGAGGTTGTTTTCGAGATAGCCGCGTCCGCCCAGCATCTGCACCAGCCGGTCCGCGCCGTCCCACAGCAGTTCGGAAGCGAGCAGCTTGCACGCCAGGCAGGCGTCCTGCGGCAGCGGGGCGCGCGCGTCGAGTGCCTGGGCGATTGCGCGCACCAGCGCTTCGCACGCATAGATGGCGCAGGCCAGCTCGTGCAGGCGCGCCAACGTCACCGGATTGTCGGCCAGCCGCCCGCTGCCGATCTCGCGCCGCGCCGCATAGCGCGCCATCAGCTGGGCGCAGCGCTTCATCGCGCCGACGCACAGCGCTCCGATGCCAAGCCGGGCAAACCCCATCGCGTCGCGCGCCACTTCCATCCCTTCGCCGGGCGCCAGCAGCACGTACTCGTCGGGCACGAACACGCCATTGAGCAGCACGCTGTTCTGCACCATGCCGCGCATGCCCATGGTCGGCGCCTCGGCGCCCTGCACCAGGCCGGGCGCATCCTCCGGCACCAGCAGCGCGATCGCTCCCAGCGCGGCGCCGGTGTGGTCGCAGGCCTTGGCCAGCACGGTCAGCATCCCGGCCCAAGAGCCGAGCCCGACCAGGTGCTTGTGGCCGCTGACGCGCCAGCCACCGTGCTCGCGCACCGCGCGCGACTGCATCGCCAGCGGATTGGAGCCGGCCTGCGGTTCGGTTTGCGCATACGCCGCCAGTTGCCGGCCGGACGCCAGTTGCGGCAGCAGGCGCCGCTGCAGCGCGGCCGGCGCGAACCGCAGCAGCGGGCGCAGGCCCAGCCCGTTGTGCACGCCGACCATGGTCGCCAGCGTCAGGTCGACCGCCGCCAGCTGTTCCAGCACGCGCATCAGGTCGACGGTGCACAGCGCGCGCCCGCCGAACTCGCGCGGCGCCTGCAGGCCGAAGAAGCCCTGGCCGCCGAGGTCCAGCACCACGTAGGGCGGGATCGTGCGGCGTTCGTCGATCAGGCGTGAATTCAGGCGCCGCGCCGCGTACTGGCGCAGCCAGCCGATCATGGCGTCGGCGGCGGCGCGGCTGGCCAGCGCGGCCGGGCCGGGCGCCGCGGCCGGGGCGGCGTCGGTGCGGGCCGCGCCGTCGCTCGCGTACACCACCTGCAGCTCGCCGGCCAGCGCCATCGCCTTGCAGCGCGCGCGCTGGACCTTGCCGCTGGTGGTGCGCGGGAAGGCCCCAGGCCGCACGAACAGCACCTGCCCGACCGCGACCCCGAACTGGCGCGCGACCTCGGTGCGGATCTGCTGGACCAGCGCGTCGAGCTGGGCCAGGCGGGCGTTGCCCGGGTGGCCGTGGGCGGCGGTGCGGACCAGGCTGCGGTTGGCCTCGGCCACCACGGTCAGCCGCTCGGGCCCGTCCGACCCGGGCGCGAACACCGCGCAGCCGTTCGGCTCGATGAAGTCGATCGCGCGCACGATCACTTCCTCCACATCCTGCGGATAGATGTTGCGGCCGTTGACGACCAGCAGGTCCTTCAGGCGCCCGGTCAGGAACAGTTCGCCGTCGCGGACGAAGCCAAGGTCGCCGGTGCGCAGGAAGCCGGCGCCCGCCTCGCCGCCCGCGGCCAGCCGCGCACCGAACACTGCCCGGGTCTGGGCCGGGCGACGCCAGTAGCCGCGCGCCACGCCCGGTCCTGCCACCCAGACTTCACCGATGCGGTGCGGCGCCACCGGCTGGCTGCTGTCGGGGTCGACCACCAGCAGCGTGGTGCCAGGCGCCGGCGGTCCGCAGCTGACCACCTCGCGCGCGCCGGGCGCCCCTGCCTCCACCTCGTGCACCTGGTTGGCCTCGAGCCGCGCCTTGCTGAGCACGCGCACCCGCGGCGCGCGCCCGCGCGGACCGCCGGCCACCAGCAAGGTCGCCTCGGCCATGCCGTAGCACGGGAACTGCGCTTGCGGCGCGAAGCCACAGCCCGCGAAGGCGGCGGCAAAGGCGCGCAGCGTCGCGGCGCGCACCGGCTCGGAGCCGTTGTAGGCCACGGCCAGGCTGGACAAGTCGAGGCCGGCCTTCTGTTCGTCGCTCACGCGGCGGGCGCAGTAGTCCCAGCCGAAGTTGGGGGCGCCGGCGCAGGTGCCGCGGTAGCGCGAGATGGCGTCGAGCCAGCGCAGCGGATGCTTGAGGAAGGTCGCCGGGGCCATCAACACGCAGCGAAAGCCGGCCGCCGCCGGCGCCACCACGCTGCCGATCAGGCCCATGTCGTGGAACAGCGGCAGCCAGCTGACCATCACGCTGCGGCTGTCGAACCCGAACGCGGCGCGGATCGCGTCGGCGTTGGCGGCGATGTTCGCCTGTGTCACCTCGACGCCCTTCGGCTGCGCGGTCGAGCCGGAGGTGTATTGCAGGAAGGCGGTTGCGCCCAGGTCGAGCGCGGGCAGCGCCTGTTCGCCGAACACGTCGAGCCGGTCGGTGCACAGGAACGGGCAGCCGGCGTCGTCAAGCTGTTCGAGGCAGGCCGCGACGGCGCCGGCCCAGGCGCTTTCGGTCAGCACCAGCGCCGGGTCGGCGTCGGCCACCAGCGCCGGCAGCCGCCGCGAGCCGCGCCGCCGGTGCGACATGGTGGCCGGCACCGCGACCACGCCCGCGCGCAGGCAGGCGAAATACGCGACGATGAACTCGAGCCCCGACGGGTATAGCAGCAGCGCGCGCGCGCCGGGCGCCAGGCGTGCGGCCAGCGCGCACGCCAGCTGCCCGACGCGGCCGTCGAGCTCCGCCCACGACAGCTCCTGCGCGCGGCCGTCCTCGTGCAGGAAGGTGTAGGCGATCCGCTGGGGAGTGGCGCGTGCGTGCTGCCGCAGGCGCTCGCTGACCGGGACCAGCCCGGCGTCGGCAAAATCGTTTTCAGCCACGGACCGCCTCCCCTGCGCGCACGACGCGCCTGCTGCCCAGCGCCGCTTCGGCACGGCCGGCGCACTCGCCGATCAGGCGTGCCGCGCGCCGCACCTGCTGCAGGTTATGGTTTGCCATCAGCTGCAGGCGCAGGCGGGCCGCACCGAGCGGCACGCCCGGATACTCGACCTGGTTGGCGAACACGCCACGCCGGGCCAGCAGCTTGCCGGCCAGCCGCGACACCGGCTCGCTGCCGATCCGCACCGGCACGATCGCCGACGGCACGCCGAGGCAGTGCATGCCGGCGTCGCCCAGCATCCCGCGCAGTTCGTCGACGTTGCGCAGCAGCCGGGCGCGCAGCGCGGCCCCCTCTTCGCTGCGCACGATGCGCAGGCACTCGAGGACGATGCCGGCCTGCAGCGGCGAGAGCGCGTTGGAGAACAGGTGCGGCCCGGCGAACAGCTGCAGCTGGCGCTTGACCCCGCGCGCGGCGCACGCCACGAAGCCACCGTTGGCGGCGAAGGTCTTGGAGAACGCGCCCATCACGATGTCGACCTGGCCGAGCATGCCCTGCTGCCCGATGCAGCCGGTCCCGCCCGGGCCGAGCGCGCCGAGGTCGTGGGCGACGTCGACCAGCAGCGTGGCGCCGTATTCGCGGCACAGGTGCTGCAGCAGCGCCAGGTCGGGGCTGTCCGAATCCATGCTGAACAGGCCTTCGGTGATGACCAGGATGCCGTTCGCCGCATCGCGCGCGCGGATCGCGGCGAGCAGTTCGCGCACGTGGCCGGCGTCGAGGTGGCGGTACACGGCCACGTTGCGGGTGGCCGCCGCGGCTCCCTGGCGCAGCGAGGCGTGCGCCAGCTGGTCGATCACGATGTGGTCGCGCGCGTGCACCAGCGCGGTGAGCGCGCCGAACGCCGCGCCCCAGCCGGTCGGGAACAGGGTCACGTGCTCGCGCTGGAGCAGCTCGCCGAGCGCGCGCTCGAGCGCCAGCGACAAGCGCGTATTGCCGAGCAGGACCGCCGAGCCGGCGCTGTGCGGGCCGGCCTCGTGCAGCGCCCGCACCGCCGCCTCCATCACGGCCGGATGGGCGGCCAGCGACAGGTAGTCCTGCGAGGCGAAATTGATGCCGCGCTCACCGGGGGCGCCTTCCTCGCGCACCTGCGCGACCGGGTCGGGCGCGCCGTCGAGCGCGCGTGCGTACTGCCACACCCCGTGCGCCGCGCGCTGGGCGCACCACGCTTCGAGCGCGGCGGTACGGCCCACCAGGTCGGCGCCGCGCGGCTGTGCGAACTGCGCCGCGTTGCCGGCCAGTGCGCCGGATGCCAGCAAGGCGGGGATGCCATCGTCTGGCGCGGCGGGGACGGGTTCTGGATGCAAGATGGTCTCCTGTCGGTTGCGGCGCGGCCGCTCAGGCCAGCTCGGGTACGGCGGGAAGCTGCGGCTGGCGCGCCAGCAGCGCGCCCACCTGGTCGGGATGCATGGGACGCGCGAAAAAATAACCCTGCGCCTCGTCGCAGCACATCGCGGCGAGGTCGGCCAGCTGTTCGGGCGTTTCGACGGCTTCGGCGATCACCTTCAGCTGCAGCCGGTGCGCCATCCCGATGATCGATTCGGCGATCGCATACGGGCGCCCCGGCGCGCCGGCGGTACCCAGGCGGCGCACGAACAGCGCGTCCATCTTCAGGATGTCGACCGGCAGCTCGCTCAGGTAATTCAGGCTCGAGTAGCCGGTGCCGAAATCGTCGATCGAGACCAGCACGCCGGCCGCGCGCAGTTCGGCCATGATCGCGCGGTTGGCCTCGAAGTCGTCGATCAGCATGCCTTCGGTGATCTCGAGGTCGAGGCAGCGCGCCGCGATGCCGGTTTCGGCCACCACCGCCAGCACGCGCGCGGCCAGCCCCGGCGTCTTGAGCTGGCGCGCCGACAGGTTGACCGCGGTTTTCACCGGCGGCAGGCCGGCCTCGCGCCAGGCGCGGTTTTGCAGGCAGGCGGTGCGCAGCACCCAATCGCCGATCGGCACGATCATCCCGGTTTCCTCGGCCAGCGGAATGAAGCGGCCCGGGTCGATGCGTCCGTACTCCGGATGCTGCCAGCGCACCAGCGCCTCGACCCCGACGATGCGGCGGCTGGCCAAGTCGACCTGCGGCTGGTATTCGACGAACAGCTGGTCGCCGGCGAGCGCCTCGCGCAGGCCGTTCTTCAGCGCCAGCCGCTCGCTCGGCGGCAGCGCGGCGCCGGCGCTGTACAGCTGCACGCTGTTCTCGCCCCACGCCTTGGCGCAGCGCATCGCGACGTCGGCGCGCTTGATCAGCGCGTCGAGGTCGCAGGCGGCGGCCGGATACAGCGCGATCCCCACTGACAGCGTGACGAAGCACTCGTGTCCATCGACGTCGAGCGGCGCGCCGAAGCGGTCGAGGATCTTCTCGGCCACCGCCAGGGCGTCCGACTCGCTGCCCAGGTCCTCGAGCAGCGCGATGAACTCGTCGCCACCCCAGCGCGAGACGGTGTCGGAGTCGCGCAGGCAGGCCCGGATGGTGGCGGCGGCCCGCGCCAGGATCGCGTCGCCGGCTTCATAACCGAGGGCGTCGTTGACTTCCTTGAACTTGTTGATATTCAGGAGCAGCAGCGCCACCGTGCGCCGGTTGCGGTTGGCGCGGTCCATCGCATGGCGCAGGCGGTCGCGCAGCAGGCGCCGGTTGAGCAGGCCGGTGAGCTGGTCGCACTGGGCGCCGTCGAGCATGCGCGCGACGCTCGCGCCCATGTCGAGCAGCGCGAGCGGCGCCTGGCGGCCGGTCGTTCCCGGCTGCGCGACCAGCGAAGTGTCGCCGTGGCAGACCACGCGGTTACGCCCGCTCGACTTGGCCAGGTACAGCGCCTCGTCGGCGCGCCCGACGGTCTGGGTTATCTGCTCGCCCGGACGGAATTCGGCGATCCCGATCGACACCGTCAGCGTGATCGCGCTGGCGCCGTCGGCGCAGCGCAGCCGCTCGATCGCGGTGCGCACCCGTTCGGCCAGCACCAGCGCGTCGACCGCCGGGGTCTCGGGCAGCATCAGCATGAATTCCTCGCCGCCGTAGCGGCCGAACGAGTCGGCGCCGCGCACGTGCTGCTGCACGCCCTGGCAGAACTGGCGCAGCACCGTGTCGCCGGCGGCGTGGCCGTACGTGTCGTTGATGCGCTTGAAGAAGTCGATGTCGAGCAGGCACAGGCTGAAGCTGCGGCCGCTGCGGTCGCTGCGGTCCTTTTCTTTCTCGATCAGGCTAAGCAGGTAGCGGCGGTTGTGGGTGCCGGTCAGCTCGTCGCGGATCGCCAGCTCGTTGATCGTGTTGAGCGCCCGCTCGAGCTTGACGAAGCCGCGCGACTTGGTCAGCTCGAACAGCAGCACGAACACGACCACCACCACGAACAGGCCGATGTCGCACACCAGGTACAGCAGCGCCATGTCGCTCACCGGGTGGGTCGGCAAGGTGGCGCCGCTCGCCTGCAGCCAGTAGATGCCGCCGGCCGCGGCGCTGCTCATCGCCAGCCAGAACAGCGCGCTCGCGACGCCGCCGAGGAACATGGCGACCACCGGCCCGGTGATCAGCCAGCTGGTGGTCGGCGCGCCGATGCCGCCCAGGTTGTAGCTGAGCCAGGTGAAGTTGAAGAACAGCGCGCACAGGAACAGCTCGCGCGCCGCGAAGATGTTGGCGCTGGCCTTGAGCACGAAGGGCGCGGCCAGCATCACCATGCAGCACAGCAGGATCTCGCGGGCGGCGACGTCGAATCCGAGCAGGTGGTAGGCCAGCGCGTAGAACGGCCCGGCGGTCCCGGCCATCAGCGCGGCATTGACGACATTCTGCGCGCGCGTGAGCTGCGCCGCGCCATGCTGCAGCGGTGGCGGGATGAACCAGTGGATCGCCGCGATGTAGCGGTCGCTCCACGGCGCGCTCTGTTTTCCCATCGAAGGTCCCATGCGGCGATGACTTGCCTCGCCAAGCGAGTCGAAGTCAACAGTTTAGGGACGGAAATAATGGGGGACTTTATTCTCTAACAGAAAGTGTGCGGAAAGTTCCTACGGCGTTGCCGTTTCGCCTTGACAGCGGGCCAGGGGGGCCTCGCCGGGGGATGTGCGACGCCACCTTCTTGTACCCGAGGTGGCGCCGCACGCTGGTTCAGAACTTGGACGGGTCCCAGTTTGTTTCGCGATGGATCGCGTCGACCAGCTCCTTGCCCACCACCGGGGCGAATTGCGTGTGCAGCGGCGCCAGTACTTTCTTGAACTCCTTTTTCTCGGCGGGCGTGAGTTCGACGATCTGCATATTGGTCTTCCTGAGCGCGGCCATCGCGTTCTGGTTGTCCTTGTCGGCGACGCTGTTGAAGTAGTCGGTACTGTCCTTCGCGACGCCATCCATTATCTTGCGAATATCGGGTGGAAGGCTGTCCCAGAATTTCTTGTTCGCGACCAGCACGTAGTTGTGGAAGGTGTGGTTAGTCACCGTCATCACCTTCTGCACCTCGTAGAACTTCTGCGTCTGGATGTTCGACGGCGGGTTTTCCTCGCCATCCACCAACCCCGTCTGCAACGCCATGTAAAGTTCGGAGAAAGCCAGCGTCTGCGGATTCGCCTTGAGCGCCCGCATTTGCGCATCGATCACCTTCGACGGCGTAATGCGCATTTTCAGCCCCTTGAAATCGGCCGGGGTGCGCAAGGCACGATTCGCGGTGACATCCTTGAATGCGTTATCCCAGAACCCGAGGCCGAGCATTCCCCGCGTTTCCAGTTTTTTCAGCATGCTTTTACCGACCGGCCCCTGGGTGACCCGCCGCGCTTCAGCCATATCGTCGAACACATATGGCAGGTCGAACACCTGGAATTCGCTAAAGCCGGCGGAAGCGAGGTTGGACGAGAATGGCGCGATCACCTGCACGGATCCCAGCTGGAGGGCCTGCATTTCCTCCTTGTCCTTGTACAAGGTGCTGTTCGGGTAGACCTCGACCTTCACCCGGCCGTTGGTCCTTTCCTCGGCAAGCTTCTTGAAATAGGCGGCTGCTTCGCCCTTGGGCGTGTTTGGCGTCACCACGTGGCTGAACTTGATGACGATCGGGTTTTCGGCAAACGCCGAGGCGGATACGAGGCAAGCCAATGCGGCTGCTCCAACAATGAGCCTGGAAAATTTCACAGCATGTCTCCTTGATTTAATTAACGACTTTTAAAATTTTGTTCTACGTCACTGAAGACGCAATGCGCGTTGCTCCGGCATTGCGCCTGCGCTTTCCGGCAGGGGGTGCAGGTCCAGCCGCCGGCCTGCCTTGAGCAGCTGGCTCGGCACATCATGCCCGATCAAGCCGGGAAGCTGGGCGGCCGCGGCGAGGATGCCGTCCAGGTTGGCGCCCGTATCATAGCCCTCCAGTTCCAGCATATGCACCAGCTCCTCGGTGCAAGCATTGCCCGTGGCGCCAGGCGCGTAGGGGCATCCGCCCAAGCCACCGAGCGAGGCATCGAAGCGGTCAATGCCGGACGATATGGCCGCCAGGGTGTTGGCCAGCGCCAGGCCGCGGGTGTTATGGAAGTGCAGCGTCAGTTCCAGGCCGGGGAAGCGCTCCCGCGCGGCGGCACAGAGCGCCGCGACCTGGGATGGGAATGCCATGCCGGTGGTATCGCACAGCGTGACCCCGTCCACGCCCAGGTCGGCGAAGCGCTGCATCCACTGCAGCACCTGCGCGCTCGATACATCGCCTTCCATCGGGCAGCCCATGGCCGTCGACAGCGATACGTTGATGGCGACCGGCGTCGGCCTGACCACCTCGATGACATCGCGCAACTGCGCGAACGATTGTTCCCGCGACATGCGCAGGTTGGCGCGGTTGTGGCTTTCGCTGACCGACATCACCAGGTTGACCTCATCCACATTGCATGACAAGGCCCGCTCGGCTCCCCGCACGTTGGGAACCAACACCGTATAGACCACGCCGGCGCGGCGGGTAATCTGGTGCATGACCGCTTCGGCATCCCGCAGCGCAGGAATCGCCTTCGGTGACGTGAACGATGTGACTTCGATCTTGGCAAAACCGCATTCGCTCAACTGGTTGACGAGGGCAATTTTTGCGTCGGTATCGACGAACGTGGCCTCGTTCTGGAAGCCGTCGCGGGTCGCTACCTCCTGGATATATACACGCTTGCTTGACATGGTCGTTTCCTGATCAAATGATGCCGCGCTGGCGCCAGGCCTCGCGCGTCGGGCCATCGATGCCCAGGCCGGAGAGCACTTCGTCGGTA
This sequence comes from Massilia sp., assembly GCA_045810465.1. Classification (GTDB taxonomy): domain Bacteria; phylum Pseudomonadota; class Gammaproteobacteria; order Burkholderiales; family Burkholderiaceae_D; genus Telluria. Next base: position 53,148 of record JBJMVW010000171.1, on the reverse strand, counting down.
TGCTGTCCCAGCCCCGGGGCCGCTTGCACGACCTCTCCCGGCGTTTCGCTCAGCTTCGGGACAATGCCTGGGACCTTGACCGGTGTGCCGTCCGCCAGCTGTGCATCGAGGATCATGTCCCGGGCGCGGTAGTGCGGGTCAGCCGCAATGTCGGCGATGTCGTAGATGCGTCCGGAAGGAATGCGCGCCTCGTTGAGCGCCTGCAGCACCTGCTCCAGGTCGCGCTGCCGCGACCATTCGCCGATGGCGTTGTCGAGCAGCTGGACCTGCCGGACCCGGCCGTCGTTATGGGCGAATTCCGGGTTGTCGCGCAGGTCCGGGCGTTCGATCACGTCCATCAGGCGGCGGAAAATGCCGTCGCCGTTGCCAGCGATGAGTGCATATTTGCCGTCGGCGCACTGGTAGGCATTGGTCGGCGCAATGCCTGGCAGGCTGCTGCCGGCCGGCTCGCGGACGGTGCCGAACACCGAATATTCCGGCAATAGGCTTTCCATCATGTTAAAGACGGATTCATACAGGGCGACATCGATCATCTGTCCCTGCCCGCCCTGCTGGTCCCGGTGCCGCAATGCGAGCAGTACCCCGATCACGCCATGCAGTGCCGACAGCGAGTCGCCAATCGACACGCCGACCCGTACCGGCGTACGCCCGGGCTCCCCGGTCAGGTGGCGCAAGCCGCCCATGGCCTCGCCCACCACGCCGAAGCCGGGCCGGTCACGGTACGGCCCGGTCTGCCCGTAACCCGAGACGCGCAGCATCACCAGCCGCGGATTCAGCTTGTGCAACTCGTCCCATCCCAGGCCCCATTGTTCCATTGTGCCGGGGCGAAAGTTTTCGATCAGCACATCGCTGTCCCTGACCAGCATGCGGATCACTTCCTGCCCTTCAGGCGTGCGCAGGTCAACCGAGACCGATTTTTTGTTGCGCGACTGGACGGACCACCAAACGGACGTGCCTTCGTGCAAGAGTCGCCACTTGCGCAAGGGATCGCCAGTACCGGGCGGTTCGATTTTGATGACCTGCGCGCCAAATTCGGCGAGCATCTTGCCGGCGAAGGGGCCGGCAATCAGCTGTCCTAATTCAATTACCCGCACGCCATCCAGCGGCTTTGTCATTGGCTTCTCCAACATGGATCGTTATTCGTGGTCGATGTTAAGGCCAACGGCAGCCGTTGATAATCACCGCTTCTTCAAGCACCCTTTCCTTTCCGGAAAGGCTGGCGCCGGATCTTGTATCATCTAGCCTTTCCCGGCTATCGGATGAGCGTCCGTGATCAATCCCTCCCATTTCGATTTGCAGTCGCTTCGCGTTTTCCTGCTGGTTGCGCAAACAGGTAGCCTGACCAAGGCCGCGGACAAGACCCATATGACGCTGTCGGCGCTCAGCAAGCGCGTGGCGGAACTTGAGCGCACCGTCGACTGCGCATTGTTCACGCGGCTGCCACGCGGCCTGGAACTGACGCCGGCGGGCCAGGAACTGGTCCACCACGCGCGCGGGGTGCTCGATTCGGTCAACCGGATGGCCGGCCAGATGAGCGATTATGCGATTGGCGTGCGCGGGCACGTGCGGATGTGGGCCAATACCTCGTCCATCATCCAGTTCCTGCCGCTCGACCTGGCCACCTTCCTGCGCGAGCAACCGCTGGTGCGGATCAGCCTTGAGGAAAAGCTGAGCGAAGCCATCATTGCCGCGCTGGTGGCCGGCGAGGCCGACCTTGGCATCTTTGCCGACAATGTGCCGTCGCAAGGGGTCGAGAAGGTCGTGTACCGGCGTGACCGGCTGGTGGTGCTGGTTCCGCCGAATCATCCACTGGCGTCGATGCCCGAGGTCAGCTTTTCGGAAACGCTGGGCTACGACTTCGTAGGCCTGACCGCGGGCAGCTCGCTGCTGCAGCGCTTGACCGAGGCGGCAGTAGCGCTGGAAAAGCCGATGCGCCTGCTCATCCAGGTCAGCAGTTTTGACGCAATTTGCCGGATGATTGAAACCGGGCTGGGCATCGGTGTGCTGCCGGAAGGCGCGGTCCGCAAGGAAAACCTGGGCGCCGGGCTGCGCGCGGTTCGCCTGACAGATCCGTGGGCGGCCCGCACGCTGTGGCTGGGCGTCAAGTCGGGCGCCACCTTGCTTCCGGAAGCACGCAAGCTGCTCGCCCACCTGCAGGCGGCTGGGTCAAACTGAGCGGACAATCTGGCCTGCCCAGTCAACCCGACAGCTTGCTGGCGATGTTCAGCGGTCGTCCCCGTCGCGTCCCTGCGACGCCGGCCGCGACGGGCTGACGCTGACCGCGCTACCCGACAGCACCCAGGCCCGCTGGCTGGGCGCAAAGCGCGGCGCCAGCAGCCCATCGTTAATTTCGCGCGTCACCGCGAAGCGGCGGAACGAGGTCGCCGGCAGGAACAGGCGCGTATTGTCCGGGAAGCCATCGCTGGCGCTGTCGACGTCGCCCTCGGCGGCCGAAATCACGCCGTCGTTGTTGGCGTCGACCCGCTTGACCTCGGCCGCATAGGCGTCGAACAGGCGCTGCGGGAACGGCGTGCCGGGCTCGAACGAGGCCACCCGCACATAGGTGTCGAGATAGATTTCATTGGCCAGGCCACTGGGAATGAAACGCTGGCGATTCTCCCGTTGCTTGTCGACCTCGGCGTCGAACCGGTCCGGATCGCGCGGGCCGGCGCCACCCAGGTTTGCGGTGGTGTTCGGGTTGTCGCCATAGTTAATCGCGTTGTTCTTGACGCCCGACGGTCCCGAGCCTGGAATCAGCGACGACAGCGCCCCGACATTGCCCGCCTCGAAGGTGCCGGGAATACCGCCCGTGAAGGGCAGCTCGTACAGCGGGTGGATCCAGTTGGTCGTGTAATTGAATTCCCAATAACTGTGGCAATCGGTCTGCTGCATGCAATTGACCGCGCCCATGCTGAGCTGGATCGGCACGACATTCGTCTGGCGCTGCGGGAAGCGGTCGGCGGCGCTGGGGAAATGCGGGGCATTGCCGTCCATCGTGAATGTCTGGCCCGGCATATTATTGTGCGATCCCATCACGCGCAGGGCCGCTTCGTCCGCCGCCGTCATGGTGCCGAAACGGGGCCGGCCGCCGGGCATGGGCGCAGCCACCTGCGGCACCTGCAGGTCATGGATCATCCAGCCCTCGTACCAGCCGCTTTCGTTATTGATGACGAACAGGTTCGACAGGTCGGTAAAGACATCGATAAACGCCTCCACGTCGCGCGGATCGGTCGGCAAGTCCTTCTTGGGCTCGACCACCAGCCGCACAGCGCCGATGGTAGGCAAACCGCAATTGCCGCCGGTCGCCGTCAGCATCGCCTGGTCGTTCACGCCGGGGATCCGGGCCGTGAACGGATTGGGCTCGAAGCCGTTGGTGTCGAGCAGGTAGTACTGGAACAGCTGGCTCGGCTGGTCGGCCTCCGCATAAGCCTGCATCGGAAAAAAGGTGTGCGGGCGCTCCGCCATCTGTCCGAACCGGTCCTGCAACGGGTCCGGCAAGTGCCGGATATCGCCACGCTGCTGCACCAGGATGCGGTCGATCCGCCCCTGCGGATTGGGATGGCATGGCGCCGACGGCTGGTCGGCATAGGCGTTGCCGGCACTGAGCGCGCCGATACAGCTGGCGGCGATCATGCCGGCGGCGCCGGTGTGCAGTTGTTTGCGGCGTAGCGTTTGAACGAGCGATTTCATGATTTCTCCCCGATGAAAAAAATGGGCGCGCCCGGACCATGCGGTCCACGCAGGCGGCCGCACCCGGGCCGCTGTTTGAAATGTGCCGCCTGCGCCGGCAAAGATGAAAGTCCCGGTCCGCTCGCTCGGTGTTAGCCCAGCTTGAAGTTACGGGTGTCGTGGACGGTTGGCGGGTTAAAGGCGAGGCCCCGCGCTGGCCTGGGCGGCGGCCATGGGCTGGCCGTTCGATCCGCCGTTGCCGTTGCCGCCCCCGCATGACACCGCGGCCACGGCCAGCGCCGCGCCCACCAACGCCGCCTTGCACAATGCACCTGCTTTAGCCTGGATATTCATTGCTGCTCCTTTCCGCTGGACTGAGAACCCGGTAGCTCTCCGTTCATCCGGCGGTCACCGGAAAGGTTCAACCGGCAGGGTTGAGGCGGCGTGCGAAGGGCCGATTGAACTTCGGCCTTGCCTGTAGCGTCTACGCTGAACTGGGCGGTACCGGATCAAGCTGGCATTCAGGAGGATCGACGAGATGCATTACCACCCGCGCACCGGCCTGGCCTTTCCCGCTGTCGCTGTCCTGGCCGCACTCTGGCTGCCGCTGCCTGCAGCATCGCCAACGGCTGGCGACACGGCATTCGCGGCATTGATGGAGCAGTCGATGAAGTCGATGGAAACCGGTATGCGCCGCGCGCCGATGAATGGCGATCCCGACCACGACTTCGCATCGATGATGATCGCGCACCACCAGGGAGCGATCGACATGGCCAGGGCCGAACTGCTGTACGGGAAGAATCCCGTGCTGCGGCGGCTGGCACAGGAAATCATCGTGACGCAAGGCTCCGAGATCGGGGTATTGCGGTCCGCACTGGAGAAGCGCTCCCCGCCGCCTCGCCCTCACCTTCCCTCCAACCGTTAGGACTGCCATGCGCACACTTCCCATCCACTACGCAGGACCGGCTTTGGCGGTGCTGGCGTCTTTCGCCCTGCTGCCCAAGCCTGCATTGGGCGGCCAGGTCCCTGGCGCAGCCAAAGCGCCTGACGTCGCCGTCAGTTCGCGCGACCGCGTCTACCTGAGCGACCAGAGCTCCAACACCGTGTCGGTGGTCGACCCGGCGGCCGGCAAGCTGCTTGGCGTGATCCGCCTTGGCGACCCTGCGCCGGGCAACCTGACCCCACTGTACAAGGGCCAGCTGCTGGTGCACGGGATGGGCTTTTCACCCGATCGCCGCACGCTCGTGGTGGTGTCGATCGGATCCAATTCGGTCACCTTCATCGATACGGCGACCAACGCGGTCAAGCACACGACCTATGTCGGGCGTTCGCCGCACGAAGCATTCTTCACCCCGGACGGTAAGGAAGTGTGGGTGACGGTACGGGGCGAGGATTACGTCCAGGTCCTCGACGGCAAGAGCTACGCCCCGACCGTGCGCATCACCGTGCCCAATGGCCCGGGCATGACCATCTTTTCGCCGGACGGCAAATATGGATATGTGGTGTCGAGCTTCACCCCCGAAACGATGGTCGTCGATGCCAGGTCGCACCGGATCGCGGGCAGGATCAAACAGGCCTCGCCCTTCAGTCCGGACGTCGCGGCCACGCCGGACGGCAAACAGGTATGGTTCACGCTCAAGGACGTCGGCAAGACCCAGGTGGTCAATGCGCGGCCCCCATTCAATACGCTGGCGCTGCTCGATACCGGCCCGATCACCAACCACGTGAACATCGCGCGCAACGCCAACGGACAGTTTGCGTACGTGACGGTCGGCGGCACCAACCAGGTCAAGGTGTTTACCACCGACGACAAGCCGGCGCTGGTCGCGACCATTCCCGTTGGCGCCCTGCCGCATGGCCTGTGGCCGTCCGGCGATGGGACGCGCATGTATGTTGGCCTCGAAAACGGCAATGCCGTGACGGTAATCGACACGATGTCCAACAAGGTCGTGTCGACCATCGCCACCGGCCAGTCGCCGCAAGGCATGGCCTATATCCCGAACGCCGTCCCCGCAGGCGCGGGCGACGCCAACCTGGCGCCGCTGGGCAGCGCCGGCGAGGCCGTGCACCTGGCGTTGGGGCCGTCCGGCTCGCGACAGGCAAGCACCACGGTTACCGTCAACAACCAGGGCCTGGTCGACCTGTTGCAGGCCGCGGTCACCGGGCTGGAGCCGAAGAAAGCGTATGTGCTGGCGCTGTCGCGGCGGGCCGACGGGTCCGGGGCGCTGGAGCCGATTGCGAAGTTCATGGGCAATCCGGCGGGCGCCGCGACCGTCCTGACATTGGGGCCGCTGCGCCGGGCCGTCGACAGCAACGCGAAAGGCGGGGCCGACGAGCGCCGCTACCTTGTCATCGCCACCACAACCGACGGCGGCACCCCCGGCGCCGTGGTCCAGGTACAGCGATGATGGCCCACCGCTCCCCTTACCACGCGTTACAAATGTTGCCGTTCAGTGGCACCTGCGCCGCGCCGTTGTGCCTAGACTGAAGCCTGCTTATCGGGGTTCGGTTTATATCAGTGGCGAAAGGAAAGACCATGAAAGCACTGTTCGCAGCACTCGTTTCAGGCTTGTTGGCATCCGGCAGCGCCGGGGCGGCGCCGGGACATGTCAACGTGGGCATCTATGCCGCGGTCCCGGCACAGTACTATCAGCAGCCGGTGGAGGTGCGCCGGGAGCCCGCGCCGGCCTACTACGTCGGGCCAGGCAGCTACTACGCGCCAGACGCGTACGGCGATCCGCGCTGGCGCGAGCGCCGCGAGTGGCGGGCGCGGCGCGAAGAACAGTGGCGCCGCGAGGAATGGCTACGGCGTGAAGAATGGCGCCACCGGCAATGGCGACGCGAACAGTGGCGCCGCGAGCACTGGCGCCACGAGCGCGGCGGCTGGGGCGATTAGGAATCACCGCCAGTGTCGATGTACGGCGCGCGCACTCCACCGAACTTCGGTAGGGTGGGCACCCCGTGCCCACGCGAAAGCTACCTGGGCGCTGGCATCCGCGTGGGCACGGGGTGCCCACCCTACGACTATGCTCGTTTCAGCAGGATGGCCTGCCCGGCCACGCTGCGCGCCCGCAACTGCCCGCAGCCGCCATCGACGTCCTGCCCGGCCGAGTCGCGCAGCTTGGTCAGGATGCCGCGCCCGTGCAGGTGCGCGGCGATCGCTCTGGCGCGCTCCCAGCTGGGCCGCCTGAACGGCAATCCTGGGTTGGTGTTGTAGGGGATCATATTCAGTACCGCGTATTTTCCGCGCAGCAGGCCGACCAGCGCGTCCAGCTCGTCCTGGCCGTCGTTGACGCCCTCCATCAACGTCCACTGGTACTGGATCGGGTACGCGGTGAGGCGCGCGTAGCGCTCGCCCCGCTCGACCAGCGCGGCCGGATCGAAGCGCGGCGCGCGCGGCAGCAGCCTGGCCCGCAACTCCGGTTTGGTGGTGTGCAGCGACAAGGCCAGCGCCGGCTTTACCCGGCCCAGCGGCAGGCGCTCGAACACGCGCTCGTCGCCCACCGTCGAAAACACCAGGTTCTTGTGCGCGATATCGCCCTCGACCCCCAGCAGGTCGATCGCCTCGAGCACGTTGTCGAGGTTGTGGGCCGGCTCCCCCATGCCCATGAAGACGACCTTCCTGACCGGCCGCTGGCGCCGCGCCAGCACCACCTGGGCCACGATTTCGCCGCTCGTCACCTGCCGCACCAGCCCGCCCTGCCCGGTCATGCAGAACTGGCAGCCGACCGCGCACCCGACCTGGCTCGACACGCACACGCCATCGCGCGGCAGCAGCACCGATTCCACCGCCTGGCCGTCGGCCAGGCCGACCAGCAGGCGCGCCGAGCCGTCCTCGCCCGGATGCGAGCTGACCAGCCGCACCAGCGCCTCCAGCTCGGCGTCGAGCGCCGGCAGGGCTTCCCTCACCGGCCTGGGCAGGAAATCGTCGGGCCGGCGCCGGCCGCGGTCGTGCGGCATCACGCGCACCCAGTCGCGCAGCACGCGCTCCTCGTGCAAAGGCAACGCGCCCAGCGCCCGAAGGCGCGCGCGAATCGCTTCAATCCGCATCCGATCAATCGTTCTTGACGACGATGTTGGGGAACTTGCTGGTCATGTCCTTCGCCTTTTCGGCGATCTCGACCGCTACCTTGCGCGCGATACTTTTGTAGATGGCCGCGACCGGGCCGTCCGGATCGGCGACCACGGTCGGGCGGCCGGAATCGGTCTGCTCGCGGATCTCAATGGTCAGCGGCAGCTTGCCGAGGAAATCCACGCCGAAGTCCGCGCACATCTTTTCCCCGCCGCCGGACCCGAAGATCGCCTCGGTATGCCCGCAATTGGAGCAGATGTGGGTGCTCATGTTCTCGACCACGCCGAGGATCGGGATGCCGACCTTCTCGAACATCTTCAGGCCCTTGCGCGCGTCCAGCAGCGCGATGTCCTGCGGCGTGGTGACGATCACGGCGCCGGTCACCGGCACCTTTTGCGACAGCGTCAGCTGGATGTCGCCGGTGCCCGGCGGCATGTCGACCACCAGGTAATCGAGGTCGCGCCAGTTGGTCTGTTCCAGCAGCTGCTGCAGCGCCTGGGTGACCATCGGGCCGCGCCACACCATCGGCTCGTCCGGATCGATCATGAAACCGATCGACGACACCTGCACGCCGTGGTTCTCGAGCGGCTCCATGGTCTTGCCGTCGACGCTCTGCGGGCGGCCGGTAATGCCCAGCATCATCGGCTGCGACGGACCGTAAATATCGGCGTCGAGGATGCCGACGCTGGCGCCCTCGGCTGCCAGGGCCAGCGCCAGGTTGACGGCGGTGGTCGACTTGCCGACCCCGCCCTTGCCGGAGGCCACCGCAATGATGTTCTTCACGTTCGGCATCACCTTCAGGCCGCGCTGGACAGTGTGCGAGAGGATCTTCGAGACGACGTTGACTTTGACCGTGCCCACCCCTGGCAAGGCCTGCAGCGCCTGCGTGACAGCGGCGCGGATCGGCGCGACCTGGCTGTTCGCCGGGTAGCCGAGCTCGATGTCGAGGGAGACGTCGGCGCCTTCGACCTTGAGGTTTTTCACGGATTTGCCGGACACGAAGTCCTTCTGGGTGTTGGGATCGATGACCGCCGAAAGCGTTGCCTTGACGTCGTCTGCTGTGATGCTCATGAAAATCTCCGGATGTGATCCCCGAAGTTTAGCGCAAAATGCCATTTCCCCCTTGCCGGAATGGCAAATCGCTGCGCTTCCCCCCGCGCGCAGTGGGCCATCCGCTGGTAAAATTGCTTTTTTCATCCAACCAATAAGCGTTTCGACCATGACCCGCAAGCTGTTCGTCACCACCGCCCTGCCTTACGCCAACGCTGCCTTCCATATCGGGCACATGATGGAATACATCCAGGCCGACATCTGGGTCCGCTTCCAGCGCATGCAGAAGGACGGGGGCCAGCAGCGCGTCGTGCATTTCGTCGGCGCCGACGACACCCACGGCACGCCGATCATGATCGCGGCCGAGAAGGAAGGCGTCACGCCGCAGGAGTTCGTGGCGCGGATCGCGGCTGGACGCCAGCAGTACCTGGACGGCTTCCACATCGCGTTCGACAACTGGTACTCGACCGATTCGCCGGAAAACGTCGAACTGTCGCAGGGCATCTACCGCAAGCTGCGCGACGCCGGCCTGATCGTGACCAAAACCGTCGACCGCTTCTTCGACCCGGTCAAGGGCATGTTCCTGGCCGACCGCAACATCAAGGGCGAATGCCCGAAGTGCCACGCCAAGGACCAGTACGGCGACAACTGCGAAGTCTGCGGCGCCGCCTACCAGCCGACCGAGCTGATCAACCCGTACTCGGTGTTCACCGGCTCGACCCCGATCCTGAAGCCGTCCGAGCAGTATTTCTTCAAGCTGTCGGACGCGCGCGCCGCCACCTTCCTGAAGGAGTGGCTGAACACGCCGGGCCGCCTGCAGCCGGAAATGGTCAACAAGGTCTCGGAATGGCTGGGCGAACACGGCGAAAAGCTGGCCGACTGGGATATTTCGCGCGACGCGCCCTACTTCGGCATCCCGATTCCCGACGCGCCGGGCAAGTTCTTTTATGTGTGGCTGGATGCGCCGGTCGGCTACCTGGCCAGCCTGAAGAACTATTGCGAAAAGAAAGGCATCGACTACGAAGCCTTCCTGCGCGATCCGGCGGCCGAGCAGGTGCACTTCATCGGCAAGGACATCGTCTCGTTCCACCTGCTGTTCTGGCCGACGATGCTGAACTTCTCCGGACACCCGATCATCGACAAGCTGAAGGTCAACGTGCACGGCCACCTGACCGTCAACAACGAGAAGATGTCGAAGTCGCGCGGCACCGGCATCTCGCCGCTGCGCTACCTGCAGCTGAACATGAACCCGGAATGGCTGCGTTACTACCTGGCGTTCAAGCTGAACTCGAAGGTCGAGGATCTCGACTTCAATGGCGAGGACTTCGTGGCGCGCGTGAACAGCGACCTGATCGGAAAATACGTCAACATCGCCAGCCGCTGCGCCGGCTTCATCGCGAAAAAGTTCGATGGCAAGCTGGCGAGCGAGCTGTCGCCGACCGCCAAGGAGTGGATCGGCCGCGCGCTGAATGCCAACGGCGCCGAGCGCCAGGCCAGCATCGCGGCCAATTTCGAAGCGCGCGAGTTCGGCAAGGCGCTGCGCGAAATCATGGAAATCGCCGACGTCACCAACCAGTACGTCGACGAGAACAAGCCGTGGATCCTGGCCAAAGACGCCGACAAGACCGCCGAGCTGCACGAGGTTTGCACCACCGCGCTGATCCTGTTCCGCCAGCTGACCATCATGCTGTCGCCGGTGCTGCCGCAGGTGGCGAGCCGGGTGGCCGAGTTCCTGGGCGATGCGCGCCTGACCTGGGACGATACCAAAGGTGACACGGTCTACCGCAGCATGCTGGGCCGCACGATCGGCGCCTACAGCCACCTGATGCAGCGCGTCGACGCCAAGATGGTCGAGGACCTGTTCGACAAGCCGGCCCCGGCAGCCGAAGCAGCGGCGCCTGCGGAAGCTGCGGCGTCGGGCGACATCGAAGAACTGGCGCCCGAAATCACGATCGACGACTTCACCAAGGTCGACCTGCGCGTGGCCAAGATCGTCAACTGCGAGCATGTGGAAGGCTCGACCAAGCTGCTGCGCCTGACGCTGGATGTCGGCGAAGGCCGCCTGCGCAACGTGTTCTCGGGCATCAAGTCGGCGTACCAGCCGGAACAGCTGATCGGCAAGCTGACGGTGCTGGTCGCCAACCTCGCGCCGCGCAAGATGAAGTTCGGCGTATCGGAAGGCATGGTGCTGTGCGCATCGAGCGCCGACGAGAAGACAAACCCGGGCCTGTACCTGCTGGAACCGGCCTCGGGCGCCCAGCCGGGGATGCGGATCCGGTAAGAGTCAGCATGCACCGTCGTTCCCGCGCAGGCGGGAACCCAAGTTTGCGCGAAGAGCCGCAAAGCCATTGTGGGCACGCACAGGAACTGGGGTTCCCGCCTTCGCGGGAACGACGTGCTGGTAGGCGATCGACGTGCTGGTAGGCGATCGACGTGCTGGCGGTACAAGGTAGTCCCCCCGCCGAATCAATCCCCGGCAAAACGGGAGCGTTATAATGTCATGTTTTCCGAGAAACTTGCTTCTAACGCCCCCTTCAAACTTTTTGATTGGTAGCTAATAAATATGACCGAATTGACCTCCCTGAGACATATCCCGCAAGCCAACGTGTTCCGCAAAGGCGACGTGTTCGTCCTGTTCGGCGAACTGTTCGGCCGCGGCTATGTGAACGGCCTGATCGATGAGGCGCGCGCGGCCGGCATGACCATTGTCGGCATCACCGTCGGCCGCCGCGACGAGGGCGGCGCACTGCGCGCCCTCACCGCTGAGGAACACGCCGAAGCCGAGGAGAAACTGGGCGGGCGCATCATCAACGTGCCGCTGATGGCCGGCTTCGACATGGACGCCCCGGAAGGCGAACAGAACCCGACCGAGATGCTCGCGGGCGTCACGCTGAAGGGCTGGCAAGAAGACAAGCTGGACTGGGCAAAGATCGAGCGCTGCCGCGAGGCCGGCGTGCGCCGTTTTACCGAGGCCGCCAGGACAGTCATGGGCGAGATCGACAAGCTGGTCCCGCAAGGCGCCAATGTGTTCTTCGCCCACACGATGGCCGGCGGCATCCCGAAGATCAAGGCCTTCCTGGCGATCGCGAACCGCATCTACAAGGGCCGCGGCGAACGCTTCATGTCCTCGCGCGCGCTGCTCGACAGCGACCTGGGCAAGCTGATCCTGATGAACTTCGACGAGGTCACGGCCAACACGCTGAAGTACCTGATCGACGCCTCGGCGCCGATCCGCGAGCGCGTGGCCAAGGCCGGCGGCGAAGTGCGCTACACCGCCTACGGCTACCACGGCACCGAGATCCTGATCGGCGGCGAGTACGTGTGGCAGACCTACACCAACTACACCCAGGGCTACGCCAAGATGCGCCTCGAATCGATCGCGCAGGCCGCGTGGTCGCAAGGCATCGCCGCGACCGTGTTCAACTGTCCGGAAATCCGCACCAACTCGTCCGATATCTTCGTCGGCGTCGAGCTGTCGCTGTTCCCGCTGCTGGCCGCGCTGAAGAAGGAAGGCGGCGCCGCCTGGGCCGACGAACAATGGAATATTTGCCAGCAGCTGCTGGGCGACGGCGTGTCGCTGCAGTCGCTGCTCGACACCATCGAACGCTACAACCAGGATGCGACCAGCGCCAAGTTCCGCAACTTCGAGGCCTGGCCGATGGACAACACGCCGGAACTGGCGGACGTGATGATCGGCACTTCCGAGCAGATCACCGCGCTGCACAAGGACCGCAAGGCGCTGATCACCGACCACCTGTCGGCACTGGTGCTGGAAGGCGCCGGCCCGCTGATGTTCCATGGCGCGTCGGAGAAGATTGCGCCGGTGCTGTGGCTGAACCACGACATCATTGCCAAGCAGCTCAACGAACTGCACCGCTAACAATTAGCATGCGTCACGCGTGGGCAGAGCCTGCCCACCCTACATTTCATACATAGCAAAAACCATGGCCCTGTTCAAACAACATTCGATGTACGAATCCGATCACACCAAGTTCATCAAGGAGCTGAAGTCGAAAAATCCTGGCATGGAAGCGGGCCAGCAAGCCGGCCGGTCCCTGCTGTGGGACAAGGCCCCGCTGACGCTGGACGAGCAGAAGCGCATCGCCGAATCGCGCGTCCGCCAGCAAGCTTACGTCTACCAGACCAAGGTCTGAGCCGCGGGGCTGAAGCCATGTCTCCCGATCCGGCCACGCGCGAGGCGCTGGCCGAGCGCGGCCCGGCCGATCAACAGCAGGACAGCGCCAGTGCGGCGTTGCCCGACAGGGCGGCCGACATCGACGCCGCCACCATCGCGCGGCTGTACGGCGAGCCGCTGCTGCGCATGCCGAACGATTTGTACATCCCGCCGGACGCGCTGGAGGTCTTCCTCGACGCGTTCGAAGGGCCGCTCGACCTGCTGCTGTACCTGATCCGCAAACAGAACTTCAACATCCTCGACATCCCGATGGCGCAGGTCACCCTGCAGTACCTGAAATATGTCGACCAGATCCGCCAGACCAACCTCGAGCTGGCGGCCGAATACCTGCTGATGGCTGCGGTGCTGATCGAGATCAAGTCGCGCATGCTGCTGCCGAAGCGCCATGACGACCTGGTCGAGGACGTGGGCGACCCGCGCGCCGAACTGGTGCGCCGCCTGCTCGAGTACGAACAGATCAAGAGCGCCGCGGTCGGACTCGGCGCCCTGCCCCAGGTCGACCGCGACTTCCTGCGCCCGCAACTGGTCGTCGAACAAGGCCTGGCGCCAGTGTGGCCGGAGGTCGACCCGCACGACCTGCAGCGCGCCTGGATCGACGTGCTGCGGCGCGCCAAGCTGACCCAGCACCACCGGATCAGCCGCCAGGAACTGTCGGTGCGCGAGCACATGTCGGCGATCCTGCGCACGCTGCAAGCGCAGCGCTTTGTCGAATTCGGCGAACTGTTCGCGGGCCAGCACGGTGTTCCGATTGTTGTCGTACACTTCGTCGCAATGCTCGAACTGGCCAAGGAAACCCTGATCGAAATTACCCAGGCCGAACCGTTCGCGCCAATCTACGTGCGCCTGGCCTATTCCCCGGCCTGAAGCGCCGGAACCCTATAGCCACCTCCAAGAAGCGTTTCCATGAAAATCATTTCCACCATTGAGGAACTGCGCGACCAGTTGCGCGGCCAATTGCGCACCGCCTTCGTGCCGACGATGGGCAACCTGCATGAAGGCCACCTGTCCCTGATGCGCCTGGCCCGCAAGCATGGCGACCCGGTGGTCGCGTCGATCTTCGTCAACCGCCTGCAGTTCGGGCCCAACGAGGACTTCGAGAAATACCCGCGCACCTTCCAGGCCGACGTGGAAAAGCTGGAAAAGGAAGGGGTCTACGTCCTGTTCGCGCCGACCGAAAAAGACATGTACCCGGAACCGCAGGAATACCGCGTGCGCCCGCCGGACGACCTGGGGAACACGCTGGAAGGCGAATTCCGCCCGGGCTTCTTTACCGGCGTCACCACCGTGGTGCTGAAGTTGTTCTCGTGCGTGCAGCCGCGCGTGGCGGTGTTCGGCAAGAAGGACTACCAGCAGCTGATGATCGTACGGAACATGGCGCGCCAGTTCGCGCTGCCGACCGAAATCATCGGCGCCGAGACCTTCCGCGCCGACGACGGCCTGGCGCTGTCGTCCCGCAACATGTACCTGTCCGAAGCCGAGCGCGCCGAGGCGCCGCAGCTGTACCAGAGCCTGAACTTCGTCGCCAACGAAATGCGCGGCGGCCACCTCGACGTGTTCCGGCTCGAACACAGTGCGATGGAACAGCTTGCCAAGCGCGGCTGGCAGCCGGACTACATTTCGATCCGCAAGCGAATCGACCTGCAGCCGCCGTCGGCGGGCGACCTCGCGCAGGGCACGCCGCTGGTGGTGCTGGCCGCGGCCAAGCTCGGCACCACGCGCTTGATCGACAACCTGGAGATCTGAGGCCTGTCCCGGGCCAGCCCGGGGCATATGCTGGCGGCAAGAAAATTTTTATTGCAAATTTGCAATTGTGGTGCAACAGCCCTTATACTGCGGGTGTAGTCATGTTCGTGAAGCTACCTAAAAGGTATTGTTGCTGTGACCACTCCCGCCCCCCCCATCGTCCGCAAGGGCGTGCCCAAGTCCTCGGATGCGCTTGAGCTGATCAAGCCCGACGCCGGCGCGCATGAGATGTGCGATCCGTTCGACATCGGCGAAGCATTTGAATCGCTGGCGCGCAGTGGCGAGGCCGTGACGGTGTACCCGTCGCGGGCGAAAAACGAGCTGTTGGCGCGGATTCATTCGGTCGACCCCGAGGATCCGAAGTTCGTCATCGACTTTGCCGGCGACAGGCCTGCGGCCGGCGCCGCGACGCTGGTGGCTTCACTGGGCGGCAATGCCAAGATCCAGTTCGAGCTGACCCAGGACTGGAGCAGCCGCCCTGGCGAGCCGAACCTGGTGCCGGCCGAGTTCCCGCCCGTCTGCCTGGTCCTGAACCGGCGCGCGGCGCAGCGGCTCGAAACGCCGGTCGGCGTCGATTTCACCGCCACTTTCAAGATCCTGGGCAAGTCGTACGAGCTGCCGCTGTACGACTTCTCGCTGGGCGGGGTCGGCTTGCGCGCGACGCCGGAAGAGGCGTTCGGGATGCGCGTGGGCAAAAAACTGGAGGATGTGCGCCTCCAGCTCGGGCCGGCGCTGACCGTGACGGCAGACCTCGAAATCCGCCTGCTGCGTCCGTTCAAGACCTTCCTGCTCGGCGAACAGGTGCAGATCGGCTGCAGCTTCGTGAACATCTCGATGCAGATGCAGCAGAACCTCGAGCGCTTGGTGACGAACCGGCGCGGGAACCCCATTTGACAAGGGGAAGGTCATCCCCCCGGGCGCCTGCTGCGCCCGTCCGCGCAGTTCAAGGGATGGCAAGCTACCCATCTTGTAACCTTGCGCAAGATACCAACAAGTAGTTTCCGCGGTACAATGGGCGGCAGCCGCGGCGAGCGATGACAACGAACGAAAGTGCGCAAATGGATCAATCCGGGCGGCTACACTCATTCGATAACCTGCGAGCCGTACTGATGTGGCTCGGCATTGTCCTTCATGTCGCGATCAACCACACGACACGCCCATCGCCGCTGCCCTGGCACGACTCGCAGACAGCTCCCCTGGCAGACCTGATCCTCGTTTTTATCCACGTATTCCGAATGCCGGTGTTCTTCATCCTGGCCGGATATTTCGTAGCGCAATTGGTCGAACATCGCGGCTATCAGGGGATGTTGACGCATCGCCTGCGCAGGCTCGCCCTGCCTTTTGCCATATTCTGGCCGGTGCTGATCGTATGCACGTCGGTGTTGATGCTGGTGTACCTCCACCTGATGGCGTACGGCACCGCCGGCATTGACCTTTCGCTGTTAACGAGGCAATCTAAAACAGCATCGCCGTTCAACACGATGCATATGTGGTTTATCTATTACCTGATATGGTTCTGCGTCTTCACCGCGATGTCCGCTCCGATAATGGAGCGGGTTCCCGCCAGGCTACTGGAACCCGTCGATGCGGGATTTCGCGCACTTGCCGGCAATTGGTGGGGAACTGTCATCCTCGCCGTCCCGCTGGCAATCATCGGTTCGTCCTACCGAGCGGGCATGCTGGCGCCGAACGGCTCGTTCATTCCGAATCCAAGCGAGCTGGTGCATAACGGCCTGTTTTTTGTTTTCGGCCTGCTCCTGTATCGTCACCGGGAATCGCTCTTCCCCCTCCTCACGAAAAAGTGCTGGCCGAACACGATTGCTGGCTTCCTCGTGTTTGTGCTCTCGCTCGGGGCCTTCAGGTCGTTCACCGCGAATCCGAACGGCTTTCCCCATATCGAAGCCGCGATCGCGTTCCTGTACAACCTGACCAGCTGGCTGTGGAGCCTTGCCTTGATCGGGCTGTTCCTGCGATATCTACCGACCCAGAATCGCATGTTGCGATACCTGTCCGAAAGCTCCTATTGGGCCTTTTTGGTACACATGCTCGGAACGATCGGCTTCGGGGCCGTCTTGTTCGGCCTGCCGTTCGGGCCACTCACAAAAATGGCGCTGAACATCCTGGCGACGACGGTGGCTTGCCTGCTCACCTATCAACTGCTGGTCCGCTACACGCTGGTCGGTGTACTGCTCAACGGGCGGCGGCACACGAAAGCCGCGAGAATGCCGGTGCCGGCTGCAGTAGAGCGCTTTTAATCGGATTTCCCGGCTTTTGCCCTGCATGGCGTCGGATTTCTTTACACCGCCAACAAGTCGCCCCAGCCTCATCTTGTAACTGATTGTTTACAAAGGGAAGTGGTTTTCTGGCATGTTACTTGCCTCTAGCTAAATGTCGTTCTCGAACAACTAAAACTAGGGGTAACAAATGCAAATCATCAAAAACATTGCAGCTAGCCTGATCTTGGCGGCGTCGTGCGCCGCTCCTGCGTTTGCTTCGGTCACCCAATCGACCGCACCGGCCAACTATGACTCCTGGTACGGGTGGAACTGGCAGCCGCTGGGCAGCGTGACGCTGGCAACGGGCACGGTCCGTGTTTCGGCACTCAATAGCAGCGCCAGGGCCTGGGACCAGGGCTGGGGCTATGAATCGATGACCGAAAACCAAGTCTACATCGGGTTGTTCCAGAATAATACCCAGCTGTGGGCCCAGCACGTCGCCGGCGGCGGTCACGACACCGAAAACCTGGTTCAGACCTACGACATCGCGAACGACCTGCCGGCCCTGAACTCCCTCAACGCCGCACTCGTCGGTATCGACTGGACTGGCGCTCCAGTCACCATGGCGATCGTGGCTAGCTCGGTTGGTTGGCCCGGCTGGTCGCTGCATGTGGCCGACGCCTCGTTCAGCGTGACCTCAGAGGTGCCGGAGCCAGCGTCGCTGGCCCTGATCGGACTCGGCCTGGCCGGTTTTGCAGCGGCCCGTCGCAAGAGCTTGACGAAGTAAGCCAGCTGCAACTACACAAGAGCCCGATGCCGTTCAGGCCTGCCTGGACGGCATTGCTCTTGCTGCGATAATCTCAGGTCGTCACGCTCTGCGCCCACGCCAGCGCCGACAGGTGCGCCTTGTTGACGTCTTCCGGGCTGATGTGCAGCGACTCGGCCAGCGAAGCCACCAGGTTCGAATTGAGCTCGCACGCTTCGGCCAGCGCCAGGTAAGGCCCGTACATGCCGCTGCGCGTCAGCAGCGCCCGCACCACTTCGTCCGGCAACTGGATCGTGTCGAGCACTTCCTTCATCGGCAAACCGAGCAGGCGGTCGAGCAGCGAGAACATGCCGGCCACGAACAGGTTTTCGCCCTCCCCGCGTGCCAGGAATTTTTGCCCCAGCAGCTCGGCCAGGCGGCCGCGCACCACCGCCGTTTCCATCAGCACCGGCGAGTAGCCGCTGGTGCTGGCGGTGGCCAGCAGCAGCGTCAGCCAGCGGTACAGCGGCGCGTAGCCGAGCATCGCGATGGCCTGGCGCAGCGACTGGACCTCGCGCCCCGAGCCGAAGCCGGCCGAGTTGATGAAGCGCAGCAGCTTGTAGGTCAGTGCCGGGTCACGCTTGAGCACGCTTTCGATCTGGGGCACGTCGTCGTTGTTCTGCACCATCTGCATCAGCTGCAGGATGATGGTCTGGGCCGGGTTCATGCCCTTGACGGCATTGCCCGGCCGCGGGGTCAGGTGCAGCTTGCCGACGAACGCGTCGAGGCCGAGCGCGGCGCAGGCGTCGAAGTCGGTCCAGGTGGTGACCGGGCGGCCGACCAGGCGCACCGCCGAATTCTTGGCGGCCGCGTAGGTGCGCGCCTGGGCCGCCACGTCAGCGCCCGAAAAGCGGACTTCGGCCCATGACGCCACCTGGCCCAGGTTGCGACCGAGCAGGGCCAGGTCGCCGCCGCGGATCGAGATCCCGACCCCGCCCGCGCGCAGGGCCTTGACCGCGGCCCGGGTGTCGTTGTCCATCAGGTGGCGCACGTCGAGCGACAGCACGGTGCGCTCGGGCGGCAAAGCGTGCAGCGCATCGAGCGAGAGCATCGCCGGCACCGCGTCGAGGAACAGGATCTTGTCGCGCAGCAGCCAGCCGGCTTCGTCGTCGACAACGTGCGCGGCCACGAAACCGACCAGCGCTTCGAGGTCAGCGTCCGTGACCTCGGTGCCGTTATGCTGCTGCCACGACAGTTCGTAACCGATCACCCGCTGCTTCGGGTCGAGCAGCGGTTCGCGGACGATGAAGTTAGTTTGATGCATTCTTGGGTATCGTCGGGGTCAGAACCCGAGGCTGTCGAGCAGGTCGTCGACCTGGCCCTGGTCGGCCACCACGTCGTTCTTGCCTTCCGGCTTGATCTGCGGACCGTTCAGCAAGCCGTTGTCCAGCTCGCGCTTGATTTCGCTCGGCGCGAAGTCGACCAGCACCTGGACCAGCTGCTTTTCGAGGCTCTGCGCAATCGACGTGATGCGGCCGATCACCTGTCCGGTCAGGTCCTGGAAATCCTGGGCCATCATGATGTCCATCAGGTGGCCCTTGGTGGCGCTGGCCCCGGCGCGCGCCTGGTCGAGGCTGGCGACGGTACGCTCGGCCAGCTGCCGCCAGTCGCCGCTGGCGCTGCCGTCGAGCAGGCCCCGCCACGCGCGCGACAGCTCGACGCTCGAGGCGTCGATGCGGTCCTGTAGCGGGTTGGCCGCGTCGGTTGCGTCGAGCACCTTCTTGGCCGCTTGTTCGGACAGGCGCGCCACGTAATCGAGGCGGTCGCGCGCATCCGGAATGTCGCTCGCCGCCTTTTCGATCAGCTTGTCGAGGCCGAGGCCGCGCAGGCTGTCGTGCAGCGAACGGGTCATGTGGCCGATCCGGCTCAGGACCTCGTCGTGCGAACCGGCGTCGGCGTTTTGCTCACCCATTTCAGGAACCCAGTTTCTCGAAGATCTTGTTGAGCTTTTCGTCCAGCGTGGCGGCGGTGAATGGTTTCACCACGTAGCCGTTGGCGCCGGCTTGCGCCGCCGCGATGATGTTTTCCTTCTTCGCTTCCGCGGTCACCATCAGCACCGGCAGCTTGGCCAGCGCCGGATCGGCACGGATGTTCTGCAGCATGGTCAGGCCGTCCATGTTCGGCATGTTCCAGTCCGAAACGACGAAGTCGAACGATTCGCTGCGCAGCTTGGCCAGCGCCATTACGCCGTCTTCCGCCTCGTCGACATTGGCGTAACCCAGTTCTTTTAACAGATTCCGGACGATGCGCCGCATCGTCGAGAAATCGTCAACAACTAAAAAACGCATCTTTGGATCAGCCATGAATTACTCCGTTGATTCTCTTACTCTGGTTTATTGGTCAAATTCGGCGCTGCAACAAGCAGGCCTAAGCATAGCATTTTTGTTGCTCTACGGCGATAAAACCGACAGGAAAGCCACAGGATCCGGATCAAACACGCAACGCGCGCCCGCCGTGGGCCGCCAGGTGGGCCATGACCATGCCCGGCAAGGCCGTCAGCGCGCCGATTTCGTGAGCCGCACCAAGGGCGATCGCCTCGCGCGGCATGCCGAACACGACGCAGCTGGCCTCGTCCTGGGCAAAGTTGTGGGCCCCGGCATTCTTCATCTCGAGCATGCCGGCGGCGCCGTCCTTGCCCATGCCGGTCAGGATCACCCCGACCGCGTTCTTGCCGGCCGCCTCGGCCGCCGAGCGGAACAGCACGTCGACCGAGGGCCGGTGCCGGTTCACCGGCGGACTCTGCTCGATTTTGGTCACGTAGTTGGCGCCCGAGCGCGCCAGCAGCAGGTGCGAGTGACCGGGTGCGATGTAGGCGTGGCCCGGCAGCACCCGCTCATTGCCTGCCGCCTCGCTGACACTGATCTTGCACAAGGAATCGAGGCGCTTGGCGAACGAACTGGTGAACCCTTCCGGCATATGCTGGGCGATCAGGATGCCCGGGCAGTCCG
Source organism: Massilia sp. (assembly GCA_045810465.1). Taxonomy (GTDB): domain Bacteria; phylum Pseudomonadota; class Gammaproteobacteria; order Burkholderiales; family Burkholderiaceae_D; genus Telluria. Next base: position 32,450 of record JBJMVW010000171.1, on the reverse strand, counting down.
ACGGCATCTGCATCAGGAATTCGCGGATCGCCTCGGTGCCGCCGGTCGAGGCGCCGATGATGATCAGCTTTTCCGACGAGGTCAGCGGGCTGCGCAGCTGCGGCAGCACCGGCGCCTGGACGCCGGGCAGCACGCTGCGCGGCTTGATGCGGGCGCGGCTGGCGGCGCGGATCTTGTCGGCGATCAGCTCGGCGTACTCGCGCATCCCGGTCTGGATCGACAGCTTCGGCTTGGTCACGAAGTCGACCGCGCCCAGTTCCAGCGCGCGCATCGTGATCTCGGAGCCGCGCTCGGTCAGCGAGGACACCATCACGACCGGCATCGGGCGCAGGCGCATCAGCTTTTCGAGGAAGTCGAGGCCGTCCATCTTGGGCATCTCGACGTCGAGCGTCAGCACGTCCGGGTTGGTTTTCTTGATCAGGTCGCGCGCGACCAGCGGATCGGGCGCGACGCCAACCACTTCCATGTCCGGCTGCGCGTTGACGATTTCGCTCATCACGCTGCGGATCAGGGCCGAATCGTCGACGATCAGGACCTTGGTTTTCATTGCGTATCCCTTCTTTCTCAGAACAGGTCGATGTCGCCGCTGACCGGCTCGACCTTGAGGCGCGTGGCGTAGTCGAGTTCGCGCTTCGCCAGCGTATCGTTATGGGTTTGCATCAGCTTCTTGACCAGCACCTTGCCGGTGCGCGGGAAGAAGTACACCTTGCGCGGGTAAATGTCGTTCAGGTCTTCGGCCAGCACCGGGATCTTCTCGGTCTTCAGGAAGCTGGTCACGAAGGCGGCGTTACGCTCGCCGACGTTCATCGCGGTGAAGCCGCGCAGCACGGCGCCGCCGCCGAACACCTTGGCCTCCAGGTGCTCGCGCCGCGCGCCGGCCTTGAGCAGGTCGTTGATCAGCACTTCCATCGCGTAGGTCCCATAGCGCATCGAGGCCGACACCGGACCGGAATCGCCGCCGTCCGGCAGCATGAAGTGGTTCATTCCGCCCAGCCCGGTCTTGCGGTCGCGGATGCAGGCCGACACGCACGAGCCAAGCACGGTTACGATCAGCATTTCGTGGCCCGTGTAGTAGTACTCGCCCGGCAGGATCTTGGCGGCGTCGCAGTCGAACGTGCGGTCGTAATAGACGTTGGTGGCGAAGTGGCTATTGGTATTCATGGTCGGCTTTCAGGGGCGGGCGACTAGCCATGTCGTCCGTCGAGTTCGTACACCGTCTTGCCGCGCAGGCGCAGCGATTCCGATACGTACAGGAAGTTCTCGGAATGGCCCGCGAACAGCAGCGCGTGCGGCTTCATCAGCGGCACGAAGCGCGACAGGATCTTGCGCTGGGTCGCCTTGTCGAAGTAGATCATCACGTTGCGGCAGAAGATGGCGTCGAACTGGCCCTTGAGCGGCCAGCTGTCCTCCAGCAGGTTGAGCTGGCGGAAAGTGACCAGCTGGCGCAGTTCCTGGCGCACCCGCACCATCCCGGCCTGGTTGCCTTTGCCGCGCAAGAAGAAGCGCTTCAGGCGCTCGGGCGACAGCTTCTCGACCCGCTCGACGCCGTACACGCCTTCGCTGGCGGTGGCCAGCACGTTGGTGTCGATGTCGGTGGCGATGATCTGCACCGGCGGCGTGAGGCTGTTGAAGGCCTCGCACAGCGTCATCGCGATCGAGTACGGTTCCTCGCCGGTGGAGCTGGCGGAACACCAGACCGTCAGCGGCCCGCTATCGCGCTGGCGCACGGCCAGCGCATGCTCGGCGAGCAGCGGGAAGTGGTGCGCCTCGCGGAAGAACGAGGTCAGGTTGGTCGTCAGCGCGTTGGTGAACGACTCCCATTCGTGCTGCATGCGCCCGGCCTCGAGCTCGTCGAGGTAGGTCGAGAATGCCTCGATGCCGGTGGCGCGCAGGCGCCGCGCTAGCCGGCTGTACACCATTTCCTGCTTGCTGTCGGCCAGCGAGATCCCTGCGCGCTGGTAGATCAGCGCGCGCACGCGCTCGAAATCGCGGCGCGTGAAGTCAAATTCCTTGACCGTTTCCTGTTTATGCTGCGGCACTTTGCCCTGCCTTCGTATTTCGTCGAACCGCCGGCGAACAGCGTGCCTTCGGTTGCGCTGCCCAGTGCCGGTCTTGTTTGTTACGCCGCCAGTTTGTCGAGCAGGCCCATCTCGCTCGACGACATCAGCTTGTCGATGTCGATCAGGATCAGCATCCGTTCGTCGACGGTGCCAAGGCCCGTCAGGTAGTCGGTGTTGAATGCGGTGCCCATTTCCGGGGCCGGCTTGATTTGGTCCGGCGAGAGCGTGGTGACGTCCGAGACGCTGTCGACGACCATGCCCATGATGCGCCCGCCGATGTTCAGGATGATCACGACCGTGAACTGGTCGTAGGTCGGGGTGCCCAGGTTGAACTTGATGCGCATGTCGACCACCGGGATGATGATACCGCGCAGGTTGATCACGCCCTTGATGAATTCGGGGGCGTTGGCGATACGGGTCACCGCTTCGTAGCCACGGATCTCCTGCACCTTGAGGATATCGATGCCATATTCCTCGGAGCCCAGGGTAAAGGCCAGGAATTCGTTGCCGGCGCCGTCGTGTGCGTCAGCCGGCTTGGTGCTTGGTTGGGTGGACATGTTGTTCTTCCTTTGTTGATGTCAAACGAGTTTATAAAACGACGGTGTCGTCAGCCGGCTGGCGCGACGATCGCAGCAGCGCGGCCACGTCCAGGATCAGGGCCACGCCGCCATCGCCCAGGATGGTGGCGCCGGAGATCCCGGCCACCTTGCGGTAATTCGATTCGAGGTTCTTGACCACCACCTGCTGCTGGCCCACCAGTTCGTCCACGAACAGGGCCGCCTTGCTCCCTTCGGTCTCGAGGATCACGACGATCGCCTCGGACGGGTCGGTGAAGCGCGGCTCGATGCCGAACGTCTGGTGCAGCGGGACCAGGGGCAGGTATTCGCCGCGCACCTTGATCACCGTGCCCTGGCCGGAGATGTCCTTGAGGTCCTGGCGCGCAGGCTGCAGCGACTCGACCACGAAGCCGAGTGGCAGGATGTAGATCTCGTCGCCGCAGCGGATCGACATGCCGTCCAGGATCGCCAGCGTGAGCGGCAGCGAAATCGAGATGGTGGTGCCGAAGCCGCGCGCCGAGCGGATGTCGACCGAGCCGCCCATCGCCTGGATGTTGCGCTTGACGACGTCCATGCCGACCCCGCGCCCGGACACGTCGGTGACCGCGTCCGCCGTCGAAAAGCCCGGCGCGAAGATCAGCTGCCAGACGTCCGGGTCGCTCATGTTGTCGGACACCGCGAGACCGTTCTGGGCCGCCTTGGCCAGGATCTTTTCGCGGTTCAGGCCACCGCCGTCGTCGGCGACCTCGATCACGATGTTGCCGCCCTGGTGGCCGGCCGACAGGAACAGGCGCCCTGCTTCCGACTTGCCGGCGGCGACCCGCGCGGCCGGCATCTCGATGCCGTGGTCGATGCTGTTCCTGACCAGGTGCGTGAGCGGGTCGACGATGCGTTCGATCAGGCCCTTGTCAAGCTCGGTCGCGGCGCCATGGGTGATGAAATCGACCTTCTTGCCAAGCTTGCCGGCCAGGTCGCGCACCATGCGCGGGAAGCGCGAGAACACGAAGTCCATCGGCATCATCCGGATCGACATCACCGCTTCCTGCAGTTCGCGGGTATTGCGGGTCAGCTGGCCGACCGACGACAGCAGGCGCTCGTGCGCGATCGGGTCGAGGCCGCCGCTGCGCTGCTCGAGCATCGCGTTGGTGATGACCAGTTCGCCGATCAGGTTGATCAGCTGGTCGACCTTCTCGACCGAGACGCGGATCGACGACGACTCGCCGTGCGCCTTGTCGTCCTTCTTTGCGGCGGCCTTCTTCTCGGCCGCGACTTCGCTCGCCTCCAGCGGTTCCGGACGACTGGCCGCCACCGGCTGGACCGGCGCCGGGGTGGCGCTGATGCCGGCTTCCGCGCGGATCTGTTCGATCGGCTGGAAGAAGCCGTAGCCACGCTCGTCGTCCGACAGCTCGTCCTCGGCGCCAGCATGGTGCTCGTCGTGCGGATCGAAGAAGCCGTAGCCCTGCTGGTTCTCGATGCGGGCGCGCTCCGCGGCCTCGATCGCGCGCTGTTGCGGCGTGAGCGCCGGCGCCTCGAAGATCTTCAGGTCTTCGGGGTCGAGCACGAACGAACAGATCGCGACGATGTCGTCGAGGCTCTCGTGGGTGGTGATGACCAGCGCACTGCGGCCGCCTTCCAGCGGGGCGACGGAGACCCGGCCCAGCAGGCCCAGCTCGTCGACCAGCGCATTCACGTCGCGCGGCTCCACCACCGGCAGTTCGATCTTGTAGCGGTGCGCGCCTTCGACCGCGTGCGCCTTCGGTTCGGCGTGCAGGAACGACGGCGCGATGCTCGGCGCGCCAGGAACCACGCCTTCGGACAGGTCGTGCAGCACCATGCGCACGTTGGCGACGGCGTCCTGGTCGACCGGCGCGCCGTGGCGGTGGCCGTCGAGCTGCATCTTGAGGATGTCCTTGGCGGCCAGGAAGGCGTCCACGTGCTGCGAGGTGAGCGCCATTTCGCCCTTGCGAATACGGTCGAGCAGCGATTCGAGAACGTGCGTCACCTCGCTCATGTCGTTCAGGCCGAACGTCGACGCGCCGCCCTTGATCGAGTGGGCGGTGCGGAAAATCGCATTCAGGTCCTCGGCGTCGGGCGCCGCGATATCGACGGCCAGCAGCAGCCGCTCCTTCTCGGCGAGCAGCTCCTCAGCCTCGTCGAAAAAGACCTGGTAAAACTGGCTGATGTCGATGGTCATGATGAAATCCAGTCTGTTACAAGCGATGCGTACAATGCATCAGCCGATGACCTTCTTGACCACCTCGATCAGGCGCTGCGGATCAAACGGCTTGACCAGCCAGCCGTTGGCGCCGGCGGCGCGGCCCTTGGCCTTCATCTCGTCGGACGACTCGGTGGTCAGCATCAGGATCGGCACTTTCTGGTAGGCCGGCAGGCCACGCAGCAGCTTGATCAGCTGCAGGCCGTCCATGCGCGGCATGTTCTGGTCGGTCAGGACCAGGTCGACGGTCTGCTGCTTCGCCTTGTCGAGGCCATCCTGGCCATCCACCGCCTCCACCACCTGGTAGCCGGCCGCCTTCAGGCTGAAGGCCACCATCTGGCGCAGCGAACTGGAATCGTCGACCGCTAGAATTGTTTTTGCCATCTTTTGCTCCTGCTGTTTTATTTATTTAGTCAAATCTTACAATCAGACGAGGTCAGAGCACCAACTGAAAAACCGGGCTCTGACCCCGCTTGTTATACCGGGTCTGACCCCGTAAATCTTACGGTTTTAGAAAAGCTCAATATCGCCGCTTTCCAGGTGGCGCTGTTCGACCGACTTGCGCAGCACGCTGCGCAGTTCGAGCGACTGGATCGCGAGTGCCATGCTGACCTTGTTGAGGCGGTCGACGATCTCCTCGCTGCCGCTGTCCGGCAGGATGTCCGCGCCATGCTCGCCCAGCGTGCCAAGGAATTCGCGCAGGCCCGTCACGCGCTTCAAGGTACGGTCGATCAGCTGGCTGGTCATGTCCTGGAACTGCATGCTGGTGATCGCGACGTTCACGTGCTGGCCGATCTCGCCGGACATGCCGGCCAGTTTCGCGCTGTCTTCCGCGCTCGGGGTACCGCCGGCCAGCAGGCGGTCGATCGCATCCTGGCGCGCGCCGACCGCACCGTGGATCGCCATGAAGCTGTTGGTCAGCTTGTCGATGGCTTCCTCGAGCAGCAGCTCGGTTTGCAGCAGGTCGGTCTCGACCTCGGTCAGGTGCCGGCGCCCGTGCGCCGACACGCCCGACAGCAGGCGCTTCACATGCGATCCCAATATTTTTTTTCTAGTCATTCGTGTCCTCCAGGTCTTCCCGGCCCGCTTACCTGGCGCCCGCCAGCGCCGCCGGGGCGACGGCGGCCGCCGCTTCCTCGCTCGGCACGTCGAGCGTGGCCGCATCGCGGCGCACCGCTTCTTCGGTGCGTTTGTTCATGACGATGATGCTGATACGGCGGTTGATTGGATTGAACGGGTCTTTGCGGTCCAGGTGGGCGGCCGAGGCCAGGCCCACCACGCGCAGGATCTTGTCGTCGGCCAGCCCGCCGCGCACCAGTTCGCGGCGCGAGGAGTTGGCGCGGTCGGCCGACAGCTCCCAGTTGCTGTAGCCGGCGTCGCTCATGTAAGGCGTCGAGTCGGTGTGGCCCGACAGGCCGATCTTGTTCGGTACTTCGTTGAGCACCATCCCGAGCACGTCGAGGATGTCGCGGGTGTACGGCTGCAGGTCGGCTTTGGCCAGCGCGAACATCGGCCGGTTCTGCTCGTCGACGATCTGGATCCGCAGCCCTTCGCTGGTAATGTCGAGCAGCAGCTGCGCCTTGTACTTCTTCAGCAGCGGATTGGCGTCGATGGTCGCCTCGATCCGGCTCTTGAGCGCCTGCAGGCGCTGGTTTTCCTCGCGCTCGAGGGCGGCGCGCGCGGCCTTCAGGTCGTAGGTCTTTTTCTGGGCCTCGGTGTCGCCGTGCTTGACCTGGCCCTGGCGCTGGGTCAGGTCCTTGCCGCCGCCCTGGATCACCGACGAGCTGTCGCCGCTGCCCGAGCCGCCCGACATCGCCACCTTCAGCGGCGTGCGGAAGAAGTCGGAGATGCCCTGCAAGTCGCCCTTGGTGGTCGAGCCAAGGAGCCACATCAGCAGGAAGAACGCCATCATCGCGGTCACGAAGTCGGCGTACGCGATCTTCCAGGCGCCGCCGTGGTGGCCGCCGCCACCCTTCTTGACGCGTTTGACGATGATCGGTCGCAAGCCCTCATCGGCCATGGTGACTCCGTGCCTGCATCATGTTCTGTGGATTAGGAAGTGGAAAAGACATCGCGAATTACTTGCTCTTCGCTTTCTTGATGTGCTCTTCCAGCTCGCCGAAGGTCGGGCGCTCGGTCGAGTACAGCACCTTGCGGCCGAATTCGACCGCCAGCGCCGGCGCATAGCCATTCAGGCTGGCCAGCAGCGTGACCTTCACGCACTGGAGCATCTTGGTGGACTCTTCGAGCTTCTGTTCGAGCAGGCTGGCGAGCGGGCCGACGAAGCCGTAGGCCAGCAGGATGCCGAGGAAGGTGCCGACCAGCGCGTGCGCGATCAGCATGCCGAGCTCGGACGGCGGGATGCCGACCGATTCCATCGTGTGCACCACGCCCATCACCGCGGCGACGATGCCGAATGCCGGCAGGCCGTCGCCCATTTTGGCGATGCAATGGGCCGGCACCGCGCCCTCGTGGTGGTGGGTCTCGATCTCGTTGTCCATCAGGTTCTCGATCTGGAACGCGTCCATGTTCCCCGAGACCATCAGGCGCAGGTAGTCGGTCATGAATTCGACCACGTGGTGGTCGGCCAGCACGGCCGGGTATTTGGAGAACAGCGGGCTTTCCTCGGGCGCTTCGATATCGCCCTCGATCGACATCAGGCCTTCCTTGCGTACCTTCGACAGCACGTCGAACAGCAGCGACATCAGCTCCATGTACAGTTCGCGGGTGTAGCGTGAGCCGTGCAGCACGGTCGGCAGCGCCTTCAGGGTCGCCTTGACCGCCTTGGCGTTGTTACCGACGAAGAAAGCACCACCCGCGCCGCCGCCGATCATCAGCAGCTCGAGCGGCTGCAACAACGCCGCAAGGTGGCCGCCCTGCATGGCAAAGCCACCGAACACCGAGGCGAGGACGACGACGTATCCGATAATGACTAACAAGCGCTGACTCCCAATGCGAGGCCGGTACCCCGGGACGCCCGGGATGCATCAAAAAAGATGTTTTCAGAAAATATTTACGTAGGGAACTACAATAGCCTGAGAATGGCCTACGGGCAAGTAAAACCGCCCGGATTGTCGCCTAAAAGTGCCATATATAAAGAGGTGGCCCGCCAACTGTCGGTACCACGCACAGGTCGGGCGCGCGCCCCTTGACGGCGAACTCGAAACTGGCCAGCGACGAGCCCGGGCGCATTTCGCTGGCCGCCTTATTCCACAGTGCCGACATCACGGCCGGCGACAGATAGGCAAACACCAGGTCGTACTGGGCGAAGTCGAGCGTTTCGTAGTCGCCACGCATAAAATGCGCGCGGCTGCCGCACAGCGCGGCGCGCACCCTGCTCACCAGCCATGGCAGCGGCGCCAGCTCGATGCCGGTGAAGGTGGAGTCGGGCCGGCGCCGGGCCAGCTCGAGCACCAGTCCGCCCAGGCCGCTGCCGATATCGATCGCGCGGACCGGCCGGTTGGGCGGAAGTTGCGCGGCAACGGCTTCCCAGACCCGTTTATTGGACGGGTAATACGGCACCTGGGTGCGGAAGGTCGACCAGAACACCAGCAGGAAGGCCACGAAAGCGAGCAGGAACACCCACGGCGGCAGCGCCAGCTGCGCGGTTCCCAGCAGCGCCACCGGGAATGCGAACTGGATGGCATGCCACCACCTGGCCAGGCCGCGCCACCAGCTTGCCGTCGCCGCGATGGCGCCTTGGGCCAGCGCGGCGTGCAGGTAGCCGACGGACAGGCCGGCGCGGGCCAGCAGGTAGACCGTGGCGAGCATTGAGGGGAAGGACAGGCACTGGATCAGCAGGGCCTGGACGGCCGGGGCGGACCAGATGCGGCGAAGGGTCGGGGGCACGATGGACGCTATTCACGTCGTTCCCGCGAAGGCGGGAACCCAAGTTCGTGCAGTGGCGGCGCCGGAGAACTGGGTTTCCCGCGTTCGCGGGAATGACGCTTTACGGAAGGTGGTGGTGAAAACGATGACTACGCTCAGGCAGCTTCCAGCGCGGCGGCGGCGTCCTTGGCTTTGCGGGTCTTGCCGGCACGCGAAGGCATGTGGCACAGGCCGCACTGGTAGCCCTGGTTCAGGTCGAGCGAATTGACGACGAACTTGCCCTGGCATTTCTCGCAAGGGGCCAGCGCCAGCATCTCGCTCTGGAAGAAGCGTACCAGGGTCCAGGCGCGGGTCAGCGACAGTTGCGGCTCTTCGCCCGGCTCGGGCGGCATCTGCTCGAGGTACAGCTTGTAGGCCTTCATGACAGCGTGGATGCCGGTGGCGCCCGCGTAGTCGACCAGGAATTTATGGATATTGATGAACAGCGAGGAATGAATGTTCGGCTGCCAGGTGAGGAACCAGTCGGTCGAGAACGGCAGCATGCCCTTCGGTGGCGACATGCCCCTCAGTTCCTTGTACAGCTTGAGCAGGCGCTCGCGCGACAACGACACTTCGGTCTCCAGCAACTGCAGGCGCGCCCCGAGCTTGATCAATTCGATCGCCAGCTGGATCTCCTGGGCTTCCGACACGACGCTTTTCTTGGTCATTTTGCGCGGCTCCGATGCTTGTTCCATTTACGACAACCGGGACGCTTAAGCGATCTCTTCGACAGCCTGGCCGGCCATCAGGATCGCGGCGTGCGACTGGGCCAGCAAGCGGTCCTTGCTGTAATTGGTCAGCATCGACAGGATCGCGGTGTCGTCGAAGCGGAAGCGGGCCAGCATCATGTTGCCGCCGGCAAGCTTCAGGATCTGCGCGTTGCTCATGCCTTCGATCAGGTCAGCGATCTCCGCCGAGATGCCAAGGCGGAAGATAGCGGTGACCTTGTCGGCGCGGATCATCTGCTGCGCGAGCATCAGGTAGCTCAGGTTAGCATCACGAATTTCAGCCATCATGTCGTTCGCAGTCATTTCCATCTCTCCGTTTGAATCCCGTTGAACCTGGCGCTTATTTGTATTGCCAGTGGGATACATTCTGACTGTGTGGAAACTTTCGCGGTATAGGTGGCAATCTGTATTTTTCGTCCGCGTAAGACGAAGTGGACCCGTAGGAGTTTGTCTGACAAACTCTCTCGGATCCCTGTCGCGCCCCTATGAAAACGGGGCGGAATGAGTTGTGCCACGAGGCCCGGAGCATGATGCTCTGACGGTCTCGCGATTTGCGGCGTTTAAGGTTTACGTCAAACTTTTGAACAACTTTAGGGTCGTCCAAACGTTTTTTCCGTTTGCCGAGCGACCCTTTGCTCAGTAAACGGTCCCCGGGCGGGGAACTTTAGGGGTCTTTTGAAATATTATTGGTGACCCTGTGAATTGTATCGGCGGCCGGTGTTATTCAACTTCAGGGTCTTTTGAGTAGTTGTAGGTGACCCTGGCGGTGCCGATTGACGGCCTGGATTGCGCCGTCTGAGTCATTTACGGCGGCACTTTCCGGAACTTTAGGGTTTTTCGAAAATATTTTTAAATTTTTTTTCGCGACATCGCCGGCTGCAAAAAAGAAAGGCAGCAGACGGCCTCCGCCTTGCTTTTTTTGCTAGACTTACACCCTCCAAAGCTCGCTGTCCGGGCTACAAGGATTAACCCAAGGCTCTGCATGCACACTGCTCCCCTCTGGGACATCAGCCCGACGATCTCGGCTGCGCTCCCGGTCTGGCCCGGCGACACCCGGTTCGAGGCCACCCCCACCTGGGAAATCGCCAACGGCTGCCCGGTCCATGTCAGCCGCATGACGATGACAACCCACCTGGGCGCCCACACCGACGCGCCGTCGCATTACGACCCGCAAGGCGCGGCGATCGACGCCGTCGGGCTGGCGCCCTATATCGGACCATGCCGGGTCATCCACTGCATCGGCGCCAGGACGGTCGAAGCGGCCGACATCGCCGCGCAGCTGGACGGCGTGCCGCCGCGCGTGATCCTGCGTACTTACGAACGCGCGCCGCAGCAGCAATGGGACAGCGGCTTTCCCGCCATCGCGCCCGGCGCCATCGACCTGTTGGCCAGCAAGGGCGTGATCCTGGTTGGGACCGACGCCGCCTCGCTCGACCCGCAGGACTCCAAGACGCTCGATGCCCACCACGCGGTGCGCGCCAACCGCATGGCGATCCTCGAGGGCGTGGTGCTGGACCAGGTGCCGGCCGGCGACTACGAATTGATCGCCCTGCCCCTGAAACTGGCAGGGATGGACGCCAGCCCGGTGCGCGCGATCCTGCGCCCGCTGCCGCCTCCGGAGCGCGCATGAGCGGCGCGATGAAGACCCGCGCCGATTGCCTGGCGCTCGACGCCGCCGACGCGCTGGCGCCGCTGCGCGCCCAGTTCGACCTGCCCGACGGCGTGATTTACCTGGATGGGAACTCGCTGGGCGCGCGCCCGCGCGCCGCGCTGGCGCGGGCGCAGCAAGTGGTCGCGCGCGAATGGGGCCAGGGCCTGATCCGCAGCTGGAACACGGCCGGCTGGTTCGACCTGCCCAGGCGCCTGGGCGACCGGCTGGCGCCGCTGATCGGCGCCCATGCCGGGGAAGTGGTCGTCACCGACACCACCTCGCTCAACCTGTTCAAGGCGCTGGCCGCCGCGCTGCATATCCAGGCGCAGGGCCAGGGTGCTGCCCGCCGCGTCATCGTGACCGAGCGTAGCAACTTCCCGACCGACATATATATAGCGGAGGGCCTCACCAAGTGGCTCGAGCGCGGTTATTCGATCCGGCTGGTCGATACGGTGGACGAACTGCCGGCCGCGATCGACGCCGACTGCGCTGTCGTGATGCTGACCCACGTGAACTACCGCACCGGCTACCAGCACGACATGGCCGCGACCACCCGCCTCGCCCATGAAAACGGGGCGCTGGTGCTGTGGGACCTGGCCCATTCGGCCGGCGCGGTTGCGCTCGACCTGCACGGCGCCCAGGCTGACTTCGCGGTCGGCTGCACGTACAAATACCTGAACGGCGGGCCCGGGGCGCCCGCCTTCATCTGGGTGCCGCAGCGCCACCAGGCGCAGTTCGCCCATCCGCTGACCGGCTGGTGGAGCCACGCGGCGCCGTTCGCGATGGCGCCCGGCTTCGAGGCGTGCGAGGGCATCGGCCGCGCGCTGTGCGGCACCCAGCCGGTGGTTTCGCTGGCGATGGTCGAATGCGGGCTCGAGGTGTTCGAGCAGACCAGCATGGAGTCGGTCCGCGCCAAGTCGCTGGCGTTGACCGACCTGTTCATCGAGCTGGTCGAGTCAAGCTGCGCCGGCCATCCGCTCGCGCTGGCGACCCCGCGCGAACACGCCCGCCGCGGCAGCCAGGCCAGCTTCACCCATCCGCATGGCTACGCCGTGATGCAGGCGCTGATCGCGCGCGGCGTGATTGGGGACTACCGCGAACCGCGCATCATGCGCTTCGGTTTTACCCCGCTGTACACCAGCTTTGCGGAGGTGTGGGACGCGGTCGCGATCCTGAAGGACATCGTCGACCGCGAAGACTACGACATCGGCGCCGCGCGCGGCACCGTGACCTGAGGGGCGCCATGGACCACAGCGACAACAAGCAGCCGGCCGACTGGCACGGCGCCAAAATGGATTTCAGCGAGGCGATGAGCTACGGCGACTACCTGGGCCTCGACCAGATCCTGAGCGCGCAGCACCCGCTCTCGCCCAACCATAACGAGATGCTGTTCATCGTCCAGCACCAGACCACCGAGCTGTGGCTCAAGCTGATGCTGCACGAACTGCACGCGGTGCGCACCAACATCGTCCGCGACGAGCTGGCGCCGGCCTTCAAGATGCTGGCGCGCGTGGCCCGCATCATGGACCAGCTGGTGCACGCGTGGGACGTGCTGGCCACGATGACGCCGCCCGAGTACTCGGCAATCCGGCCCTACCTCGGCGCCTCGTCCGGCTTCCAGTCGCACCAGTACCGGGAGCTCGAGTTCATCCTCGGGAACAAGAACGCGTCGCTGCTGGCGGTGCAGGCCAGGTCGCCCGCCGCGCATGCGATCCTCGAACGCGAGCTGCACGCGCCATCGGTCTACGACGAAGCGGTGCGGCTGCTGCACCGCAGTGGCTTGCAGATCGCGCCGGCCCGCCTCGAGTCCGACTGGACCCGGCCGACCCGCCACGACGACACGGTGATGGCGGCCTGGCTCGAGGTGTACCAGGATCCGGAAAAGCACTGGGCGCTGTACGAACTGGCGGAAAAGCTGGTCGACCTGGAGACCGCGTTCCGCTTCTGGCGGTTCCGCCACGTGACCACGGTCGAGCGGATCATCGGCTTTAAAACCGGGACTGGCGGCACGGCCGGGGTGAGCTACCTGCGCAAGATGCTCGACGTGGTGCTGTTCCCCGAATTGTTCGCGTTACGGACGGCGCTGTAGCGAGCCTGCCATACAACGACTGTCCGGGATGCGACGTACAATGCCGCCATGACCAAACAACCTGCGGAGGTATGATGAACTGTGATGTCCTGATCCTGTCCGGCCTCTGGAACTCAGGGCCGCAGCACTGGCAAACGCACTGGGAGCGCAAGCATCCCGAATTCAAGCGCGTGCCGCACCGCGACTGGACCAGCCCGCAGTGCCATGAATGGGTTGCGGAGCTCGACGCGGAGATCGCCGCGTGCGAAGGAGCACCGATCCTGGTCGCGCACAGCCTGGGCTGCATGCTGGTGGCGCAATGGGCGATGTCGGGGTCGCCGCTGAAGGTCGCCGGGGCGTTCCTGGTCGCGCCGAGCGACGTCGAGGCGCCGTCGTATCCGGCGGACGCCGCGGGCTTTACGCCGGTGCCGATGGAGAAGCTGCCGTTCCCGAGCGTGGTGGTGGCCAGCTCGAACGACGAGTACGTGACGATCGAGCGGGTGCGCGCGTTCGCGGCGGCATGGGGCAGCAGGCTCATCGAGATCGGCGACGCGGGACATATCAACGGCGACAGCGGCTATGGCGAGTGGCCAGAGGGCGAGAAGATGCTGCTGGAGTTTTGCGAGCAGATCAAGCGCGGTTAAGCCCGCGTACATCAAAACGTCATTCAAGCGCGGGTAAGCCCGCGTACAAAACGTCATTCCCGCGCAAGCGGGAACGGGACCGCAACCAACTGGGTTCCCGCCTGGCGGGAACGACGGTTTTGGGGGGTGAGTAAATAAAAACGGCCGGGGCATCGCTGCCACGGCCGTTTTGTCTATCTGGCGTCGCTTACTTCGCCGCAGTCGCCAGCAGCATCTCGTTCAGGCGCTTGACGAAGGCTGCCGGAAGCGCGGGGAAGCCCGCGTACAAAACGTCATTCCCGCGCAGGAGGGAATCCCAGTTACTCAGCGGGGCCGCAACCAACTGGGGTTCCCGCCTGCGCGGGAACGACGGTTTTGGGGGTGAGTGAATAAAAACGGCCGGGGCATCGCTGCCACGGCCGTTTTGTCTATCTGGCGTCGCTTACTCCGCCGCAGTCGCCAGCAGCATCTCGTTCAGGCCCTTGACGAAGGCTGCCGGGTCGGCCAGGTTGCCGCCTTCGGCCAGCAGCGCCTGGTCGAACAGGATGTGCGACCAGTCCCCAAAGCGCTGGCTCGACCCATCCTCGTACTTCAGGCGCTGCACCAGCGGGTGATTCGGGTTGATCTCGAGGATAGGCTGGGACTCCGGCGCGTTCTGGCCTGCCGCCTTCAGCATGCGCACCAGGTTGGCCGACAGCTCGTTCTCGTCCGCCACCAGGCAGGCCGGCGAATCGGTCAGCCGGAACGTCACACGAACGTCCTTGGCCTTGTCGCCCAGCGCAGCTTTCATCTTCTCGACCAGCTCCTTGTACGAGCTTTCGGTCTCGGCGTGCTGCTTCTTCTCGGCTTCGTCCTCAAGCGCGCCCAGGTCGAGGCCACCCTTGGCCACCGATACCAGCTCCTTGCCTTCGAACTCGGTCAGGAACGACAGCATCCATTCGTCGACGCGGTCGGTCATCAACAGCACTTCGACGCCCTTCTTGCGGAAGATCTCGAGGTGCGGGCTGTTCTTCGCCGCGTTGAAGCTCTCGGCCGTGACGTAGTAAATCTTGTCCTGGCCTTCCTTCATGCGGCCGACGTAATCGGCGAACGACACGGTCTGCTCGGCCGAGTCGTTGGAGGTCGAGGCGAAGCGAAGCAGCTTGGCGATGCGGTCCTTGTTGGTGCTGTCCTCGCCGATGCCCTCTTTCAGCACCTGGCCGAACTCGCGCCAGAACGTGACGTACTTGTCCTTGTTCTCCTGCTCGTCCGAATTCGCCAGCTCTTCCAGCATGCCCAGCACGCGCTTGGTCGAGCCTTCGCGGATCACGCGCACGTCGCGCGACTCCTGCAGGATCTCGCGCGAGACGTTCAGCGGCAGGTCGTTCGAGTCGATCACGCCTTTGATGAAGCGCAGGTAGGTCGGCATCAGCTGCTCGGCGTCGTCCATGATGAACACGCGCTTGACGTACAGCTTGATGCCGCCGCGCTTGTTGCGGTCCCACAGGTCGAACGGCGCGTGGCTCGGCACGTACAGCAGCTGGGTGTATTCGCTGCGGCCCTCGACCCGGTTGTGCGTGTAGGTCAGCGGCGGCTGGAAGTCGTGCGAGACGTGCTTGTAGAATTCGTCGTACTGCTCCTTGGTCACGTCCGCCCTGTTGCGGGCCCACAGCGCGCTGGCCTGGTTGACGGTCTCGAATTCATCCTTGACGACGGTCTGCTGCTTCTCTTCGTCCCACTCCTCTTTCTGCATCACGATCGGCAGCGAGATGTGGTCGGAGTACTTGCGGACGATGGACTTGAGCTTCCAGCTTGAGAGCAGCTCTTCCTCGCCGGCGCGCAGGTGCAGGATCACGTCGGTGCCGCGGTTCGGCTTTTCGATCTGCTCGACGCTGTACTCGCCCTCGCCGCTCGATTCCCAGCGCACGCCGTCCGAGGCGAACGCGCCGGCGCGGCGGGTGTTGACGATGATTTTGTCGGCGACGATGAAGCCCGAGTAGAAGCCGACACCGAACTGGCCGATCAAGGCCGCGTCGGCCTGCTGGTCGCCCGACAGCCTGCTGAAGAATTCCCTGGTGCCCGACTTGGCGATCGTGCCCAGGTGCGAAATCACTTCGTCACGGCTCATGCCGATGCCGTTGTCGGAGATCGTGATGGTCTTGGCGTCCTTGTCGAACAGGACCTTGATCTTCAGTTCGTGGTCGTTGCCGTACAGCGCGTCGTTGTTGATTGCCTCGAAGCGCAGCTTGTCGGCAGCGTCGGAGGCGTTCGAAATCAGCTCGCGCAGGAAGATCTCCTTGTTCGAGTACAAGGAGTGGATCATCAGGTGCAGCAGCTGCTTAACTTCAGCTTGGAAGCCAAGGGTCTCTTTTTCGGCGACAGCCATATTATTCCTCGTGGTGGGTCAGGTTATACAGATTGCAGCAATATTGGGATGGCAAGTAGGTTTTCAAGAGGTGTTTTTTATACAGGAAATGTTGCAGCGACGTCGACACCGGACAAGCTTGCTTGCGTTGCCGCGCCTCTTCCCTATAATGGTGCTATCAATGCTATCAAACTCTGCGCACGCTAGCCGTCCAACCAGGGGGTCCTATGCCGCAACTACTTGTAAGAGAGCTTGAAGAGGAAGTTGTTGTCGAACTGAAGCGTCTTGCCGCAGAGAACGGCCGCAGCGCGGAAGCCGAACATCGGGAGATCTTGCGCGCACACCTCCTTGTGCACAGGCCGCTGAAGCGCTCCTTCAAAGAGGTTCTTGCCTCGATGCCGTACTTCGAGGACGACGACCTTTTCGATCTCCGTTGAGGTGGGCATGGACTATCTGCTCGATACGAACGTCATTTCCGATTACCGGAAGGACGAGCGAGCAAACCCGGGGGTACGAGCTTTCTTCAGCGACATTCCGGCTGAACAGATATTTCTCCCTGTTCAGGTCATAGGTGAAATTCAGGCCGGGATTGCGAAGGTGTCCCGGAACCGAGACACTATCAGGGTACATGCCTACATGGCATGGCTCGACACACTTATTCGCGACTTCGGCGACCGAGTGATCGAGTTTGACGTCGATTCGGCGCGAACCTGGGGTCTATTGTTATCAGGCGAGAAAAAAGATCCTCACCCGATCGACAAACAGATCGCAGCAATAGCAATCATGCGCGGCATGACACTGGTCACCGGCGACAAAGGATTGGCCCTCTCCAAATTCCAGGGGCTGTTGGTATTGAACCCTTTCGATGACGCCCGCGGCGGCGGGTCGTCGTCGGAAACCGCCAGCTGATCGGCGGCGCCAGATTCAGTCACCAACCCTAACCCCATTCGTTGGGCCAGTTGCGACGCGAGCAAGGTCAGGCAGTCCGACCCATCCAATTTACTGTGCGTTGATTAGCGAAGTCAACAATGTGATCGGTACGATTCCCCCTATTCCACCTATTCCTTCTCACCTGGTCTGACTGTGTCCACCGTCAGCGAGGTCCTGCACACAAAGCCCGCAGTCGCGACTGGCAAGTCGTACAATATCGGCTCTTTTCACCGCAACCTGGGAATCCCATGTCTGTCTACGACAAACTCAAAGAACTGAACATCACCCTGGCCGCGCCGGCGACCCCGGCCGCCGCTTACGTCATGTACGTACAGACCGGCAACCTGGTCTTCATCTCGGGCCACATCGCCAAGAACGCGGACGGCACCCCGAACGCCGGCCAGCTGGGCAAGGACAAGACCACCGCCCAGGGCCAGCAAGCGGCGCGCTCGGTCGCCATCGACCTGATCGGCACCCTGCAGGAAGCCTGCGGCGGCGACCTGAAGCGCGTCAAGCGCATCGTCAAGGTGATGAGCCTGGTGAGCTCGACCCCGGACTACAACGAGCAGCACCTGGTCACCAACGGCTGCTCGGAACTGCTGGGCGAACTGTTCGGCGATGCTGGCAAGCACGCCCGTTCCGCCTTCGGCGTGGCCTCGCTCCCGCGCGGCGCCTGCGTCGAGATCGAAATGATTGTCGAAGTCGCTTAATGGTTTAGTAGCACCGAACGGGGCGGCCTACCCGGCCTTGCCCCACGCAAAGCTCGCTTATCCAGCCTGCTTTATAATGGCCCAGCACCACCTGCGGCCCCTTCCTCTGAGATCAGTATGAAAATTGAAAATCCTAACCCCATCCAGTGGCAATTTTCGGAGCGCGCGCAACAGCTGCAGAGCTCGTTTATCCGCGAAATCCTGAAGATTACCCAGCGCCCCGAGATCATCTCGTTTGCCGGCGGACTGCCCTCGCCCGCGACGTTCCCGGTCGAGCGCATGAAAGCGGCGTACGACAAGGTCCTGACCGACAGCGGCCGCGTCGCACTGCAGTACGGCCCGACCGACGGCTATGCGCCGCTGCGGGAATGGATTGCCAATTCGCTGTCCACGGAAGGCACGAAGATCGTTCCTGAGCAGATCCTGATGGTATCGGGTTCGCAGCAGGCGCTCGACCTGCTGGGCAAGGTGCTGATCGACGAAGGCAGCCGCGTGCTGGTCGAAACCCCGAGCTACCTGGGCGCGCTGCAGGCGTTCTCGGTGTACCGCCCCGAATTCAAGTCGGTCGACACCGACGAGCACGGCCTGGTGCCGTCCTCGATCGAGCCGGTCGCCAACGGCGCGCGCTTGCTGTACTCGCTGCCGAACTTCCAGAACCCGACCGGCCGCACGCTGTCGGTCGAGCGCCGCCTGGAGCTGGTCGAAACCTGCGCCCGCCTCGGCCTGCCGCTGATCGAGGACGATCCGTATGGCGCCCTGAGCTACAAGGGCGAGCCGATGCCGAAGATGGTGGCGATGAACCCCGACGGCGTGATCTACATGGGTTCGTTCTCGAAGGTGCTGACCCCGGGCATCCGCCTCGGCTACGTGTGCGCGCCGCTGCCGCTGGTGCGCCGCCTCGAGCTGGCCAAGCAGGCGGCCGACCTGCACACCGCGCAGCTGACCCAGATGGTGGTGCACGAGGTGGTCAAGGACGGCTTCCTCGATCAGCACATCCCGACCATCCGCGCGCTGTACGCGCAGCAGTGCCAGGTCATGCTCGATGCGATGGCCGAGCACTTCCCGGCCGGCGTCAGCTGGACCCGCCCCGAAGGCGGCATGTTCATCTGGGTCACGCTGCCCAAGCAGGTCGACGCGATGAAGCTGCTCGACCAGTCGATCGCAGCGCGCGTCGCGTTTGTGCCGGGCGCGCCGTTCTATGCCAACGAGCCCGAAACCAATACGCTGCGCCTGTCGTTCGTGACCGTGCCGCCGGAGCGTATCCGCGAGGGCATCGCGATCCTCGGCAAGCTCATCGCCGGCATGCTGTAAACCACAGCGCTGGCACAACCGCCCGGCCTACTTGCCCGGTGCGGTTGTGCAGCGCGGCCTGGGCGCCTTGCCTCAGGCTTTCCGGACGCCTGCCTTCGCAATCGCCGCCGCGCTGGGAAGGCGCTCCACCTGCCAGCAGGTTTCGATCAGCTTGCGCACCTGCGCCGCGGGAAGCACGGCATCGGCCAGGTCGGTGAACTTGGCTTCCAGCTGCTGGTCCGTCATCGGTACCTCCACGCTTCCGAGCGCGTGCTCGATGCGCTTGTGTAAAGTGCGGCCGTCCTTCAGCGTGATCGTCATGTCCACCTGCTCCGGCCTGACGGCGGGATCGACGATGGCAGTGACGCGGTCGCGCAAGGCGATGACCTGCGCGTCGCGCACCGCGCGGTCGCTGTATTGGCGCTCGCCGGCCGCACCTTCGATGATCGCGACCGCCACCGAGTGGTAGACGCTGAACTTCCCTTCCAGGCCAATCTGCGGCGTCTTCTTGCCGGTCAGCTCGAGCACCAGCGGGTGCACTTTCAGGTCGATCCGCGCGACCTGGTCCGCCGTCAGCTTGTTCTCGTTGCGCAGCTGGATGGCCGCATCGATGGCCGGATGGATCACGATCCCGCACGCGAACGGCTTGTAGGTATTGAGGGCTGACTCGTAGCGCTGTCCCAGCCCCTCGGTGATCTCGCGGAAATCCTGTTTGGTGCTGATCGTGTTGGCCCAGCCGCGCTTGGCTTCGATCATGCCTTCCGAGCTGGTGTAATTCTTCGACGCCAGCACGGCGGCGAACAGGCCATTGCTGGCCGCGCGGCCCGGGTTGAAGCTCTTGTTCATCGAGCCGAACGATTCGCGCAATCCCACCGGCTGCGATGCGGCCAGTCCGAGCGCCCAGACCATCTGCTGCTCGCTCAGGCCAAGCAGCTTGCCCGCCGCGGCGGCCGCGCCGAACACGCCGGCCGTGCCCGTGATGTGCCAGCCGATGTCGTAATGATTCGGGTAGACCGCGTTGCCGATGCGGCATTCGGTTTCCACGCCCAGCACCACCGCGTTGAGGAAGTCCTTGCCGGACACCGGATGGTATTCGGACAGCGCCAGGATCGCCGATACCACCGGGCCAGCCGGGTGGATGATGGTTTTCAGGTGAGTGTCGTCGAAGTCGAAGATATGGCTGCTGACCCCGTTGAGGAAGGCCGCATTCATGATGTCGAAGCGCTCGCCTCGCCCTAGCAGGCTGGCCTGGCGTGGCCCCGAGAACGGCGCCAGCGCCGCCACGGCCCGGTCGACGGTTTCATGGTGCGAGCCGCCGACGGCAACCCCGACCCAGTTCAGCAGCGTACGGGTGCCTTCCTTGCGCACATTCGCCGGCAGGTCCTCGTAGCGGGCGTTCACGACGTAGCGCGCCAGCGCGCGGGTCACGCCCTGGGCGGCGGCCCCGGACGCCACCTTGTCGTCGGCCGCGGCGGCCGGCGTGGACAGGACGGGGGTGGCGGCGGCAGCCACCGATGCGGCCGCTCCGGCCCTGAGGAAATTGCGGCGATTCATGTTACTCATGTGATGGTTCTCCGTGTGTTTTTATGTGGCCAGGCAGATGACGATGCCGGCCAGACAATCATGCATGAGCGGTGTTAGCATGTGAATTGCAAAATTTCTTCGAATTAATGCATGGCACACATGAATCCTGAGTTGGGCGACCTGCGCGCCTTCGTTGCGATTGCCGAGCGCGGCAGCTTTCACGGGGCGGCGGCCGAGATCCACCTGTCCCAACCGGCACTGTCGCGCCGGATCGCGAAACTCGAAGCCACCCTCGGCGTGCGGCTGCTCGAACGCACCACCCGCAAGGTGGACCTGACGGCGGTCGGCCGCGACTTCGCGCGCAAGGCACGCGAGCTGCTCAACGGCCTGGACCAGTCGCTGTTGGGCATCAGCGAGCTTGCCGAACGCATGAGCGGCGAAGTGACGATCGCCTGCGTTCCGTCGGCGGTGCGCTATTTTCTGCCGGAAGTGCTGCAGGAATACCACGCGAAATACCCGCGCATCCTGATCCGGGTAGCGGACGACGGGGCCAGCGACGTGCTCTCAAGCGTGGTGCGCAGCGAAGCCGACTTCGGCATCAATTACATCGGCGCGCAGGAGCCGAACATCGAGTTCGAGCCGGTCGTGAAGGAGTCGTTCGTGGTCGCCTGCCGCAAGGATCACGAACTGGCCAGGCGCAGCGAGCTGACCTGGGCCGAACTCGGGAAATACGACTACATGACGGTGGCGAAGGCCAGCGGCAACCGTTTCCTGCTCGACCTGGCGCTGTCGGACACGCCTGGCCGGCCACGCTCGTTTTGCGAGGTGCGCCACGTGATGACCGTGGTCAGCCTGGTAGAAGCGGGACTGGGCATCGCCGCGGTGCCCCAGCTTGCGATGCCGCCGCGCGGCCACCCTACCCTGGTCAGCATTCCCCTGGTGGACCCTGCCGTGACGCGCACCGTAGGGCTGATCCGGCGCCGCGGCCGCACCCTGTCGCCGGCGGCGCAGCAGCTGTACGACATGATCCTCGCCGCGCGGCCCAGCCGACCTGATGGGTGCGCGCGGGCGCCCTACCGCCAGTCAACGCCGCCGAAAAACTAAGTGGTTGCGGCGCTACAACAGTCGGTACTAGACCCGCAGCAACAAATATTACCGTGCGAGATTTCTACGCGGTATGATTTTAGAACGCCCCCCAACAATGCCTGACAAGGCCGAGCATGAGCAACCCAGCATCCGTGTCCCTGGCGCCTGTGCGCCAGTCGGCCATCCTGATCGTCGACGACGCGCCCGCCAACCTGGAGGTGCTGCAAATGATGATGGAGCAGCAGGGCTACCAGGCCCTGGTCGCCACGTCGGCCGAACGGGCGCTCGAGATCGCCCAGCGCGTGCGTCCCGACCTGGTTTTGCTCGACATCGTGATGCCCGAGATGGACGGGCTGGAAGCCTGCCGCCGGCTGAAGGCGCATCCGGCCACCGCGCGCATCCCGGTGATCTTCATGAGCGGGCGCACCGATACCGACGACATCGTCGCCGGTTTCGACATCGGCGCGGCCGACTACATCGCCAAGCCGCTGCGGATGGCCGAAGTCTGTGCGCGGGTCCGGGCCCAGCTGCAATCGAAGAGCAGCAGCGACAGCGGGCAGGAGCAGGCCGAGCGGCTGTCGACCATCGTCAACAGCCTTGACGAAGGCCTGCTGATCGTCGAGGCGTCGGGCCGCATCCAGTACGCCAACCCGGCCTGCGAGCGCTACCTGGGCTACGCCCCGAGCGAACTGGCCGGACGCGGGCTGGACGAGCTGCTGCCGCACGCGGTGGCGCAGGACTACCTCGACTATTTCGCGGCCTGGGTCGGGCACCAGGACACCGAGCGCTATCGCGGCACGCGCGAAGTGCTGGTGCGCCACCGCGACGGCGCACTGCGCGCGATGGACCTGTCGATCACGCCGATGCGCGCGGGCGAACCCTTGTTCGTCGCCCTGCTGCACGACATCACCCACCACAAGCAATCGGAGACGGCGCTGCAGCGCGCGGCGCTGGTCGACCCGCTGACCAAGATCGCCAACCGCCGCCATTTCGACATCTTCCTGGAAAAGGAGTGGCAGCGCGCGCTGCGCAGCGGCGAGCCGCTCTCGCTGGTGGTGCTCGATGTCGACCACTTCAAGCTGTACAACGACACGCTGGGCCACCCGGCCGGCGACGCCTGCCTGCAGAAAGTGGCGGCGGCGCTGCAATCGCACGCGCTGCGCCCGACCGACATGGCGGCGCGCTACGGCGGCGAGGAGTTCGTACTGCTGTTCGGCGAGACCACGGCCGAGAATGCCGTGCGCCTGGCCGAAGGCATCCGCGCCCACATCGAAGGGCTGATGCTGCCCAACCCGCGCTCGCCGACCTCGGAATGGGTGACGGTCAGCGTCGGCGTGGCGACCATCGTCCCGACCCAGCTCGACGCCGTCGAGAACCTGTTCGTCGCAGCCGACCGCGCCATGTACGAAGGCAAGGCCGCCGGACGCAACCAGGTGCGCGCGGTGAAGGCCGGCGCCACCTGGGAGGCGGTGCAGGCGGCGTCGGTGCCGTAAAGTCCCGGCTAGAACCGAACGCAACCGCCCCCCACGTCGTTCCCGCGCAGGCGGGAACCCATGCTGACGTACTTCAGCCAGCTCGGTATGGTTCCCGCTTTCGCCGGAACGACGGCCGGGCACCCTACACCTGCGGATAGCCCGTCACCTGCGCGATATCGCGGTACATCGGCTGCAGCCGCGCGTACATCTTGCGGTAGACCTTGCGGTACAGGCGGTCGTAGATCTCGCGGTTGGCCGCGACCGGTTCGAACACCCTCCCAACCCGCGTCATCCCGGCGACCGCGCTGGCGAAATCCGGATACAGGCCCAGCCCGACGGCGGCGTCGATCGCAGCGCCCAGCCCCGAGGTTTCGTAGACGTGCGGGCGCGCGGTCGGCAGGCCGAAGATGTCGGCGGTCAGCTGCATCGCGCTGTCGCTCTGCGAACCGCCGCCCGACACGCGCAGTTCGGTGATGCGCACCCCGCTGCGCTTTTCGATCCGTTCCCTCCCCTCGCGCAGCGCATAGGCCAGGCCTTCGAGGATCGCGCGGTACACGTGGGCCCGCGTATGCACGTCGCCGAAGCCGATGATGGCCCCCTTCGCTTCGCGCCCCGGGACCCGGATCCCCGGGGTCCAGTACGGCTGCAGCATCAGGCCCATCGACCCCGGCGGGACCGAGCTGGCCAACTGGTCGAACAGCTGTTCCGGGGCCACGTCCTCGCTCAGCGCGCGCAACTGCTCGTGGTGGCCGAACTGCTCCTTGAACCAGTTGACCATCCAGTAGCCGCGAAACACCTGCACCTCGGTGCTGTATGCATTCGGGATCGCGGCCGGGTACGGCGGCACGAAGGGCGTCACCTCGACGTAGCGCGCGCTGGTGGTGTTGATGGTGGCCGTGGTGCCGTAACTGAGGCATCCGACATGCGGTTGCAGGCAGCCGGCGCCGATCACCTCGCAGGCCTTGTCGGCGGCGGCAGCGAACAGCGGCGTACCGACCGGGATGCCGGTGGCCGCCGCGGCCTGCGCCTCGATCGAGCCGATCATGGCGCCGGGCGGCGCCAGTTCGGGCAGCATGCGCGGCTCGATGGCGAGCGCCTGCCATTTCCAGTCGGCGCCGGCCGCCCATTTGTGGCGCCGGTAGTCGAACGGCAGGTAGCCGACCTGCGAGCCGCTCGAATCGACGAAGCGCCCGCACAGCCGGTAGTTCAGGTAACCCGAGAGCAGCAGGAACTTGTCGGTCGCGTCCCAGATATCGCGCTGGTGCGCGCGGATCCAGTTGATCTCGGCCTCGCCGCGGAAGAAGTCGATGGTGCCGTCCACGCGCGCCAGCTTGAACGCCGCGCGCCACCATGGGCTTATCGGCGGCACCTCGCTGGTACGGCGCTGGTCGAGCCAGGTGATCGCGGGCCGCAGCGGGCGGCCGTCCTTGCCGAGGTTGACCACGGTGCCGCGCTGGGTCGTCACCGCCACGCCCCGCACCGCCGCCTTGTGCACGCCAGGCTGGCTCCATAGCCCCTGGCAGGCGCGGCACACGGCCTGCCAGTATTCGTCCGGCTCGTGTTCGGCCCAACCCGGCTGCGTCGAGAAGTAGGCCTGCAGGTGCACCTGCGACTTCGCGACGATGTTACCGTGCAGGTCGAACAGCAGCGCACGCACGCTCTGGGTGCCGTTGTCGATGGCGAGGATGGTTGGTTCAGTCATCGGCATTGCCTTGCGTGGGCAGGCCGTGGTGCGCCCGCCATGATTGAAGGTAGGCGGCGGCTTCGGCATCCCAGGTGTCGTCGCTCCAGTGCAGCTCGGGCTGGCAAATGGCGCGGATACGCTCAAGCTGCGCCACCCCGCCCCGCGGCAGCTGCAGGCCGAGCCGGGTGCGGCGCAGCAGCAGGTCGTCCAGGTGCTGCACGGCTTCGGCGCGCGCGGCCCAGCGCAGCTCGGCCCACAGGGTTTCGGTTCCCGGGATGGTGTCGAGTTCGCCGTGGTGCGCAGCATCGAGCAGGGCCTGGGCATGCGCGCCGTGGCGGCCGGCGAGCCGGCGCACAAGCGCAGCCGGCATGTGCGCTGGCGCCGCCGGCTTCACGACGGGATCGAAAACCGGGCGCTCGGCGAGCGTGTCGCGCCAGCCCGGCAACTGGCTTTGGGCGTGGCGCAGCGTGTCGAGCGCGATTGCCCGGAACGTGGTGAGTTTGCCGCCGGTGACGCCCACCAGCCCGTCTTCCGACCAGACCGCGTGCTCGCGCGCTTCCTTCGACGGCGCGCCGTGGCTGCCGCTGTCGATCACGGGCCGCACGCCGGCGAAGGTCGACAGCACGTCCGCCTCGCCCAAGCCGAGTTGCGGGAACTGGAAGCGCAGCGCGGCCAGCAGGTAGTCGAGCTCCGCTCGCGTGATCGAGGCTTGGCGTTCCAGAGCGTCCGCGTGATCGACGTCGGTGGTTCCCACCAGGGTCACGCCCTCCCACGGGAAGGCGAACACCGGACGGCCGTCCTGCGGGTGCATCAGGCTGATCGCCTGCGCCAGCGGCAGGCGCCAGGCCGGCAGCACCAGGTGGCTGCCGCGCAGCGGGCGCAGCCTGGGAGCGTTGGCCGATCCCGGCACGGTCCCGGCCCAGGCGCCGCTGGCGTCGATGACCAGGCGCGCGCGCACTTCGTACGCATCCCCGCCGGCGGCGTCGCGCACCAGCGCGCCGCACACCCGGCCCTGGGCGCGCAGCAGCGCTTGCGCGGCCACGTAGTTGACCGCCTCGCCGCCATGGTGCTGCGCTTCATGCAGCACGCGCAGCACCAGGCGCGCATCGTCGGTTTTGGCGTCGGTGTAGACGATGCCTCCCGCCAGGCCGTCGCGCGCGACATTCGGCGCCAGCATCGCGAAGTCGTCGGCCGCGATCCAGTGCGGCTCGCGGCGCCGGGCGAACAGGTCGTACAGCGCCAGCCCGGCCAGGAAGCCGCGGCGTTTGCGCGCACTGGCGCCATAATCCGGAAAGGCGAAGCCCAGCGGCTGCACCAGCCCCGGCGCGTCGCGCAGCAAGGCCTCGCGCTCGCGCACCGACTCGCGCGTCAGCCGCAAGCGGCCTTCGGCCAGGTAGCGCAGGCCGCCGTGCACCAGCTTGGATGAACGGCTCGAGGTGCCCCACGCGAAATCGCGCTGCTCGACCAGCAGCGCCGCAAGGCCGCGGCGCGATGCTTCGAGCAGGATGCCGGCGCCGGTGATGCCGCCGCCGATGACGAGCAAGTCCCATTCGCGGCGGAACAGCCCGGGCAGCTCGGAGCGCCAGCCGTAGCGCCAGCGTTGGCTCATGGCGTTACCAGTTTGCCGGGGTTCATGCGGCCATCGGGATCGAAATGGCGGAACAGCGCGCTCATCGCCGACAGCCCGAGCTCGCCCTTCTCAAACGCCAGCCAGGGCGCGTGGTCGGCGCCGACGCCGTGCTGGTGGCTGATCGTGCCCCCGCTGGCGACGATCGCGCCGGATACCGCGCCTTTGAGCTGGCGCCAGCGCGCCATGTCGGCGTCGAAGCCGCCCGTTAGGCGGTAGACGAAGGTCGTGTACACGCTCGCACCCTGCGGATACAGGTGCGACAGGTGGGTGTAGGCGTGCACGCGCTCCCCTTCCGCCGCCAGCGCCTGCGCCGCGGCCTGTTCGATCGCATGCATCGCAAGCGTCACGCGCGGCCAGTCGACCGCGGTTTCCACGGTGTCGATCGCATAGCCGTGCGCCCATGCCGCGTTGCGCAGGTAGACATTGCGGAAGCGGCTGTGGCGCCAGCGCTCGCCGAGGCGGCGGCCGATGTGCACGCCGCCGTGCTTGCGCGTGATCGCAAGGGAGGCGCCGAGCGCGGCGCGCGCCGGTTGCCGGTCGCCGCTGACCCCGAGCAGCAGCATGCATTTGCCGGCGCCGCAGCCGCGCCAGCCCAGCCAGCCTTCGAGCAGGGCGACCTGCCTGCGGTGGCCGGCCAGCGTCAGCATGGTGGTGGTCTCGAGGGGATTGGACAGGCGCAGCAACGACAGCCCCAGGCGCGCTTGCGCCAGCACCCGCACCGCGGCGGCGGCGCGTTCCCAGTCCGGGAAGAACACGGCGTGGAAGGCCTCGTAGACGGGCAGCCGGCTCACCCGAACGGTGGCCTCGGTCAGGATGCCGAGCCGGCCCTCGGAACCGAGCACCATCTCGCGCAGGTCGACCCCGGCGGCAGACGCGGGAAAGGTCGGAATCGCGAGCGTACCGGCCGGCGTCTCGACCCGTCCACCGGCGAACAGCTGTTCGATCCGTCCGTAGCGCAGCGATTGCTGGCCCGACGAGCGAGTGGCGATCCAGCCGCCGAGGGTGGAGTATTCGAAGGACTGCGGGAAGTGGCCGAGCGTGTAGCCGTGTGCGCGCAACTGCGCTTCGAGGTCGGGGCCGGACACGCCGGCGCCGAAGGTGGCCAGCTGCGCCTCGCGGTCGAGCCCAACGAGCGCGCGCAGGCGCGACATGTCGAGGCACAGCGTCGGGCGGCTGGCGTCGGCCACGCCAAGGTGGCCGGCGACGCTGGTGCCGCCGCCGTAGGGAATCACGTTCGCGCCGACGGCCGCTGCATAGGCCAGCAGTTCGCGCACCTGGCCTGCGCTTTCGGGCCAGGCCACGCCGTCGGGAACCGGCCCAAGCCGCCCGTGGCGCAGGCGCAGCCAGTCGGGCAGGCTCTGGCCGAACGCATGCAGGGCGCGCGCGGCTGGGGTGGTGTCGAGCAGCGGATGGGGCGCCAGCCGGCTGGGCGCGACCTGCTCGCAGGCCTGGTCGAAGGTGGCGTCGCGCGGCGCTGTCCCCTTGCCGATGCGGCTTTCGAGGAAGCCTAGCGCGTCAGGGCCCAGCGCAAATTCAATCGTGTCGTCGCCCCAGCCGTTCCACCGTCTCATGCATTTTTCCCGTTATACTGGCTGTTGCCATTCGTGCCAGATTAAGCGAGAAGCCGTCCTGCGTATTGCGCATTCATGACAAAGACTTGTTCGATCCTGCCAGCCCTGCCGCCCGGCGCACGCCGCGTGACCGGCTCCTACCTGCAGCCGCTGCTCGACGCCGCCGCCGCGCGCGGCGTCCAGCCATGCGAGCTGGCGCGCGGCGCCGGCCTCGATGCGGGCGCTTTGTGGCCGCTGCCCGAGTCGCTGGCGGCGCACGACTATGTGCGCTTGCTGGACGCCGGGGCGCGGCTGGCCGCCGATCCCCACTTCGGGCTGCACGTGGGCGAGCACGTCAAGCTGGGCACCTACAGCGTGTATGGCCTGATCCTCCTTGCATGCCGGGACTTCGGGCAGGCCATCGAGCAGACCATGCGCTACGAGCAGCTGGCGCATGACCTCGGGCGCTCGCGGCTCGAACTTGCCGGGTCGAGCGCGCAGTACGAGTGGATCAGCCATTATCCCGGCGCGAGCCGGCATCTGGTCGAGAGCGTATTTGCCGGCATCCGCGTGTTCGGCAGCTGGCTGGCTGGCGGGCAGCTGCCGCCGGCGCGGGTGGCGTTCGTCCACCGCAGCGATGCCGGCCACGCCGAATACGAGCGTGTGTTCGGCACCGTGCCATGCTTCGGCGCGGCGGCCAACGCGGCGCGCTTCGACGCCGCCCTGCTCGCGCTGCCGGTGCCGAATGCCGACACCGGGCTGTATCCGGTGCTGCAGCAGCACGCCGAACGGCTACTGAGCCAGCGCGCCCGGCATGGCGACGCGATCGTCGCGCAGGTGCGGGCTGCGGTAATCCGGAACCTGGCGCATGACCGGGTACGCCTGGCGTCAATCGCGGACGAACTGAAGCTGACGCCGCGCACGCTGCAGCGCAAGCTGGCCGATGCCGGCGCCAGCTTCCAGCAGGTGCTCGACGACGCGCGCCACGCGATGGCGAGGGACTACCTGCGCCAGGGCAGCCTGTCGCTGGCCGACATCGCGTTCCTGCTCGGTTACCAGGAGCAGAGCGCGTTCACGCATGCATTCAAGGAGTGGTCGGGCCTGAACCCGGGTGCATGGCGCGAACGCGAGGTGCGAACCCCGGCGAGGCCCGGCTAGCCCCGCCTGAGGCGGCCGAACACGCGCACCATGTCATCCACCGTGGGCACGATCGCCAGCGCGCACAGGAGCGCGGCCAGCGGCACCGTCGACAGGTAGCCGACGTGTCGGAAGCCAACCGCGCCGGCCACGCCCCCGATGAAGAAGGCCAGCAGCAGGCCGGCCAGCAGCTTGAGGCGCATGCGGTTGGCCTCGACCTTCGGGCGCCCGGCGCCGCGGTCCGCATTCCAGTAGAGCAGCTTGCCCAACTCGATGCCGATGTCGGTCACGATCCCGGTCATGTGGGTGGTGCGGATCTCGGCATGCGAAATCTTGGTGATGACCGCATTCTGCAGGCCCATGATGAAGCACAGCAGCATGACCGTGAACGGCAAGAACAGTCCTTCGATGGCCGACAGGCGCGCACCCAGCATGCCGAAGGCGAGCAGCAGGATCGCCTCGACCAGCAGCGGCAGCGCGTATTCGCTGTACAGGCGCTGGCGCCGCACGTAGTTGACCATCACCGCCGTGCAGGCCGCGCCGAGCAGGAACGATAGGATCGCGCCCAGCGCCGCGAATACCGGGGCGTAGCTGCCGAGGACCAGGTTGTCGGCCACGCTCGACACGATGCCGGTCATGTGGGAGGTGTACTGCTGGACCGCGAGGAAGCCGCCGGCATTGGTGGCGCCGGCGACAAAGGCGAGCGCGAAGCCAAGGTGCCGGTTGGCGGCAGCCGTGCGTGCATGCCCGGTCAGGCTTCTCGCATAATTAATCGGCACGGTTCTCGATGTGGCTGTGGGTGGGAAGCTTCATCTTACTCCGAAATCCATGTCGGGCCAGCAGGAGCGGCAAGCTCCTTATCGGCGCTATAATACTGGCACTATTGGCACCGCGTTAACTGGTACTGTCGTGAATCCAAACCTCGAAAAACTGCACCCCTACCCGTTCGAAAAACTGCGTCAACTGTTCTCGGGCGTTGTCCCGAATCCCGAGTACGCCCATATCAGCCTGGGCATCGGCGAGCCGAAGCACCCTACTCCCGCGTTCATCCAGAAGGCGCTGATGCACAGCGTCGCCGGCCTGGCCAATTATCCAAGCACCCACGGCAGCGAGCCGGTGCGCGCGGCGGTCGCCGGCTGGCTCGAGCGGCGCTACGGCGTGCCGGCGCTCGACCCGGCCACGATGGTGCTGCCGGTGAACGGTTCGCGCGAGGCGCTGTTCGGCTTCGCGCAGTGCGTGATCGACGCTTCGAGGCCAGGTGCGCTGGTGCTGTGCCCGAACCCGTTCTACCAGATCTACGAAGGCGCGGCCTACCTGGCCGGCGCCGAGCCGTACTTCGTCAACTCGGAGCCAGCCCGTAATTTCGCCTGCGATTATTCGGGCGTGCCGGCCGAGGTATGGGAACGGGTGCAGCTGCTGTACCTCTGCTCGCCCGGCAACCCGACCGGGGCCACCTTGTCGATGGACGACTGGCGCGAGCTGTTCACGCTGTCGGACCGGCACGGCTTCGTGATCGCCGCTGACGAGTGCTATTCCGAGATCTACCACGGCGCGGCGCCGCCGCTGGGCGCGCTCGAGGCCGCGCACCAGCTCGGGCGCAGCAGCGGCGAGCGGCCGTACCGCAACCTGGTCGTGTTCTCCAGCCTGTCGAAGCGCTCCAACGTGCCGGGCATGCGCTCGGGCTTCGTGGCCGGCGACCCGGAAGTGCTGGCCAAATTCCTGCTCTACCGGACCTACTGCGGCGGCGCGATGCCCCCGCCCGTGCAGGCCGCGTCGGTCGCGGCCTGGAACGACGAAACCCACGTGCAGGAGAACCGCGCGCTGTACAAGGAGAAGTTCAACCTCATCACCCCGCTGCTCAGGCAGGTGATGGACGTCGAACTGCCCGACGCCGGCTTTTACCTGTGGGCCGACGTGCGCCGCACCGGCCTGTCGGACACCGAGTTCGCACGCGGCCTGTACGCCGCATATAATGTGACTGTCCTTCCCGGCAGCTACCTGGCGCGCGATGCGCACGGCGTCAATCCGGGCCGCAACCGCATCCGCATGGCGCTGGTGGCCGAAGTCGACGAAGGACTCGAGGCGGCCAACCGCATCGTCCAGTTCTGCAAGGCCGTCGCCGCCGAACACCGCCGCGCATCCTGACGCGCAACCTGTTTTACCTACCAAAGACCATCATGAGCCAACAACTCCAGAACATCATCGACACCGCGTGGGAACAGCGCGCGGACATCAGCCAGTCCAACGCGGGCGCCGAAGTGCGCGACGCGGTCGCCCATGTGCTCGCCGGCCTTGACGACGGCAGCCTGCGCGTGGCGCAGAAGGAAGACGGCAACTGGGTGGTGAACCAGTGGATCAAGAAAGCGGTGCTGCTGTCGTTCCGCCTCGAGAACAACGGCGTCGTCGGCGCCGGCGGCCTGCAGTTCTACGACAAGGTGCCGACCAAGTTCGCCAGCTACAGCGCCGACGATTTCGCGCGTGGCGGTTTCCGCGTGGTGCCGCCGGCCGTGGCCCGCCGCGGTTCGTTCATCGGCAAGAACGTGGTGCTGATGCCGTCGTACGTGAACATCGGCGCCTACGTCGACGAAGGCACAATGGTCGACACCTGGGCCACGGTCGGCTCGTGCGCGCAGATCGGCAAGAACGTGCACCTGTCGGGCGGCGTCGGCATCGGCGGCGTACTGGAGCCGATGCAGGCCAATCCGACCATCATCGAAGACAACTGCTTCATCGGCGCGCGTTCGGAGATCGTCGAAGGCGTGATCGTCGAGGAGAACTCGGTGATCTCGATGGGCGTGTACATCGGCCAGTCGACCAAGATCTACAACCGCGAAACCGGCGAAGTGAGCTACGGCCGCGTGCCGGCCGGTTCGGTGGTGGTGTCGGGCAGCCTGCCGTCGGACGACGGCAAGTACAGCCTGTACTGCGCGGTGATCGTCAAGCGCGTGGACGCCAAGACGCGCGCCAAGACTGGCATCAACGAGCTGCTGCGCGGGTTCTGATTTAGCCCCCTGCTCGTCGTTCCCGCGAACGCGGGAATCCATGCTGAGTGTGCGATAACGCTGCTCTTCCGGGCTCCGCAAGCTCAGCATGGGTCCCCGCTTTCGCGAGGACGACGTGCAACCGCTCACAATAATAGGAGACGATGAAATGGCCATGGACCGCCTGTTCCAGCTGATGAAAGAGAAAAACGCGTCGGACATGTTCTTCGCGGTCAATTCACCCGTCCATATCAAGATCAACGGGAACCTCATCCCGATCAACCAGAACAAGCTCGAACCGGAGAACATCCACTCGCTGCTGTCCGAGATCGCCACGCCC
>JBJMVW010000170.1:0-29020 GCA_045810465.1 Massilia sp. | reverse complement strand
CTGGACGATTTCCTTGTCACCATCCGCCGAGCCAATGAGCCGGCCGTTT
This sequence comes from Massilia sp., assembly GCA_045810465.1. GTDB lineage: Bacteria > Pseudomonadota > Gammaproteobacteria > Burkholderiales > Burkholderiaceae_D > Telluria. Next base: position 28,971 of record JBJMVW010000170.1, on the reverse strand, counting down.
CACCCGGGGCCGAGCTGCCCGACCTGCGCGACATTGCGCAGTACCCGTGCTGCGATCCGGACGGCGAGCGGCTGCACCTGCTCGACGACAACGAACTGGCCGCGCTGAGCCTGCCCAAGGGCTGCCTGACGGCGGACGAGCGGCGGCAAATCGAAGCGCACGTGGTCGACTCGTACTCGTTCCTGGTGCTGATCCCGTGGACGCGCGACCTGTCTGGCGTCCCCGCGATCGCGCACGGGCATCATGAAAAGCTGGACGGCTCGGGTTACCCGATGGGTTTGCGCGAGCCGCAGATCAGCCTGCAGACGAGGATCCTGACGATCTGCGACATTTACGACGCGCTCACGGCGGGCGACCGTCCGTACAAGAAAGCTGTGCCGGTGGAGCAGGCGCTCGACCTGATGGCGCACGAGTGCATGGCCGGGCACATCGACAGCAGGCTGTTCCAGGTGTTCGTCGACGCCAGGGCGTGGACCGAACCGCCGGCGGCCTAAACCATGGCAACGATCCCGCAACGAACTGGGGTTCCCGCCTGCGCGGGAACGACGTGCAAGTTTATCGATTACGCAAACCGTCGTTCCCGCGCAGGCGGGAACCCCAGTTCCGAAGCGCCCACGCGCCCTCTAATCAATAAGCTAGCCCGTCGTTCCCGCGCAGGCGGGAACCCCAGTTCCGAAGCGCCAACGCGCCCTCTAATCAATAAGCTAGCCCGTCGTTCCCGCGCAGGCGGGAACCCCAGTTCCGAAGCGCCCACGCGCCCTCTAATCAACAAGCTAGCCCGTCGTTCCCGCGCAGGCGGGAACCCCAGTTCCCCAGCGCCCACGCGCCCCCTAATCAATAAGCCACCACGTCGTTCCCGCGCAGGCGGGAACCCCAGTTCCGAAGCGCCCACGCGCCCTCTAATCAATAAGCTAGCCCGTCGTTCCCGGGCTCGGCGCCGGCCCGGCGGGAACCCCAGTTCCCCAGCCCCAACGCGCCGTCTCTTACCGCACTGCCTCGCCGTCGTAGCACTGCTGCTGACCGCCTGCGCCGACGTCAGCATGCCCTCCTACCAACGCCCCGCTGTCCCCGCCAAGGCCGCCTGGTCAAGCGCTGCAGCCAGGCCCGTAGCAAGTTCCGACGTAATCTCCGCCACCTGGTGGCGCGAATTCCGCGACCCCTACCTCGACGGCCTGGTTGACCGCGCGATCGCCAGCAACGTCGACCTCAAGATCCTGGCCGCCCGCATCGGCGTCGCCAACGCCCAGATCGGCGAAGCGCGCGCCGGCGCCTTGCCCACGCTTGACGCCGGAGCCGGCGCCAGCTTCGAAAAAAGCACCGGCCAGAACTTCGTCAAACAGTTCAGCCTCGGCACCCAGACCAACTGGGACATCGACATCTGGGGCAAGGTCGAAAAGGGCGTCAAGGCCCAGGGCGCCGAGTTCAGCGCCACCGAGGCGGACTGGCGCGCCGGCTACCTGAAACTGGCGTCGGACGTGTCCACAACCTATTTCCAGATCCTCCAATTCGACGAACAGATCGACCAGCAGCAACAGACGCTGGCGAAAAACAAGGAAATCCTCGCAACCTACCAGGCAATGGAACAGAACGGCCTGTTGCCGCACACGCGGGTGCTGCAGCAATCCGCCGAGATCAACCGGCTGAGCCACGACCTGATCGAACTGCGCCGGCTGCGCGCGCTTTCTGGCAATGCGCTCGCGACCTTGATCGGCGTGCCGGCCGGCGAATTCCAGGTCCCGCCCGGGCGCCTGCGCGAGCGCGTGAAGGTGCCCGACGTACCGGGCGGCCTGCCGTCGTCGCTGCTCAAGCGCAGGCCCGACGTCGTTGCGGCCGAGTACCGCGTGCTCGAATCGTACAACCTGACTGGCCAGGCCAAGTTGGCCCAGCTGCCCTCCATCAGCCTGACCGGGCGCGGTGGCAGCTCCAGCTTCGCGCTGACCGACATGTTGAAATCTTTCACCTTCGGCTTCCTGCCCAGCATCAACTTCCCGATTTTGGACCCGAGCGTGAAAGCGCGGGTGCGCACCAGCGAAGCGCAGGCCAAAGTGGTCGAACAGCAGTACCGCAGCACGGTGATGGGGGCGTTCGAGGAAGTCGAGAACACGCTGGTCAACCTCGACGCCCACAAGAAGCAGCGCGGCGAACTGCAGCAGCAGGTGGAGCAGCTGCAGGTGGTCGCGACGCAAACCGATGCGCAGCGGCGGGAAGGGGTAGCGTCCCAGCTCGAGGTTTTCGAAACCGAACGTTCGCTGCTGGCGGCACAGCTGGCGCTGCTCGCCAACCACCAGCAGATCCTGTCCGACACGGTGACGCTGTACAAGGCCCTCGGCGGCGGCTGGCCGCCGGTGGATGTGCGCAATGCGGCGCGCGACTAAAGGAGATGGCCATGGCGCCTGACGAAGCCCTGCATGAAAAGATCGGCCCGGCAACGGCACAGCGCGTTGCCATCGTGCTCGAGCCGCTGACCCATCCCGAGCTCGACGCCATTCACATCGACGACAGCCTGTTCGCCATCGGCCGCGCCGAAGCGCCGTTCGCCGACTACGCGCCCGAGCTGGTGGCCGACCTGTCGCGGCGCCATGCGCGGGTCTTCGTCGAGCACGGCGCGGCCTATCTCGCCGACCTGGGCAGCAAGAACGGGACGACCGTCAACGGCATGCCGGTGCAGCAAGCCATCGCCCGCCTGCGCGACGGCGACGTGCTTGGCTTCGGGCGGGCGCTGTCGTACGGGGTGCGCCTGAAAGCGGTGGACGCCGGGCCCGCGCCCCCGGCCAGGCTGGCGAGCCTGACACTGCAACCGGAACACCCCGAGCTCGGACTGGAGCCGATCGTCATCAGCCGCTTCCCGTTCCTGGTCAGCAAGGTCGACGCTACCTTTGCCCGCTACCGGCAAACGCTGCCGCACCAGGTAGGCTGCCTGTCGCGCCGCCATGCGCACATCTTCCTAAAGGGTGGGGTGCCGTATGTGGAGGACCTGGGCAGTACCAACGGCACGTGCGTCGGCGCGTTGCGGCTCGACGAGCACGCCCACGAGCTCAAGGACGGCGACCTGCTTGCCTTCGGCGGCCGGCACTTTGTTTACCGTGTCAGCCTGCAATGGCAGCACGCGCCCGACCCGACCGTGACCCGTGCCGCGCCTTCCGTGGCCGAACCGGGCGAGGTCGACAAGACCACCTTTGTGGCAGCCCCTGGCTCGTTCCTCGACATCTTTTGCGTCGACCGCGCGGCGCAGGACGACGAGCTCAACTATGAAGCATCCCCAGCGAATGCGGACGGAACGGGTGGCACTGGCCGGCCGCGTGGCAAGTTCGGTGTGCTCGTCGCCGGGATTCTGGACGCCTTCGGTGGCGCCGGCGATGTGGACCGGATGCATCGCCGCAGCTGGGCGATGGCGCTGGCGGCGGCCCTGGTGGCCCTTGGGTTGATCCTGTATTCGGTTGGCGCGCCCGAGCGCGAAGTGAAGCGACTGGTTGCCACCGGCGACTACGCGACCGCAGCCATGCTTGCCAGCGAGCGCCTGGCGCGCCAACCCAACAATGCCGACATGCGCGCGTACGGCACCGAGGCCGTGCTCAAGGCCGGATTGCCGAATTGGACGGACTTCCTGAAGGCGCGACAGTTCGACAAGGCTGCGGCGGAGCTCGCCCATATGCGCTCGCTGAGCCGCAACAACCCCGATTTGCAGCCGCTGCTGGCCGAAATCGACTGGATAGGCAGGCTGGAGCAGTTTGTCGGCGCACGCGGCGGCGCCAATGCGCCCGTGAGCGGGTCGGCGGACCAGAACCGCATCCGGCTCATCCTGAAACAGTGGCAGGACGATGCGCAGTCGCACCAGCGCGCCTTCGCGACGATTTCGTCGTACGTGCCGGCCTTTCGCGACACCTACGCGCAGGCGCTGAGCGACCTGCGCAAACTTGCCCTTGTCGGAGGCGCCGGTGGCAACGAGCAATAACCGCCTGCGCCCGCTCGTCGAATCGCTCGAAGACCACAGCGAGGAGGGCATCGGCATCCTCACGGCCGAACCATGGCGGTTTACGCGCGCCGTCATCTACACGATGGTTGCGCTGGTGCTGTGCGCGCTCGCATGGTCGTTTTTCGGCCGGGCCGACGTGCTAGTGACGGCGCCCGGCACGCTTGTGCCCGCTTCGGAAGTGCGGCGCGTGTACGCCCCGATCGACGGCGAGCTTTCGAACATCTATATCGCCGAGGGCCAGCCCGTGCTCAAGGGCGACGTGGTTGCCCGGCTGTACGCGCGCGGCGCGATCGAGGCGGCGCGCAACGCGCTGGAGGCGCGCCTGAAACTGGAAGACGCCGAGCGCGAATGGAAGGAATTCCCCGAAAAGAAAGCGCTGCTGGAGCAACGCGTGGCGGTGCTAAAGGACGCGATGGAGGTGGAGGAACGCCAGCACCAGCGGCGCTTGGCCGAAGGCACTGGCAAGCTCGCGGCAGGGCAGCGCGCCCAGGCATCCGAGGCGCGCACCAACCTGGACGAGGCGCGGCGCGCGCGCGACGCCGCGAGGGACGAGGCCGCCAAGTACGAACGGCTGTTCGCGTTGCCGGGCGGGGGCGGGGTGTCGCAGCTGCAGGTGGAAAGCAAGAAGAACGCGCTGCAGACTGCCGAGAACGCCGTGCGCGTGGCGGAATCGCGCGTGAACGAACTGCAAGCGCGCCAAAGCCTGGAATCGTCGCAGGCGAGGGCGGAGCTGGAGACCAGCGGCCAGCAGCTGAGCAGCCTGCGTCTTCAATACGAGGCGGCCAGCAGGGAAGCGGCCAATGTCGAAGAAAAGCTGCGGCTGCAGGTGCAGACCGCGCGGCTGGTGGCCGATGCCGCGGCGCGCATCCAGTTTGAAAACATCGACAAGGACAATTTCCTGCGCATCGTTGCGCCGGTCGATGGGGTGGTGACCGACGTGACTTCCACCCAGCCGGGCGACAAGATCCAGGCCAACACGCCGCTGGGCGGGATCGCGCCTAAGAACACGCGACCGCTCGTGAAGATCGAGATCGCCGAACAGGACCGCGCCTTCGTGCGCGAAGGGCAGCCGGTGCAACTGAAGTTCAACGCGTTTCCGTATCAGCGGTATGGGCTAATTACTGGAACGCTGCAATATATCTCGCCCGCGACCAAGGCATCGACGCAGTCCAAGATGCCCGTGTACGAAGGCCGGATCACACTGGACCGCGACCACTACACAGTCGGGGACACCTCGTACCCACTGCGCTATGGCATGACCGCTGCGGCCGAGATCGTAGTGCGCCAGCGCAGGCTGATCGACGTGGCCCTGGACCCGTTCCGCCAGATCAGCGGATGAACAACGCCCCCGTCGTTCCCGCGCACGTGAACTGCCCCCGTTTTGTTGGACGGCGTTTGATAGCTAGGTCGGAGCGAGTCCCATCCTATACTGGGCCGGACTCATCCCTCCTAGCTTCAGCTTGATGCGGCCCACCCCCGCCCACCCCGTCATTCCCGCCCACCCCGTCATTCCCCCCACCCCGTCATTCCCGCGAAGGCGGGAATCCCAGTTCTTACCGCCGCCCTTCGCGTCCGATCGAAATCGATCAGACCAAGTTCTTCACCACCCCGTCATCCAACCGCAGCGCCCCCCGGCGGAAGCCGAAGCCGGCAGGCTCGCCAGCCGTAGACTCCATGCTCCCGAAGCGAGGTCATCAGCAAATGTAGAGCCGGTCCGATCATTTATCGAATCGATCAATAAGCCGAATTTCGTAAATGAAATAATCGTGTTGTCACTACCTTCGAAAGGATCGGCCATGGCGCGCACCTCACTTCTCGTGGCCTTTTTCATGGTTGCCAGCCTACATACGCCGACGGTGCGCACGGAGGCGCCGGCCCCGACAACACAACCAGTACCGACTCTCGCTGTTGGCGCGCGCGTGGAGGACTTGCTCGCGAAAGTGAGAAATTCGCTTCGCTTCATCAAGGGAGGCACGTTCGAGATGGGCGATTGGGGCACCGAGTCTGGCCTTCCCTATGATATCGATACGTATTCCAGGCCTTTGCATAAAGTGACACTGGATAGCTTTTCAATGATGGCGTACAAGGTTACGTATGATGACTTTGACGTGTTCACCGATGCGACTGGTAACGAGCGGGTGGACATGGACCGGATAAGCATAAGCGACCGTGCGCCTAAGCGTCCGGCGGGGGTCAGCTGGCATGGCGCCAAGGCGTATTGCCAGTGGCTCGGGAAACTGTCGAATCTCTCGTTTGATTTGCCAACCGAAGCTCAGTGGGAGTACGCGGCCAGATCCGGTGGAAAACGCGTGTTGTTCGCAACCGACAATGGCAAGATTGAGAGGCCCAGGAATTTCCCGAAGGAATGGTCAGAAGAGGAAATAGAACCTCCGCTACCGGATGTTGGGAGTTTCCCCCCCACTCCTGCCGGGCTCTACGGCATGTCGGAAAATACTGGTGAATGGGTCAACGACTGGTTCAGTGAGCAATATTACAAGACTTCACCGCAGAAAAATCCAGCAGGACCAGATACGGGCACAAAGAAAGTGAAACGAGGCAGTGTTGGGGGGCGGGCCGAAATCGCGGCGATGGTTTTTATGCGTGGAGCAGCGATACCTCAACCTCTTCTGCCTACTTATCCAAACGGGGTTCGAGCTGGTGAAGTGATGGTGCCGTTTCCCGGGTATTCGGGCTACAACGATGTAAACTTTCGCTGCGTTGTCAACGCTGTCAGAAAGTTAAACTAAGCGACCATATATCCTGGGTGATGCAGCGGAAACTGCGCCAGCCGGAAATCCGGCTCGTCGTTACGCAGGAAGGGACGCCCCATCAACGGCTCTGCCTTTGCCACTTGCATTTCGCACCGATCGATGCAGTCCGCAAACATTGTTCCCGCTACCACAGAGTTGATCAGTTGCGCACCTTGAGCACGCCCAGGCTTGTCGCCCATCGCAACCGTAATTCGATCGAGCGTGTTATCCAAGTGTCCAAGCGATTGAGTAGTCGCCATTAGCTCATTTATGGCGAACGCCCCTATTTTTCGTAAATCATGGTTGTCAGCATTCCGCGGCTGATCAAGTACACCGGCAATACTCGCAATCATCGCGCCACGTGATTCTGGCGGCATATAGGAATACCAGCCCCATCCTGACTGCAATTGGCGTTCGACTTCTTTTAGTAATTGCTCGCCGCCTTGCTGCATCGCTCCGACAATTTGCGCGTACTTTCTTTTGATGTCATTCGCTTCGACGCCAACAAAACTTTCAAGCGTTCGATCGGCGGTAACGACAAGGTAAAATATCTGATTCAACGTAGCAAAAGCTACTTTATTCATTAACCCGCCCAACTTCTTGTAATCGGCCTGCTTCAGCTGATGCGCAACGCACATGAAGAACTGGCTAATCTCTGCCACGCCGACCTTACCGCCGATACTGCCCGAACCGCCCAGACCCAGACACGCACCTGCTTTGGCTGCCACCACGAACTTGCCGTCGCGATAGTCACACTCAAAGCCCAAGCTTGCCGCCAGGCCTTGAATCAAGCTAGCGTTTGCACTGCAACTGGCCACGTCCGTGTAGGCCGCGATTGCCTTGCTAGGATCTGCTTTCTTTGGCTTCTTGGGATCAACGAACCCTTCCGGATTCAGCCATTGGATAGCACCTGTCAAATCGACCCCTTCTTTCAAGCCGACGAACAATTGCACGTCTCCCTTGGCGCCTACTTTAGCCTTCGCGCCGCTCTGATTCCGCGGCGTGCCCCTGAGCCCTTGCTTGTCGCCGGTAACCATCAGCGAAGCGCCAGCTTCAAGTGCGATGCTTGCGCCCGCCAACGCGTACAGTGCCAAGTCGCCGCGAAACCGGAAGTAGCCGAAATCGAACTGTTGGCCGGCTTGCACGGTGTCCAGATGCCAGCCGGCGGCATGTGGCAGGTAAAGTATCGTTTCGACTTTCGCTTCGCCGACTGAAAATGAGGCTTCGGCATTGGCCTTGACGCCAAATTGCGCGGATTTGGCGGCCCGTCTAAAGCGCTGGCCCCAGTTTTTGTCGCGTGCATCATAGAGGCTGCCCTGGAACGGCATAAAGTTCGCTTCAGCGCCCGCGCCGGCGGACCACCGCATGAATTGGGCTTCCGGTTTCAAGTCAATTATCCGGTAAGGATCATCGGGATTGTGCCTGTCAGCGCCGATGATGCCGTCAATAATGTCTTTTTGCGCTCGTTCCAGGAATGAAGTAGCTGTCGTGCCCATCACCTTAGCCCAGTCCGAAAAGATGACCCCGGCTCCTTCAGTGTCATTCAGCGTCCACTTACCTTTTGCTTCGAACTTTGCCTTGTCCTGCACTTTGTTCAAAATTCGCTTCCGTACCTCACTTGTATTGAGGGCGGCGCCGTTGAATAGTTTCTCCTTTGGATGTTTCTGACGCTCGGCAGATCCCTCGATAATGTATACCCGCCTGTCGGTCAAGGCGCTCTGCAGGCTTTGCGCCTTGATATAGAGTGGTGTATGGCGCTTCCGTTCCATGCGCTTTAGCGTCAATGGCAAGAGTTCTACAAGCTTGTTCCGGTCGGTTTTTTGACTGGTAATCCCTTCAATCCGAGCCTTGGCGGCATCGCTTTTTTTCGACAAGACGTCCAGCGCGGCGTCGAGATCTTTTTTCGCTTGAGCGATGTCGGCCTTAGCTGAGTTCGGTTGCTGCAACAGATGTTGGAGCGATAGCGACTTATCTGTGACTTCGCGATTGGCCTCCTGCAACTCTTCAATGGCCGTCTTGTTCTGATGTCCTTCGGCCTGGCACAACAGCCATTCGTCAGGGTACAAGGCGATGAAAGAATTGTCGTCAGGGCGATAAACGAGGACGCCGTCCGTCAATGTATGCGGTACTTCGACAAAGGTGTTACTGGGCGTGGTCGTCGGCGTGGTTTTAACCGCTGTAAATACTTCGCTCATTCGGTCCTCTTTCCTGACGGTGTAACGGTGAACAAGCATCCCCTGTTCGATTTCACTCGTCCTTTGGCAGATGCAGGGTGAGGGTTTCGCTCTTGGATGTGAAAACTCGCTGTGTACGTCCCAAGGCGTCAGTAATTCCCTCTATCTTGACCCCGCTTGCCGACTCGAGTTGGTAGCGCACGTGGGCCATCGGTTGTTTCGTTTCTTCGTTCACAATGACGAAAGCTTCGTTATAGATTTGCTTGGCCTTTGGCAGGGCGGGTGGCCTGCCCGCGCTGCCGTTCGCTGGGCCGGTGAGTTCTTTCATAGTCGCCTTGAACTCGATCTTGCCCGGCCCGTGGATCATGATGTTTCCGCCCTCGAGCTTAAGGTAGGCTCCTTGGGCAGTCAGCAGCACATGATCTTTGGCCGCGACAGTGACGCTTTTGGTGATACTCGCAACGGTGATGGACTTATCACCCGTGATGCGCGTTTCGCCTGACTGGCTTTGGCTGCTGACCTTGCCACTGGCCGCGTGCAGCTTGATCCCTGTTTCCTGGTTCGGCTTGTTCTTGGCGCTGGCCTTGCCGTACGTGAATAGGCTGATGCCGGCCTTGACGGCGTGGAAGCTGTTACCCTGTGCCGCAAGGTTAATGTCCTGTCCTGCAGTCATGCCACTGGTGTAGCCTGCCGTGCAAATGGCGTTGGCGGGCGTGGTGGCCACGATGCTGACGGGACTAGATAGTTGTAGCTGAGGTTCGGCATAGCCCGTAACCTGTTCCTGGTCTCCACCAGCCGAGCGAGCACCGCCGCCGCCTTCTCCCTTGAGAACATTGAGGCTGAGCTCCATCGCGCTGACCGCGCGCAGTTCCCCCGGCTCTGGTTCGGGTTGGCTTTTCTCATCTTTTAGTGTCGCGTTGTGCTGTTGGGCCGTGCGTGCCATGGCTAGTTGCAGTGCATGGCTCTGTTCGATCTGGGCCTGCGCCTCGCGCGAGTCGAGCTGTCCGCCGCTCGCCCCATAGCGGGCGTGTGTCGACAGCAGCAAGCCTTGGCCGCCCCTCAGCGCGGCGCTGTGTTCGGTCTTGAGCTCGGCGCCGAAGCCGACGTGGCCCAGACGCTTGTTATCGGTTTGGTGCCGTAGCGTGCCGAGGTTGAGTTCGGCCGTTTCCGTGTGCGGGCTGGCGTGGCACTGCAGCGCCACGCGCGGCTGGCCCGGGCTATCGTCGAACACGAGTTGGTTATAGCCGCCGTTACCGCTCTGGCTGGTGCTCATGGCTTGGGTCTTGATCCCCGACAGCGTCGCCGGGTGGGCATGCGCGCCGCTCTCGCCAGGAAACCAGACCGGGGCGCTGCCGGTTGCCACGCCAGCGCCGTTCGATACCTGGTTGTGCTGGGCGTCGGCCTCTCCCCTGCCGTTGTACAGGCTGCCAATGACGACCGGACGGTCAATATTGCCATCCACGAAATCGATCAGCACTTCACTGCCGACCCGCGGCACGGCAACCGAGCCCCAGTTGGCCCCAGCGATCGGCGCAAGAGGGGTGGCAATGCGCACCCATGTGCCGGAGCGATCGTCGGCCGGCGCTCCCGTTTGGCCGTCAGGGGAGGGGTGGTTCAGGCGGCTGTGGCTCAGGTCGTTATTGCTGGCGTTACGCTGCCAATGGAACTGCACCTTGACCCGGTGGTCGCGGTCGGTGTGGACTACAGCGCCGGGCGGGCCGACCACGATGGCCGTTTGCTGTCCGCTCACGGTGGGGCGCGGGTGCAACAGGACACCATGTCCGTCAACCGTGCTGCTGCGGTAGGGAACCTTGCTGCGGATGGCGTCGATGCGGTTGCGGTATAGCGGGCGCTCGCCGATGGCCCTGCCGGCCGCGTGCAGGCTGTTGCTACGCTCCTCGTCCAGCGCTGGCGCGAGCGTACCCAGGCCCAGTGCTTGCGTGATGGTGGATCGCAGCTCGGCACCAAGGTTGTTATGGGCCAGGTGCAGCACACGCAGGATCGTAAAGGTGCGGGCATCGTCAGCTTCGGCCAGGTCGAGTTGCGCCTGCCCGCGCAAGGTGAATGTCGTGCCGGGGGCGAGGGTGCGCACGGTACCAGCGCCGATATGAGTTTCCCGGGCCACCTGTAGTGCTTGAAGTTGGTTGTCCGCGATGCGCTGGCCCTGCGTGCGGGTTTGATACGCATAGGTGCCGGGCGAATCGCGGCTGATCAACGAGAGCTCGTCGCCGGTCTCGCCCGCGCTGGCGGTAACGGGACGGGTGGTGTTGGAGCGGTAGTCCCAGCTGCTCACGGCGGTTGCACCGACGACCGAGCGCGATATGATGCGCCAGCGGTCGATGCTGTCTTCTCGCATTACCGCACCCGGCCGGGTAAAGCGGACCTCCGCTTGCGCATTGGGCTTGAAACTCCCGTTGTGGTCGGCGATGACTAATGTGTGACTGCCCAGGTTAGGGCTGTCGGGGGCGGCGCTGTGTTCAAAATAATAGAACAGGCCTTCTTCGCTCATCAGTCGCTCTGCGAAGGCGAGATTCGATTCCTGGTACTGGCAGGTCAGGGAGCGGGTCGGGTAAATGCTGCGATCGGCAATGTCGTAGCGCCAGGCGGGTATGAGTTTGCCCAGCCCCTCCCAGCCTTGGAAGACGGCGTCCAAGATGTCGAAGACGGTCTTGTGCTGGAAGATTCGGCTGTCACGGCCATGCGCCATGAACGCAGACCATGGTTCAATCTTTATTGCGTAGCGCGCAAAGCCACCGTTGGCACCGATTAGCTGTGCGCACGTAATGTGGCCGTGAAAGGGGCGGAAGGTCATGCCGGGAGCCGCGGTCAGTAATTCGAGCAACGCTGGCTGGCCGAGCAGTGACTTGAGCGGAATGTGGGCGTCGGTGGATAGAACTGACAGCTGGAAGGAATAGCTGTGGCTCAGGCTTTCTTCGCCACGTACGCACTCGACCAGCAATTTGTCTGTGCCGAGCGGGGTGGTTAAACGGAGCAGGCGGGTGTCTTGGGTGAAGCGAGGGAATAACTCTATCAATTCTTGCTCCTCTGACGAACGTTACAACCAGTTCGAAGCAACCACGAGCGAGGAAAATATCGCCAAGCCGGTGCTCAGTGCTGCCTTTCGTTCCGGAGATAAGCACGAAGCCACTGATCCACCAATCTATCGAGCGCCGAGCCTGGTAGCTTTGAGGTTGAGCAAGATTGCTTCGTCGAATTCTATCGTTCGCCGTCATGCTGCCGCGACCGGTGCGACCGAGCCGGCGGTGTCGCGACTGCCACCGACGAACTCAACTGAATGTTCACCTCCAATTAATAACCGTACAATATTTCTATCCCCACACCGGCAACCATCCGACAACCCCATGGCCCACATTCATCCCACCGGCTGGCGAGAGATGTCCGTCACCGGTACTGCAGCGCGCGAGATCGAAACGCTGGCCAACCTCGAAGCCGGCCTGGCCGACGCGCCCTACAGCATTTACCACGGCGTCCACTGGACCAACGTCGAAAAAGGTTTCTCCGCGTACGGCGAGATCGATTTCGTCATCGTTGCGCCCAGCGGCCGGGTGCTGCTGATCGAGCAGAAATCCGGCTTTCTGACCGAAACCACGGATGGCCTAGTCAAGAACTACCGCGGCAAGCCCCGGAAGATCCGCAACCAAATGCTGCGCAACATCGACGGCCTGATCAAGCGCTTCGACGGCGAGCTGTCGATCGACTACCTGCTGTACTGCCCCGACTACATCGTGCGCGACCCGCACCTGGCCGGCATCGACCCCGCACGCATCATCGACGCCACTAACAAGGACCGGCTCGCCAGCATGATCCGCGAAGGGCTGCCCATCACCGAAACGAGCGACCAGTTCAAGAAAGTGACCCGCTTCCTCGGCGACACCCTCAGCCTGCGGCCCGACCCCAGCTCGATGATCGGCAACGCTGTCGACATGGTCACCCGGTTGTCCGGCGGGCTGGCCACCTGGGCGCGCCGGCTCGAATTTGCGCCGTACCGGCTGCGCGTGGTTGGCACTGCGGGCAGCGGCAAGACCCAGTTGGCGCTGGCCGAATACACCGCTGCCATCGACGCCGGCCTGCGCCCGCTGTACGTCTGCTACAACCGGCCGCTGGCCGATCATATCGAGCGCCTGGTGCCGGATGGCGGACGCGTCGCCAACTTCCACATGCTGGGCGACGCCTTCATGCGCGCGCAAGGCATCACCCCAAATTACGCAGCGCCCGAGGTCTGGCGCCAGATCGAGACCGCGCTGGCTACCGACGACCTGCCCGAAACGTGGAAATACGACGTGCTGATCGTCGACGAGGGGCAGGATTTCTCGATCGTCTGGCGCGACATTTTGCTGCGCATGCTGAAGGACGGCGGCCGCGCCATCTGGCTCGAGGACCCGGCGCAGAACCTGTACGGTCGCGACTTGGTGCCGCTGCCGGGTTGGGTGACGCTGCATTCGCACACCAACTACCGCAGCCCCCGGCAGGTCGTCAACATGCTTGCGTCGATAGGCGAGGCGCGCCAGCCGGTGGAAGCGGCCAGCCCGTTCGAAGGCGCCGACATCGAGCGGCTGGTGTATCCGGACGGGGATACGGAGGCGATGCTGGCGCAGACCAAGCATGCGATCGCGCTGTGCCTGGGGGCGGGGTTCGCGCGGCAGGATATAGCAATTGCCTCGTTTCGCGGGCGTGAAAAGTCAGCGATCCTTGGGCTCGACAAGTTGGGCGACGCGCATACGCTGAAGTCGTTCACCGGCGAGTACGACTTGTTCGGCAATCCCGTGTTTAGGGAGGGCGGATTGCTGGCGGAATCGGTGTACCGGTTCAAGGGGCAGTCGGCGCCGGCGGTGATCTTTACCGAGATCGACTTCGAGCAGATCGATGAGCTGGTGTTCAGGAAGCTGTTCGTGGGGATGACGCGGGCGAGGTTGAAGTTGGTGCTGGTGATGAGTGAGAGGGCGGCGCAGCGCTTATTGGCTCCAATCTGAGCCACACTCGAGGTTGCGGCCACGATGCGGCTCAACAAAGGCGCAGCCGGTGGTCACGTCACGCCGACCGGGAGCGGCCGCACGACAGGGTTTTATGAGGTAGGTCATAATGTGCGAAATTTCCGCGAAGGACATGGTGAAATTGGCAAAGGCTACTTTTGCATGGCAATACGAGATCTAAGCAGATGGTTGATGTAGTTGACAGCGCCACCCGCAGTCGGATGATGGCCGGCATACGGGGCCAGAACACGAAACCAGAAATTCTGATTCGCAAACTGCTTCACCGGAAAGGATTGCGATTTCGCCTTCATGTCCGTGAGCTGCCAGGCAAGCCGGACATTGTCCTGCCGCGCTTTCATGCTGCAATATTCGTTCACGGGTGTTTTTGGCACGGGCACAACTGTCCATTTTTCAGGTGGCCCGCCACGCGCCCCGACTTCTGGCGCGAGAAAATTGGGCGCAACCGAGCCAACGATCAAAAGGCGCGGGACGCGCTTTTGGCGGATGGATGGCGGGTCGGCGTCGTCTGGGAATGCGCCATACGTGGTGCAGACAAGGATGTTGAGGGCGTTGCGCTCCGGTTAGCGGATTGGCTGCATAGCGATTCCCCGTTCCTCGAGGAGAGGGCCTGAACCCCTGAGCCGTGCCCACTCAACCTCAGCACGCCTGCGGGGGACATCGTCGTTGCGCACTCGCTACGGCGATGACGGCCCGGACCCGGCTGCCACCCACCCTGTGTGAGATCCCTACAACATCCTTGCGAGCCGCGCCTAATCCTCTACAGGCAGGTGCCGTCGGTCTCTGAATTTGTGGTCGGGGCTGTGTTAACATCCAGTATAATCGCTGTGGTTTCTGAGCCGTTCCGTATGCCTCACAGCCTGCGTGAACGACGCGCGCGATACCCCTGACATGCTGAGAAAAAATTCATGGTACCTGAGAGTGATGAGCTGAAGCTCCTGAAGCGAGCCTTGGAAAGCTACGAGCCCAAATTTGTTGTTGACTACCTCAACAAGGTTTCCCCGGGAGCGTGGACAAGGGAAGCGTTGAAAAACTGGGTCAGCGGCAAGGAACAGCTCAGATTCAGCGAAGCAGAGTTCGTTCATCTTGAGCAACTGTTGCCGTCGCCGCCTGCAGCGAACGTGAAATACGACTTCGACTTTATCGACCTCTTCGCAGGAATTGGCGGAATCCGGCGTGGGTTTGAGAAAGCGGGGGGGCGCTGCGTATTTACAAGTGAATGGAATCCGTTTGCAGTCCGCACCTACAAGGCGAACTACTATTCCGATAATGCTGTGCACAGGTTTAATGAAGACATCCGGGAGATCACGCTCAGCGCTAGAGATGACATTCCTGAGGAAATGGCATACGGGCACATTCAGGAAAACGTGCCGGACCACGACGTGCTGCTCGCAGGCTTTCCGTGTCAGCCATTTTCCATTGCCGGCGTTTCGAAGAAAAACTCGCTAGGGCGCAAACATGGCTTCGAGTGCGAAACGCAGGGCACCTTGTTCTTTGACGTGGCCAGAATCATCGCAGCCAAGCGCCCCGTGGCGTTCGTGCTGGAGAACGTGAAGAACCTGAAAAGCCACGATAAAGGTAATACGTTCAGAGTGATCATGGCTGCCCTTGATGAGCTGGGGTACGTAGTCGCAGATGCCGACAGCGGGCCCTCTCGTGACCCGAAAATTATTGACGGAATCCACTTCGTACCGCAGCATCGCGAACGCATCGTGCTAGTTGGTTTCCGCAAGGACTTGAATGTACACGAGGGATTTACGCTAAAGGATATCGCGAAGGATTTCCCTCCGCGAAAACCAAAGCTTGGTGACATCCTCGACCGCGAGGAGAATGATGCTTATGTTCTCACGCCTAAACTTTGGCAATACCTGTTCAACTACTCCATTAAGCACAAAGAGAAGGGTAACGGTTTCGGTTACGGATTAGTCAAGGCCGGGGACGTGACGCGTACTCTATCAGCCCGGTACTATAAGGACGGTTCGGAAATTCTGGTTGATCGTGGCTTCGACCCGAGCCTAGACGTCGAGCACGAGCAGAATCTGAAGAATCGACCCCGTAGGCTCACTCCTCGCGAGTGCGCGCGTCTAATGGGCTATGATGGCCCAGGTGAATCCTCTTTCAAAATTCCCGTCTCTGATACGCAAGCGTACAAGCAGTTTGGAAATTCTGTTGTGGTACCAGTTTTCGCTGCAGTTGCCCAGTTGATGAAGAGCCGAATAGTGGCGGGAAAGCGAATCGCCGAGGAAATCCAGGTCTGCCAAGGAAAGCTCGCTGCGTAGTTCTTTCTTTGTCATCTCTCCAGCTCAGGAGCGTCCTGCTCTTGTAGACGGGGGTGTGGAGCGCAGTTCTACACCCCCGTAGTGCTTCAGCCCGTCTCCGAGTTCACTCCGGATCCTGAGACCTTAGTGTCCCGACGCGCACATCGTCGGTCCAGGTCCCTTCCCCCTAACCTGCCAAAACGAGGATGATCTCCGCGCACCTCCCAAGGCTATCGGGCATTCGAGGTTGTTGCGAAATTGCAACTGGGGCGTCTCCTAGTAAATTGATCATAAACTCCTTAAAAATCAGTCGTTTAAATATTCAAGTGATGCGTTTCGCACTGTTTTTCGCAAAATAAATTTCTACTCCTAATTTTTGTTCGTGCTATCTTGGAAACACTTTCCAAGGAGGACGAATGAAAATCGTCGAGACGCCGCAGTACGAACACGCAATCGGATCAATCCACGAGCTCAGATCGCTGCTTGCGCCATTGGATGCAGAGGTCGCGCTGCTTAAGCCGCTGCCGAAGAATGCCAACGATAAGAACCAGATCTACATCGCCTCAGATGCCGGGGTGCTGTTGGACCTCTTTGACGTAACCGTTTCGGAGCGCGGTGAAAGTACGAGCGTTACCAAAGGGCATTCCGCGCCTGGCAAACGGATTCCGGAAGCAGTTTTCAATAATTTCGCGTGGCTTCGTACTGACAGGACTCTGGTCCCCGCGAGGCGTGTGAAAGCAATCATCTACACCCAATACCCGGAAACCCGTCTTTCCGGACTGCAAGCGATCGATGGCAGCATGCCGGCGACGTTGTCGGTCTCCTATACGAAGGCGAACCCGGACTCGAAGCGGGTGCTGGTCCTCGCCCGTCTGCCGCTCGGCAAGTGTATTGCGATGGTGTGTATCAATGCCTCTCCTTCCTTCGAGGCGGAGGTTGCTGCGCTGCCGGGGTTTGCACGCGCTCCAGCATGTAAGCGCCTAGACTTCGAAACGGGTAACCGGGAAAAACTGGAGGCCCGGCTGGCCGCTGTGCTGGGCCGGCCCCTTCCCGGCTGTCGTTTGGACGCGTTCGGCCGTACCCTCCCATTTTCTGGTACTCAGGTGTGCGGCTACACGCTTGAGCACTCGCTTGGGATCGTTCCGAACTCGAACAAGGACGGCGACATGTTCGGAATTGAACTCAAGACGCACACCCAGCTGAAAGTGACGCTTTTCACGCCAGAGCCGGATGGCGGGTTGTATGCCAAGGATTTCAGAGCCTTCATGAAAACATACGGGTACCCTGATGCCGCGGGCGACTACCGACTGACTGGAATTCATCGCGCGAACGAACTGTGCGGAAAATCAAATCTGACCTTGAGGGTGCGCGAGCAGCGGGTTGGCGCAGACGGCTGTCTCGAGGCATTTCCATACGACCCCAGCACTCCGCTGACGCCAAAGCTTGATCGCGTAGACGTAGCATTGATCGGACCGGCTGGTGAGGTTGCCGCTTCCTGGAGCCTGGAACGGCTGATGAACTGCTGGGGCGCCAAGCACAACGAAGCCGTATATATCGCTGCCGCCAAAGTGCGCAACCCGGACGAAAATCAGTTCGCGGAGGGTTACGAGCATCATGTAACGTTTGAGCCGACAGTTATGTGGTGCCGAGATACGACCGCCGAACAGCTTCTTCAGGCCATCAGCGATGGGGTGATCTACCTCGACCCTGCACCAAAACTCCACGCCACGGCCCCGTCGAAGAACAAGCGCCGCGCCCAATGGCGAGTAAATGACATTACGAAAGCTGCACAATCTCTTTATTCGGTGGTCGAGTTCAGGAAGATTGAAATCCGCCCGGATGCCGCGCACCGCGACGGCAGTCTCGCAATTGCTGCATAAGAGGCAACACGGGGTAAGCGATTGTTTTTGCGGCCCGTTCCGAAACGCGACTGGCGGTATCGGAAACCTCGCCAACCGCAGTGCCTATGCCCACGGCGAGGACGACGCGAAAAAGATTGCCGGCTGCGCATCGAAAATTCCCGGAGGTTACCAGCTCCGACGTTCATGACATAATGGCTACATTGTGTTTCACAGGAAATGGAGCCTCAAGTTGAGCATCGAAGAAAGTCTCCCTCCGAACTTCCGCAAACTCGACGTTGCTTTGCGATCGATCGGTTACAGCTTTGAGGCTGCGGTAGCGGACGTCATCGACAATTCAATCGACGCACAGGCAAAACACATTCTCCTGCGCCTTATCGTCTCAAAGAGAGGTCATCTCGACCTCGCGGTATGGGATGACGGCGAGGGCATGAGTCCAGACGTACTCAAGGAGGCAATGCGGTTCGGGTCTGACGTGTCGCAGGAGATAGAGCGCCTTGGAAAGTTCGGCCTTGGCCTGAAACTTGCCTCGTTGAGCCAAGCAAAGGAGGTTCATGTGTTCTCCGCACAGGGGGATTCTCTTGCGGGTAGGGCGTGGCTCGAGCACGGCATCGCAAAGGGCTTTACTTGCACAATATTTAATGAAAAGGAATGCCGGAAGCTTGTCGAGGGAATTGTTCCAGACAGGGACCTTAACCCGTCAGGAACAGTCGTTTTGTGGTCGCGCCTCTACCGGGCAGGCCATTTCACTGATGCAGAGGAACATGCCCAAAAGCTCATGCATCGCTTGGCGGGTTATCTGTCACTCGCGTTTCACCGGTTTTTGTCTGGAAAAGCGAGGAAGGTGTGCATCACAATTGACATGTATGACCGAGCGACCGGCAAGGCTGGGATCCCCCTCGTGCTTGATCCTCTTGATCCGTTTGCGTATTCACAAAGTGGACATGCGGATTTCCCACAGCCGATGGCGCTTGCAGGACCATACGGCAAAAGTGTGAAAGTGACAGCACACATCTGGCCGCCAAACTCGACAGCGCCTGAATATAAGTTGCCAGGAGGAGCAAACAGCCGGCAAGGTTTCTACTTCTACCGCAACGACAGGCTGATTCAGGGCGGCGGCTGGAACGGCATCCGGGAGGCGGAACCTCATTCCTCGCTGGCCCGGATTGAAGTGGATGTAGCCGCCAACTTTGACATTGAGGTAAGTCTCGACGTCAAGAAGGTCGAAATCCAGCTGCCCCAGAGTGTGATTAAGGCCATTCAGACGGCGCGGACCGCGTCCGGGATTGAATACAAAAAATACCTTTCGTTGGCCGACAGCGCCTATCGGAAAAGGCAGATTACGCAGGCTGAGCTTCCTCTGATTCCTTCCAAGGGGCTTCCGGCAAAGTTGGTGGCCACCCTGCAGGCCGAACTGCGGATCACGGCGACCAAGAGGTTTCGTGAACTCCAGTTTGTCTGGGTAAAGCTGGGTGAGGATCTGTTCTTTGAAATCGACCGTGACGCCGGATGCGTTTATCTCAATCGCTGCTACAGGCAGGCGGTATTACATGGGATGCCGGGATCAGTAATAGATGCGCCATTGCTCAAGTGTCTGCTTTTTTTCGTGCTGGAGGAGGCCGTCTCCTCGGGGAGAATGAGTTCGAGGATTCGGGAACAGGTGGAAAAAGTGAACAGAATCCTTGTTGAGGCCGTAAAGTACGAACGAGTTCCAGAATGACGACGCCTGCTTATCTTACATGGGAAAATTTTCGGTCTGCCGTCATCGTTCCGGGGCAACAGCGCGTCCACCGGATTGCCAGCGCGCCGCTCGTCGAGGTCTACAGCGATGGCGCGCGAAACGAAGTCGGTCTTTGGATCGAGGTTCCGCCAGATACAGCTGTCCCGGCGGAACATCTCGGACTGACAATGATCGCGGTACGGACAGCCTACATCAACGGACGATGGCTGCTTGAGGCGAAGACCGAATCGGTTTCGCTTCGCCGGCAGTTCTACCACTTTGCAGTTGCAGTGGCAGAACGTGTGATCGTGGAACGCCTGGCGCCAACGGACGCCGTCGGTCTGGAACTCAATTGCTTTGCAGATCTACTCGAAGCTCGGCCGGTTCTCGGTATCGAACGTCAGATCGGCCTAATCGGCGAACTGCTCTTCCTCTCACTCCTTCTGGAAAGATTTGGTGTGGGGGCATTGGACTCGTGGCTCGGCCCAGCCGGGGAACCCCACGACTTTCGGGTTCAGTCAGCGGAGTTCGAAGTCAAGACGACGACCGCGACGAAGCGGATTCATACCATCCATGGAACGGAGCAGCTTGTGCCTTCGAAGTCGTGTTCACTGAACCTGATTTCCGTGCTCCTCGGACCGCCCGGCGCCGGCATAGGCTTCTCTTTGGGGGACGTGGTGGAGAAGCTGTCGGGGCAGTTTGCTGCGGAGCCGGTGATGCTGGCCGAGTTTAATTCCAAGCTTGCGTCAGCAGGATACCGACCGGAAGACAGCATACATTACTCAAGAAAATTCGTAATGCGGCGACCTCTGGCGCTTATTCCTATCGATTCCACATTCCCCGCAATTACGCGGCCGGGAATTCAGAACCTGCTTGGTTCAAACGCGATAAGAATCGAATTTCTGAGTTTCGACGTCAATGTCGATGGATTAGAGCATGAGAAAGGGTCCGCTGACTTCGAGGCGGCCTTCAAAACCTGAAGAAATAGGAATAAGATGATGGACAACTTGTTTCAGAGAATTGATATGGCTCTCGGCCTGATGCTGTTCAGCGGCCCGCGCAATCTCCTCGCATATTTAGAGAAGCCGGGGCCTGATGTTGAGCAGGCACTCCCGGCCGAGATTGCCGCTATGACTGACCAATTGTTGTCTGAGGATCCCAACAATCAGGCCCGCTTGCGATTCTCCAACCTCCTCCGGACTTGGGACAACGTTAAGGACGCAGCGTGGGCAGAAGACACGAGGCGAAATACGGCAGAACGGCGTAAGTTGATTCACACGAAACTGGCATCGCCCCCGGAGCTTGTAAGCCGTATCGATACGGTAATCCCGTATTTTCCGCTTGACGAACCCGTCATTATTTCTGAAACCCATCAGGAATGGTACAAGCCTGTTCTTGGGGTACATGACTATTACTGGAGCACCTACGCCGAATACCTAAGGGATAAGCGGAAGTGGGACGAGGCCTCAGTCCTGAATCTTGACAATGCGACACGTTCAATTGTGGAATGCCTTGCAGATCCGCAGTCGCCTGAGGCATATGCGTCGCGCGGTCTGGTCATGGGCTATGTCCAGAGCGGAAAGACGGCAAACTTCATGGGCGTTGCCGCGCGCGCGGCAGACGCCGGATATCGTCTGATCATTATCCTTGCGGGGACCTGGAATATACTCAGAAATCAAACACAGCGGCGGTTTGACAAGGAGCTTCTCGGGAAAGAGTTACTTGAGAACGACGAATCATACATCCATAACCGCCCGAGCGACTGGCCCGATTTTCTGGAACACGGTGGTAACCCGGTTGAACTCGGTCACGTCACGTGGCAACGCTTGACTAGACCGGATGTCGACTTTAGGCGGCTTAAGGCAGCGATCGACAACCTTGAGTTCGAGAAGGCGGACAAGGGGGCACGCCTGAATGCTCCTGCAAATTTGCGCTCGATGCCAGTCAAGCTTCTGGTCATTAAGAAGCACAGTGTGATCCTGAAAAGTTTGGTTAAGGACTTGAAGTTGCTTCGTACGAAGCTTACTGATCTTCCCACGCTGATTATTGATGACGAGTCCGATCAGGCCGGACTGAACACCATTGACCCGACTCGTGCAGCAGGCGGCGCGCGGAAGCGGCCGCCAACAAATGCCGGAATCGTTGATCTTCTGGGGCTCTTTCCTCGCGCGCAATACATTGGCTACACGGCGACCCCCTATGCCAACGCTCTTGTGGACCCGGACGATTCAGAGGACCTTTTCCCGAAGGACTTTATTGTTTCCCTCGACCGATCATCAGGCTACATGGGGGTATCGGATTTTTTTGACCCTGAAATGTCCTATGACGACCTTAACAAAAGTGATTATTCCCTGCCGGAGATCGCGTTCATCAGGCGCATCGAAAATGCCGCGGGTTCGGATGATGATGACCTCAGGCTTGCGCTGAGAAGCTACGTATTGGCCGGAGGAGTCAAGCTGTACCGGAACGCATCCAACCCCATGCGGTATAAGCAAGGCAACATTCAGCACCACACCATGCTCGTCCACACATCTCAGCTTAAAGGTGAGCATGCATCCCTCGCAGGAAGAATTGAAGATCTATGGGCGGGGTGCGCTTTCAATTCGCCGAAGGGACAGGCGGCTCTAGAAAAGCTTTGGTCCGAAGATCACATGAAGGTATCGAAAGCCCTTGGTAACGACCTTATGCCAGCCAGCTTTACGGAGCTCGTGCCTTATCTTGCTGAAGCGATCAAGCGGATCCAAAAGGGCCCGAAACCGTATCTTGTTCTGAACAGTGATTCTGCGGACGCCCCCGATTTTGGCGCTGAGTCAGTCTGGAAAATTGTAATTGGTGGAAACAAGCTATCGCGCGGATACACTATTGAAGGTCTCACGGTCAGTTACTACAGGCGCGTCGCAGGTACTGGAGATACGTTAATGCAGATGGGTAGATGGTTTGGATTCCGCCCAGGCTATAAAGACCTCGTGCGGGTGTATCTGGGTGTACGTGAGGGGCGTCGCGCTGACATTGATCTGGTATCTCTGTTCAAGGAGGTCTGCCGAATGGAAGAGCACTTCAGGGTAGAGATCAAGCGATATGTTCGGATTCCGGGAGTCAAGCCGCTTACCCCAAAACAAATTCCGCCACTCATCGCTCTATTTGGAAACCTGCCGCCGACCGCCGGCAACAAGATGTTTAACGCGAAATTGGAGAAGAAAAATTTTGGCGGACGCAGAACGATGCCAACACTGATTGCCGCCGAGAAGGACGGGCAAGAGGCAAACCTTGCAGCGTTCCAAGCGCTCCTTAAGTCCGCAGAGCCGTTGGGCGTTCTCGCCCTAGGCGGGCAGCTCGAAAGTGGAGTTAACAAAATCACAGATGCGTTCGTGTTCAGTGCGAAGAGCTCCGCTCCGCTGGTTGCATTCTTGAAGGCATTTCGATGGCTTGAGAAAGACTACTCGTCCAGCGAGCGTCCTGCGGACATCCAGCTGCAGATCGAATTCATGCAGAACGAAGACCACGGTATTGATTCTTGGCTTTTCATTGCACCTCAGCGAAAGGTTTCCTTCGGCGGCCCGCTGGTGGCGGCTGGTGTGGGGAGCATGAGTGTCAAGAATCGGACAAGAATACCCGGGCGGGGCTTTGAAGTGTTCGGGGAGCCAGATCACCGGGTGATCGCAAATTACCTGGCGGGTATCGACCGGAATGTCTCATCGTTCGTCACGCTCAATCCAGAGACATCGGGGCTGGTAGCAAAGCATTGCGGGGTAGTACTTCTGTACCCGGTCCGTGAAACCATGGACGGGAAGATAGCGGTTGGATTTGAAATTTTCTTCCCGCCGAATAATCTTCCCTTTGAGGCCAGCCTCACTGTGAGACGAAAGGCCGACAAAGACAGTGTAGTTGTCACCTAATCCGGCCGCAAGTTTCCTGATCCCCCACTTGGCATCCGGTGGGAGTCGATGTCGATCTGTGTAGGGAAGCTTGCCCCCCTTAGGGGACAGGGGCCGCCCACGAGCAATTGCAGGCTTGAGGCAGCTAGTCTACAGTGTTGCATTTACCCGTTGAGTCCGTAATCGCTTGTGGTCCGGCGGCCACGGACCGCACCCGACCCTTTGCTGCCGGGTACGACCGCCGAGCGACACGGCCGCTGGTCGGCAGTGTTCTAGACCTCATCTATCGGCAACCACAGTTTTTTATATATTTCCAGCCCTGCAAATTTTTTTGATAGAATCGCAATATCAAAAAGCACCAAAAGCGGTGTGCAGCAGAGGTTAAGCGCCACCGGTTTTGTCCTATACGCACGTGATGGGTCTGTAGTTTCGGCATGCCGGCAATCTCGACGGTCGACATATTTAATCCAATGCCTATACAACTGGCGTTTCAAGACGAAAATCTTAGAAAAGTGTGCGAGAGCAGTATTTCGGCGAAGCGGAAATATGGCGGAATCGCAGGACCGTCGCTTCACGCGCGGCTGGCAGACCTCAGGGCTGCTGACTCGCCGGCTGAGCTAGTTGAGTGGGGGTTTGCGAAGTTTGACGAAGCGGCGAATGACCGAATAGTTATCTTTCTTGATGATTCCTACCGGTTGTACGCTGTAGCGAACCATAAACCGCCTCCCGGCAAACCTGGACAATTAGACTGGACCCAGGTTACCCGAGTAAAAATCTTATCTATAGAGCGCGCCAATGAGAACTGAAGTCGATTTCGCTCCGATGTGGGCGGTTCCGCCAGGCCGAACAATTTCTGATTTGATGCATACCAAAGGGGTAACGTCTTCACGCTTAGCCAATTTGGTCGATATGAGCGAGCGGCAGTTAGTTGGCCTGCTGGCGGGCAAAAATCCATTAACTGCGGGTGTCGCTGCTCGTTTGCAGGAAGCACTCGGAACACCTGCGACCTTCTGGCTGCGCCGCGAAGAACAATACCGCAAGCAGTTGGCTGAACTAAATGCAGGTGTTGACGCCGACAAGGAAGAGTACAAGTCATGGCTTAAGAGCCTGCCGCTCAAGGAGATGCAATCTCTTGGATGGGTTGATACGGCCAAAGATATGCAAGAAAAGCTTCGCAGCTGTCTAGATTTCTTCGGAGTGCCAAATCTGGACGCCTGGTATCGAACCTATGTCGACGTAAAGGCTGCAGCAGCGTTCCGTACGACAGATGCATACCTCGAACATGCGCCGACGACGGCCGCTTGGTTACGCCAAGGTGAACTACAGGCAGAGAGTATTGAGTGCAAGGAATGGAACCCTCAGCGGTTCGCGGCCCAGTTGGTCAAGATACGTGGCCTCACCCAGATTGCAGAGCCTTCCGAATTTTTACCGAAGCTTCGAGCAATTTGCGCAGAAGCTGGCGTCGCCGTCGTAACAGTCAAGGCACCCAAAGGATGCAGGGCTAGCGGCGCCACTTTCTTTGCTAATCCGAATAAGGCAGTATTGCTCCTATCGTTTCGGTATCTCACCGACGACCAGTTCTGGTTCTCCTTCTTTCATGAAGCGGGCCACCTGGTTTTACACTGGGATGCGGATTTACTCATCCTCGAGACTTCAGATGGTCCGAAATCCCCTCGAGAGGAAGAGGCCAATCAGTTCGCGATGGACGTTCTGATACCGCGTGAATTGCAGAAGCGTCTACCAGCCGCCTCTAAGACCCTAATCGGGATTACGAGGCTTGCTCGTGACGCAGGCGTTTCCTACGGCATTATTCTTGGCCAGATGCAGTTCCGCGAGCTGGTCAGACCTGACCGCTTTAATCGCTTAAAAACCCGCTACAAATGGGAGCAGTTAACCGCGGAAGGGTAGGTATTGCGCAGGGCTCTTCTGCCAATTGCAAAGCGAATCCTCGATTACCTGCATTCCCACGCCAAGTGCTTTGTCGAGCTCGACAGAGAGTTCGTCCAGCTTCTTCTTGGACAGCGATTCTTTATCCACAGCGCCGCCGAACAGCAGTCGCGCACCTCGCACCGGTCCTGTGCCGTGAATCATGTACGCCGATGGCGGCTCAATATTTTCTAACCCGATTTTCCCGACCATGGTGAGGTAATCGAACTTGCCCGTTCGGCCGAATCGATGCACGGCATCCATGCTGTAATAAAGGTAGTCGAAGAGTTCTTTCGGGTCAGTGCCGGCCTCAGCTTTTGCTGCGTCAAGAAGCTTTCGATGCGACCGCGAAGGTCCGACCCAGTCGGCATAGCTGGCGAGCGTAACGTCGAGATGCTTCAGGCTCTCGTACTTGCGGTGGTTACCGAACGGGAAGTTCTTCCTCTGCTTCGTGAGTTCATCCAAGTGCTGATGAAGCCACATAGAAAAGAGCTTCGGGTCGGCCGAGAATTTGTCCCAAGTCCAAACGAACTGGTCATTGAACGCGCCGTAGACCATGCGGAGCAGGCTGTAACCTTTCGTCAGGTTTTTGCCGCAGTGGACGAACAGGAATATTAGCCAGAAAGCTTCGTCTTTATTACCGTCGCTGATGTGCTGAATTGCGGCGCGCAATGGGTCGAACATGTGCGCGTTTTTTGGGTCCAACCTGCCTGGCGCGATATCACGCGTTGCGATTGTCTTCACGTAGTTGATGCGAGCAACACTGTCCACCATCTGAGCAACCAGAGCGGTGAGTTCTGCTTGGGACGGGATACCAGGCAAGGCCTCCCCGCCCACGCGATAATTCGCCAGTTGCTGTTCGAGATGTGCTGCAAGTTTGGGATTCTTCATGTCGTCCTGGTTGCTTAGCGCTTAGCTTGGCCGATTTTGCCCGTCTGAAGGGCGTCGAGTTCATCAGGGTTGAATAGCATTGGGGTTGTTGGCCGAACTTGCTTCAGCGCGCGACGATGACGTTTCAATATGTGCGTGTCATAGACAGGCGAGCTCATCTTTTTTTTAAGCTCATTAATTTTCTTTGGCTGTGCTCCTTGCGCAGCATTTCGGGAATATCGGTACACTTCCAGAAGCCGGACGAAATCGCTCCAGTAGGGGTCGAGATTTCCGTAGGAATGCTGTCTCCCACGCCGAATTGCTCGCTCCGCCTGCAGTAGCGTTTGGACGGATGACCAAGGGTCACCATACGGCATCGGCGGCATTGGAATGCGTTCTTGAATACCCTCGTTCAAGTAGTCTTGGATTTCTTTTGTATGTTTCGTGTACAGGTGGAGGCTGCCTACCGCATGCTTGTAAGGCCCGACCTCTACTCCTAACGAGCGGGCGATGAGCTCTTGGAGCATCGTGAATGCGAACACATCGTGAGGGAGTCCAAGGAAAGCGTCATTGGACCGCATCATCACCATTGCGTGAAGTTGATTGTTCCGGACGGCAAACTGAAGTGTGCACGTGCAGGGCAAGTCTTCCCGCCGCGTCTGTAAATTATCAGCTAGGTCCTCTCCACGAAAGAGCTGAATTACTGCCCGACGGGATGCGGCGTTTGCCTTCAAGGTATCTATTACGTTTTGAACTTGATTAATAGTTCCATTCAGGCCGAAAAGCCGCGGACCGTAGGCCCCGTAAATCGTCTTGCCGTCGTCAGAAAACTCATCGTAACCTTGAATGTAGTACTCGATGAAATCCACTTTGTTGGAGCCGGCCAAGTACCAAAGAAGCTCACCCAAGCAACTGAACAGCGTTCCTTTCTTCTCGGTTCTACTAAGGCGAGCGCGTGGATTTTTAATCTGGAGAAGAGCCCCGTTGATTTCTGTCGCTGGGCCTTTCGTAGGCGAGATGTCGGATGAGCCGCGCTTACGCAGAAGATGCTTGTACAACTTGAGCAATAGGTCATCGAGTGTTTCAGCGCTTAGATACATAGAGACAATGCCTCACTCGACCACGCCGAGATTCATGGTATTAGTAAACCAAAAGACCGGTGCTAGCAGTCACTCAAACAATCGGAGTTGGGGTTCGGCCGCCGTGCGTTTTTCAAGCATCTCAAGCTTTAACTGCCGCCCTCGAGAAATCAGCGTGCGCCTATCCGCAGCAACGGCGCCCCGAATCAGCGCTACACCTCTGACTTCAACAGTGATGTCGTAGTGCGGCAGCGATGCGTGAGCTTGAAACCATGCTCGCTTCAGTCCGAGTGTGTGGGCAAATTCATGCAGTTCATCCAGTGAGTCTGCCACTAAATGACACCAATGACGTCCACGCCACGCTATCCGCACGTTATCAACGTATGCCGCCAAAACCCACTCCAAAATTACCCGTCGTTAATTACTTACCATCATACTCAAAAAGTTACGAGATTGTAACCATAAATTTCTTCGATAGCATGAAAGACTAGTTAACTTTCCAGTATCCCCAGCCCTGTCATATGCAGGGTAGCGCGGTGCATACTGCACGTGACGCCCAGGCGGTGCCTCATTGCTCTTAGCTAAAGGCGAGATGCAAATCCAAGCGTAGTGTTTTGTTTCTATTCTGCAAAAACAGACGGCCACCTGGATGAGGTGGCCGTTGCGCTTTCCGAAGCAAATAAGCTAGAAATCAATCTGAACCAGACGTATCAATCGATGAAAATCTCAATAGATGCTTCCCAAAATCTCAGGTTATGGTTCCCGCTACAGACAGCTTACACGTCAATATTCCCCGCCTGCAGCGCATTCATCTCAATGAAGTTCCTGCGCGGCTCCACCTCATCGCCCATCAGCGTGGTAAAGATCTGGTCCGCCGCAATCGCGTCTTCGATCTGCACCTTCAGCAGGCGGCGCACGGTCGGGTCCATCGTGGTTTCCCACAGCTGTTCCGGGTTCATCTCGCCCAGACCCTTGTAGCGCTGCTTCGACACGGTGCGCTCGGCTTCGTCGCGCAGCCACTGCATCGCCTGGTGGAAGTCGGTGACCTTCGATTCCTTCATCTTCTCGCCTTCGCCGCGGCGGATGAACGCGCCTTCGGCGATCAGTCCCTTGAACGTGGCCGCCGCGTTGGCCAGCACGCCGTAGTCCACGCCTTGCACGAAGTCGGCGTCGATCGAGCTCACTTTCACGTTACCGTGGTGCATACGCTCGATGCGCAGCGAATGCTTATCGGACAGCTCGTCCGAACGTACCAACACCTTCACAGCACGGTCGCCAATCGCCGCCTCCAGCGCGGCAGCCGAGCGCTCCGCGTTTTCTTGCGTCAAAAGGTCCAGCGTCACGCCGGTCATGATGGCGGTTAGCGCGGCGCGGTCGATCACGCGCGTCAGGCGCATCATGATGGCGTTCGCCAGGTTGTACTGGCGCACCAGCTCGGCCAGCGCTTCGCCGTTGATCGGCTCTGCGCCGTCGCGCGG
>JBJMVW010000169.1:0-2239 GCA_045810465.1 Massilia sp. | reverse complement strand
GTCTTGGTCTGGCTGTAGCCGCTCTCGAAATAGCCTTCGGCGCCGCCGCCCAGCTTCATGCGCCCGTTCAGCAGCAGGTTGGCGCGTTCGGAACCGGGCTGGATCGACACGTCCGGGCTGTTGTCGAAGCTGCAGATGGTGGTGGCGTAGGGCGAGACCTGCGACACCGGGCCGCAGTTCGGCAGCATCGGGTTGCGCAGCGCGCCGGTGGCCGGGATGCGCACGTTGGCCGGGAACGCGATGTTCGACAGCAGGTCGTTCTGCATGTCGAGGTTGATGCGGCGCGCGTAGTCGCGGTCGCGGCCCATGATCGGCTCGACCTTCTGGACGTTGGCGCCAAGGGTCAGGTTGTAGCCCTGGTCGTCGAGGGTGCCGAAGCCGGCGAACAGCGAGGCACGCTTTTCGGCCGCGTGCGGGGAGGTGGTCGGCGCGCCGTAGCTGCCGGTGAGCTCGACCCCGTTGTAGTCCTTGCGCAGGATGAAATTGACCACGCCGGCGATCGCATCGCTGCCGTACACCGCCGAGGCGCCGTCCTTCAGCACTTCGATCCGTTCGATCGCCGAAATCGGGATGCTGTTGACGTCCACCGCGGCGCCGGCGAAGCCGCTCGAGCTGCCGCCGTACACCGACGAGCGGCGGCC
This sequence comes from Massilia sp., assembly GCA_045810465.1. Classification (GTDB taxonomy): domain Bacteria; phylum Pseudomonadota; class Gammaproteobacteria; order Burkholderiales; family Burkholderiaceae_D; genus Telluria. Next base: position 1,598 of record JBJMVW010000169.1, on the reverse strand, counting down.
GTTGATCAGCACCAGCGTGCGCGCGGAGCCCAGGCCGCGCAGCGACAGCGAGGAGATCGAACCGGTCTGGGTGCCGGCCGCGGTGGCGGTGGTCACGCTGCCCGCGCTGCTGAAGGAGCTGATTTGCTTGATCAGCTGCTCGGTCGAGGTGGCGCCGGTGCGCTCGATATCCTCGCGTTTCAGGATCTGCACTGGCAGCGCGGTTTCGCCGTCGATGCGCTTGATCGACGAGCCGGTGACCACCACCCGTTCCATTTTCTGGCCTTGGCCCGGTTCGAGCGCCTGGCCGAACGCCGGGCTGGACGCCGCGAGCAGCGGCCCCAGTGTCGCGGAAACGGCCAATACCGAACGTTTGAATCTCAATTGTTGTGCTGGCATGCTGAAACAACCCCCTTTGCTGGCCTGATGAATAAAAAATTTAGTTAAATTCTTGCAACAATGGAATGAGTATATCGAGCTACGCGAGCAAAAATTTGCTACATTCCTAAGAGAAATATACGTACGTACGCAATGATCGTTTCGCCAAAAGGGGAAGGCGCGCAATGAATGGATCGAGGGTGAAGCTGGACCGCGCCGACAGGCAGATACTCGAGGCGCTGCAGGACGACGCGCGGCTGTCGAGCGCCGAGCTGGCCGAGCGCGTTTCGCTGACCACGTCGCCGTGCTGGCGCCGGGTCAAACGGCTGGAGGAAGAGGGTGTGATTCGCGGCTACCACGCGAAGCTGGACCCGGAGCGGCTGGGGTACCGGGTCACCGCCTTCGTGTATGTGTCGCTGGAGGGCAAAGGCACGCAATACCTGCAGGCCTTCGAGCGCGCGGTGCTGGGCATTCCACAGGTGCTGGCCTGCCACCGGATCTCGGGGCGTTACGATCACCAGCTGGTCGTCGTGGCGGAAGACCTGGCGGCGTATGGAGTGTTCGCGGAGGCCCATATCAACGGGCTGCCGCATGTGAAGGAGATTTATACCTCGTTCGTGCTGCGGGAGGTCAAAGCGCCTTCCAATCCGCCGCTGCCGAACGTGTAGGCCACGGCCCCCGAACCGTCATTCCCGCGCAGGCGGGAATCCATAGGCAGCGTGAATATAGCCTCACCTTGGCCTTGGATTCCCGCCTCCGCGGGAATGACGTGCTGGCGTACGTGGTCATGACCTCACGCCGGCTTCGCCACCATCAGCCAGAAAATCGCCACAAACGCAAAAAACGCGGGCACCCCCAGCGCCACCCAGGCCCTGAAGTAGCGCCAGTACTGCGGCGACAGGTCAACACCGGTGCCGGCCGCCTCGACCGACAAGTCGCGCAGCCGCATCTGCAGCCACACCACCGGAATCCAGCACGCCGCCGCGACCAGGTACAACACCAGCGACCACATGATCCATTTGCTGTGCATCGGCAAACCGGCCTGGTGGATCATGTAAAAGCCGGTGGTCGGCTGGGCGATGATGGTGGTCGCGGTGAACAGCCAGTCGGCAATCACCACGTACTTGCTGACCACCGCGATCGCGCGCACGTCGCGGCTGATGTTGGCAAACAGCATGTACCAGGCCGAGCCGATCCCGGTGCCGAACAGGAAGGTCGACGACAGGATGTGCAGCCACTTG
>JBJMVW010000168.1:0-28744 GCA_045810465.1 Massilia sp. | reverse complement strand
TGCTCAGCGGATCGCCCTCCCTGAACGGCGAGCAGATGACCCTGACCGCGCTGACCCCGGGCGCTCCCGGCGACGCCTTTGCCGGCGGCCGCTATCGCAACCCGCTGCCGCTGTCCGATGGCACGCTGGTGGCCAGTTACAGCAGCCTGCGCCAGGTGCCGGAGCCGGGCAGGCCGCTGCCCGACCTGCGCCTGGTCCGGCTCGAGCGCGACCAGGCAAGTGGCCTGTACCGCGCCGGCGCGCCACTCACGGCCGGCATCCGCAAGTCGCTCGGCTGGTCGACCCCGGCCGGGCGCATGGCCTGGTCGGGCGAGTTGTGGGAGCTCGAGGCGGTCGAGGTGCGTCCGCAGCCGGCGCCGCCGGGCGCGCGTCCCGGGCTCGATGCGCCCGAGCGCGCGGTGCTGGCCGAGGAGGGCGTCAGCGAGGATGCGCTGCGCGCCTGGCTGCGAAAGCGCGACCTGGCGCTGATCGTAACGCGCGACCAGACGAGCCGCGATCGGGCAGACTTGCAGCAGCCATTCAACCTGCGGGTGCCTGGCGGCAAGCAGACGCTGTCGACCGCGACGCCGGGCGCGAAGGTCTACGAAATTGCCCATTTCCAGTTGTTCGTGGGCGAGCAGGTGCGGGCCTATCCGGGCCGCGCCGGCCGCCGTGTGATCGCACAGCCGCTGGCGGCAGGCGCCAACCCGGCCAATGGCGCGGGGCCCGCGGGCAGCGTCCGGATCGCCGCCGACGGCTCGACCGCCGTGCTGGTCCCGGCGCGGCGCGCGCTGACCTGGCAGACCACCGACCCGAAGGGAACGGCGATCGTGCGCGAGCGCAACTGGATCACCTTCCAGGCCGGCGAGATGCGGGTCTGCGCGTCCTGCCACGGGCTCAACACGCGCAACCAGGCCGGGCAGCCCGACCCGCGCAACAAGCCGCAGGCCTTGCGCGAGTTGCTGGCATGGTGGAAGAGCCAGCCTCAATGAGGAATAATATTGAACGAAAGTTTCTTGCAATTGGCGCTTTTGTGGCCTATTGTGCAATGCACCAAAACAACGCAACGGTGAAATCTTGGCATCGCAACACAGGAAAACCCGGGTCGCCGCGCTGACGCTGGCCGCGGTCGGCATCGTTTACGGCGACATCGGGACCAGCCCCCTCTACACGCTCAAGACCATCTTCGACCCGGTCCACGGGCTCGCGCTCAATACGCCCAACCTGCTCGGCGTCGTCTCCCTGATCTTCTGGGGCCTGACGATGATCGTCTCGCTCAAATACGTGACCCTGGTGCTGCGCGCCGATAACCGCGGCGAGGGCGGCATCATGGCGCTGATGGCGCTGGTCCTGAACTCGGTGACGCGTTCCTCGCGCTGGCACTACCCGCTGATGGTGATCGGCGTGTTCGGCGCCACCATGTTCTACGGCGACAGCGTGATCACGCCCGCGATTTCGGTGCTGAGCGCGATCGAGGGCCTCGAAGTGGCCACGCCGGCGCTCAAGCAGTACGTGGTGCCGCTGACGATCGTCGTGCTGGTGGCGCTGTACAGCCTGCAGCGCCACGGCACCGCCGGCATCGGCCGCTGGTTCGGGCCGATCATGGTGGTCTGGTTCGCGGCGCTCGCCGCGATGGGCCTTATTAATATCATCGAGGCGCCGGTCATCCTGCATGCGCTCAACCCGATGCATGCCTTCAGCTTCATGCTGCAGAACCGCTTCGTCGCTTTCGTGGCGCTGGGCGCGGTGGTGCTGGCTTTTACCGGGGCCGAAGCGCTGTATGCCGACATGGGCCACTTCGGCAAGAAGCCGATCCGGCTGGCCTGGTTCATGATCGTGTTCCCGGCGCTGGCGCTGAACTACCTCGGCCAGGGCGCCCTGCTGATCAGCCACCCGCAGGCGATCGAAAATCCGTTCTTCCAGCAGCTGGGCAGCTGGAGCGTGTACCCGCTGGTGGTGCTGTCGACGATGGCCACCGTGATCGCCTCCCAGGCCACCATCTCCGGCACTTTCTCGATGACCCGGCAGGCGATCGCGCTTGGGCTGCTGCCGCGCATGCGCGTGATGCATACCTCCGAAAGCGAAATCGGCCAGATCTACATCCCGGCCGTGAACTGGGCGCAGCTGTGCGTGGTGCTGGTCGCGGTGGTCGGCTTCGGCTCGTCCGAAAGGCTGGCCGGCGCCTATGGCATCGCGGTCACCGCGACCATGACCTCCACCACCATCCTGACCTTCTTCGTCACGCGTTATCGCTGGCACCTGCCGCTGCTGCTGTGCATCGGCGCCACCGGTTTCTTCATGGTGATGGATGTGGCGCTGTTCTCGGCCAGCACGCTCAAGCTGTTCCACGGCGGCTGGTTCCCGCTGCTGCTGGGCGCAATCCTGCTGACCATCATGCTGACCTGGAAGCGCGGGCGCGAGCTGGTGTTCGAGAACCTGGAATCGCATGCGATCCCGCTCGACGATTTCCTGAAGTCGCTGTTCGTGGCGCCGCCGGTCCGGGTGCCCGGCACCGCGATCTTCCTGCGCGGCGAGTCGGATGGCGTGCCGCACGCGCTGCTGCACAACCTGTCGCACAACAAGGTGCTGCACGAGCGCGTCGTGTTCCTGACGGTGACGATCCGCGAGGAGCCGTGGGTGCCGGGCGGCGAGCAGGCGACCCTGATCCCGCTCGGCCACAACTGCTACCAGCTGAACGTCTGCTACGGCTTCAAGGACGAACCGAACCTCCCGACGGTGCTGGCGCTGTGCCGCGACCTGGGAATGAGGTTCGAGATGTTGGAGACCTCGTTCTTCATCGCGCGCCAGACCGTGATTTCGGTGCCGGGCAGGGGCATGGCGCCGTGGCGCGAACACCTGTACATCGCGATGTCGCGCAATGCGCGCACCGCCGCCGACTATTACCAGATCCCGGCCAACCGGGTGATCGAGCTTGGGACCCAGGTCGAAATCTGAGACGGCGCTTACAAAAAAGCTACAGTTTTCCCAGCCTGTTCGGGTAAGCTCCAAGGTTTTATCGTCGAGGATTTCCATGAAACTGAAGCTCCCCCTGGTCGCCGCCTTCGTTGCCATGCTCGCCCTGACCGCCTGCGGCGGCGGTGGCGGCGGTGATTCCGCCGGTGGCGTCGCTGTCAGCAGCCCGGCCACGCTGGTCACGACCGACACCGCGGTCGGCACCGGCGCCGAAGCGGCTACCGGCAAGACCGTGACCGTCAACTACACCGGCTGGCTGTACATCGACGCCAACAACCACAAGGGGACGCAGTTCGATACCGGCACCTTGCAGGTCAAGCTCGGCGCGGCCAACGTGATTGCCGGCTTCGAACAGGGGATCCTCGGCATGAAGGTCGGCGGCAAGCGTACCGTCCTGATCCCGGCAAGCCTTGGCTACGGCGCCAGCGGCAGGGGCTCGATCCCGCCCAATTCGGGCCTCGTGTTCGACATTGAACTGACCAACGTCCAGTAATCGCGTCCACGTCCGTGATTGCCCGGCGCCGTGCCCGCGCGGCGCCGGGCGTTGCGCGGGAACGACGTGTTCAAGGCAGCAGGATCGCCAGTTCCTGCGCGCCCTTTTGCAGCACCGGCAGGAAGTCTTCGGTCATCTTGCGGCTCGAGACCCGCGCCGCGTGGGCGCCGACGTTGAGCGCCGCCACCACGTGGCCGGAGGCGCCGCGCACCGGTACCGCGATCGAGCGCAGGCCGATCTCCAGCTCTTCCTCGATGATCGCGTAGCCGGCCGCGCGCACCTCGGTCAGGATCTGCGCCAGGCGCGTCTTCGATACCACCGTGCGCTCGGTCATCGCCTTGAGCGGCACGCGCCCCAGGTAGCCCTCCAGTTCCGCAGCCGGCAGGTGCGCCAGCATCACGCGCCCGAGCGCGGTGCAGTAGGCGGGCAGCCGGCTGCCGGTCGTCAGCGAGACCGACATGATGCGCGAGGCCGCCGAGCGGCCGACGTAGAGCACCTCGTCGTCCTGCAGCACGGCCAGCGAACACGATTCGTTGAGGGTGCGGCTGATGTTGTTCAGGTAGGAATGGCTCGATACCGTCAGCGGGGTCGAGGACAGGTAGGAGTAGCCGAGCGTGAGCACCTTGGGCTTGAGCGAGAAGTTATTGCCGTCCGCCTGGGCGTAGCCGAGCTCGATCAGCGTATGCAGGCAGCGCCGCACCGAGGCGCGCGGGATGCCAGTCTTATGACTGATCTGCGCAATGGTCAGGCTGCGCCGCTGGTCGCTGAACGCCTGCAGCACCGACAGCCCGCGTGCCAGCGACAGCATGAAACTGGGGTCCGCCACGGGCGCCTCGGCGGCCTGGTTGTCGGCGCCGGAATCGATGTCGTCCTTGTCCAGCTGCACGTCTCCTCGTCTCATACGTATTTATTTCCTCTAGATATACATGGCCTGAATAAGCGTTCGGTAACCGAACAGTATTTGCTCTGCTCGCCTTGACGCACGCTTGACTCGAGTTTTAAACTACAAGCAAGTCGTTCGACAATCAAACATTAGTTCGATTATCGAACAGTGTCAACTAGCTGGCAGCCGCGCTGCATCAGGTATCACGGTGCGCCAGGAGGTATAACGTGATCGACAAGATTTCCGAGTCGCTGGAGGCGGCGGTTTCCGGCGTGCATGACGGTGCGACCGTCCTGATCGGCGGCTTTGGCACCGCCGGCATGCCGTCCAGCCTGATCGACGCCCTGATCGAGCAAGGCGCACGCGAACTGACCATCGTCAACAACAACGCCGGCAACGGCGACACCGGCCTGGCGGCGCTGCTCAAGGCGCGCCGGGTGCGCAAAATCATCTGCTCATTCCCACGCCAGGCCGACTCGCAAGTGTTCGACGCGCTCTACCGCGCCGGCGAGATCGAACTCGAGCTTACCCCGCAGGGCAACCTGGCCGAGCGCATCCGCGCGGCCGGGGCCGGCATCGGCGGCTTCTTTACCCCGACCGGCTACGGCACCGCGCTGGCCGAGGGCAAGGAAACGCGGGTCATCGACGGCCGCAACTACGTGCTCGAGTCGCCGATCCATGCCGACTTCGCGCTCATCAAGGCACACCGCGGCGATCGCTGGGGCAACCTGGTGTACCGCAAGACCGCGCGCAACTTCGGCCCGATCATGGCCATGGCCGCCAGGTGCACGATCGCGCAGGTCAGCGAAATCGTCGAGCTCGGCGAACTCGATCCGGAAACCATCGTCACGCCGGGCATCTTCGTGCAGCGTGTCGTGCTGCAAGGAGGCCAATGATGCAACGCCTGACCCGTGACCAGATCGCCGCCCGGGTGGCGCGCGATATCCCCGAGGGCGCCTACGTCAACCTCGGCATCGGCTTGCCGACCATGGTGACCGGGCATCTGCCGCCCGAGCGCGAAATCTTCCTGCACAGCGAAAACGGCTTGCTCGGCATGGGCCCGCCGCCGGCTCCCGGCGACGAGGACGAAGACCTGATCAACGCCGGCAAGCAGCCGGTGACCTTGCTCGCCGGCGGCAGCTATTTCCACCACGCCGACTCGTTCGCGATGATGCGCGGCGGCCACCTCGACATCTGCGTGCTGGGCGCGTTCCAGGTCTCGAGCCGGGGTGACCTGGCCAACTGGCACACCGGCGCGCCAGACGCGATTCCCGCGGTCGGGGGCGCGATGGACCTGGCGATCGGCGCCAAGCGCGTGTTCGTGATGATGGAGCACCAGACCAGGGATGGCGCCAGCAAGATTGTGCGCGAGTGCAACTATCCGCTGACCGGCGTCGCCTGCGTCAGCCGTATCTACACCGACCTGGCCGTGCTCGACGTCACGGCCGGCGGCCTGGTGGTGCGCGAAATGGTCGACGGCCTGTCGTTCGACGAACTGCAGCGCATCACCGGCGTGGCGCTGGCTTACCAGCCGGCTTGACCCGACTCTTTAACAGGACCCACATGCAAGACGCCTATATTTGTGACGCGGTGCGCACCCCGATCGGCCGCTACGGCGGCGCGCTCAAGGACGTGCGCGCGGACGACCTCGCGGCGATCCCGCTGCGCGCGCTGATGGCGCGCAATCCGCAGGTCGACTGGCGCGAACTGGACGACGTGATCCTTGGCTGCGCCAACCAGGCCGGCGAAGACAACCGCAACGTGGCGCGCATGGCGCTGCTGCTGGCCGGGCTGCCGCCGGAAGCCGGCGGCGTGACGGTGAACCGCCTGTGCGGCTCGGGGCTGGACGCGCTTGGCGGCGCCGCCCGTGCGATCAAGGCCGGCGAGGCCGGGCTGATCCTGGCCGGCGGCGTCGAGTCGATGACGCGCGCGCCATTCGTGATGGGTAAGGCAGAGAGCGCATTCGCGCGCCAGGCATCCCTGCAAGATACGACAATGGGATGGCGGTTCATTAACCCCATGCTCAAGGCCCAGTACGGCGTCGACAGCATGCCCGAGACCGCCGAAAACGTGGCGCGGCAGTACGGCGTCAGCCGGGCGGACCAGGACCGGTTTGCGCTGGCCAGCCAGGCCAAGGCCGCCGCCGCCCAGCAGGGCGGTTTGTTCGACGCCGAGATCGTGCCGGTCACGATCGAGCAAAGCCGCCGCGCAGCGGGGGCGGGCGAGCCGGTGGTGGTCAGCCGGGACGAGCATCCGCGCGCGACCAGCCTCGACGCGCTGGCCAGGCTCAAGCCCGTGGTGCGGGCGGACGGCACAGTCACCGCGGGCAACGCGTCGGGCATCAACGACGGCGCCTGCGCGCTGCTGGTCGCCAGCGCCGAGGCGGCCAGGCGCCACGGCCTGAAGCCGCGCGCGCGCATCGTCGGCATGGCCAGCGCCGGCGTCGAGCCGCGCCTGATGGGCATCGGCCCGGTGCCGGCGGTGCGCAAGTTGCTGCGCCAGACCGGTCTCACGCTGGACCAGATGGACGTGATCGAGCTGAACGAGGCATTCGCGGCGCAGGGGCTGGCGGTGCTGCGCGAACTGGGCGTCGGCGACGACGACCCGCGCGTCAACCCGCAGGGCGGGGCGATCGCGCTCGGCCACCCGCTCGGCATGAGCGGCGCGCGCCTCGCGACCACCGCCATGCTCCAGCTCGAGCGCGGCGGCGGACGCTACGCGCTGTGCACGATGTGCGTTGGCGTCGGCCAGGGCGTGGCACTGATACTCGAGCGGGTGCAGGACCCGCTCGCAATTTAATAACGACAATCGGAGACAGAGAATGGCAAGGCAAGACGGCACCAAACAATCAATCGAACAGCTGACGTCGAAGCAGAGGATCATGGCGATCGTCGGCGCGTCGTCGGGTAACCTGGTCGAGTGGTTCGACTTTTATATCTACTCGTTCTGCGCGCTGTATTTTTCGTCGCAGTTCTTCCCGAAGGGCGACCCGACGACGCAGCTGCTCAACACCGCCGGCATCTTCGCGGCCGGCTTCCTGATGCGACCGGTCGGCGGCTGGATGTTCGGCCGCATCGCCGACCGCCTCGGGCGCCGCAGCTCGATGATGATTTCGATCATGATGATGTGCGGCGGCTCGCTGATGATCGCGGTCCTGCCGACCTACGCCCAGATCGGCACGATGGCGCCGGCGCTGCTGCTGGTGGCGCGCCTGTTCCAGGGCCTGTCGGTCGGCGGTGAATACGGCACCAGCGCGACCTACATGAGCGAGGTGGCCGAGCCGGGCCGGCGCGGCTTCTTCGCCTCGTTCCAGTATGTGACCCTGATCGGCGGCCAGCTGGCGGCGCTGCTGGTGCTGGTGGTGCTGCAGCAGGTGCTGTCGCACGACCAGCTGACCGCCTGGGGCTGGCGCGTCCCGTTCGTGATCGGCGCCGCTTCGGCCGTGGTCTCGCTGTACCTGCGCCGTTCGCTCACCGAAACCACGACCGTCGCCGAGCGCAAGAGCGAAAGCGCGGGCCGGATCGGCACCTTGTTGAAACACCACCGCCGCGCGTTCATCACCGTGCTGGGCTTCACCGCCGGCGGCTCGCTGATCTTCTATACGTTCACCACCTACATGCAGAAGTACCTGGTCAACACGGTCGGCATGAGCAAGGAGACCGCGAGCGCGGTGATGACCGTCGCGCTGCTGGTGTACATGGGCATGCAGCCGCTGTTTGGCGCGATGTCCGACCGCATCGGCCGCCGCACCTCGATGCTGTGGTTCGGCGGTCTGGCGACGGTGTGCACGGCGCCGCTCATGTTCGCGCTTGCTAAAGTGAGCAGCCCGGTGCTGGCCGGCCTGCTGATCGTCGGCGCGCTGGCGATCGTGAGCCTGTACACGTCGATCAGTGGCCTGATCAAGGCCGAGATGTTCCCGGTCGAGGTGCGCGCGCTGGGCGTCGGCCTGTCGTACGCGGTCGCCAACGCGCTGTTCGGCGGCTCGGCGGAATATGTGGCGCTGTGGTTCAAGCAGGCCGGCATGGAGCAGAACTTCTACTGGTACGTGAGCGGGATGTGCGCGCTGGCCTTCGTGGTCGCGTTCAAGATGCCCGATCCGGGCAAGTCGGGGCTGTTGAAGTAAGGATGTGGCGGGCGCCTGGCGCCCGATGATGATGGAAGGGCGTCGCCGAAGGGTGGCGCCCTTTTTTTTGTTTCCGCTAGCGCTCGCCCGTCGTTCCCGCGAAGGCGGGAACCCATGCTGACGTAGCGGAGTCGATATCCACTCCGCTTTTTGGCAGCGGGCGGAATATTCAGCATGGGTTCCCGCGTTCGCGCGAACGACGTGCCGAGGTTTGCCTTCCTAGCGCAGCATGTCGATGTGCAGGATGCCGTCCTCGTCGTAGGGCTCGGAGATGGTCTGGAAGCCGAAGCTTTGGTAGAAGCGCTCCAGGTAGGCTTGCGCACCGATGCGGATCCGGTGGCCCGGGTGCTGGCGTTCGGCGTGGCCGATGCCGCGCACCAGCAGCTCGCGCCCGGCGCCGGTGCCGCGTGCGGCGCTGGTGGTCAGTACCCGGCCGAGCGACATCTCGGTGTATTTCGCGCCGGGAGGCAGGCAGCGCAGGTAGGCTGCCAGTTCGCGGCGGCCGTCGACGGTGCGCCAGCCGAGCAGGTGGTGCGCTTGCTGGTCGAGGCCATCGAAGTCGTTGTAAAAGCACTGCTGTTCGAGGATGAACACTTGCTGGCGCTGGGCCAGCACTTCGTACAGCTCCGCCGTCGCCAGCTCGGAGAAGCTACGCCACTGCCATTCAATCATTTCATTTTCCACGGTAGGGTGCGCACTTGTGCGCACGCGGTATGCCGGCAGGTTTTCAATTACGCCGCTGTCTCGAAACCTTCGAGCACGTTGACCACATTGGTCCCCACCTCCGCCACCGCATAGCCGCCTTCGAACACGAACGCGGTCGGCAGCCCGAGGTGCGCGATGCGCTCGCCAATGCGCAGGAAGTCGGCGCTTTGCAGCGCAAAGTGCGAGATCGGGTCGCCGGCATAGGTGTCCACGCCAAGCGACACCACCAGTGCGTCCGGCCCGTACGAGGCGAGCCGGATGCACGCGGTCTCGAGCGCCGCGAACCATTGCGGCGCCGCGGTCCCCGCCGGCAGCGGCAGGTTCAAGTTGTAGCCGAGCCCTTCGCCCTCGCCGGTTTCGTCCGCGTGGCCCAGATAGAACGGGTATTCGCTCCTGGGGTCGGCGTGGATCGAGACAAACAGCACGTCGCTGCGGCCGTAGAAGATGCCCTGCGTGCCGTTGCCGTGGTGGTAGTCAATATCGAGGATGGCGACCCGCTTCGCGCCGTCGTCCAGCAGGTGCTGGGCCGCCAGGGCTGCGTTATTGAGGAAGCAGTAGCCGCCGAAAAAATCGGCGCCGGCGTGGTGGCCGGGCGGGCGTGTCAGCGCAAAGCTGGCGCGTTCGCCCAGGCGCAGCGCGTGCGCGGCATTGACCGCGCAGTCGGCGCCGGTCTTGGCGGCGGTCCAGGTGCCGGCGGTCAGCGGGGTGCCGCTGTCCATCGAGTACAGGCCCAGCCGCGCACAGAAGTTGTCCGGCTCGACGTCCTCGCGCAGGGTGCGTATTGGCCAGACGGCGGGGAAGGCATCCTTCTCCGCATTGGCCGGATCGAGCGCGATCCATTCGCTCCACGCATTGCGCAGGAAGTGCAGGTAGCGCGGGCTGTGGATGCGTTCGAGCGAGACCAGTGGCACGCCGTGCGGCGTGACGATGCGGCCAAGGCCGCGCCGCTCGAACTCTTTCAGGACCAGGTCGGCCCGCTCAGGCTTTTCGAAACAAGGTACCAGCTCGCCACGGAAGATTTCGAAGCGGCCGCGGTGCTGGGCGTGGTGTTCGTTATAAAAGGTGAGCAAGGCGGCCTCGCGGCTATTGGTTGCCGCATAGTGTACTGCTGTTATAAGCGGCCACAAAGTCGTCGAAGCTGCCGGTATCGAGCTGCTCCGTGACCGCCTGCTCGGCCTGCGAGGCGGCCGCCATCTCGTCGAACAGCGCCTCCTCGGCCGGCATCAACGGACTGTCGCGGAAGTAGGCCGCATGCAGTTCGCTCTGGCGCAGGCCGAATGCGCAGGCCGATCCCATCGCGCGCACTTCTTCCAGCACGCGCGCCGACGGCGTCTGGTCGGGGTCTTCGATCCGGGCCTTCTGGACCGCCAGCGTCGCTTCGTGCACGCCAGGTTCGTTGTGCTGGTCGTCGAGCAGTTTGGCCACCGGGCGGATGCGCTCGATCAGTTCGAACGCCCAGTCGCGCAGCAGCACTTCCTCGCCGTCGCGGGTAAGCGTCAGGCCCGGACGGCGGCCTTCCTTGACGGTGCGCGCGAAATTGGCGGCGTGGACCTGGCCCTCGAGCGCATTGATCGGCGGGCTTTCTTCGAGCGCGCAGAACAGCAGGAAGGCGTCGAGGAAGCGGCCGGTCTCGAGGCTGATGCCGACCGGTTCGAACGGGTCGACGTCGAGGCAGCGCACTTCGATGTACTGCACCCCGCGGTTGCACAGCGCCTGGACCGGGCGTTCGCCGGTGCGGATCACGCGCTTGGGCCGGATCGTCGAGTAGTACTCGTTCTCGATCTGCAGCACATTGGTCGACAGCTGGATCCATTCGCCGTTCTTCTTGGTGCCGAGCGCCGCATACGGTTCGTAGGGCCGGTTGACCGCGTCCATCAGGCTGGTGACGTAGCTCTCCAGGCTGTTCTCGTGCGGGCGCAGGCCAGACTGCGCGTCGTTCTGGTAACCCAGGTCGCTCATGCGCAGGCTGGTGGCGTACGGCAGGTACAGGGTGTCGGGCGAGAGCGTCTCGAGGTTGTGCTGGCGCCCGCGCAGGAAGCCTTTCGACAGCACCGGCGAGGCGCCGAACAGGTACATCAGCAGCCAGCTGTGGCGGCGGAAGTTGCGGATCATCGCGATGTAGGCTTCGGACTGGAAGTCACGCACCGGCTTGCGGCGTTCTTCGAGTACGCCTTCGTTTACCTGCAGGACCTGCCACAGCTTTTCCGGCAGCGAGTAGTTGTAGTGGATACCCGCGATGCACTGCATCGACTTCCCGTAGCGCAGCGCGAGGCCGCGGCGGTAGACGTGCTTGAGCATGCCGATGTTCGACTTGCCGTACCACGCGATCGCGATCTCGTCTTCCGGCGGCAGCTCGCACGGCATCGATTCGCTCCACAGCATTTCGTCGCCCAGCTTCGAATAGGCGTAGCGGTGGATCGCGTCGAGGCGATGCAGGGTCAGTGCGATATCGTGTTCGGCCGGTGTGATGAATTCGAGCAGGGCTTCGGCGTAATCGGTGGTGATCTGCGGATGGGTCAGCGCCGAGCCCAGCTGGACCGGGTGCGGTGTGCGCGCGAGCCGGCCCTGTTTGTCGATTCGCAAGGTTTCACGCTCAATGCCGCGCAGTCCCTGGCCAACCAGGGCGCGGTGGGCATCGTCGTCCAGCAGGGCCAGACGGCGGGTCAATTGGTTCGACACGGATGTTCCCTTTCTTTTACTGCTTAATTCGGTGTGGTGCAGAGAGTAACCGAAAAACGCCAACTGCGTCGGCGCCCGCTAATTCCTGCCCGGAATTGTTTTCGGTAATGGTTCGGGTGAGTCTGCAGGGGGCGGCGCCTTCGCCGCGGCCTGTGCCGCGAGCCAGCGCCCGACCTCCTGCTCGAGGACCGGCAGCGGCAGCGCGCCGTTGGCCAGCACCGCATCGTGGAAGGCGCGTTCGTCGAAATCCTTGCCCAGCCCGGCCTGCGCCTTTGCGCGCAGCGCCTGGATCCGCAGCTGGCCGATCTGGTAGGCCAGTGCCTGGCCGGGACGGGCGATATAACGGTCGACTTCGACCTCGTTATCGAGCGCCGGGTTGGCCGTGTTCGCGTTCAGGTAGTCGAGCGCCTGCTGGCGCGGCCAGCCAAGTGCGTGGATGCCGGTGTCGACCACCAGCCGGGCGGCGCGCAACAGCTGGTCGTTCAGGTGGCCGAAGGCCGCGAAGGCATCCTTGTAAAAGCCGATCTCGGGGCCGAGGGTCTCGGCATAGGTGGCCCAGCCTTCGCCGAATGCCGGGTACCAGCCGAAGCGGCGAAACTCCGGAAGCCCCGCCAGCTCGTGCGCGCGCGCGACCTGCAGGTGATGGCCCGGCACCGCTTCGTGCAGCACCAGGGTCTCGATCTCCCACAGTGGGCGGGTCTCGGGGCGCGCGGTGTTGACGACCAGCGCGGCCGGCGTGTCCGGGGTGCCCGCCTGGTAGTAGGCGGCCAGTTGCTGTCCCGCGCCGGCCTGCTGCACCGGCTTGACGACAATCTCCTCGTCAGGGATGGTGGCCACCAGCAGCGGCAGCTGGGCGCGCGCGCGCTCCACGGTGCGGCGGTAGCGCGCGAGCAGTGCTTGCGGGTCTTTGTAGAACAGGCGCGGGTCGCTGCGCGCGAACGCGACGAACTGGGCAAAACTGCCGCGAAAGCCGGTGCGTTCGATCGCGCCCTGCGCCTGCGCGCGCAGGCGCGCGACCTCCTTCAGGCCAAGCGCGTTGATGTCGGCCGGGGCCAGCTCGCTGCTGGTGGCGGCCTTTACCAGCAAAGCGTACCAGGCATCTCCCCCCGGCAGGCTGGAGGCGGCAATCGACTCGCGCGCGGCGGGCAGGTATTCGGTCCGGATGAAGTTTTCCAGCTTCTGTAGTGCGGGACCCGCGCTTTTCAGGAGCGCGGAGGGACCGGCCACGGCCAGCTCGTCGCGCACCTCCTTCGGTATCGTGGCCGGAATCCGGCGGAACGGCTCGCCCAGCGCGCCCTCGACCAGATTCTCGCGCATCTCGCGCAGCATCGCGGGAACCGGGCCAACAACGGCCTTGGGCGCGGTCCAGCCGCTGCGCATCCCTTCGCGCATCTGCTCGACCAGGCCGTCGACGTGGCGCGGCAGCGCATCGAGGCGGGCGATGTAATTGCGGTAGTCGGTCTCGGTTGCGAACGGCATCTGCGCAACCAGTTGCGGCAGCCGGACGTGGATGCCGTCCTGCGCGGTGATCGGCTGCGGGTCGTAGGGGTAGAAGCGGGCCGCGGCCAGCTTGCGCTCCTTGTCGTCGACGAACAGGTCGTACGAGAGGCGGTCCTGGCCTTTCAGCTGGTCGCGGTCGACCTGGCGGATCGCGTCGAGCATGCGCTTTTCATGGGCCAGCGCTTCGCGGCTGGCGGCAAGCGAGGTGTCGGACAGCCGGGCGTCGAAGCGGTGGTCGCCGACGGTGGTGGCAAATTCGGGCTGGTGCTGCATGCGCCATTGCCAGTCGCGGTCGAACAGCACCTGCGCCTGGTCGGCCGCCGTCTCGCCGGCGCTGGCGGCCAGCGGGGCACACAGGACGAGGATGGCGCATAGTCGGCGCATGCAAAGGCTCCGGGACGGTGACCGGTCAGTTTAGCAAAATGGCACAAATGCCAGCGCGACCGACGGTTTTCAGTGCGTAGCGCGTGGGCGGGAGACCCGCCCACCCGTTCAAACGATGTTCGCCGGGCCGATGCTTGCGCCGCTGACCCGCTCGATGCCCGCCAGGTCACGCCAGCTCTGGACCTCGGAATATCCCTGGGCCGCCAGCAGCTCGCGCACCTGCGCCGCCTGGTCGTACCCGTGTTCGAGCAGCAGCCAGCCGCCCGCGACCAGGTGCGGGCGGGCGCCGGCGATGATGATCCTCAGCGCCGACAGCCCGTCCGCGTGGTCGGTCAGCGCCCCAACCGGCTCGAAGCGAAGGTCGCCCTGCGACAGGTGCTCGTCGCCGGCCGCGATGTACGGCGGGTTCGACGCGATGACTTCAAAGCGCTCGTCGCCGAGCGCGCCAAACCAGTCGCTTTGCAGGAACCTGACGGCCGCGCCGTTGGCGGCCGCATTCGCGCGCGCCACCTCGAGCGCCGCTGCGCTGAGGTCCAGCGCCGTCACCTGCGCGTCCGGCCGCGTGTGCGCGGCCGCCACCGCGATCGCGCCGCTGCCGGTGCCCATGTCGAGCAGGCGGCCGCGCGGCGCCAGCCGCTCGATCGCCAGTTCGACAATCAGTTCGGTGTCCGGCCGCGGGATCAGGACCGACCCGTCGACCTTGAAGTCGAGCCCGAAGAATTCGCGGTGGCCGATGATGTAGGCGATCGGTTCGCCGTCCAGGCGGCGCTGCACCAGCGCGGCCAGGCGCGCCGCTTCCTGCTGCGTCAAGGCGCGCTCGGACTGGGTGATCAGGGCGACGCGCGACATGCCGAGCGCATGCTGCAGCAGGATGCGGTTTTCCAGCGGTTCGAGCGGCAGCGAGGCCTGCAAGGCCTTGACGGTGGCGCCGGCGTTGACGTTCATCGGCTACGGCGCGCCAGTACCCACACCAGCGTCACGGCCAGCAGCACGAACCAGACCGCCGACCATTGCGGGACCGACAGCCCGAACAGGGTGTCGGTCGCGTTTTCGCACAAGCCGTCGGCGCGGAACAGCCACGGCATCATGGTCGCGGTCGGGATCTTGTTGAGTGCCGTCTCCATCGGGTCGATCCCGCACGAAAAGCCGGGATGGGCCAGCACGTACAGGTGCTTGCCGACGACGCCCAGGCCACCCACGGCGCCCAGCAGAGCGACGCCCGCGCCCAGTTTCGGCTTGCCGGCCAGCGCGCCGACCAGTGCGCACACGCCGACCGCGAGGAACAGGTAGCGCTGGATCACGCACAGCGGGCAGGGGAGCATGTCCTTCACGTGCTGCAGGTAGAGCGCTGCGCCGACCAGGGCGAAGCAGATGGCGGCGACGATCAGGAGGAGGTTGCGGGAACGTGGCATTCTTGGGCTTTCGTGGCTGGGTCGATCAAAGAGCTGGCGCAGGGCGCGCGCTATTTTCAACGTGATAACTTAGCACAGACTTAATCGGCGTAGGCTGCGCTCTCGCGTGCACGCGGCACGACTCGATGTTGGTCAGGAGCGTGCAAAGTCTGAACGCGTGGGCGGACAAGCCGCCCACCCTACAGGCATGGCTGTCGTCTCCGGTAGGGTGGGCGGGTTTCCCGCCCACGCGTCCAGATCGTGCGTGCCGGCTCGCGGTCCGATGTGCGTGCGCCGCCTGCTCAATCCCCCAGCGCCGCCAGCTGCTCGGCCTGGTGTTCGGACGCCAGCGCATTGGTCAGGTCAAGCAGGTCGCCGTCCATGATCATGTCGAGCTTGTAGAGCGTCAGGTTGATGCGGTGGTCGGTCAGGCGCCCCTGCGGGAAGTTGTAGGTGCGGATCCGCTCGCTGCGGTCGCCCGAGCCGATCAGGCTCTTGCGCGTGGCCGCTTCCTTCGATTGCTGCTCGCGCAGCTGCACGTCCTTGATGCGCGCGGCCAGCACTTTCATCGCCTGCGCCTTGTTCTTGTGCTGGCTGCGGTCGTCCTGGCACTCGACCACGATCCCGGTCGGCAGGTGGGTGATGCGCACCGCCGAATCGGTCTTGTTGATGTGCTGCCCGCCCGCGCCCGATGCACGGTAGGTGTCGATGCGCAGGTCGGCCGGGTTGATGTTCACGTCTTCGACTTCGTCCGCTTCCGGCATCACGGCCACCGTGCAGGCCGAGGTGTGGATGCGGCCCTGCGTTTCGGTGGCCGGCACCCGCTGCACGCGGTGGCCGCCCGACTCGAACTTGAGCTTGGAGTAGGCGCCGTTGCCGACGATGCGGACGATGACTTCGCGGTAGCCGCCGAGGTCCGACGGCGACTCGGACACCATCTCGACCTGCCAGCGGTTGCGCTCCGCGAAGCGCGTGTACATGCGCAGCAGGTCGCCGGCGAACAGCGCCGATTCGTCGCCGCCGGTACCGGCGCGGATTTCGAGGAAGATGTTGCGCTCGTCGTTCTCGTCCTTCGGCAGCAGCATCTTCTGCAGGTCGAGGTCGAGCTGCGCGAGGCGCGCGCGGGCGGCCTCGATCTCTTCCTGCGCGAACTCCTTCATGTCGGGGTCGAGCAGCATCTCCTGCGCCGCGGCGATGTCGCCGCTGGCCTCGAGGTACTGCCGGTACAGCGCCACCAGCGGGCCCAGTTCGGCGTGCTCGCGCGTCATCTTGCGGTAGTTGTCCATGTTCGACGTGGCGCCTTCGTGCGTCAGCAGTTCGTCGAGTTCGACAAGGCGGTTGGCCAGTTGATCCAGCTTGGCCAGCATGGATGGTTTCATATGATCAGTCGTTGGATGGTTCGGGGATGCCGCGCGCTGCGGCCGGGCGCGCCGCGACCAGGCGGCGCTGAGCTGGAACGGAAAGAGCTAACGGCGGCCGCGGAACAGCTGCGGCAGCAGGGCGGCGAGGCGGGCGCGCTCGTCGCCATCGGCACGGTGCAGCGCCTGCTGCGGACCGTGCAGGAATTTGGCGGTCAGGCCTTTCGACAGCGCGTCGAGCACGACCTCGACATCCTCGCCCCTGGACAGCATCTTGCGCGCGCGGTCCAGCTCCGCCAGGCGCAGCGTCTCGCCCGATTCGTGCAGGTCGCGGATGACCGGCACCACGGCGCGGTCGTCGACCCAGTGCATGAAGGACTGCACGCGGTGTTCGATGATCGCCTCGGCCTGCGCGACGGCGGCCTGGCGGCTCTCCATCCCGGTCTGCACCACCTGGGCCAGGTCGTCGACGGTGTACAGGAAGACGTCGTCAAGGCGCGCGACTTCAGGCTCGATATCGCGCGGCACGGCCAGGTCGACCATGAACATCGGCCGGTGGCGGCGCGCCTTGATCGCGCGTTCGACCAGGCCAAGGCCGAGCAGCGGCAGGGTCGAGGCGGTGCACGAGATGACGATGTCGAATTGCGCCAGGCGGTCGGGCAGGTCGGCCAGGCGGATGGCCTTGCCGTTAAAGCGCGCTGCCAGCGTTTCGCCGCGCTCCATGGTGCGGTTGGCGATGGTGACCGACTTCGGATTTTGCGCCCCGAAATGGGTGGCGCACAACTCGATCATTTCGCCGGCGCCGATGAACAGCACGTTCTGGTCGGCGATGCGGTCGAAGATACGGTGCGACAGGCGCACGGCGGCGGCCGCCATCGACACGCTGTGGGCGCCGATCGCGGTGGTGCTGCGCACTTCCTTGGCGACCGCGAAGCTGCGCTGGAATAGCTGGTGCAGGTAGGTCCCGAGCCCGCCGGCTTCTTCGGCGGTGCGCACCGCGTCCTTCATCTGGCCGAGGATCTGCGGCTCGCCCAGCACCATCGAGTCGAGCCCGGAGGCGACGCGGAATGCGTGGCGCACGGCGTCGTCCTGGGGCAGCATGTACAGGTGCGGGCGCAGTTCGGCGTAGTTGAGCGCGTGGTAGTGCGCCAGGAAGTGGGCCGACGCGTCGAGCGGATTGGGCGCCCCGCTGGCGGCGTACATCTCGGTGCGGTTGCAGGTCGAGAGCAGGGCTGCCTCGTCGCTGCCGCGCTCGTTGTAGCGGGCGAACCAGGCGCGCGCCGACTGCACCGCCTGGCCGAGCTGGTCGGGCGCAAGCGCCAGTTGCTCGCGCAGCGAGACCGGCGCGGTGGTGTGGTTCAGGCCAACGGCAAGGAGTTGCATTTCGGGAAAAGGTGGGGCGTGTACCGGGATTATACCCCCATGCCCGGAGGCGGCGGGGGCCGGGCCTCAGGCGCCCAGCTTCTCCAGCCGGTAGCCGTAGCTGTACACCGGGACCAGGCGGAAGCCGTTTTCTGGACGCAGTTGCAACTTGTTGCGCACGCGCGAGACGTGGGTGTCCATGGTGCGCGAGGGAATCGCGGTTTCGCGCACCCAGACCGACTCGTGGATATACGCGCGCGACAGCGGGCGCCCGATATTGCGGAAAAACAGCAGCGCGAGGTAGAACTCCTTGTGGGTCACGTCGATGACCTCGCCGTCCATCAGCAGCCGTCCTGGCCGGGTCTCGAACACGTAGGGGCCGAACTGCAGCTGCTCGGCGCCGTTTTCGGACGGATAGGCGCGGCGCAGCAGCGCCGAGACGCGCGCCACCAGTTCGCCGCGCCGCAGCGGCTTGACCAGGTAGTCGTCCGCGCCCGCGGTGACGCCGGCGACGATGTCGTCCTCGGCCGAGCTGCTGGCCAGGAACATCACCGGCGCATTGGCCGTCATCTTGTCCTTGGCGCGGCGCAGCACCTCGCCCGCCGGCAGGTCGGCGACCTGCCAGTCCATGACCAGCAGGTCGGCGCCGTCCTTGCGCAAGTGGGCGAGCAGTTCCTTGCCGCTGTCGAACGATAGACAGCTGTGGCCGGCACCCGTCAGGACCTGGCAAATCAGGTCGGCCTGGGCCCGGTCGTTGTCCAGTACAGCTATTCTCATGGTGGCGTTTGTTGCATCAAAGGTAATTGTAGGATCAGTCCTACAAGTTTCCTTGAATATAACAGACTTTTACAATCCGGCGCTAGGCGCGGAACGACAATTTACATTTGCGTTGGGAACGGCACACATCCGGTACCAACCTGCCAACAAGGGACACGCTACACTGGAAGAACGGCGAACTCAAATGCGTGCCAGATGACCATGAAAAATGCAAAAACCAGCGAATGGACCCTGATGCCAGCGACTGGCGACGAGATCGCGCGGGTGCGCGAGAACTGCCGCCGGCTGGTAAAAAAACGGGCGGCGATTTCGGCCGGGGTGGCAGCGGTGCCGCTGCCCGGGGTGGACATGCTGTCGGACCTGGCCAACTTTGCGCTGATGGTCGAGGAGATCAACCAGGCGTTCGGGCTGACCCCGGCGCAGATCGAACAGCTGCAGCCGAGAATGCGGGTAGTCGCGTACGAGGCGGCGGCCGCGCTGGGCGGGATGCTTGTCGGCAAGATCGTGACGCGCGAAGTGGTGCTGCAGCTGTTCAAGCGCTCGGGGATGAAGCTGGCGGCGAAGACGGCGGCCAAGGTGGTGCCGCTGGCCGGCCAGGTGGCGTCGGCGGCGATCGGCTTCGCCTTGTTCAGGCAGATGGGCTACCAGCATGTCGACGCATGCGTGAAGGTGGCGCAGCAGGTGGTGAAGGCGGGCGGAACTTAGCCACCAGACGTCGTTCCCGCGGGGGCGCCGAGCCTTTCGCGGGAACGACGTGGTGCAGTTACGCGTCCGGCAGCACCACGTTCACTTCGAGCACTTCCAGGTTGCCCTGGCGGTCGAGCGACAGCTTGATGTCGTCGGCGTTGACCTTGGTGTACTTCGAGATCACTTCGATCAGCTCGCGGTGCAGCGCCGGCAGGAAGTCGGGACCGGAGCGGTTGCTGCGTTCTCGCGCGATGATGATCTGCAAGCGCTCCTTGGCCGCCGTCGCACTCTTCGGCTTTGAAGGAAACAGGAATGAGAGCAAGGCCATATCACTTTACCCCAAAGATGCGCTTCAGGAGCCCGGGCTTCTCGTAGTCGGTAAAGCGCAGCGGCAGCTCTTCGCCGAGGAAGCGCGACACCACGTCCTCGTAGGCTTCGGCCACGTCGCTGCCCTTGAAGTGGATCGCCGGGTTGCCCTGGTTCGAGGCGTGCAGCACCTGTTCCGATTCCGGGATGATGCCGATCAGCGGGATGCGCAGGATTTCCTGCACGTCCTCGTAGGACAGCATTTCGTCGTTCTCGACGCGCTTGGGCGAATAACGGGTGATCAGCAGGTGTTCCTTGACCGGTTCGGCGCCGGTCTGGGCGCGCCGCGACTTGGCCTGGATGATGCCGAGGATGCGGTCGGAGTCGCGCACGGACGAGACTTCCGGGTTGGTCACGATGATCGCGTCGTCGGCGAAAGTGAGCGCCATCAGCGCGCCGTGTTCGATGCCGGCCGGCGAGTCGCAGATGATGTATTCGAAGCCCATCTTGATCAGCTCGTTGAGCACGCGCTCGACGCCTTCTTCGGCCAGCGCATCCTTGTCGCGCGTTTGCGAAGCCGGCAGGATGAACAGGTTGTCGCAGTGCTTGTCCTTGATCAGCGCCTGGGTCAGGCTGGCCTCGCCGTTGATCACGTTGATCAGGTCGTACACCACGCGGCGCTCGCAGCCCATGATCAGGTCGAGGTTACGCAGGCCGACGTCGAAGTCGAGCACGGCGGTCTTGTGTCCGCGCATTGCCAGGCCAGTCGAGAAACTGGCGCTCGAGGTGGTCTTGCCCACACCGCCCTTGCCGGACGTTACAACAATAATTCGTGCCACAAATAGGTCCTTTTCAGTATCTGGTCAGTATTGGGGTTAAGCGCGGCTCACCGAACTCAGCGATGATATCTCGATCCGGTCGCCCACCAAACGGATTTGTGCCGCCTGGCGCGACAGGTCCTCGGGAAAGCCTTCCTCGAAAGTGCGGTAGACGCCGGCGATCGACACCAGCTCGGGCCGCATCGACAGCGCAAAAATGCGCGAGCCGGGGTCGCCCGAGGCGCCCGCCAGGGCCCGGCCGTTGAGCGGCGCGTAGACGTGGATGCTGCCGTCGGCAATGATTTCGGCGCCATTGTTGACGGCCGCGGTGACGATCAGGTCGCAGCCGCGCGCGTAGATGCGCTGGCCGGCCCGCACCGGGGTGTCGACGATCATCGCCGTGGCCGTTGCCGCTGCCGGGGCCGGCCGGGCCGGGGCCGCGGGCGCCGCGGCCGGGGCTGGCGCCGCCGCGATCTCGCTGTCGAGCGCGCGCGCGCCGCTCGAGCCGTCGTCGAGCGACAGGCCGCGGGCGCGGATGGCGTCGGCCATCGACGGTGCATAGCCGCGCACGGCGACCGCGTTCAGGCGGTATTTCTTCAGCAGGTCAACCAGCGCCGCCCAGTCGACTTGCGGTTCCTCGGCGGCAATTGCACTGACGTCGATCACCGCAAATTCGTCTTCGAAAAAGTCCGATACCCCGCCGGTCATCTGTTTGAGCGCCGCATCGATCGCGGTCGGCTCGGCCGAGTGCAGGATCGTGGAGATCGCAACGACCGTCGAGATCTTGATTTCGATGGGCAGGGAGGACGGACTTTTCAGCATAAACGGTTCAGGTTGGCATTAGCCCGTGCATTCTACTGTGAAATTTACCGAAAAGGCGAAGCCTTATTCATCATTCTTATTGGAAACAGGGGGGCGCCCTGCGTTCAACATAAAGGGTTGAAAACAGGCACTGTCGGCGGCCGCGCGCTTGTAAACATCGGTTGTTTTCGGTAAATAAGCTGATAAGATTGACCTTACTCAAACAGGATTCGACGCGCGAAATTAACATGCATGCTTTTCCCGGCCGTGGCTCAGGCACAGGTCCGAGCCCGCGTCGGCGCGCGCGTCCCCGCCGGCCATCGGCGGAAGCCGAACGGCGCCCGGCAAGGTGCCGCATCAACAACCTCTGGCCAAGCGCCAGGAACCGGAGATTCAAATGGAAGACGTCGTAATTGTGGCTGCCGGCCGTACCCCCGTGGGCAAGTTCGGCGGCGCGCTCGCCAAGATACCGGCCGCCGAGCTCGGCGCGCATGTCATCAAGCAGTTGCTGGCGCGGACCGGTATCGATCCGGCCGCGGTCAGCGAAGTCATCATGGGGCAGGTGCTCACTGCCGGCGTTGGCCAGAACCCGGCGCGCCAGGCGCTGATCAAGTCGGGCATTCCCGACACCGCGCCCGCGTTCACCCTCAACATGGTGTGCGGCAGCGGCCTGCGCGCCACCCACCTGGCGGCCCAGGCGATCA
This sequence comes from Massilia sp., assembly GCA_045810465.1. Classification (GTDB taxonomy): domain Bacteria; phylum Pseudomonadota; class Gammaproteobacteria; order Burkholderiales; family Burkholderiaceae_D; genus Telluria. Next base: position 6,821 of record JBJMVW010000168.1, on the reverse strand, counting down.
AGTGCGGCGACGCGTCGATCGTGGTGGCCGGCGGCCAGGAAAACATGAGCGCATCGCCGCACGTGCTGCAGAACTCGCGCGACGGCATCCGCATGGGCGACGGCAAGCTGGTCGACACGATGATCGTCGACGGCCTGTGGGACGCCTTTAACCAGTACCACATGGGCGTGACCGCCGAAAACGTGGCGCGCAAGTACGACGTCTCGCGCGCCGAGCAGGATGAGTTCGCGCTGCAGTCGCAGCTCAAGGCCGAGGCGGCGCAAAAGGCCGGCAAGTTCAAGGACGAGATCATCCCGGTCGAGATCCCGTCGAAGAAAGGCACGGTGGTGTTCGATAGCGACGAGTATCCGAAGCACGGCAGCACGATCGAAGCACTGGCCAGCCTGCGCCCGGCGTTCAACAAGGAAGGCTCGGTCACGGCCGGCAACGCATCGGGCATCAACGACGGCGCCGCCGCGGTGATCATGATGTCGGCTTCCAAGGCGCAGCAACTGGGCCTGACCCCGATCGCGCGCATCAAGGCCTATTCCACCGCCGGGCTGGACCCCTCGATCATGGGCATGGGCCCGGTCTCGGCCACCCGCCTGTGCCTCGAGAAGGCGGGCTGGCGCCACGAAGACGTCGACCTGATGGAAATTAACGAAGCGTTCGCCGCGCAGGCGATCGCGGTCAACAAGGAAATGGGCTGGGATACGTCGAAGATCAACGTGAACGGCGGCGCGATTGCGCTCGGCCACCCGATCGGCGCCTCGGGCGCGCGCGTGCTGGTGACCTTGCTTTACGAAATGGTGCGGCGCGACGCCAAACGCGGCCTTGCCAGCCTGTGCATCGGAGGGGGAATGGGAGTGGCATTGGCCGTCGAGCGGCCGTAACGGGGCGCCGGCATTCTAGGAAGTGGCGGACAAAAAACAGGAGAAGACAATGTCTAGAGTAGCGTTAGTTACCGGCGGCATGGGGGGACTGGGCGAGGCGATCTGCATCAAGCTGGCCGCGCTCGGGTACTCGGTCGTCACCACGTATTCGCCGGGCAGCACTAAATACGAGGGCTGGCTGACGTCGATGCGCGCCCAGGGCCACGACTTCAAGGCCTACGAGTGCAACGTGGCCGACTACGATTCGGCCCAGGCTTGCGCAGGTAAGGTGCAGCAGGATGTCGGCGCGGTCGACGTGCTGGTGAACAATGCCGGCATCACGCGCGACATGACGTTCAAGAAAATGGACAAGGCGGCCTGGGACTCGGTGATGAACACCAACCTGGACTCGGTCTTCAACATGACCAAGCAGGTGTGCGACGGAATGGCCGATCGCGGCTGGGGGCGCATCATCAACATCTCGTCGGTGAACGGCCAGAAAGGCGCGTTCGGCCAGACCAACTACTCGGCGGCCAAGGCCGGCATGCACGGCTTCACCAAGGCGCTGGCGCTGGAGGTCGCGCGCAAGGGCGTGACCGTGAACACGATCTCGCCCGGCTACATCGGCACCAAGATGGTCATGGACATCCCGGCCGAGGTGCTGGAGAGCAAGATCCTGCCGCAGATCCCGATGGGGCGCCTCGGCAAGCCGGAAGAGGTGGCTGGCCTGGTGGCCTACCTGTCGTCGGATGAAGCGGCGTTCGTGACCGGCGCGAATATTGCCATTAACGGCGGGCAGCACATGTACTGACGGGCCCGCGCCGTACAAAAAGCACTGCCGCGGCACGCTGTCGCGGCAGTGCTTTTTTTTGTTCTCGCCTCCGATTAGCGGGCGGTGCTGAGGCATCTCACCTCGAGCCTGGCAGTTGCCCTAATGGCGTTTCGCTCCCGTCGGACGATGTGTGTCTTCGAGGTCGATCTCAACGCCTGTGGATGGGTTGTCGCAAGTGAACGTCAACCGGTCGTTTGACAGCTGCAGCGACGGCACTTACTATTCAGATTGATCGTTGCGCGTTGCGCATCGCTCAACAGCCGATTGGAGGTTAACCTATGATCACTATGCATCCCGGCGAGTATTTGGCAGAGGTCTATCTCGCGCCATTAAACCTGAGCCAAAGCGAGTTAGCCAGGCGACTTCAAGTAGATAAGTCTTCGGTCTCGCGCCTCCTTTCGGGGGACGCAGAGCTGTCAGCCGCAATGGCCGTTCGCTTGTCGCGAGTATTCGATCTGTCAGCAGAAGCATGGATGGAGATGCAGGCCCAGCACAGCCTGAAGATGGCAAGGAAGGCGCTTGAAAAGGTGAAATTCGACACGTTTCCTGTAAACAGGGGCGAAGAAGCGAGCTGCAAATGAATACATTGCCCCACGACGGCCTGGCCCTGGCCTCCCTCGAAGAACAAATCCTGCAGCCCGGCGTCAAGGGCTTGCCGATCACCGAACCGCTGCGCCAGGGCGCGATCGGCGTGCAGGGCTGGAACGTACTGCGCGGCGACACCAGCTTCCCCGTCGCGGTCCTGAAGACCTCGGCATTACGCCACAACCTCCAATGGATGCGCCGCTTCTGCGAGCGCTACGGCGCCACGCTCGCGCCGCACGGCAAGACGACCATGAGCCCGCAACTGTTCGGCGCCCAGCTTGCCAACGGCGCGTGGGGCATCACGCTCGCCTCGAGCACCCAGGTCCAGGTCGCGCACCGCTTCGGCATACGCCGCGTACTGCTAGCTAACCAGCTGGTGGCGCGCGCCGACACCAACGCGGTGCTGCAACTGATGCATGACGATCCCGACTTCGAATGCTTCGTGCTGGCCGATTCGCTGGCCGGCGTGGCCCGGCTGGCCGAGGCGGTCGACGCCCACCCGCTGGCGCGCCGGTTGCCGCTGCTGGTCGAGCTGGGCTTGCCCGGCAAGCGCGCCGGCTGCCGCACGCTCGACGAAGCGATGACGGTGGCGCGCGCGGTGGCGGGCGCGCCCGGCCTGCGGCTGGCCGGCTTCGAAGGCTACGAAGGCTTGCTGGTGAGCGAAGACCGCGAAGCCGACGTGAGCGCGGTCTCCGCTTTCGTCGCGCAGCTGGCCGCGCTGGTGTCCGAGGCCGACGACGAGGGTTTGTTCGACGCCGGCGAAATCCTGCTGTCGGCCGGCGGCTCGGCCTATTTCGACCTGGTGGCGCGCGGCTTCGAGAAGGTCGGCGGCTTGAGCCGCCCGGTGCGCGCCGTGCTGCGCAGCGGCTGCTACCTGACCAGCGACCACGGCTCGTACGAGCACCTGATCGGCCAGCTCGACCAGCGCGAGGCCACGCCGGCGGGCGAGGGCCTGCGCCCGGCGCTCGAAGTGTGGAGCGTGGTGCAGTCGCTTCCCGAGCCTGGGCTGGCGATCCTGACCATGGGCAAGCGCGATGCGTCGTACGACATCGACCTGCCGATCCCGCTATACACGCACCGGCCGGGCCCCGGCGCGCCGGCCGCGCTGCCACCGGGCTGCACGATCTTCAAGATGAACGACCAGCACGCATACCTGCGCCTGCCCGCCGGCCACCCGCTGTGCGACACGCTCGCGGTCGGCGACCTGGTCGGCTGCGGCATTTCGCACCCGTGCACCACCTTCGACAAGTGGCCGCTGCTGCTCGGGGTGGACGACGATTACGCGGTGCGCTACGCGCTCAACACCTTCTTCTGAAAGTACTGGGCGGTACGCTACAATCGGCTGACAACACTCTAGAAAGTCGCCATGCCTGCCACGCCGCCTTCACTGTTCCCCCCGATCCTGCCGCTGCGCACCGGCATGCTCGCGGTCGACGAGCTGCACACGATCTACTGGGAAGAGGTCGGCAACCCGGACGGCATCCCGGTGGTCTTCCTGCACGGCGGGCCGGGCGCAGGGCTGTCGCCGCAGCACCGGCGCTTTTTCGACCCCCACAGCTACCGGGTGATCCTGTTCGACCAGCGCGGCGCCGGCAAGTCGACCCCGCTCGGCGAATGGCGCAACAACAGCACCCAGCTGCTGATCGAGGACATCGAACGCCTGCGCGAGATGTTCGGCATCGAGCGCTGGCTGGTGTTCGGCGGCTCGTGGGGCTCGACGCTGGCGCTGGCGTACGGCCAAACGCATCCGGAACGCTGCCTCGGCTTCGTGCTGCGCGGGATCTTCCTGTGCACGGCGGCCGAGATCGACTGGTTCCTGCATGGTGTCGAGTGGTTCTACCCCGAGCTGTACGAGGAATTCGTGGCCCCGATCCCGCTCGATGAACGGCGCGACCTGCTGCACGCCTACGCGCGGCGCCTGCTGTGCGACGACCCGGCTGTGTACTGGCCGGCGGCGCGCGCCTGGAGCCGCTTCGAGGGCCGCCGCGTATTCCTGTTGCCACAGGAGGAGGAGTCGTCGTCCGACACGCTCGACCTCGGCGTCGGCCGCCTCGAGGCGCACTACATGGCCAACCTCGGCTTCCTCGAGGACGACCAGCTGTTGCGCGACGTCGAGCGCATCGCGCACCTGCCGGCGGTGATCGTGCAGGGCCGCTACGACGTGATCTGCCCGCCGCTGTCGGCCTGGCGCCTGCACCAGGCGTGGCCGGGCGCGCAGTTGCGGATGATCGCCGACGCCGGCCACGGCGCGCTCGAGATCGGCATTGCGCGCGCGCTGGTGGGCGCCACCGAACAATTCAAGCGGCGCCGCCGTTTCGATTGAGTACAGTGGTCCCCGCCGCGCTGGTACACTACTAGCCACCTTACAACTATAACTACCCGACGCACCGATGAATATCCAGATCAGCGACATTGGCCACCTCATCCAGCTGTCGATCGCGCCCGTGTTTTTGCTCACCGGCGTTGCGACCAAGCTGACCGTGCTGACCAACCGCCTGGCGCGTATCATCGACCGGGTACGTGTGCTGGAACTGCGGATGCGCAAAGAGCCGCACCCGGAGGACGCCGATGAACTGGGAGTGCTGTACAAACGCTGGCGGTTGATTAATTACGCGATCACCGCGAGCACCGCGTGCGGCCTGCTGGTGTGCCTCGTGATTGCTTCCCTGTTCCTGGGAGACGCCACTGACCTGCCGCTCGACCGGTACATCGCCGGCATGTTCGTGCTCGCGATGGTTGCCCTGATCTTCAGCTTCGTCTTCCTGCTGCGTGAGGTCTTCGTCTCGTTCCACTACATGAAACTGCATCACGTGACGAGCGCGGTCCAGCATCCGCTCTGAGCGCGGGAGGCATTTGCGCCGCGGCGGGCATCCCTTTTTATCGAATCGAGTCATCATGCACGACTACCAACGTCCCCCTACCTTGCACCGCTACGGCCTGCGCAGCGACCTCGAACAGGCGCTCAAGGCCGGGCAATTCCGGCTGGACCCGGCGGGCAGCTTCCTGACCCTGTCGTTCTCCACGGCCTGGGACAAAAAGCTGTTCGACGTGTTCGCGCCGGCCGACTGCTGCCTGGTCATCCACCACAGCGAGGAGTTTGGCGAGCGCCTGCACCGCGCGGTCCAGCGTGCCTTGCCCAATTGGGCCGGCATCGACGGACCGGTCGAATATGGCGCGCGCTCGCGGCTGGGCGCCGCCTTCAGCAAAACCGGCGCCGAGGCGCAGGAGCAGGAATGGCGCTTTGCGTGGCGGTCGCTGTCCCACAGCGCCAGCCTGAACCCGGTAACGGTGCGAATCGGCAGCCTCGAACAGTTCGCCGAGCTGCGTGATCGCGAGAGCCATTTGGCGTAGGGTGGGCACCCTGTGCCCACGCGAAAGCTGGCTCAGTGCTGACGTCCGCGTGGGCACAGGGTGCCCACCCTACGGGGAAACCGCGTGGCCACGCCGCCCACCCAACCGGAAATCGCCGTTTTAGAACCCCGGGTCTAGAGATTCACGGTCTAATGCCGTGATGACAAATTCGCTATATCCCCACCTGCTGGCGCCCCTCGACCTCGGCTTCACCACGCTGAAGAACCGCGTGATCATGGGCTCGATGCATACCGGGCTCGAAGACCGCTTCTACAACTACGGCAAGCTGGCCGCGTTCTACCGTGAACGCGCGCGTGGCGGCGTCGGCCTGATCGTCACCGGCGGCATCTCGCCCAATCGGCAGGGCTGGCTGCTGCCCTTCGGCGGCACCATGAACTTCGTCGGCGACGTGGTCAACCACCGCCGGGTCACGCGCGCGGTGCACGCAGAGGGCGGCAAGATCGTCATGCAGATCCTGCACGCCGGCCGCTACGGCTACCAGCCGTTCGTGGTCTCGGCCTCCAGCGTCAAGTCGCCGATCTCGCGCTTTCGCCCGCGCGCCCTGACCGAGCGCGGGATCGAGGCCACCATCCGCGCCTACGCGAAGAGCGCAAGGCTGGCGCAGATGGCCGGCTACGACGGGGTCGAAGTGATGGGCAGCGAAGGCTACCTGCTGAACCAGTTCCTGTGCGCGCGCACCAACCTGCGCACCGACCGCTGGGGCGGCTCGATCGACAACCGGATGCGGCTCGCGGTCGACATCGTCAAGCGCATCCGCCAGTCGGTTGGCCCCGATTTCATCATCATGTACCGGCACTCCGTGCTCGACCTGGTCGAAGGCGGCAATTCGTGGGAGGAGGTGGTCGCGGTGGCGCAGGCGCTGCAGGCGGCCGGCGTGACCATCCTGAACACCGGCTACGGCTGGCACGAGGCGCGCGTGCCGACCATCGTGACTTCGGTGCCGCGCGCGGCCTTTGCCGGCGTGGCGGGCAAGCTGCGCCAGCACGTTTCGGTCCCGGTGGTGGCGTCGAACCGCATCAACATGCCGGGCGAAGCGGAAGAGTTGATCGCGCGCGGCGACGCCGACATGGTGTCGATGGCGCGGCCATTCCTGGCCGATCCCGAGTTCGTGGCCAAGGCCGCGAGCGGGCGCACCGACGAGATCAATACCTGCATCGCCTGCAACCAGGCCTGCCTCGATC